>DAOUDU010000155.1:0-2183 GCA_034430775.1 Anaerolineales bacterium | reverse complement strand
GGCGGGACGCTGGCGGTCCCGGAAGGCGATGCGATCATCCCGCTGGTCAATCTGTTGCAACCGAAATTCAAGCTAGTGGCGGCGACTCAGGACTGGCACCCGCGCGGGCACGGAAGCTTTGCCAGCACGCATGGCAAGCCGGTTTATTCGGAAATCCAAATACACGGTGCGCCGCAGACGCTGTGGCCGGACCATTGCGTGCAAGGGACGCACGGGGCGGAATTAGTTGCGGTGCTCGACCGGACGCGGATCGGGCGGGTCTTCCGGAAGGGGATGGATCCGGAGATCGACAGTTACAGCGGGTTCCTCGACGCGGATCACGCGCACGCGACCGGGCTGGCGGAGTATTTGCATGAGCGCAAGGTGGACACGGTTTATCTTGCCGGGCTGGCGACCGACTATTGCGTGAAATTCACCGCGCTGGACGCGGTTAGCCTCGGTTTCCGCGCGACTGTGATCGAAGATGCGTGCCGGGGGGTGAACATTCAGCCGGGCGATACGGCGGCCGCGCTGGAGGAGATGAAGGCGGCGGGGGTAAGGATCATTCGAAGCGGGGAGATTCGTTGACCCTCAACACGATGCCCGCCCCCTCCTCTCCCTCCTCGCTTCGCGATCATCCCCACTCATAAACCAGAATCGAGTTGGGGATGCTGCGCGAGGACAGGCTCCCCCATTTACCAAAAAACAAAACCGGTAAATGGGGGAGGAAACTAGACGATCCGCGAAGGACGCGATGTTGAAATCTTTCGAAGGACGCGATGCCGCGATCGACAACCTGCGGACGTTTGTCGTGGTGCTGGTGGTTTTTCTGCACGCCGCGATCGGCTACACCTCCTTCAGCGAGTACGATCCGAAACATTACATCGATGCGACGGCGCCGGTTGTGGATCCAAGCCGGTGGAGCGCGCTCGATCTGCCGGTTGTATTCATCGATACGTTTTCCATGCCGCTGCTCTTTCTGATCTCCGGATTGTTCGTCTTTTCCGGACTGGACCGCAAAGGCAGCGGAGGATACTTCCGCTCGCGGTTGAAGCGGCTGGGCATTCCGTTTCTCGCCGCCGCCTTCCTGATTTCACCGCTGGCCTTTTGGCCTTCCTTTCTGATGGCGGCGCCCGATACGCCCACTCCGTACTGGATCCGGTTCTTCACAACCGATGGATGGCTGATCGGGGCGCCGTGGTTCCTTTGGCTGCTGCTGGCGTTCGACGGAGTGGCCGTGCTGATCCACCGGGCCGCTCCGGCCGCGCTTGAAAAATTGCGCCGCGCGCCGACGGTGTGGGCGATATTGCTGGTGATGGTAGCGGCGTATGCGCCGGTGCGCCTGGTCGTAGACCCCTACGTCTGGATCACCCGGTTGGGGCCGCTGGACGTGCAGGCCGCGCGGATCCTCCTGTACTTAGGCTCCTTCCTTCTGGGGATGGCGCTTGGGACCGGACAAACCTGGCGGCGGACCGGATGGCCAAAACACTGGGGGGTGTGGTTCCTCGTCGCGCTGCTTTCGTTCCCTGTTTATTTATTTTCCTCGCAGGCCGGCGACGCGATTATGGCGCGGACGATAAACGGACTTGCCTTTTCCGTATGCTGCGCCGGGGCGTGCCTGGGGTTCCTCGGAATGTTCCGCCAAATCACGCCAAAGCACCTTCCCGTCATCGACAGCCTGAATGCCAACGCCTTCGGCGTTTATCTTTTCCACTATCCGATCGTGCACTGGCTTCAATTCGCGCTCGTTCCGGTCGGATTGCCCGCGCCGGTAAAATTCGGAGCGGCGTTCCTGGGAGGGCTGCTCCTCAGTTGGGGGACAAGCGCGCTGGCCCGGAAGATCGCTGTGGTACGGGGAATAATCTGAGGTTCGTAAAAAAAACGGGGCGAGGAAGGTGAGCGGCTTTCCACTCCGCCAAGACCCTCCTCCCTTTCCTCCGCCTCCTCTGCCCCATCGCTTCGCGATCATCCCCGCGTAAAAAAGAAACGAATAGGGATGCTGCGCGAGGACAGGTTCCCCCATATACCGAAAACCAAGGGCAGAAAATGGGGGAGGATTTCGGGCTTAAAGATCCAACGGACTATGAACGCCGAGCCCGCCGCGATTGAGAACATGGGTGTAGATCATGGTCGTTTTGACATCGGAATGGCCGAGGAGTTCCTGGACGGTGCGGATATCGTAGCCGGCTTCGAGCAGGTGGGTG
>DAOUDU010000154.1:0-5586 GCA_034430775.1 Anaerolineales bacterium | reverse complement strand
CGAACAGGAATACCTCGAAAACCGGGCCGGGGGTGCAAGCCATCATCATATTTCCTGGATCCTGATTGGGAGCCGGAACGCCGCGGACCGCGGCAAGGAATGATTTCATGAAGCGGCGGATCGCGGGGATTACGGTGTTGGGCGGATTGCTGCGCCGGTGGGTGAAGGCGTTCCGGGGTATGGATATTTCGACGACGCCGGCCGCTTTCATTTTACCGAGTGGGCGCCCGAGGACGGGATGATTCACCGCTCGGAACGTTATAACAAACGTAACCGTGGCGGAAAACTGGGATATACCTCGATTGTACTGGATGCGGTGAAGAAATACCCCTCATCCGGCCTTCGGCCACTTTCTCCCAGCGGAAGCTGGGAGAAGGATGGGATGAGAGTGGAATCAAACGAAATAAAGCAGATGTCTACAGTGTTCAACGAATCACAGCTCTCCAATAAGCAATCCGCCCTTTTCGCTATCCTCAAGGAAATGGGATCGGTCCTGGTCGCGTATTCCGGCGGCGTGGACAGCTCCTTCCTGTTATGGGCCGCGGTGCAGGCGCTGGGCGCGGAGAAAGTGACCGCCGCGACGGCCAAATCGCCGATTTATGTCGAGCAGAAAGACGAAGCGCTGTGTGCGCTTCCCCGCAGCCTCGGTGTGAAGCATATTTTTCTCGCCGCGCGGCAATTGGAAGACGAAGTATTCGTGCACAACCCGCAGGACCGCTGCTACTATTGCAAACGGGGGGTGCTCGGGATTCTTGGCGAACTGGCCCGCAAGGAAGGGATCCAATGGATTGTGGAAGGATCCAACCGCGACGACCTGGGCGATTACCGCCCGGGCGAACGCGCGGTTAGGGAATCGGGCGGGCGCAGCCCGTTGCGCGAGGCGGAGCTGGCGAAAGCGGAGATCCGCGAACTTGCCCATCGTGCAGGCCTGGCGGTATGGGACAAACCGGCCGAATCCTGCCTGGCGGCGCGCTTCCCGTACGGTGCGCGGATCACGCGCGAAGCGCTCAAGCGCGTGCGTGAATCCGAGGCTGTGCTTAAGGGACTCGGTTTTCATTCGGTGCGCGTGCGGGATTACCAGACGATGGCGCGGGTGGAAGTCGCACCGGAAGAAATCGCCCGCCTGGCCGCGCCGGAAATCGCCGCGAAGGTTGTCGCCGCGCTGCGCGCCGCCGGCTACTCGTACGTCGCCGCCGACTTGCAGGGGTATCGGCGGGGAAGCTTGAACGAGACACTGGATCAGTCTGAGGATGGAAAGAATTATGGATAGCGAACGCATTCGCAAACTGCTCGAACAAGTCCGCGGCGGCGAGCTTGGCGTGGAAGATGCTTTCTCGCAGTTGAAGGACCTGCCGTACGAGGATATGGGATTCGCGCGGCTGGATACGCACCGCGCGATGCGTACGGGTTTCCCCGAGGTGATCTTCTGCCCGGGGAAGACGATCGATCAGATCGTGAAAATCTTTGAACGGATGGCGAAGCACGACGGCCGAGTGATGGCCGCCCGCGCAACCGTCGAAGCGGCGGATGCGATTAAGGAAAAATTCCCGCAGTCGGTGTTCCACGAATCCGCGCGGATCGTGACGCTTGGTACTCCCATGCTCTCCGGGAAGGGTACGGTGCTGGTGATGAGCGCCGGGACGGCCGATATCCCCGTCGCGGACGAGGCGGCCGTCACCGCCGAAATGCTCGGCAGCAAGGTCGAGCGGTTGTTCGACGTCGGGGTGGCGGGCATCCACCGCCTGCTCGACCGGCGCGAGTCCCTCTTCGCGGCGAATGTGTTGGTGGTCGTGGCCGGGATGGACGGCGCGCTCCCGAGTGTCGTCGGCGGGCTGGTCCGCCGCCCGGTGATCGCCGTCCCGACCAGCATCGGTTACGGCGCGTCGTTCGGCGGGCTGGCGGCGCTGCTCACCATGCTGAACTCGTGCGCGCCGGGCGTGACCGTGGTGAATATCGATAACGGCTTCGGGGCCGGGTACATGGCGCATCTGGTGAATCAATAAGAAAGACCCTTAGGGTCTCGGATTATTTTCGAACAGATGCAGGGATTGCCCGTGAGACCCTAAGGGTCTTCGTGGACTCCGGCTTCAGATTTTTCGGTCAAGGAATTCGAACCTTTTTCTACTTCTATTCGTATATTCTGATGGGTTTCGGCGATTCCGGAACCTGTGGCAACCCGGTTTGTCATTCCACCCTTTGCCGTTCGAGGCCGGCGAAATACTGCCATGATATCCGTCCTTTTCGTCTATAATTACCCGACATGAGCAGCACACCCCGCCTTAACCGTTTTCTCTTCACCGTCTTCATCCTCCTTTCCTTGTGCGTGGGAAGCGCCGCGTTGATTTGGGAGCCGGTCCGCAGCCTCTCGTATGCACCGTTGCGGGATGCCCTTCTCCCCAATTTCTATTTGAATCCGCAAGCCGGCAGGCCGGTCACCCTGATTGTAGCCGCGCCTCCCGCACTTGAGAAATGGATCCGGGATTCCTCGGTCGAGTTTTCCAGACTTAATCCGCTGGTGACGGTCAACCTGACCGTCATGCGCGGGGCGGAAGCCAATTCCCGGCTGACCGCCATGACCGGTCTGCCGGACATCTGGATCGCCGAATCGGATTGGACGCGGATCGCGGCCGGGGGAATCCCGTTCGAGGCGGCCGGAACGGTTGTCGCGCAGGATACCTTTATCTGGGCGGCATCGGCCGGCTCGCCGCAAGACATCCCATCCGGCATTACTTGGAAATCCCTGGCCCAGGTCGCGGCCGCCGATCCTCAGTTCCAACTGGCGGTTCCGCCGGAGGGCAGTGTGGAGGGGATGGGCGCATGCCTTTCGGCCGCCGCCGAATTCTTCCAACAGTCTTCACTGACCGCGGCTCAGATCAACGATCCCGCGTTCCGGCGCTGGCTGGCGGGGCTGATGCAGGCGGTGCCCGATCGCTCGCGCAATCCGTTCGACCAGATGGCCAGCCGCCCGCCGCAGGCGGATGCGGCTTTTCTTCTGCTGTCCGACAGCCGGCGGTTGCCGGTTTCCGCCTTCATCCTCCAGGTGCCCGCGTACCGGGCGGTCCTGAATTTTTCGCTCTTCATCCGGTCGAACTGGAGGGAGATCGAGGATTGGGAAGCGGATCTGCAGCGGGCGGCCGCGCAGAATTACCGATCGTATCTCCTAAGCGGCGGACCGCAGGGAGACCTGGCGGATCAATACCTCGAACGGCCGGATGTCGTCTTCGATAATCCGGTCCGTCCCGCCGATGAGAACACTGTCTTTGCGCTTCAGTTTTGCTGGGGCAAACAAGGAGGAAACACATGAAACGACGACTATCGGTCCTTATGGGATTTCTTATCTTCCTGACGGCCTGCAGCATCTTGGGGGATTCCAAACCGAAAGATGCCGTTGAGATCAGCATCATCTACGCGCCCGAAAGCGATTTGTATTTGAAGGAAGCGATCGAAGCCTTTAACAAGGCTTCGGCCGAGGGAAAGAATCCCGCTACCAATAAACCGCTTGCCTCCGGCGAGAAGCCGGTCTGGGTGACCGGGAAACCCGGTTCGTCCGGGACGGTCGCGCAGGGGATCATCAACGCCTTCATCGCGCCCAACAACGCCAATGTGGAGCGGCCGACGCTCTTTTCTCCGTCGGTGAGTCATTGGCTGGCGCTGGTGAATTACCAGACCGGACGGGAAGTGTTCACCCTCGCCGACTGCCCCCCGACCGCACTCGCCCCGGTGGTGATGGCCATCTGGGAATCGCGTTTGCGGGCGATTCAAAACAAGAACGGCGGAGCGCCGGTGGGGTGGGAGGAGCTGATTGAGGTTATGAACTCCCCCAACGGCTGGGCGGATTACGGCATCGGCGGAAACCGCACCACGGTCTACTACGGGCACACCGATCCGTATATCAGCTCGACCGCGATCTCCACGCTGATCGCCGAATTCTACGCCAGCGCGAAATACAACGCCGGGGTGGGGGATGTCAGGCGCCTGACGATGGACCTGGTCCAGGATCCGGATGTCCAGGCGGGCGTGCGCCGGATCGAGAGCCTGGTCAAACACTACTCCTCGCGCACGACCGAGTTCAAGGAATACATCGCCCAGGGACCGGAATATCTGGATTTCGTCGCGCTGGAAGAGAACGACCTGATCTTCATCAACCAGGGCAAAACCGCCTACAAGCCGCCGGAAAAACTGGTGGCGCTGTATCCGAAGGAAGGCACCTTCTGGCATGAGCACCCCTTTGCCATCCCCAACACGGATTGGGTGACCGAGGAACAGCGCGCCGCCGCGAAGCTCTTCACCGAGTATGTGGTGAGCGAAACGGTTCAGCGCAAGGTGCTGGAAAACGGCTTCCGGCCGGTGAATGCCGCCGTGCCGATCGGCTACCCGATCGTCGCGGAACTCGGGGTGGACCCGAACCAGCCGGCGACGGTATTAAACGTTCCCGATCCCGACGTCATCGCGGCCGTCCAGGCCAGCTGGCAGTACGTCAAGAAGCAGGGCGATATTCTTATGGTGATTGACCGCTCCGGCTCGATGGAGGGGGAAAAGATCGAACAAGTGAAGCAGGCGGCGGTACTGTTCCTGGAGAAAATGCCGACCCAGAACCGGGTCGGGCTGACGATTTTCAACGATCACGCCCAGGAACTGGTCGCGCCGGGGTTGGTCGAACAGGTCAGCAATCAGATCGCCACCTACATATACAGCCTGCAGGCCGACGGCGGCACGGCGCTGTACGATACGCTAATCCAGACGATCGATACGCTTCTTGCCACCGAACCCGGTGAAGGGGAAGACCGGATCCGCGCCATTGTCCTTCTGAGTGATGGCATGGATACGTCCAGCGCGTCGACCTTGAATGACGTCCTGGGGAAAATCCAGGAAGGGCGCTCCGGGCGCAACCCGATCCTGATTATCCCGGTGGCCTACGGGTCGGACGCGGATATCGCCGCGCTTAACAGCATCGCGCGCGCGTCCGCGACCAAGGTGCAATCCGGCGACCCGGAGGATATTGCCAAGTTGTTGGAAATTATCAGCAGCTATTTCTAATGCGGGTGTGAAACGATCGCCTACATGTCATGGCGCGCCCGGCCTGTTCCGCCGGGGCAGGGTTCGCCATGACGGCATGCGATTTTCCCGCAGCCTGCTAAAGGATGGGTGCCGACCCGATGCGTTCTCCGCTCGTAACCGCGCTCTTTCACGGCCTGAACCCGGCGATGTTCGCCGCGGCCGTGCTGGCCGGCCTGGTCGCGGCCTGGTGGCTCTTCCCGATCGGCCTGATCCTGTGGTTGATCATGGTCCGGCGGATTGCATCCGACCGCCGGATCCGGATGGACTACGACATGCAGGCGCGCTCGGGGACTCTTTCCACGCGTTTCCAGGACCAATACTCCAAAGTGGTGCGTTCGCAGATGCGGATCTTCAATTCGCTGATGAGCGCCGGCGGCCGGACCAAGACGGCGCTGGATCCGGTGCAGGGGGAACTCGAGAACCTGACCAACCGGGTCTATTCGCTCTGCCGGCAGATGACCGGTCCGGAAAATTTTGTAAAAGTTTCGAAGATGAACACCGATCTCGAGGGCGAACGGGCGCTGATAC
>DAOUDU010000153.1:0-34526 GCA_034430775.1 Anaerolineales bacterium | reverse complement strand
TAGTTCGGCGTCACCTTCCAGGTTGTCATTTCAAGTGAAACGGTGGAGGCATCTCCGCCCGTCCCCCAGTACCACCACCATGGCATCTGCAGCAGCGAAGCGACGGTTCCCTCCGGCGCCGGCGGATCCAGTTTAATGTTGAATCCCTTGCTGAGGATGACACGCTGGTTATCCATGTTGCCGAAATAATAATCCGGAATCCCCTCCTTATACGGCTCGGATTGGCCGACGGTCGGATCGACCGGGATCCACCCGACGCCCTCCAGATGGAATTCCGCCCAGACGTGCGTCTGGGCGGTCCCGCTGACCGCCCAGAACCCAACCACCGACCGTGCGGGAATCTTTTTTACCCTCGCCAGGGCGATGAACAGCGCGGCATATTCGCCGCATTCCCCCACCCCGTTCGTCAGCAGCGCCTTGGCCCCAAGAAGCCCCTTCCCGACCAATTGGTAGCGGGCGTTGGCCACCACATAATCGTAAAATTTTTGCGCCAACAGGTATGGATTCGTCTCATCGCCGGCGACCCGGTTGGCCAACGCGATAATCTGCGGATCGGCGGATTCGATGTAGGGTTCGGCCCGCGTATACCACCGGTAATCGGCGCTCAGCGAGTTGTAGGCTTTGACCGAATCCGGATCGACGGCGGTCCGGGTTTCATACGCCGTGAATGTGAACCGGTACTTGAGGTCCTGGGTTCTCCCCCAGGCGGGCGTGTTCGCCAGATGCCAGTAATACATTTCGCTTCCGGTGACATCATCCCTGCCCACCTGCACGCTCGCCGGGGAGACCTCCTCGATCGTCACCTTCTCCTGCCCGTCCCAATTAATCGGCTTTGGCTGATACACCTGCAGCTCGGTTAGCGTGAACCCGCCGTTGGTGACGGTGGCGACGGATTCCACCCGGTAGCGTCTGGGGTTGAGGTACTGGATCGGGTCGCCTGCGGCGGTCGGGGCAAGCGTCTCAACCGTAGGAGAGGCGGCTGCCTGCGGTTCTTCCGTATCCGCCGCTGCGGGAACGGATGATGCCGGAGCAAGCAGGCTGCAGGCGAATACGAAAAGCATTCCGGTAATCATGAAAAGGAACTTTATTTTTTTTCGCATTTTTCTCCGGGGGCGAACAACCAATCTGGGAAATGGTCGTCATTCCCGCGTGGTTTAAGCGGGAATCCAGCAATTGTATAATCGACCCACGTGCTAAAAAACCCTGGATCCCCGCCAAAAACACCCTCGCTTCGCACGCATCCCCACTTATACATCAAGATCAAGGGGGGATGCTCCGCGAGGGCAGGCGCGGGGATGACGGATTATTACTTCCCCGCCAGCAACGGTTCGATCTTCTGGATGGTCTCTTCCGGCGTCAGCGCGGAAGTGTCGATGACGACCGCATCCTTGGCCGGCCGCAAGGGGGAAAGATCGCGCCCGGTATCGGCCTCATCCCGGCGGGCCAGCGCCGATTGCACTTCCTCAAGCGTCTGATCCCTGCCGCGCGCATCAAGATCCTGGAACCGCCGCCGGGCGCGCACTTCGAGCGAGGCATCCAGGTAGATTTTAAGGTCGGCTTCAGGCAGGACGACGGTGCCGATATCGCGCCCGATCATCACCACCTTCCGGCGCAGACCGATCTTTCGTTGCTGGTCAACCATCGCCGCCCGCACCCTGGGGTAGGCCGACACGCGCGAGACGGATTCGTCCACCACCGGTTCGCGGATCGCCCAGGAGACGTCGTCGCCGTCGAGCAGGACCGCGCTGGCGCGGTCGTCCCTCGCCGTCACCGGCTGGACATCGATCGTGGTTTTTTCCGCCAGCGTGGAGACCGCCTCTTCGTCGGCGGGGTTTACCCCGGTTTGATATGCCGCCAGCGCGACGGCTCGGTACATCACGCCGGTGTCGAAGAACAGGTAGCCGAGCCTCTCGGCCAGCTTCCGGCCGATCGTCGTTTTGCCCGAAGCCGCCGGTCCATCGACGGTGATAATTTTTGCGGGTAAGTCGCTCATTCGACGGCTCCTTTCTCCGGGATGAGGATGTCCGACCGCACCCAAAGGATCACCCGCTCCCGCGCCACCGGTCCTTCGCGGAAAAGCAGCCAACGGATGAGATCCGGCGGCCAGCCGGACCACGCCCGCCGCTCAGTGTACCCGAATGCCTGTCCGCGGTACACCACCGTCAGCGCCGGGGCGGCCGCCGCGCCGTCCACCTCGACGTATGGCGCGATCAGCATCGGCGGTGTGGCCAGCATGTCCACCGCGGCCGCATATCCGGCCGCCTTGTACGTCAACAGCTCCCACCCGAGCGCGGATTCCTCCGGCAGTTGAATCACGACGGCCAGCTCATCCTTAAAACCCGTCTGCCATTCGGAGATCTGCACGAGTGTCGAGTGCAAGCGCAGGACGTCCGCGGCGGCCGTCTCCGTATGCCAGAGTTCATTGGCGGATGTGTCCCGCGCATGGGTTGCATTCCACCCCACGCCGGCCTGTGTGAGTAATAAAAAGGACAACCACGCCAGCGCCAATCCCGTCAGCGACGCGCGCGCCGCCTTGCCCAAATCCTCGGAATACAGGAGACCCGGGAAAAACCCGCCCAGGAAGCCCGCCAAAGCCAAAATGAGATTCAACCAGGAGCCGGAGAAAGCATATGCGGCAAGGTTGAAGACGGCGAAGGCGGCAAGCGCCAGGATGGCGCCGGCCTGGGTGATAACGAAAAACGGCCGTTCCTCAAGCGCGCTGGATTCCAGCGTCATGCGCAACGCGCGCGCGCCGAGCACGAGCAACGGCAGGATCACCCACAACGCTTCATCGGGAAAAGCCGCCGGCCGGAGGAGCACCCAAACCGCTGCGATTGCGGCAAAGGTTCCCCAGAACCTGTCTTCCGTTGTGAACACCGCCCGCGCGAGCAGGACCAGCCCCACGGTGCCGAACACGAGCGCGATCGGTTCGTATCCGAGGAAAAACAGGATGAATTCGCCGGCGCGCGGCCAGCCGGAAAAGAACGCGCTATACCATGTGGAGAAACCGGCCGCCAGCACGCCAATCCCGCGCGGGAATATAAACAAACCGGTGCTGCCAGCAGTGAGACCTATCAGAAATCCGGCGATCGCCGCCGGCGCGGGTAGGGGAGGATGTCGATCCGCCCGTTCGTTGGGCAGATGACTGTCCGCCCGGCCTGACCCGGCATCCAGAAGCGGTAAGGGCGGACGGCTGTCCGCCCCACCGCCCGCCCGGAATATCCGCTCCGCAATCGGAACTATCGCCGCGATGGCCAAACCGCTCCACCCGACCGGGCCGGCCGCAACCGCCAGCCCAAGCGCGAGGCCGCTTACCAGAGGTCGCGGTTGCTCGGTGCGTGTGTAGAAAACAAAGAATCCCGCCGCCAAGAAACCCGGCACCGTCCCGCCCGCCATCGTCGAGGCGATCCAGAGCGAGGGCGAGAGCGCGAGGAGCAGCGCCAGCAGAAACGCTTCAATCCGCCCGCGCGTTTTGCACAACAGCAGTGGCAGAAGGACAACGAGCGCCCCGGCGGCGGCCGGGAATAAACGCGCCGCCCAGTGCGACGGCCCGGAAAGGAAAAGCAATCCGGCGGTCAGCGACGCATACAATGCATTGGAAGACGCGGCCGCTCCCCCGCGCAGGAGACCCAGCGCCCCCCAGGCTTCCGCGGCTTCCCTCCCGGACAGCGGCGCGCCGTCCAGAGCAGATAGGCGCAGGAAAAACGCGGCAAAGAACAGCGCCGCGTACAGCGGCAGCGCGTGCTGATCCAGGAAACGGTCAAGCGCGTCGCGCACTTTCATGGAACCACCCTTTCGAAGATGATGACCCCATCCGCTTCGTAGATCACTTTCAGGTGCACGCGGAATTTATCCAGCCCGCGGTTGCCGTACATCCGCTCTTCGAGCGGGCCAAAGTAGACATATCGAACGCCGTACTTCTCCAGAATCTCCTCCGCCGCGAGCCAGTTCATGGTTTTATACAGTTCTTCGATATCGGTGATCCGCGGGCCGTGAAGGGCGCGCGTGCCGCGCCATTGATCCTCATGGCCGATCCACCCGAGGACTCCGGGAATGCCGGTATGCGTGGCCACGCGTCCGGCATACTCATCGTAATCGTTTCCGACCGCCTCCACCAGCGGGCCGTTGTCGGTGATGTTTGCGCGCATCCATTGGATCGCCGCCGCATCCTCCGGATGAGTCCATTGCAGATAGGCGGAGGCGTCCAGCGTGGGCTCGTCGGCAAATTGGTCACTATGCGTTTTCGTCCAGACCGCCATCGGGTAGTACACCGATCCGATCAGAAGGAAAGCCAGTACCGCGGCGGATGCGAGCAGCGGGTAAATCCGGCGCGCACGGCCGCCCGCCGGAGCCGTCCGGAGAGCCTCCCAGAGGCGGATAATCCCATACGCGGCGGCGAGGCTGAGGAATGCCCAGGCCTGGAAATAGAATTTGAAAACGGTATTCATCCGGCCGCCGAAGAAATCGCGCAAGTAGAAATATTCCGGGAAGAGCGCCAGGAACGCGCCCCACAGGACGAGGATCAGAACAAACGCGTCAACCCATTTTTTCCCGGCCGGGAGAGATTCCGCATCGGGCGGCTCGGCGGGCAGCGCCGGTTTCCGGAGCGCCCAACCAAGCAGCGCCGCCAGCGCCGCGGCGATTAACCCGAAGGGCAGCAGCGTCGCCCACGGATCGAAGAAACGCTTCACCAGGACAATCGACAAGGCCTCCATCGTTCCATAGCCGCCGAGCACGCCGCCGATGGCGGTCATCGCTTCCGGGCTGAGGGAGATAAAAAACGCGGCAACCAGCGACCCGACCAGCAGGGTGGCCAATCCGATTCCGGCGAGCGTCAGCCCGTTTTTCCAATCCGGCCTCCATTCGCGCGAACACAGCTCCAGGAACAGCCAGGCGAACACCGGGACGAACAGAGTCCCGAACATCACGAAGAACTGCCCGCCCTTGGTCGGGAACAGGACGTTGGGCAGAATGCCTCCGGCCTGCGAGGAGAAGCCGATCAGAAACGGGATGAACAACGCCACCGCCGCCACGCCGGTGACCGCCCAGCGGGCCATAAAGGCCTTCCATCCGGAAAACGGACCGAAGGAAAATTCGCGCCGGCTCATTTTCCACCCGACCCAGGAGGCAATCGCGGCCATGCCGAAAATGAGGATGTCCCAGGTATTAAGGAACAGCAGGCTGCCGATCGAGAGAACGGTAAATCCAAAAAACAGCCGGCGATCGGAGGCCGTTTCGGTTATCGCCCCTCCCCCGCGTAGAAGTATTTCAAGGATGACGGCGACCGCCATCAACAGGAAGGGCAGCGCCATAATATGCGGATGCATGTCGCCGATCACGAACGAGAACGCGGGAAATTCATCTATTACTTCAATCTTGGAGGCGTTGGATTGATCTCCCAGAGGATGATCGTGGACCACTCGGGAAGCGGCCCACCACCACCAAGTGCCGCGATCCGGAATCAGGCTCGGTTCCCCTGTCGGCAGGGTGTTCAGGTCGCTGATATCCAGCTCCGTCCAGAAATTGCTCTGGCCTTGCTGCCAGTCGGCATTCCATCCGACATGGTTGGAATAAAGGAATTCAAGTCCGATCTCCAGGTTCCCCAGGAAGAGCAGCGTAAATGGCGCCAGCAGCGGCAGCCAGAGATAATGGGATCTCCAGAAGTTATGCGGCTTCCGCCACGAAGAAGGGGCATCGGGGGATGAGAGGGGCGCGGCCGGTTCGGGGGACGGCTCCGCTTTCAAGAGCAGCAGGTTGCGCAGTAAACCGTAGGCTCCCAATCCGGCCAGGCTGAAGGAACCGGTGACGCCGAAGCTGAACGCAATACTCCCGGCCAGGCCGGTCATCTTCGCCAGCATCCCGGTCAGGATATAGCCGAAGTGATAATACGAAAGGGCGTATCCGGAAAGCCAGGGGTCGTTGGGAGGAAAGTAGGTTGAGCGCATGATGGCGTTAAGGAACGCCAGATCCATCGGCCGCTCGGTGTGGGTCGCGCCGGCATCGTACGCCCGGAACCAGGTCAGCGCCGCGAACAGGACGAGGAACACGCCCTCGCTGAACAGCGCTTCCTTTTTATGTTCGCGCAGCCAGCCCCAGGGATCTTCCCCGCGGGTCCGGGCCAGGATCATCCCGGCCGCAAACAGCGCGCCCGCACACAGCCAGACGGCGCCCGGGATGTTCTGCCACACGTGCAGCCAGCACCCAAGCCAGAAAAAGTATCCCGTGGCGAGGATCCCGGCCATGCGCGCAAACGTCCAGCCGCGGTCGGGCAGGCGCTTAAGGCATTGAAACGTGATCGGCCACAACGCGAGCGCGAGGATCGAGGTGGCCGCCCACCAGCGGAGAAAAGAGCCTGCGATTTCCCAATAGGACATGATGCCGGTTACTCCGTTCTCCCCGTCCTAACCCCCTCACCCCGTCTTCGACCCTGATGATCCCCGGGTCTCAGACACCCCTCTCCCCCGTCCCGAGTATCGGGAAGGGGGAGAGGGGTCGGGGGAGAGGAGGTTAGGACAGTACTTCATAAATCGTCGTCAGACCGACGGTGAATACCGGCTTCAATCGGCCGGCCTGCGCCATCCGCTCGAACTTCGCGATTCCCTCGGGGAGGTAATAGGCGCGCTCCAACTGGCCGAGGATGACATACTTCACATTATATTTCTTCAGGAACGCCGCCGCTTCGGAAGTGTCGGTCGTGTTGTAGAAATCGCCGATCGCATAAACCCGTTCCCATACCCCCTGGTCGTCGACCACTCCGCGCTGCTGGCGTTCGTGCCAGTTCCAGCCGACAACCCCGGGCAGGCCGGTATAGATGGTGAAGCGCGATCCCCAGCGGTATTCGGTCGGGCTGGCTTCGACGATGACCGGCGAGCCTTTGACGTTTTCAAGCATCCAGCGGATGGCAAAATAATCCTCCGAGAGATCCATGTTCAGCGCCAGTTCTTCGGACGCGCCGTCGTAATGCGTCGCGTACTGCATGTACGCCATGCCGTCGAGCGTGCGCGGGGCCGTTCCGCTCATCCGGTCGACGATCTTGAAGTACGATGCGAACAGAGTATAGCTGAAGGCGCCGGCGACGAGCACGCCCAGCACGCCGAACCAGACGTTGCGCAGTATCCGCCGCGCGTTCCAGATCCGGCCGGCCAGCCAGCCGAGCCCAACCCCGGCCGCGATCGCAAAGTACGTCCAGGCTTGGACGTAGAACTTAAAGACCGTATTCATCCGGTCCAGATCGCCCTCGAGCACGACCAGCTCCACCCCGCAGGTGATCGCGAGAGCCGCGGCGAGCAGCCCGAGCGTCATGCGGTGCTCATCGGCTATCTTTTCCCCCAGGCCGACGAGGATTGCCCAAAGCATCAGGGGCACGGCGAATACCAGAACCGGATATCCCAGAACGCCGAGGATCACCAATCCGGCAATCAGGAGCGAAGCCGCCAGAAGGACGATTGAACCCAGCCCGGCAACATGCTTCTTTAAGGCGCCGATCGTGATGGATTTCAAACCCTCCCGCGTCAATCCGATGATATAGGAGACGAGGATGAATAGGAAGAGCCCATGGATCATGAGGTACGCGTCCAGCGGAGTCTTGGATCCCTTCCACTGCTTGACGGCGGTGTATCCGGCGCCGTACCAATCCCGGTACGGCTGAAACAGCCAAACCGACAGGGCGACGAGCAAAACGGCCAGCAGGGCAAGCCGCAGCCAGGCGCGCCAATCCCTCCGGTTGCCACCGAGCGCGATCATCCTCCAGCCCGCCAGCGCCAGGCCGAGGAGTGCAATCCCGAGCGCGGCCGGGTAGTACCAGGAGTTGGTCGCCCAGAGCGATCCGACGCAGAGCGCGGTGACCGCGACGAGCGGCAGCGAGGATTTCCAGGAGCGCAGCCGTTCGGGCGAGATGATCATCGCGGCGGAACCCGCCAGGGCCAGGATCATCGCCGGGAGCGCCATGCTGTGCGCATGCAGGTCGGCATACAGGAACGAGAAGAACGGAAACTCGGTGATCGGTCCGGCCTCCAGCGCGCCGCCGTCCGGGCCGAGAGGGACGGGGATGGAGCGCGAAGCGTTCCAGTACCAGTTATCCAGCCCGAAGGGCCAGGTCGCCTGGCCGATCAATAACCGCAGCGCGCCGGCCAGCACATGCGGCAGGTCTCCCAGGCCGAACAACAGCCCGCGCGGGTAGGATAGCGAACTAATCCTGGCCAGGCCGTCCCATATCAGGTTCACTTCACCCAGATTTCCGAGGATGACCATCATCAGCGCCGCCCCCAACCCCGCCAGGATCGGCGAGATCTTCGTCACCCCCTTGCGGCGCAGGCTCTCCGCCAGGTTCCACGCCACACCATAGGCGGTCACGCCGATCACGGCAAAGAGCATCGCCAGCCCGAGGTTGTAGCCGACCGCCGGCACTGTCCCGAGCAGCTTGATCGGGATGGCGATCAGGATGCACCCGAAGTAGTAGTAGTTCATGTAGCCGCCGCCGAACCAGCCGTCGTACGGCGGGAAGGAAACGCTTTTAATCACAGCGTTAAGCTGGGAAAAGTCCATCGGCTTCTCTCCGCCCTTGGAGGGATGCCACAGGTCGCTGTTCCCCAGGCGGATTAGCAGGAAGAAGACCAGCAGCGCCGCGAAGAGGATCTCGACCGTCAGCCAGGTCTTCCACAGTTCGTGGAATTTTTCCTTCCAGTGCGCACGATCGCGCCAGAACATATATCCGCCGGCCGCGGCCAGCGCCAGCCAGACCAGCACGATCGTCGCCCAGGCGAAGGGAATACGCGCGCTCCCGAGCAGCCATACCGCCCAACCGACAAGCAGCCAGCCGGCGGTTTTGGCGATCGAATAGCCCTCGTCCGGCAGGCCGCGGAAGATGCTGGCGACAAGCGGCAGCGCGGCCCAGCCGGTCAGCACCGCCCAGATCCACCACATCACCACGGCCAGGCCGGGATAGTGGTTCCAGATCCAGTCGTACGAAAACATCTCCGACCAGGTCCCGCCCGCCTGTTGCTCCGCAAGCCGGTCGTCCGGAAGCATCAGCCGGTTCAGGACGTAGAACGGCAGGCTGGCATCCTGGTTTTCCACGCGGCTGATGTCTACCGCGCGCAGGAGGGCTTCCGCATCCGACTGCGAATACTCCGCCCGTTTCTGGAAGACCCACACCGGCGCGTGATCGTAGACGCTGAAGGATTCCTCGGCCGCAAACGGATTGAGGTTGAACATCGGCAGTGTGGGCGCTTCGCCCCACGCGGCCGCCCCGGCCAGGTCCGAAATCTGCAGCGGCCCGAAGGTGAACGGGTGCTGGAACACAGCGACCAGTTCGAACCCCAGCCGCCCGTCGAACAGCGCCCGGTAATACTCCATCGTCATCGGGTACACCGCCGGCATCCGGCATACGCTCCAGATCCGGCGCTGGCTTTGAATGATGATGTAATCCGACCGGGCGAGGTTGTCGATCAGCATCTGCCGTTTTTCCTCGACGTCCGGCCATTCGATGTTCATCCGGGTGGCGTCGGCGCGGTCGAATTGCAGATTGGCGTCGAAGCCGTCGAGGTTGAAGGGAAGTCCCTCATCCCAATCCTCGTCGACAAACCAGGCGCCCTTAATCGAGAAAGGACCGCCGCGCGCGGCCGAAATATACAAGTGATAGCGCCGGCCTTCCTCAAGCGCCACCGGGCCGAAGGCGGCGTCGACCCTTTCTCCGCGATCCGCCATCCCGACCGCCGGAATAAGCACGTCGGCCCGGGCGATCGGCTCGGAGCCGGGCGGATCGGGATACAGCTCCACGTGGATTACGGATTCAGAGGCGCCGGAAAGATCCTTTACGTAACCCAGTGAAAGACTCTCTACCGTTCCGGAATGCACGGCATCAAAATCGTTCCGGACCGGTTCGGATCCGATGGGTTGGTAATAAAAATTCACGCCCTGCTGGAATGCTTCGCCCCCTTCGAGCGCCATCGTCAGGCGGAGGGCGGCCGGGAAGGTTTGGTACATCCAGCGCGAAGCCGCGAGGCGCGTGTTTTCCGTCCGGTAGATTTCGCTGAACCTCCAGGCCCAGGCCAGCGAGCCGATCAGCACTACGCCGATGGCGAGGCCCGCCAGCGGCTTTTTCCAGGTGGCCCGGGTTCGGGAAGCCGCGTTCCAAAGTTCCGCAAGCGCCCAGGCGGCCAAGAGGCACAGGTAAGGATAAATGACAAGAAAGTAGCGCATCTCCTTGACCCAGCGGGTGCCAAGGAAGAGGAACATCCCGCCCGCGAAGAGGACCGGGAGCGTATGCTGTTTCCACTCCCTCCCCCGCAGGGCGCGGAAACCGGCCCACAGCAGGCCGCCGAAGGCCGCCAGCCCGAGCGGGAGCCCCATCCCCCACAGCAGGATGCTGACTAACGGGGTGATGATCGCCGGCCGGTTGGCCCAATGCTCGGCCGGCGGGTACCCGGCGATGCCTCCGGATCCGCCGGATACCGCTTCGGCATAGCGCATGCGGTCCAGCCAATCCGGATTCAAGTGCAGGGTGAGGAATCCGGTATCACCGGTCGTTTCCCGGAACGACATCGGCTGGGCGATGCGGAAGGAGAGCACGGTCACCGCGACGGCCAGCGCGAACATGCCGGCCGGGATGACGAACCGCGGAACCACTCCCAGCGCGGCATCCTTTAATTCTTCCCAATGGCCGATGATCGCGGCCACCAGAATCATCGCCCCGAGCGGCGCGAAATTCGGGCGGGAGGCGAGCGTCATCCCGTAGAAACATCCGAATAGCGCGTACCACTTCCATCCGCTTTTTTGCGCGGCGCGCACGGCGCAGTACATGGAGAGTGCGGCGAACATCACGCCGAAGTTGTCGATCGTCATGAAATGCGATTGCTGGATCTGGGTTGCGGCCAGGGCACTGAGCGCGGTCGCCAGGAGCGCGATCCGGCGGTTGTAGAGTCGCAGCCCGATCGCCAGCAGGACCAGCAATGTGATCGTATCGGTCACTGCGGAGAGGAATCTCCCCAGCAGGCGAATCCATCCGTAATTGGTGTAATCCACGAATTCAACCGGCCGGCAGGCGGCGGAATCGCTTTCTCCGCAGACGCGCGCGATCGCGTCGTTGACGACCGGCAGGAGCGTCTCCTCCAATCCGGTAATCCCTTCGGCCGTCGCCCGGATCAGAATGTTCGGCCACTGCCCCCAGACCCAGCCCGGATCGGGGCCGTGTCCGATTTGGTTGCCCTCCGCGTCGTAATACATGTACGGCGAGAGCGGCGAAATGCGCGTATTGAAATACTCTCCGATCGAGGAGGGGAGCCGGATGCCGGAGACGAAGTTGGTTACCCCCAACTCATCGGGGTTAAGAAAGGTCCCTTCGCTCCAGTTGTTTCCGGAAAACCGGAAAAACACCCCGGCCAGGATCATCGTGCACAGGATGACCTCGAAGGCGATGTTGCGGATACGCTGAATCGGATCGACCGCCGACGGGGGCGGCGGGGTCGGTTCCGGGAATGCGGTTTCCGGAGCAGGCGCAAGCGCCGGTACCGTCGGTGCCTGCAAGCCGGTCCCGGTGTCGGGCGGCGAGGTCACCACGGCTTCCGGGCGGGGTTCTTCCGGCCCACCCGCGGGGTTCAAAGATTCCGGATTGGAATTATCCATGCGACTTTCCATTCTCCGCACTCAGGGATTTGCCGCGACCGGCGTTCCGGGCACGACGAAATAAATGAAATCGTGATTGGGAAAGGCAGAAACGATGGTGGCGTAATAGCCGTCCGGGAATTTGAGTTTCAGGATCTCCAGGCTTTCCGCATCCTCCGCCAACAGCAGGAACAAGGTCGGGCGGCCGCTGAATGTGAAATCGGCGATCTGTTCCTGGAAAAGGTAATGCTGGGAGTCGATCGGGAATCCGGCGGCGATGTTCATGATCCGGTCATCTACCCAGTATGGATACGGGATCAGGTAGACATCTTCGGGAGTGCCGATCGAAGCCGCAAACTGGCGCATGAACTCACCCAACTCGGACGCGTTCTCGGAATTAAGGCGGTAGGTTTCCGGATACTCGCGCAGGGTGAGGTCAAAATCCTGCACCGCCCCCGCGATAACCAGCATCACGGCGAAGGCCGCTCCGACCCGGACCCCATTGCGCCCGGGGATCATTCCGCGCAGAAAATCCACCGCCAGGACGAGAGTCAGGGCGGGCAGAAGGTAGACCACCGGCACGGCGGCGATCGCGCGCGCGAGCGATGGATTTTCATTCGGAATGGCCAGCGCGAGAATCGTGGGCAGCAGCAGGATCGGCACCAGCAGGAAGAGCGACAGCGCTTCCCAGGATTTTTTCCTGAATCCCCAGATCAGCATCCCGATCCATCCGAGATGGAACAACCCGCCGGTGATCACATCCAGCGCCGGACGGAGGGGAACGCAGTTGAACCAGCCCACGCCGTCGTTCCAGCTGAACATTTCCAGACCGATCCCGAGATTGCTCAGGAATGTCTTGAGCAAATCCGCAATCGAATATGTCCCATCGGGGATGATCCGGGTAGTGGTCCGCAGCCAAAAATCGGCGGGGAATTCGACGGCGTACCGCAGGAACGGCAGGAACAACAGGGTCATCGTTCCCAGTGTCAGCAGGAAACCCGCCGTCGCCCACTTGCGGGAACCTTTGGAATCGGGATGGAGCAGGAACAACCCGAGGATGACGGCCAGCGCAAACGGCACGACGCGCATGGGCGTGTATCCGTACAGGCCGATCCCAAGCGCCGCTCCCGCCCAGAGAAAATCGTTCCAGCTCCGGCGGCGCAGCGCCTTAAAGAAAAAGTACAGCGTGGCGGCGCAAAAGAGCATGGCCAGCGGGAGCCGCAGCCCGATCCGGCTGATCATATCCGGCCAATACCCCACCCCGCCGAGAATCATCGCCAGCAGGCCGACCCTGCGGTCGGCGATCTCCCGGCCGAGAAGGTAGAGGAACGGCAGGGTGAGGATTCCAACCGCCACCGAAGCGATCTTCAAGGACAGGAAGGATATGCCGGTGCCGAACACTTGTGAGATGAACGCCAACAGGTAGAACTGCAGCGCCTCACGGCCGCCGTTGTTGGCGAAAAAAATATAGTAATCCCCATGAAGAATCCCGTTGACATTGATAAGCTTTTCGACATGGTCGCTCGTCATTTCCGGCGGGATATTCGCCATATCGAAGGTGCGGGTGAACACCAGGACGGAAAAACCCAGCACAACCAGCAGAGACCACCAGGATAAGCAGATCCCTTTTGGGAGCGATTCCCCAAGCGCCCGGATTCGCGCGCCCGCCGACTTCCCCGCATGGACGATGCCGTCGATCACACTGCCGGGGTATTCCGCCAAGGCGGCCCACCAATAGGCGAGCGCGAAGGCAAGCGTCAGGAGCGCCAGCGGCCGGAACTTTCCGCCCGCGCTGCCGGCATACGCCAGCAGGCCGAAGAATATTCCTCCGGCCAGCAGCCACAGCCGCTGCCGGTTGAACCGAATTCCCCTGCCCAGCCCGAGCATCGATTTCAGAGGGAAGGCTGCATCACCGGCAAGCAGCGCTGAAGCGGATAGAAGAAACGCCGCGCCATAGAGGATCCATCCGACGGTGCGGGCGGTTTCCATCTCCATCGGCCGCACATCCATCACCCACTGGGCGGAGAGTGCCAGCAAAAGCGCAAAAGGGATCCGCAGGTATGCGAGCATGCCGGTCCCGGCCGGCGCGGCGGTCGCGCCCGGCTCTGATTCGGACTCCGCGGGTTGTTCGACGGCCGTTGCGGACAGCTCCGGCACCGCGAAGGGTTCCAAGCCCTCCGGCTCGACCGGGAGCGGTTCATCCGCAACCGCGATCCGCAATCCGAGGATCAGGAACACCAGGGAAAGCGCGAACAGCGGCAGCCAGTTGCCGCTGCCCGGCAGCGCCGCGAGGTAGGCCGCACCGGCGGCGGCGAAGATGACGGCCAGGATGAGACGTATCGCCCGTTTCCAGCGCGGCGTTTTCCATTGACGGACCAGCCAGTCCCAGACGCTGAGCTCGGATTCGATCATTACAGGATAATCCTCCGGCCCCTGCGGGCGCGATCAGTGATCGCGGTGAAATGAGTGCAGCTTGCGGGCGCGATAGATGACCGCGCCGATTGTAGATAATCCCCGGCCGCGATCACTGGTCGCGGCAAGATAATCCAAACGCCAATTGTTATTATGATTTCGATTTCGCAATATCCTCGAACAACGCCTCGTACCGCGCGGCGGTCGCGTCGGGCGAGAACATTTCGGCGATTTTATCCGATGGCTGCACAAATCGCGGCCGATCGTCAAGCACTTCAAGGACCGCCTGCGCCAGGCGCACCGGATCGCGCGGCGGAACCACCTTGCCCATACCGGTTATCCGCACCGGCTCGCGGACGCCGGGCAGCCCGGAGGCGACCGACGGCGTGCCGCAGATCATGGATTCGATCTGCACCAGCCCAAACGTCTCGGTCGAGTTGATGCTCGGCAGGACGGTGACATCACAGGATTTGAAGAACGCCGCCATCGCGTCCGGCGGCAATACGCCCAAGAAGGTCCAGCGGTCGCCGAGCGCCGTCAGGAGCGGCGCGATTTTGCGTTCATAGGCCTCCTCGCCCAGAACATTTTCGCACTGGCCGGCGAAGAGGAACCGCGTGCCGGGATATTTTTCCAGGATGGTCGGCGCGGCCTCCAGCAGGTATTCCACACCCTTCTCCGCCGCGAGCCGGGCGGCCATGCCGATCACCTTGCGCCCCTCAAGCTTGTGGCGGATGCGAAAAGCCTGCACCTCCTCCTGCGAGGCGCGGCCGACCTCGACCGGCGGGGGGATGACCTGCACCTTCGACAGATACCGCGAGAGGAACGGCGAGTTTTCCGCGAAATCGCGGGTGTAGGCGACGATGCGGTCGGCAAGGCCCGCCGCCGCGTGATTGGCCGCATGTACCACCAGGTTGGCGACGCGGTTGAACAGTGTCGGTGGAAGGCTGAGGTCGGAATGGTAGGTCAGCACGGTCGGTTTGCGCAGCAGGCGCCCGCGTAGCGCGATGCCCGGGGCATCGAACTGCGGCAGATGGATGGAGAGGACATCGTGGGTGAGCGCCAGCCGGTTGGCCCAATACCCGAAGGTGGGCATGATCACGCCCTTGCTTACGCGGAACCACACCCACGGGCGGACGATGCGAATCCCATCGACGGTCTCATTGGCCGGGAGGGCGGGATCGAAACGCGAGGTGAGGATGGTCACCGGATGCCCGCGGCGGATAAGGGCGCGGCCCAGCCGTTCGGCATAAATGGTCAATCCGGAAACGTGCGGGCGGTAGTAGGTGAGAGCAATCAGGATGCGCATGCGTTTCCTTTCCTCACCCCTATCCCCCGTCCCCTCCCCCCTCTCCCGTGGTAACCGCAGGAGATGGGGAAGGGGTGCAGAGGATGGGGGTGAGGAGTGGTTAAGTGATTTCCTTCCCGTCCGACTTCGCCGCCGCCATGATCGAACCCAGCGACTGCCCTTCCAGAACCAATCCCAGCGCGCCGAGGATCGAGAGGGCCACAATATTCAACAGGTGAATGGCGATCGCATAGGCGATGGCCGTGCCTTGCATCATGCCCCCCATCGTCAGCACAACCGTCAACGATCCCTCAAACACGCCGAGCGAACTCGGGGCGGAAGGCAGGGCTACACCGATCAATCCGCCGACGAGCGAAAGCAACCCCCAGAATGCCGACGCGTCCGGAAAAAATCCCCGCAGCACCACCCAGTACTCGGCCGCCCAGAGGATCATCGTGAGGACGATCAATAAAAAGGCCGGCACGGAGCGGCGCAGATTGCGCACTTCCGCCAGGCCGGTCAGGAAATGATCCAGAACCTTCAGCGCCGGGCGCAGGAATGGAAACCGCTGTACGAATTTGGCCGCCGTTCCCATAATCCAGACCCGGGCGGACCCGAGAAAAAACAACGCAAGGAAAAACACCAGCGCCAGACCGACGGCGGTGACAAGCACCTGGGCGCCGAATGCCATCCCGGCGATCAGCGGAAACAGGCTCAAGACGAGAACTCCGGTGAAGACAAGGTCGAACATCCGCTCGAGGGCGACGGCGGAAAGGGCCGCGCCGGCGGTCACCTCGGGCTGGGAGCCATCCTTCCCGCGGCTGACCAGGTACGCCCGGCCCACATCGCCGAGGCGGAACGGCAGAATCCCGTTCAGCAGATAACTGATGTTCAAGATCCAGAAACTTCTGCCCAGCGGAACCGCGTTCCCCATAAGGCAGCGCCAAGCGGCGGCGCGGGTGAGCATGGCGCACACGATGCAGACAAGCGCGGGGGCCACCACCCAGACTTGGGCGCCTTGCCAGGCATCCACCGTCTTGCGCCAATCAACCGCGAAGATCAGCACCGCAACGGCCGCGGCGCTGATCAGGAATCCGGGAAGCAGGCGCAGCAACGGGCTGCGCGGTTTGGATTCCGTCATTCCTCGCTCCCCATCCCCAGCACGGCCATAAACGCCTCCTGCGGGACTTCCACGCTCCCCACCATCTTCAAGCGCTTCTTGCCGCGCTTCTGTTTTTCCAGGAGCTTGCGCTTGCGGGTGATGTCTCCGCCGTAACATTTGGCGAGCACGTCCTTGCGCAGGCCTTTGACATTGGCGCGCGAGATCACCCGGCCGCCCGCCACCGCCTGGACCGGGACGACGAACTGCTGGCGCGGGATGAGGTCCTTCAGCTTGGTGACCAGCGATTGCCCGCGGTGATAGGCCGCATCACGGTGAACGATCGTCGCCAGCGCATCCACCGGCTCATCGTTGAGGTGGATATCCAGTCGGACCAGGTCCTCCGGCCGGTATTCGAGGAAGCGGTAGTCCAGCGAAGCGTAGCCGCGGGTGCGGGATTTCAACCTGTCGTAAAAATCCACAATCAATTCCGCCAGCGGCAATTCGAAGGTCAGCTGCACCCGGCCGGGCGAGGTCAGCGCCTGCTCGCGGAAAATCCCGCGCCGCTTGGTCACCAAATCCATCGCGGTCCCGTAATACGAGTCGGGTGTGAAGATCTGCAGCTCCATCCACGGCTCGCGGATTTCGGCAATCTGGTCCTCGGGCGGGAGGGTGGCGGGCGAATCCACCTTGCGCACCGTGCCGTCCAGCATCACCACCTCATATTCGACCGAGGGGGCGGTGGCGATCACATCCAGGTCATACTCGCGTTCCAGGCGTTCCTGAATGATGTCCATGTGAAAGAGGCCGAGGAAGCCGCACCGGAAGCCGAAGTTCAGCGCCTGGGAGGTCTCCGGTTCGTAAAACAGCGAAGCGTCGTTGAGCTGCAGTTTTTCAAGCGCGTCTTTAAGATCGCCGTAATCTTCGCCCTCGACCGGGTATATCCCGGCGAAGACCATCGGTTTGATCTGCCGGTATCCCGGCAGCGGCTCCGCCGCCGGACGGGAAGCGGTGGTGATCGTATCCCCGACCCGGCATTCGCGGATGATTTTCAAACCGGTGGCGATGTAGCCCACCTCGCCGGCGGCGAGTTCGCCGGTCGGGCGCATTTCGGGCGCGAAAATGCCGATTTCGATCGGCTCGAACTTGGCTTCCGACGACATGACCTTGAGCACGTCGCCCATTTTCAACACGCCTTCGCGCACCCGAAGGTCGGCCACCACACCGCGGTAGGAATCATAGTGCGAGTCGAAAATCAAACCGCGCGCGGGCTCGTCTACGGAGCCGACCGGTGGAGGGACTTTTTTGACAATAGCCTCGAGAACAGCCTCCACGTTCAAGCCTGTCTTGGCCGAGATCGCAATCATATCCCCGGCATTCCCGCCCAAGAGGGATGCCACTTCGCGGCCCACTTCCTCGGTCCGCGCCGATGCCAGGTCCACTTTATTCAGGACCGGAATCACTTCCAGATCGGATTCCAGCGCCAGGTAGAGGTTGGCAAGCGTCTGCGCTTCGATCCCCTGAGTGGCATCGACCACCAGGAGCGCACCCTCGCAGGCGGCCAGCGCCCGGCTCACCTCGTATGCGAAATCCACATGGCCGGGGGTATCGATCAGGTTAAGCTCGTAGGAGACGCCGTCCTTGGCGGTGTAATTCATGCGCACGGCCGAGGCTTTGATCGTCACGCCGCGTTCGCGCTCGAGATCCATGGTATCCAGGACCTGCTCGGTCATCTGGCGGTCGGATATCGTGCCCGTCCGTTGCAGCAACCGGTCGGCAAGAGTGGATTTGCCGTGGTCGACGTGGGCGATTATGCAGAAATTGCGTATATGGGAGGTATCCATCGTTATGCGCGCTCCCGCGGCTGCCCGGGAGCGCGCGGTAAGTATACCCGAAAACCATCATTTTCCCTTATTTCATGGGGGAAACCATCACTTGGTTTTCACGTAAAGGAGACGGCGGGGGAACAATTTAAGCATCACCGCCCTCCTTAAGTAAAACACCACCGCCGAAGGCGGCGGCTCAGGGATACCGCACTTGGAAGGCGCGCTCTTCCAGGTTCTATCATTTCGTATTTCAGATCCGGTATCCGGCCTGATCTCCGCGTCTTTCCCCCCAAAACCACTTCCCCCCATTTCCCTTCGGGAAATGGGGGGAAAGAATCCAGAGCATAAAAGACGAATGTTCTCAGAGGGGAGGGTTTTCGAGCTGGCAAAGAGAAAGCAGAATAGATTTTACATTGCCCACTCCATTGATGGAGCCTTCTCAGCCTACTCAATGCCAAAGGCAGGAGTTCTAAAATCTAACTAATGAAGAGAATAATGCCTCACAGAGGCTTTCTCCCAATTGATTTGGGGAGGGAGAGGTAGAGAGCGGTTATTCAAATAACCCATCAATCATCTTCCGGATGTTGTCTTCATCGGTTCTCGTTCCCACCCGCAGATGCGCCAGAAACTCGATATTACCGGCCGGTCCTTTTAATGGAGAAGCGATCAATCCCGCCGCGGTAAAGCCGGCGCTTCCAGCCGAACGGAGAACGTCCTCCAGGACCGCCCGGTGGACGGCCGGATCCCTCACCACCCCGCCCTTCCCCACCAGACGGCGTCCGGCTTCGAACTGCGGTTTGATGAGGACGACGGCCTCCGCATCCGGCTTCATCCAGCCCAATACAACGGGGAAAAGCAGTTTCAGCGAGATGAAGGAAACATCGGCCGTAAGCATATCAACTGGCTCCGGAAGCGTCTCCAGATAGCGGGCATTTTGCGCCTCCATCACCGCCACCCGCGGATCGTTGCGCAGTTTCCAATCCAGTATGCCTTTCCCCACGTCGACCGCATAAACCTTCGCCGCGCCGCGTTGCAGCAGGCAATCGGTGAACCCGCCGGTGGAAGCGCCCGCGTCCGCGCATATTTTTCCCTGCGGTGAGACGCGGAAGGAATCCAGCGCGGCGGCCAGTTTCTCTCCGCCGCGGGAGACGAACAGCGGTGCGGCGGTCAGTTCGACCCTGGAATCCGGCGCCAGCATTTTCCCCGGCTGGATCAGCGCTTCCCCGTCGACCCGCACGCGCCCGGCGAGTATCAGCCGCTGTGCCAGCGAGCGGGTTTCCGTCAGGCCGCGCTCGACCAGCAGCAAGTCAAGCCGCGATTTTTTGGGTTTGGGCATGCGTCACCGATTCGGAAAATAAAAAAAGGGGGCGGTAAAGCACCCGCCCCTTGCGGTGCAACCCATCCGTGATGGAACCGGCGGTCTTCGTCCGCATCATCGGAGAGGTCGGTCAGGGAAGAACCTGCGGCGGCGCGGCGGCGGATTTTTTCCCAGACATGAATTTTAGCCATAGGAATCCACCCAGAGCGCCCGTCGCCGCCATGAGCACGATGTCGGAAACGGCGCAGCAGCAGAAAATGGATAAGATGCCAAGCGTTGTATCGGTGGATGTGTATTGAACGCCGGTGGCATTCGTGATCATTCCGGCGAACGTATCCTGGCCGAAGATCACAAATATGCGCATCGCCAGCCCCGCCATATTGCCAAGCACCGCGCCGATCCCGGCGATCAACCCCGCCAGCGCGCCGTTGACAACGGCTTTGTTCACCATCTGCGGTTTATCGAAAAATCCCGCCAATCCGCCGGCCAGGATCCCCAGGATGACCGCAAGGAACGGCACGCACAGCATCTGTGCGACGTTTGCAAAAAGCATATAAAGAAACGCGATGGCCCCGATAATGAGAGCGGACCGGATCATTTTTCCTCCTCCAAGAGTATTCCGTGGAACGATCGGCGGCGTGTGATCCGCCGGCCGGTGGATTCCCGATCGAAAGGGCGTTTATCCTGCCGGGGGAATGACGGAAGGTCCAGCCGGTGATTTGGGCCGCGGCTTGGTTTTCAGCCACAAGACCGCTCCGACAGCACCGAGGCCGGCCATGATGGGGAGCAGGATCAATCCGTAGAAGCACGCGTTAAAAACCGCGAAGAGCGTTACGGACGTCTGGCTTATCGGCGCCGCGGATTCCGAACACATGCCCGGGATGCACGCAACGTTGCTGCCAAGGATGAGTTGGCTGATCATCTGGCCGATGAATTGCGCGACCAGCCCGACCCCGCCGGTGATGGCGCCGGCGAGCGCGCCCCGGACGGCCGCCTTCTCGGATTCAGAAGGTTTTTCAAAAATCGCGCAGAGGAAGCCGGCGGCCAATCCAAGCAGGATGGCAAGGACCGGGCTTGCCAGGCAGCAAATATTGGAAAGCAGCCCGCCGATGAGAACCAGGAAAAAAGTTATAACACCGACGATAAGGCTGGATTTGACCATAATCCCTCCCAAGGATGGTTTGCGCCATTATATCGCCGAAGCGGCAACTCGATTCCGGATCCATTCCATCCTTTCAATACTCCACCCTGATTGATACCTTATTCCGGTTCCTTCTGATATATAATTTTCACATGCCTGACCTTCCGTTTTCCGGACGCGTGGCACTTGTGACCGGCGGCGCAGCACGCCTGGGGCGCGCGATCGCCCTTGGGCTGGCCGCGCGCGGCGCCGATCTTGCTTTGCACTACAACACCTCCGAAGATGCGGCCAACCGCACAGCGGAAGCTATCCGCGCCCTCGGCCGCCGATGCGTGTTGATCGGAGCCGATCTGCGGCAGCCGGATTCCGCCGGGAAGCTTTTCGACACGGCGGGGGCAATGTACGGCCGGACGGATATCCTCATCAACTCCGCCGCGGTGTTCGCGCGCGGAACCCTGGAAAAAACTTCACCGGACCTATGGGACAAAACTCTGGCGGTTAACCTGCGGGCGCCCTTCTTTCTGAGTCAGGCCTTCGCCGCGCAAACTGAAAACGGGGATATCATTTTTCTCACGGATTCCCGTAGCCGGCGGCCGACCGCCGAATATCTCGCTTACACGCTTACCAAATCCGCGCTGATCACGCTCACACGGTCGCTCGCCAAATCCCTCGCGCCGCGGATCCGGGTGAACGCGGTCGCACCCGGCGCGATCCTTCCCCCGCCCGGCGAGGGGGAGGAATATTTGCAGCGGCTGGTCCCCCGAATTCCCTTGAACCGCCCCGGCACGCCTGAGGATATCGTCCACGGAGTCGTTTACCTGCTGGAAGCTTCCTTCGTCACCGGCGAAGTTTTATACATCGACGGCGGCGAATATCTTTAGCGTCTTCCACGGAGAACACAAAGGATCGTTGTAAGGGCGCACGGCCATGCGCCCTTACAGATGGCGCTTTGTGCCCTTCGTGGAGAAGGAGTGCGCCATGACCGATATGCTCATCATCAAGGATCTGCTGGTCCGGACGGTTCTGGGGGTGGCCGAGGAGGAACGCCGGGACAAGCAGGATGCGCTTATTTCCATCGCGCTCATCACGGATACCGCCCTTCCAGGGAAAACGGACAAGATCGAGGACGCCGTCAACTACCGGACCATCACCAAACAGGTGCTTGCGCTGGCGGAAGGATCCGAATTCCGGTTGATCGAGCGGTTTGCGGAAGCCATCGCCGCGCTGTGCCTGGAAGAACCGCGCGTGACGGGCGTGCGCGTGACGGTCGAAAAGCCCGGCGCGCTTCGCTTCGCCCGTTCGGTGTGCGTGACCATCGAGCGGGGGCGCATGGGTGGCTGACCATACCGCCTGGCTGCTGCTGGGATCCAACCTCCACCCGGAGCACAATCTGGCCGAAGCGGTGAACCTGCTCGCGCAGCGGACTGCGCTCCTGGCCGTCTCCTCCGTCTGGCAATCCCCGCCCGCGGACGGCTCGGACCAGCCGGAGTACTTAAATGCGGCGGTCAGGATCGAAACGGATCTCCCGCCGGAAGAACTGCTCGCGGGGGTGATTACCCCGATCGAACAGCAGCTGGGCCGGCGGCGTACAGCGGACAAATTCGCCCCGCGAACGATCGACATCGACTTGGCCCTGTACGACGACCGCGTCGGCGGGTATTCCGGGAAACAGCTTCCGCATCCGGACATTCTGACCCGGGCCCACGCCGCCCTGCCGCTTGCGGAACTTTCACCCGGCCTGCGCCATCCCGCAACCGGCGAACCGCTGCAGACGATTGCCGCCCGGTTGCGTCATCCGGACATCCGCCGCCGGGAGGATCTGAATCTGATGCCCAAACACAACAGGAAGCCGGTCGAGTAAAGGCTGTCCGAAAAGTCGAAGAACGGGTTTCCCGGGAATAATGCCTTGCCCCCGTTGGACCGTCATCCCCGCGCCCGCCCCCCGAGCGATGAACGCCGGTGATCTCCCGGCGTGAAGACTTTGCGAGTGGGGGTGTTCTCAGCGGGAATCCAGGGTTTTGCAGGAGTGGATGCCCGCCAAGTACACCCTGCTTCGCAGCCGTTCCGGTTTAAAAGACACGAACCGGAATGCTTCGCGAGGGCAGGCGCGGGCATGATGATCCAGTGGATGCCCAATGGTCTGTTTAACAGCCGCGTACCGAGTCCGTGTGATAATTCGGAAGTTGCAACGGACGTCGTTAAGAGTTGCCTTTGCAATGATCCTGCGGTCTCGATACGGTCGCCGAAAACCGGCGACCTGCTCGGCCACCTATTGAACAACAGGAGCCCGCTATGCCCACGATGAGCACCGATCCATCCGAATTCGATATTTTCCGGGACGATTTATCCGACCGGCCGGCGCAGGGCTGTGAGAACGACGTCGAGTGCGCGGTCCGTTCCATCCTCGGCGCGATCGGTGAGGATCCCGGACGCGAAGGGCTGCTGCGCACACCGCTCCGGGTGGCGCGGATGTTCGAGGAAATGACCGCCGGCTACCATGTCGACCCGGTCAAACTGATCAACGAGGCCGTATTCACGGTGGATTATGACGAGATGGTGGTTGTGCGGGATATCGACTTCGCCAGCCTGTGCGAGCATCACATGCTGCCGTTCCTGGGCAAGGCCCATGTGGCCTACATCCCGGACGGAAAAGTAATCGGCCTGTCGAAGATCCCGCGGGTGGTGGAAATGTTCGCCCGCCGGCTTCAGCTGCAGGAGCGGATGACTCAGGAAATCGCGGCTTTCCTTATGGAAACGCTCCACCCCTGCGGGGTGGGCGTCGTGGTGGAGGGTCTGCATATGTGCATGGCGATCCGCGGGGTGAAAAAGGCCAACGCCCGGATGATCACCAGCGCGGTGCGGGGCTCCTTTAAGGAAAATCTCAACACCCGGAACGAGTTCTTCTCTCATATCGGGCACGCGCATCCCGAGCGTTGATCCGTAGGGAGAACTTTGACTTCCCCTCCGCCCCCGTGTTAGAATGCCACGCGCTGGGCCGTTAGCTCAAGTGGCAGAGCAGGTGCCTTTTAAGCACTTGGTTGAGCGTTCGAGTCGCTCACGGCTCACTCGGCGGTTGCCCTTTCCGATTTTTCGACGAAAAAAGAAATCTTGACCGCTTTCTTCCCGCCCGGTACAATCCACAAGCTGTCTCTGGCGAGGTAGCTCAATGGTAGAGCAGGGGACTCATAAGCCCTTGGTTGATGGTCCGATTCCATTCCTCGCCACTGTTGAAAACGACCATGGACGAGTGACCATGGTCGTAATTTTTTTTTTTATGACGGTTTGTTGCGCGTTCCCCGAAACCCTCCATGGGTTCGTCGTTTAACCCCCTACCCGATTCATTCCTCCTTCCATAGTGTCTAAACGGCCGGTTCACGCCGATACCGCGAAAACCGTTCAGATTGAACACCGGCGATCGTCCATCGGCCGCGGTCTATGGTCGGTTTTTCATCTTCGGTCTACAACCCCGTCACCGCAAACACCCGGATCCACTCCTCTGCCAGCAGGACGTCGATCTGCTTATACAGGTACGTGATTTGCCGCGCGGCGAGAAAATCCAGTTTTTCGAGGATCATGCCGTTCGTTGTCCGGTCGAAAAATCCAGGGCAACCCAGCAGGTCGTTACCCCCCCACCAGAGGGTGACCGCATCGGGGCGAAGTGACAAGACGGTTTCTTCCATATATTCGAACGCCCACTTTGCCATGCGGCAGCCGTAATTGGCCAGGATCAGATCGTATCCGGATTCGAGCTTCGCCCGAAGGTTATCGACTCGGGAGTGCTTGCAACAGTGGAACTACAACCTGTCAAAAGGGTGATGGCAAAACAGATCACCGCCGTCCTTTGCGGCGTCCATGGAAAACACGCGGTCCCGTTCATGCGGCTTGCCGGTGGGTCATATCCGGATTTCTCCCAGAGATTATACTCATCCCCCTTCCCTTCTTTCCCCAAGGGACTGGAGAACCATGTCTTCAAGTAAAGTGGGAGAAGGGTGCAGGAATTGGGGGATTAAGCCCGTCTCTCGTTCCGCTTCCGTTGCAGGAATAAGCTGATCGCTTTGCCGACCTCGACCATCGCCAGCAAGAAGACAGCCACGCCTGCGACCCATAACCATTCCTCCGCCGAGAGGAGGATGATGCCCAGCAAATCACGGATGCCGGGGACGAGAAAGGCGATCGCCACCATCGCCAATCCGCCCAGCACCGACCAGATGAGCGGTTGGTTCCGGCTGAGCGGGCCGCTGCGGAAAATGGAGCGCCGCATGCTGCGGTAGGCGAAGATATAGATCATCGAGTTGACCGCGAAACTGGCAAAGACAATGCTCCGACCCTGGGCGGGATCACCGTGAATTTGGAAAAAGTGACCGAACAGGATCAGGCCGAAGAGGGTGCTGGTGATGCTGATCACCGCGATCAGCGACATGCCCAATCCGGTCAGCACGGGCTCCTTCAGCGATTTGGGTCTTTCCTTCATGATCCCCTCTTCGACGGGTTCAAACCCCAGCACGATATCGGAGGGGCCGTCGCAAATCAGATGGATCCAGAGAATTTGCGCCACCATCAGCGGCGCCGGCCAGCGGAACATCATCGCCATAAAAATGGTCAGCACCTCGGCAAAAGAGTTGGAGAGCGTATAGGCGACCACCTTGCGGATGTTTTCAAAGACTGTCCGCCCTTCTTCGATGGCGGCGACCACGGTCCGGAAGTTATTGTCCATCAGGATGAGGTCGGCGGTTTCTTTGGCCACGTCGGTCGCGCTGCCGACCACAACGCCGATGTTGGCCCGTTGGAGAGCGGGCGCGTCGTTTACGCCGTCGCCGATCATGGCGGCCACTTCACCGTTGGCTTGCAGCGCTTTTACGATGCGGAGCTTATCCTGCGGACGGATGCGGGAAAAAACGGCTGTCCCGGCCGCTTTTTCCCGGAGTTGCGCATCAGTCAGATTGGCCAGCGCGTCCCCCTCCAAAACAACCTCATCTTTTTCCATCAAACCGATATTCCGGGCAATCTTTTCGGCCGTCCTGCGGTAGTCACCGGTAATCATTTTTACCTTAATCCCGGCTTCATGCGCCACCCGGATGGATTCGACCACACCCTCGCGAACCGGATCCTCCATCCCGAGCAAGCCCAGCCAGGTGTAACCGGAATGATCTTCCAGCGCACCCAGTGGGCGGTACGCCAGACCGAGCAGACGGAGGCCCTCGCCGGCCCAGGTATCCACTTTCGCAAGAATCTCCGCCTGTTCCTTTTCGGAGACCGCGCACATTTTCAGTACGATCTCCGGAGCGCCCTTTAAAAAATTGAAGCTTTCGGTGTCGACGCGATTGGCGGTGATCATGTATTTGGTTTCGCTGGTGAACATTTCCTCCGCCAGGCGGCTGGCGTGATCCGTTAAGGCATTCGGTCCGGAGGGATTCTTCTCCATGGCGTATTCCCAAAGCGCCACGTCCACCGGCCCTTCCAGGTCATTGCAGAGCGTCATCACCTGGTACGCCCGGAGCGGATCGGCCACCTCGGACCGGGTAACCTGCATCCGTCCTTCCGTGAGCGTTCCGGTTTTATCGGTGCAGATCACGGTGACCGAGCCGAGCGTTTCCACAGCCAGGAGCCGTTTTACCAGGCCGTTGCGCTTGAGGATCTTGCGCATCCCCACGACCAGGATCACTGTGACGGCGATCAGCAGGCCTTCCGGAACGGCGGCAATCGCCAGGATGATGGACGTCCGCAGCATATCCAGGAACCGCCCGCCCATCAGTACGCCGACGGTCAGGATGATCAGCGTGAATCCGATAACGACATAGGTCAGCCATTGACTGAAATTTTTAAGGCGGATTTGAAGCGGGGTTTCCTCTTCAGTGTTGTCCTGGAGGCTCAGCGCGATCTGCCCGAGTTCCGTCCGCGAGCCGGTCCGGGTAACCTTCATCAGCCCCCGGCCGGCGACGACCGTTGTCCCCATAAAGACTTTGTTGCGGTCGGCCGCGATGGTCTTGGTGATCGATTCACTTTCCCCGGTCAGGATCGCCTCGTTTACGGCAAGTTTGTTGCTCTCGATCAGTTCGCCATCACCGGGAATGTGCTCGCCCATATTCAGCAGTACGACATCGTCCGGCACCAATTCCCACACTTCCACTTCCTGCCGATTTCCGCCGCGGATGACCGTGGTCGTCGGTTTGAGCAAACCCTTGAGCGCGGTGTAGGTCCGGCGGGCCTGATATTCCTGTACAAACCCCAAAATGACGTCGATCACCACCACGGCCATAATGATCCCGAAATCCCCCAACTCGCCGACCATCAGCGAAACCAGCGCGGCCGCGAGGATGATATAGACCAGCGGGCTTTTTACCTGCGCCAGTAGGATGGCCCAGACCGAGACGCCCTTTTCGGCCGCCAGCCGGTTTTCACCATATTGCGTTCGGCGTTCCAGTACTTGGTCAGGGGTTAATCCCGCAATATGTTCCGGCGCGGGCGGGAATTTGGCAATCGGGGAAGCGGGAACTTTTTCCATTTTAAAAAATCTCTCCTTGGGAGATCGAAAGCTCGCGGTGGTCCGCAAACGGCGGCGGTGAAAAAGAGGGTGATCCCATCATGTCCGGAAGCGTCTTCCCCCGCCCGCCAATTGTCCTCATATGTGAATATCTGTTCAGCTATCAAGTATAACAGCCGCGGCCGATGTGTCAATCCGCTGCCGGGTTGGCCGCCATCACGAAGGTTCTTATATCCGAGATTCATGTCAATCCCTCAGGCAAGCCGGATGTCGGGGAAATGGCCTTTTCACCTGACCAGACTTGGGTGAAACCGGCGGACTGCGCCTTATGGACACATCCTTTCAGATGCATATCGCGCGCGCCGACGGCACCGGCCTGTTTGACTCGTCGGCGGTCGATCTGACCATTCTCCCGGACGAAAAAGCACCGGACGGACTCCGGCCGGTTGGGTGGATTACCAATCACCTGCTGGTACCAAAAGCCTATTGGAAAATGCTCAATTGAATGGGGTCGCTATTTAAGCACCGGATCGCTCCCAGGCGCCGGCTCCGGTTCTGGGGGCCAATCCATCGGCACCGATCGCTGATGGATTCTTCATCGGATTTGTTAATCCGTAATCGTTTCACAAGACTATAGTAAGGCATAAAAAGGAACTAAAAAAGGGGAGGAATTGCCGGAAAAAGCATGGGGGATCGGTTTGCCATCGGTAAAGGCTGAAAAAAAGGAGATCGTTCCTTGATTATCGGAATAATTTTCCTTATAATGACCGTATTCTCTCCCCTGCTAAATATGGGATAGGAACAGAGAATATTGTTGTGCCGAAAGAGGAATAATGATATCCACGGTCACCACATCGACGGTATCATCGATTACAAGCGTTACCTTAATCGGCACGCTGGGCGCGATTTCCGTAGTCGTGCTCTTTACATTGCTTATCAATAAAGAGCTTGTCAGCGCATCCAACGATGGAAGGATGTTGCGTCTTCAACGGGCATTGAATATCGCGCTTTGGCCGCTGATTGCCGTCTTTATCTTAACGGTTGCTGTAAAGATAAGTGAAATCTTTTCTTGATCCAAGAATAAAACCGAGTGTAGGAATGCCTTTCCCCCATCCCCGGCACGGTATGGCCTTATACACAACCGGATATCTCCTCAATCGATTCAATCAGTCGAGCCGCCCCTGCCGCTTGCCGTCCATCTCTCCGGCCTTAACCAGCGGTGGCCCAATTTCGTCTTCTATGGCCTGTTCGGTGTCAGATTCTGCGCCACTTTAGCGCGGATGGCATCCACATTCGGATACAGCACCCCGCTCGCTCCGAAAGTAACGTCCTCGGGGCTGACTTCGGCAAAGACGGTTTGTTCCTTGGGGATTTGCTGCGAGATGCATAACAGGTTCAGCATCTCCTGCAAGCTGAGGTCGGTGGTGGCAACCTGAAGGAATTGCGGGATGAGAGTCGGCAGTTTAGGAAGGGTTTCCGGAGACAGGATCTTCCGGAACAACGCATACAGAACCAGTGTTTGGCGATCGAAGCCGTTCCATTGATCGGAGGCCGTCGGAGCAATCGCGTACTCCAAGGCCAGCAGGCCGTTCATCGCATACCGTCCGGCGGGGAAATAATGGAATCCAGACGGAGTGGCGTCATGGATGACGGGGACATCGAGCGTGACGCCACCGACAGTGTCGATAATGACCGCCAAGGTGGACATTTTCCCCGTGATGTATCGGTCGCTCCAAGCGCCGAAATTCTGATAGAGGTTTTGCGCCACCAGGTTGGTGGCGGCGGCATCACTCAACCCGGCATTGCTGCGCGCGATCAGGTACAACTCGCCAAGCCGCGATTGGGTGATTGCATAGCTTTCCAACCCTTTGACGGGGATCCACAAGTCTCTGGGGAAGGAAAAGACGTTCGCCGTCTTGCGGCTGAAATCGACCTTTACCAAACGAATGGCAAGCGGCCCTTTCAAGCCGTCATCGAACGGGGAATCCACGCCCATGACCAGTATGTTCAGTGACCCCCTGACGCCGCAATTCGCGACCTCGTCGGCAGTCGGAATCGGCCGAGCGGAAGGTACGGATTCTACAGAACCCGATGTCGGCTCCGGTTGGGTTGTCGGTATTTGCGTCTCGATCTGAAGCATCGGTCCCAGCGGGATAGTCATCGCCGCGTAGCCGATTGCCGCGACACAGACACAAAGAAGGATAACCCCGACAATAACCGCAACCATTATGATGATGCGTTTCCGGGACATGGAATTCTCCTGCCATCGTGGAACCGGGTTGGCGCTCCGGGTTCATCCAAGATTGTACACTGGAAACGTTTCATCGGATCGGGAGCGCCGCCTCGGCGGAACACTCGGCTTGAGATATCCAGCGTATGGCGTCGAAACCGACCCATCGAAGCAATTTCGGATCATCTCCGGTCGCATTGGATAATTGAATATTCGCCGAGGTCCCCGGTGTGAATTCGAAAATCCCAAGCGTCGTCCACGTTCCATTCACAGCAGCCTGGTTGACAACCACGATCGTCGTCCCCAAACGATGGTTGACGGTATACGCCGCCGACGGAGTCAATCCTGTTCCGGCGGGAATGAATGCTTCCACAAGATACTCTCCGCATCTTAAAAGTGGAGGAACCCAGGTGGCAACGACATTGGGAATGGATTGGGCGGCATACGTCCATCGGAATTTGCCGTTAAACCCTCGGTTGCTATCGAGCCATAAATTCGCACCGGTGTGTACAAATCCCGTATCATTGTCATCGACGGTGATAATATCCTGCCAATGCTCGGTACCCGTCGCGGTAATGGACGCCGCGAGAGGAGCCGGTGTAGTCCCTGGCGCCGGCGTTGGTTCGATGGAAGCCACTGGAAGCGAGTTGGAACTTATCAGCAAGGGAAATATGACGTACAGGCTGATATTCGCAATTCCATGCGCAAGGGATACTCCAAGGATGGATTGGGTTTTCCAGACCAGCCATCCGAACAGCACGCCGACGAGTAAAACGAAAAGTACGTCGACGAGGGAGTGGTAGCCAAGGTGCAAAACGGCGAATAACAGTGCGACGTAGAGCAATCCGAACCTTCCCATCATTTGCATTGTCGCCGATTGCATCAATCCCCGGAAGATATATTCCTCCAGCACCCCGGTGAATATCATCAGGATCAAGCCGGCGGTTACGATGTCTACCCATGTTACATAGGCGGCCAGCGGCCCGGGTTTAAGGATCAAATATTCCACATACCCCAATCCAAAACCGATCAGGCCGATCCCCAGTTGCTGCGGCCAAACACCCCAGGTCCAGGCGATTCGGCTCCCCTTCAGATCGGTGACCCGGCTGGCGATAAAGGCCGCGAGGAACAGCAACACGCCGATTACAAGGTACCAATAAATCAGGGGCAACCCGATCTTCTGCAATGGGAGGGACAGGCTTACGATGCGGATAAGCGGCGAGATCGAAAGGAGGATGAGAAATCGGCGTAGAACCCTGCGATGAGTCACCGAACCGTGGATGAGCAACATCACTAGAACCAACCCATGGAGAACCATTCCGAGCAGCGGCTCCACCAGGGTGGTGATTGCTTCGGCAATGGAAATCATGAGCAGGTATGTCAAACCAACGGCCAGATCCGATCCGGCCGGGGTGCCCAAATAACCACGGATGCGGTTCACAACGCCGCTTCGAAACCCAATCCACCTATTCACCACGACACTCTATTGGCGACCGAGAGAACCCAGGGGGCAACGGGCGGCAGGCCGCGTACTAATTCTTCCTCACCGGGAAACCAACTTCCATCGGCGGGAAGCCGAATTGCCGATTTACTTGGGGTGGGTTCATTCTCCGGATCCACATTGATCCAAATCCGCAGCGTCCGATATGGCCAGGGAGATCCGACCCGTTCCAGGAAGAATTCCACTTTCTGCCCGTCTCCCGGCTGCGCCAATACGATTGTCAAGTAGCCCTGCCAGGTTTCTCCGTCCATCAGGGAAATCGGTTCGGAGGTCGACAGCGCCTGATTTTCCCCCCCCACGGCCACGATCCGGTATTCACTCGGTTGCCCTTCATGATTGACAATTGCAAGCATGCAGAGCACCTGGTTACCTGCCGTCACTTCCCTTGGATAATCCATCGACAGGCCCTGGGAATCCAGGAGGAAGAATTCTGTAAAAGGTTCAGCCGGCGCTTCCCGGGAAACCAGAATGGCAGAAACGACGGCCGTGGATAAAGCCGCGGCGAGGAGGAAATACAACAAGCGCGAAATACGGTCCTGAGACTCCCACCAACCTCTGACGCTCAACTGCGCTTTCGATCCGGTTTTTTCTTCTTCCGGTAAGAGCCGGAGGCGGACAAATGCCACCGCTAAGCAAAGTGCGATAAACACGCCCAACGCGGCGGCGACGGGCCAAAATTGCACCCCAAAACCCAACGCACTTAATATGAGGAAGACCGGCGGGAGAACGGCGAGACTCAGACCGAAGGAAAATGCCAACCGGCCTATCGGATCCAATTCCGTTTTATGCGGGAACAAAGCTGTCTGAAACGCAAACCCGGGTACCAGAAGAACAAACCCGACCCCCAGAACGACCCGCAAGAGTTTTAGCGGTTCCGGTAACCCCGGTCCATCCACCAGGATCAGCGTCAGGAGGATGGCTCCGACAACCAGGATCAGGAGGGTCATTCGTGCGAGGGATATCTTCATGCGGACAGTTTACCTTCAAAAGAACGCGGTAAGGACGGATATACTTGCCGGAAACAGATGACCGGGCGTTTCGCTTAGTGGTTAATGGTAAACAACCTTTCGGTAAACGTCCATGGTTTCCGCGGCGTTGCGCTCCCAAGAGAAGGTGTGTGATCGATCCAAGCCTTTTTTCCGCATTCCCCTGCGTAGGCGGGAATTTGAAAGCACCTCGCGCATGGCGGCGGCCAGTGCGCGGGTGTCGAGGGGGCTGACGAGCCGGGCTGCATCCCCCACGACTTCCGGAAGTGAAGACGTATCCGAACAAACCACGGGCGCTCCGCAGGCCATGGCTTCCAGCGGGGGCATGCCGAAGCCCTCGTACAGGGATGGAAAAACGAATAATGCACATCCGTTATACAGTCCGGTCAGCTCTGCTGTTGGTCCGGTGAACACCACTCGATCGAAAACTTTCCGCCGGGCGAGAACGGAGTCTATGGTTTTTTGCTCCCCCATTCGCGGCCCCGCCATGACAAGTTTCATGAGGGGATATTCTTCCGCCAGGTCGGCAAATGCTTCGATCAGCCGGCCGATATTTTTGCGGGGTTCAATCGCACCCACATAAAGGATATAGGGTGCCGACCATCCGAACCGTTCCGCCAGATGTTGCTTTACCTCCTTTTTCGGCAGAGGGTGAAAACTCGCGGTCATGCCGTAGTGGATAACATATAAACGCTCGGGAGACACCGGCAAGTAGTTCAGGATGTCGGTCCGGGAATGCTGGCTGGGAGTTATCACGGCGTCGACACGCCCGATGACCTTCGGTAGCCACTGTTTGTAGATGATGTTCTCCAGCAGCGGGCTGGTGCCCGGAAAACTCCAGGGAAAAACATCATGCAGTGTGAGAACCGTTTTCGCATGTCCGGTGCCGAACAGAAACGGCGCCACACCATTGGGATCGTGAATCACGTCCAAATTCAGCCGACGAGCCAGCCATGGCAGATGCAAATTTCCCAGTGTCATTAAACCGGGAAGCAAACGGCACCCCGGCAGGGAAACCCTGTTGAAAACCGGTTCCCCCAGCCGGCCGCACGGCCCCGCCTGCAGTAGCGTGATCTCCGGTCCGTCCGCCAATTTCGACAGCGCCTTGGCGAATTCGATCGTATAGCGGCCAATTCCCAGGAGCGGTCGGTCCAGACCGTAGGTGATCAATCCGACTTTCATGGTCTAGGGGCTCTCCATAAGATACAGTGGGATGCGATTCAACTGGGCCATTCCGTTATCGTAGAGTTGATCCCAATAGGTTACCGGAAGGATTGGTATCCCGAGCCTTATCATGCGCCGCCGATCTAATTCCGTCAACAGGACATATCGGTAAATGGGGTTGACGTCTCCATAACGGTACGTATTTTCGCTTTGGGAATCCAATAGAAAAAAGGAGTTGTAAATGGTGTTAAGTCTTTCATCGATTCCGTCCCAGATCCCTTCCTCTCGTAGATGGGTATCCACCCAGCGCATGGCGGCTTTGTCGGGGGGGAAATAAAACGTCCATTTATTGCACAGCATGGGATCGTTCGTGGACTTCAGCACCGTCGTGAGTGTAAACCATGCCGAGAGGACCACGCCCACCCCAAGGATGACTCTCCGAGTTGTGTTTTGCACACGGTACGACGAAAAGATCCGTCGCAGAGATCGGACTAAGAGAACGATAGCCATGATTGTAAAACTGGGGAATAAACGCAATTGTAAATTAGCCGATAGAGCTCCGGAAAAGTCCACAAGTATCGATGTGGCGATCTGGATGGCGAAGCCGGTGTACAGCAACCAATCCAGATTTTCCACCAGTCCGCGCGCCGCTTGCCCCTTAATCATTTTCCGGCCATGCCGCAACCATTCCAGAAAGGACATCGCGATCAGTATCCAAGTAAAAGCCGTCAACATCAAATAGACCTGTGGATTGATCCAACTAAGGGAAATGTACCCGTACGGTTGTGCCTTGATCTCGAAACTCAGGAGGAGAGCGCTCAGCTGATCCAGCACATTGCGCAACATCCGCAGGTTGGCCAGGGCCGGAGGGTAAAGGTACATGATAAAAACAAAAATGAGAATGACTCCGGACATGCTGATGTACATCAGCCGTTGAACATCCTGTCGGGGAAGCGGCGGCCGCCGGTTGCGCCAAAACCGGAACAAAAAGAAGCCCAAAGTCATGCTCAACACCACCGCGACCAGAAACACCGATCCGAAAAATACGTTGGTTGTGTCGAGGGCGAAGACGACCAGGTAGTAAAGGCCCACGTAGACCACCATTTTGCGCAGGGGCTGGCCGAAACTCCGGTAGAGAAAAGCAAGCGCCAGCATCATCAGAGGCCAGGTCATTTTTTCATGGGATCCGCGCATGGTGACAAAAAGGATATCCGGCTGGAAGATCAATACCATGGAGGCCAATGCGGCCGCCCGGTGGTCGCGCAAGACTTCCCGGAAGAAAATAAACGAGATCAGCATCAGCCCGACGGCGGCCAGGAGAGGGTAGACAATCGTTTGCAGAGTCTGGGTCGTCAAGCCGGTGGAATACAATAAAGTGACCGATACCGCCTGATATCCGAAACCGGCTTGATACGCGTAGCGGGTGGGAGGAAGGATGGCCTCTCGGCGTAACGATTCGATCGTCATTGTGATCGTCGCGCT
>DAOUDU010000152.1:0-5393 GCA_034430775.1 Anaerolineales bacterium | reverse complement strand
TGGAATGGTTCCGCATGGGCGGTGAATCCTCCGAACGCCAATGGCGGGACGTGCTGGGCGTCTTAAAGGTGCAGGCGGGGACACTCGATCTTGATTATCTTCGAAGCACAGCCATCGAACTCAATGTGGAAGATCTCCTAGAACGGGCTCTCAAAGCGGCATAATTTTCAAAGCTTCTCCAACTCCGCCTGCAACGCCTGACGGCGGGGGTATTTCTCCTTCAAGCGTTCCAGGTAGGTCAACCAGTCCGCGTTTTTTCCGGAAGCGGCGCAGGCCTGCTTCATCTTGCCCAGCCAGCGCGCCGCAATGGGATAGCATTTATTCGCAGTCTTCGCAATCAGAATCTCCGCCTGTTTCCCGGCAACCGCGATAACCCATTCCGGCCGGTGGGGAAGCACCGCATCGGCAACTTTCTCCACTACTTCATAACCCCATTCGTCCGCCCGATCGGCGATGCTGATCGTCAGATCCGGAGCCGGTAGAACGGTTCGCTTTCGCCGTCGCAGTTGCCTCCGATTAGTTCCCCGCGGCGATAGGCATCGAAGATCGCGCCCGTTTTGAAAAGTTACTGCCCGCGGGAGAAGCTTTCGGGTGAAGAGCGGGACCGAAGAGCGTCCTCAGTGATCCGATTGTCCATCCGCCTGCTCCATGAACGATTCCTCCGGGCTGATATCCGGAAGAGGGATTTGCCCGGGATGATCTTCTTTCGCGGGATCAATGATTTCGTAACCGATCCGCTTGTAGCCCGCCCGGCGCTTTCGGAACATGTTGGCTAGCACCGGGACGCTGAAATCCACATAATCGTAGACGACCACCTCTCGCTTGGCTGAGTGGAACCGGTGCAACCTGCCGGCGTACTGGGTCAGAGTGCCCCGCCACGAGATCGGCAGCGCCAGGAACAGGGTATCAAGCCGGTCGTCGTCAAATCCCTCGCCGATGTACCTGCCGGTGGCGAGAAGGACCCTGGATTCACCGGGCGGAAGGTCAATGATCCGGTCGAATATATTCTTACGCTGTTTTTTACCCATTCCGCCTTTTAGAATGAACAGGTTCGTGATATCTCCCTCCAATAACGCCCGGAGGCGCTCCAGATGCTCCACGCGTTCCGTCAGCAGGATGGGAAACCGGCCTTCCCGGACGGCGCGGATTACATCATCGGCGATGATCCGGTTCCTCCGGTCATCCTTGGACAGCAAGTCGTACACTTCCTGGATTGGCAAGAGGGATGCGTCCGAGAAATACGGCGGCAGGCGGAAATCCGTCTGCCGCACGAAGACCGTGTGTGTGAACGGACGCTTGCGCATCTGGGCTTTGTCGCTTACATGGAACCGGACCGGGCCGCACTGCATGAAGATGATGGGGTGATGGCCGTCCTTGCGCGCGACGGTCGCCGACAAACCGGTGAAATACCGGGCTTTGCAGCGCCGGACTACCTGCTCGAAACTCACGGCCGAGATGTGATGGCATTCGTCGACGATCACATGACCATATCCGGCGACCACGTCGTCGACTGCGCCTTTTCGGTACAGGCTCTGCACCATCGCCACATCCACCTTGCCTGTCGGATTCTTCTTCCCTCCCCCGATTTGACCAATGTCCTGTTCGTCGATCGACAAGAATTTTCCGAGCATTTGAATCCATTGATCCAGCAATTGGCGGCGATGCACAATCACAAGGGTGTTCGCCTTGCGCCGGGAGATCAAATAGGCGGCGACGACGGTCTTCCCGAATGCGGTGGAAGCCGAAAGCACGCCTGTATCCTCCGACAGAATCGCCTTCGCGGCCTTTTTCTGTTCCGGAAACAGTTCCCCGGAAAATCGAGCATTCAACAGGGAACCGGAAAACCGTTTATCTTCTATGGCAATTTCGATTCCCAACGATCTCAGGAGATCGACCGCCTCCTCAAAACACCCCCTCGGAAGGCAAAGGTAATTTGCCGTCTCCTCGCAGGCACTGATGATCCGCGGCTTGCCGTAGGTGGAAAGACGCATGGCCTGGGCTTGGTAGAAGTCCGGGTTTTGAAAAGCGGCGATGCGGACCAATCGATTCCGCAGGGCGGGGTTAAGATCGGGCTTGGGAAGATACAATTGGTCACTCAGCACAAGGTTCAGCTTTCCAGGCAGCGGGCCGGGGATCGGAGCAGCCGGAGGAACTCCGGATGGAGGAGCATCCCAGGGATGATCGGCGGTTTCATCCAGTACGGGCATCCGGATTCCACCCAATTCATCCGTCCTTCCTTGCGCATCGAGAATCCTTTCTATATCCTTTCGTACCGTACGTCTCACTGTGGAAAGGAACGACCATTGGTCTGGGTGGGGATTAAAGTTCTCGTCCAAGAAAAGGGTGTTACCCTCCTCGCGCGGCTTTCTTTGAAGCGGCAGAGCAATCAGGTTGCCGAATCCGCCCCGGGGGAGAGTATCCTGATTGGGAAAAAACCGGTCATAGGAATCCATCCCGATCTCCGGCCTGTGATCCAGTGTCTGGGAGAGCAGGAAGGCGCCCAGCCTTCGGGCGAGCCGGGCCGGCACCGGCTCGGAGAAGAAGAACCATACATGGCCGCCGTTCCCGGAACGTGAGCGTTCCACCGCCGCGGGAATCCCGTATCGGTTGCAGGTTTCCAGGAACTCGCGCACATCCTCTTTCCAGCCGGCCTTGTCGAAATCCGCCGCGAGGAACCGGCAACTCTCATCGGTCTGCATTGGATAGACGCCGGCTACAAACTCGCGACGGCGAGTTTCGCCGGGATCCGCCCCCTTCAAGTGATATTCAATGACCGCATCCGTCAGCGGCGTCAAATCGCGGTTCGGACAGGCATCACATCGCACGCGGGGTTTATCGCATCGCCCGGCGATCCATTCGTTGCGGCACGCCGGCTGATATCCATGTTTTCCCGTCCTCTTGCTCTCGAACCTGCGGGCGAAAACATCCTCTCGCCCGCGAAACAAACTGCGGAAAAGAGTAATTTTCTCTTCCTGAGAAGATGAGTTGGAAATGGTATTCAGGGAAACGGGGAAAATCGGCCCGGCTTCCATCGGCTGCGAGGACGCCCTTTTTCCTTCCAGTTCGGATATCTGACCAAGAAGATCCGTACGCTGGGAAGCCAGATCCTTCAGGAGTTTTTCCGTTTCGGAAAGGATTTTCTTTTTCCTCTCCAGCTCGTCCATGGACGCCATCCCCATTCCAAGAAATTCGCGTTTTCAGCAATTTTATCGAGTTGGTAAATTATAGTCCTGTGTGAACAATACCTCACGAAATACCCTAGGTTTTGCGCACAATAGATCCACATCTATTTTCATCGAGCATATAATTTTGAAAAAAGGAAGGATATTTTTCGAATGCATTTTTTTAATTCAATGCCCAATTGTTTATCTCTTTTACTGATTAGTTCCTATCTCCCGCCTAAGGTTTATGAGTGGCTTTTGGAAACCCGAGAGCTTTATTGTAAATCTTCCCGATGATTCTATTTATACTTCTCCCCGCGTTTCTTCAAGCCCGGAGATCATCGATAGGTAACATTTATCGAAAACAATATTGCATACTCCGTCAAGGGGGAAAAGATGATTGGAGCAAGTTAAGCTGTTCTCTCCAAGATAGAGTCATACCCTCCAGTGAACACTCACCCGCTAAAATTCCATCGGTGATCTCTGCCACTGATCTCTCCCTTTTTTTCCGGCTGCCAGGGACCGCCAGGTTTCCATTTGGATTTAAACGAATCGCCCGAAGGAACTGCTGTAAATACCGGAATCAGGAAACCCCTCAGTAAACGCCCGAGTTCAGTAAATGACGGTGGGATATCATTCAACTGGACCCGGTGGAGAAATGCATTCCATTGTGTATTTTTAATAGAATCCCGGTAGAACTCCTCCTGCAACGCAAGGGGTACCGGCTGGGGAATAATCATTTGCCGGTCCCTAAAAGTGGCGGTGATAGATTTAACCAGTACGACGGACCGGAAGGAGAAATGGGAAGCCATCCACCAGATATCGTAGAAGTCCTTCATCCGGCTGTTGGCGATACCGAAGCGAACCATCGCTTCCAACTTCTCCGCGATGGATGCCTCCGGCGGATATACTTTCACTTGCGTTTTGGGAAAATCCAGAAGGCCCGGCCATACCACCAGGCGCGCTTTGGGGAACGGCGGATTGCCAAATCCGATATCCACCTGGAGGGGAATTCGGGCCCGCTCGAGGAATGAATAAAGGCGAATGCGAACGCCGCCATATTCCTGCTCCTCGCGGATGGGCTCTACGCGGACGGATTCCGGAATAAAACGCAACCCGTCATCCGTTACAGTTTGTACGCAGACATCGCGGAAAACCCGCTGCAGGTGATCCAGGCCGCTATCGCCAAATCCCATAAGGTCGATATCCCGGGTGGTACGCGAGGAAGCCGCATCCCAGAGCAGGAAAAGCATGGCGCCTTTCAGGATGAACTTATCACCGTATGGGGAAGACATTAATCGGTGGAGCAGGCGTTCCGAAGCGTAGCGGACAAGTACAAGCTGGAAATCCACATTGTGCGCAGAGGCGAATGCTTGGAGCCGGGCTCTTTCGGACGCAGGAAGATTCGCGGGGCGCCCGGTCTTCATCCGACCAGACCCTCCAGGTAAGGCCGCATCACTTTTTGTACCCGGCAGACTCGCGCGTTTTCCCACAGTTCGTCCATCGTAAACAGGCGGCTGCGCCAGCCGTCGCGTAACGCCTCCAAGGCGACATCTTTGCCGATCTTGTTGCGGAATTTAAAACAATCGGCGACCGTTTTGGCCGGGGAGAAAACACGTACTTCGGCTCCGTTTACGGTATGCCGTTGCACATTGGAGCTTATGGAAGCATCCGAGAAGCGGACAAAATGAAGCGGCAAATCGTTTACCTTGGGTGTCCAGGATTTTACCGGGATGGCCATCCAGATTTTGGACGGTATTTGCGTTGTGAACTCATGGAAGGCTAGCGCGGAAAGCAAGCAAACAATCCCACGAGGGACGCGCGCGCACGCTTCGATAAGATTTTCCCGGCCCGTTACCTGGACCCCCGCCAGTCGGTACAAACCGCGGCCCAGTCTCTCAACTCGACCGGCACGATACAGACGGAGGAGATAGATACGCGGGATCCGGTGCGCATCCAACTCACGTGGGCGGAGTATGCCTGCTTCGCGAATGAGCTGCAGAACTTTTTCACTTCGATTGGAAGCCATATATCTATTGTAGCCAAACCTAGGTACTTGTCAACAAGTATATAGGTTTTGGTACTATTCAATATTGTGCTGGCTACTTATCTCATCCGGGCTTTTTTTGGACCAAAAAACGGAATTTACCTATCCATGAATTATCATGCTTTTTGATATTGGTTTATTCTGTTTAAATGGCGGCGTCTCCCTTCTTGGTATTCGTACTGTTT
>DAOUDU010000151.1:0-2300 GCA_034430775.1 Anaerolineales bacterium | reverse complement strand
TGACGCCGGGGATTCCGGGTTCGCCGGGTTCGAGGATGCCGTTGGCGTTGCTGAAGGGGGAGGTATCCACGCATCCGGGCGGAGGCGTGGCCGGGATCGGGCCGTCGGGAACGGCGCAGAGGTCGTGCCAGACTTTTCCACTGATGAGTGCGCTGCCGCCTCCACGCAACTCGCGCTCATAGGCGCCGCGGTCGCAGTCCTTGCCCTGTGGCCGGGCTACTCCGCGCTGATCCGTCAAGAAGCACCAATTGGCGGATACGCCGGTATCGATCGCCGGACTCGCCGGCATCAGAGCGTGGGTGGGAGTCAGGCCGCCGTTCATCGCCAGGGGTTGCAGCAGCGGATCCGTATTCGGCAGATCGCCGGGCCCAAGGAACGCGCATGTATCGCCGCTGTCGATGTTATAGCCGATCGACGTCGGCGGCGCAGCGCCGCAGTTGCCGTTTACGTTGTCGGATAGAATCGAGGTTTCCACGAAAATTCCGCCGCCGCCGGTGTGATGCAATCCTTCGGGGTCGTTGAGAGTGATGGTAGAGAAATTGATGCGCGCGTCGCCGCCGGCGTTGACGAGACCGGCGCCGCCCGTCAGAGCGCGGTTCCCGCTGAGGGTCGAGTTGGAGAGGATCATCTCCGCGTCCGTCCCATCGTTGTAGATCGCCGCTCCCATGCCCTGATCGGCTTTATTCCCGATGAACGCGCTATGGTAGATCCCCGCCTGACCCCGAGTAAATATCCCGCCACCGTTATCTCGGGCTTCGTTCGCCTCGAACAGATCTTCATTGGCACTAAAATTTCCCAGCGGCGTGCTGTATACGCCGCCTCCCTCCAATGCGCCGTGATTGCCGCGAATAACGCTTTGATACACACCGATGATGGCGTCGTTGTAGATGCCGCTCCCGTAATTGCCGGATTGGTTGTCGACCACCTGGGTGCGGAGAATTTCCATGGAGAAGGGGATGATAGTGCTCTCCAAGGCTATCCCACCGCCGAAGTCGTCGGCGATGTTTTCCGATACTAGGCTGTCGCGGATCGAGAATCCCGGCCCGCTCCAAGAAGGATCGTCCAGGTTGGCGATCGCGATGACTTTTATCCCGCCCCCCTGATCGGCCCTATTCCCGGAGATAGTGGAGTCCTGGATGAAAAGGGCGCCGTATTTTTGGCTGAGAATCCCGCCGCCACGGGACGGGTCCGACGACCCGGATGGCGTCACGGCTGCGTTTCCCCGGACAACGACTTGGGTCAGAGACAGGGAACCGTCGTTGAGGATACCGGCGCCGTCCTTGTTTTGGCCATTTTGAATGACCAGTCCGGTCATCTTTACCTTCGTTGGATACGTCACCTGGAATACCCGGTCCAAGTGGTTGCCGTCGATCACCGGATCGCCGATTCCGGTCAAGGAGGCGTCGTCGGTGAGGTTCAGGTCTCCGGTTGCGGAAGCTCCCTCGCCGATCCCGGGAATCATTAACGTATAGGTTCCTGCCGGGATCTCGATATTCTGGGTCCCCGCGCACGTGTTAGCCATGATTACCGCCTCGCGCAGGGAACAATCTGCGGCCGAGCATACACCGTCGTTGGTGTCGGCGGTCTTCGTGACCGTGATGGTCAGCGTGCTGCATGGAAGCGGGCTGGGGGAGGGTCCGCAACCGGCCGTCACGGCAAACACCAGCAACGCGGAGAATGGAGCGTATCGGGCGATGGAATGACGGGCAGATTTCATTTGCTCCTCCATTTTTCCCGGTGGAATGGACGACGGACCGGATCCTATCTCTCAGCCCTGGGTCCACAGGGCGAGGACGTGAGGTTCCAGAATACCTCGCTACGGGCGAGGGCCTCGCCGTTCTTATCGAGGGCGACGAACTGGTACTGGACCCAAGATTCACCGAAAGTCTCGGCGCCGGGGATGTTTTCGGCGTACACCATGGCGGTAAACTGGCCGTTTCCGGCTGGACTCATCGGAATGCCGTCGGTCCATCCGCCGAGATTCCCGCTGCTCTGTTCCTTGAGCTGGACGAACAGCAGGACGTTGGCCACGCCTTCCAGGCTTGTCAGGCCGACCCGGAATTCCGCCTCCTTCGGATCGCACTGGTAATTGGAGAACGGGGGCACATAGTAGATGTGGTCGGTGGATATCCATGGATCGATGAACGACAGCGGGACCGACGTGGGCGTCGGGGTTGTTTCCGGTCCGGTCCAGGCGGGCAGGAACTGATAATCCCAACCGAAGTTGGCGCCGGGATGGATCTCCCCCGCGGTGAGCACGATATCGGTCTGAGCGACCGTCCCGCCGCTGGCCGGGAAGG
>DAOUDU010000150.1:0-2643 GCA_034430775.1 Anaerolineales bacterium | reverse complement strand
AGATCCTGATCCTGGGTTTAAACCTGCTCTATCGCAAGCCTCCGATGTCGCCGGACCCGTCCGGCGACCATGAAATGGTGATCGAGTTATTGAGGCTACAGGTTGAATTCATAGAGAAAGGAGGATGGAAAAGGTGGATTTCACCGTTTGGAATGGATGTCCCGGTTCAGGCAAGACAGAACATGTAAAGAAAAAGGCCGAAGAAAATATCGAGAAATTCGGCCTGAGCGGAACGCTGATCATCACCTTCTCGCGCCCCGGCGCGGAAGAGATTACCAAGCGCCTGCGCGGCGACCTGCAGGGATACACCCATCACGGTTTCGGTTGGAAAGTGATCCGGATGGGCGCGAAAAGCCGGGATGAAAAGGCGCCCCGGATCGCCGATGAGAAACGCGCCCGGCGGACGATGGAACGGGCAATCGTGGAAGTGGGGACGGCGTTGGAATGCAAGGAAGTCATGGCTGACATGGCCCTTGTGCGTGAACGCGGGGTGGAAAAAGAGTCAATCTCGCCGGATGCCCAAAAGGCGATCGACTGCTACCAGGCCATCCTCAAGCGGGAAAAGATGATCGACTTTACCGGAATCGTGGAGCGGGCGCGCTGGGAACTGGAAAACAACCCGATGGTGTCCGCGGCCTACGACCAGCTGAGGATCATCGAAGACGAATTTCACGACACAAACCCGTACCTGGAATGGCCGATCATCGACATCCTGCTCCGTAAGGCGCAATCCTTTGACGGTTATGCATCTCCATCCCAAACGATCTACCGGTTCCGTGGAGCCAACTGGCCCATTCTGAAAGAGCGGTTTTCCATGGGAAGAGATGTCCGGGAAGAGGCTTTGAACTTGAATTACCGGTCGACGAAGGAAATCGTGGACGCCGCGCGTCTCCTGGCCGGACCGGACGCGCGCAATATGGTGTCGGAGAAGGGAGCCAGCGGAGAAAGGGTCCAGCTGGTGGACGCCATCCGGCCGGAAATGGAAGTCGATGCCGCGATGCGACAGATCGCCATCTGGCGAAGGATGGGAATACCGGACAAGGAAATCGCGGTTCTGGGACGGACGCACAACGGACTGCTGGCCATCGAACGGGCGCTTAGGCTTCGGAAAATCCCGTACCAGCTGGTCGGTAACAAACCGGATTTCCTGGCGGGGAGCGAGATGCGGGCATACGCCGGCTATCTGCGGCTGGCCCGTGATCCGATGGACGCGACGGCCCTGGAGTCGGTGGTTGACTATCCGCCGTGCGGGTTCGGAGCCAGGACGCGCCAGATAATGCGCGGGGATGATGTCCTTTCCTGGGATCACTTGATCGCGGCGCTGGCGGAACCGAAGAAGTTCCGGCCGCAGGTGATCGAGCGCGTGCGGAAGATCCTGGACCTGCGCGAGGAATGGTATGGACTGGGGGAAAGCAAGCTGGGCGTCCGGGAAAAGGCCGAGAAAGTCCTCGATGATTCCGAAATCCGGGACTACCTGATGACGGAAGGGGACTGGACCAGCCTGACCGCCATGCAGGAAACGGTGGATGGAGCGGTGGAGTTCTCCTCGCTCGGGGAATTCTCGGAACGGCTGGAAGAATGCACCAAGGAACCCCGGGCGGCGGATGGAATAAAGATGGCCACACTCCACGGATCGAAAGGCTGCCAGTGGGATGCCGTGCTGATCCATCAGTTCGCCGACGGCCTGATCCCGATGAGCAAGGGGGATGAAATCGAGGAACGGAACCTGGCGTTCGTGGGGGTGTCGCGGCCGCGATACCACCTGACGATGACGATCAATCGGAGTGCGAAGATTAGTCCGTTCCTGATGGGGATGCAGATCGAAAACACCCCTTGGCCGTGAGAAGGAAGATGGCCGGGGCGTGAAATAACCAAACACAACAAGGAGGGTCCATGAGTCCGATTTACGCAGATCCTATGGAGAAGATCAGTCCGATCCAGCGCACGCTGCTGGTGATGGACGAGGAGGGAAAAACGCGCCTCCCGATCCGCAAGGAAGTCCTCGAAGGGGGATGGATTCGCGCCGTGTTCGACGCCGTATCGTTCGCGGCCTGGTTCGCGTCCCTTGGGTACAAGGTGAAAACGCGCAACCTTGAGCGGATGCTCCAGCGGCTGCCGGAAAACGGCGAGACCGCGCTGGCGGGGGTGCCCGATGCCAGCCGGTGACGGGTTGGGCGTGATGCTGGAGGTGGTCAGCCGGGAAAGGGAGTGCCCGAAGTGCGGCATCATCACCATCGAAGGGGATGAGCAGTATGAGACCTGCGATGAATGCAAAGTACCGCTGGTGGATCGACGGGTGACCTCTCACCGATGGAGCTGTCCGGAATGCAATACGGAGGGATTCGCGCCGGGAGATCACGGCGGAATGGTGCGCTGCAAGGAGTGCCGGGGCGAGTTTGAAGTGCAGGGGGTTGTTCCCATCAAGCCGAAGAAAAAGCGTAGGAAGATGATCAAACCGCCCGATCCGACGGAGGAAGTGCCCTTCCTCCCGCAAGAAACAGAATGTGAATCCAAGGAAAAGCAAATCCCCGATGAGGCGGCGCTGAAACCGGTAAAGAAGGGGAAAAGGCAGAAGAAAGAGAAGGAGCCGATCCTGCAGCTGTCGCTCGGGTTATAGGCAAATAGAAGGAGGTCTGAGTGCAA
>DAOUDU010000149.1:0-3937 GCA_034430775.1 Anaerolineales bacterium | reverse complement strand
GATGGATTTCTCGCGCGCCGAAGCGATGTTGATTGCTTTGAGCGGAAGGGCGACTTCAATGAGTTTCTTTTTCGTAACCGTCATCGTCACAATACCTCGTAATATTTCTTTATTCTTGCCGCCATCAGATTGCGCCGCTCTTCAAGGAACTCGCCATAGGTATTTACGTCCATTTCTTTAAAACCCTCCGGAATGCAGTGTGCCGCCGCATTCGCACGCAATTCGTCCGGGTCGTCGATCCCGCCATACTTCTTACGCCCGCCGCCGCATTGGATTTCAAAAAGGTACCGATAATAATCGTCCGGCGGACGATTTCTGATGGCGATGTTGATCTCGCTCTGGGTGATGGCGAAGTTTGCAATCTGATTGTAGCGGCCCTTGGATAACCCATTCTTTTTCAGATATTCCTTGGGGAAGAGGTGGTGCACATCGCTTCGGTTGAGGATGAGATCCTGGACCGTGATATCGCGCGAGAGGAATCCCTTATCTCCCAATTTTATCTGCGCCGCCTGAAAGATGCGGAAGTAGGGCGAGTTGGGCGCGGAGGTGGCCATTTGCTGAGGCAACATTCCGCTCCAGAAGGCGTCCGAAAGCTCCGTCCGCAGGACGGCATCCGCGTAGCGGTCGTATCCCTGTTCGTAAATCTGCCGGATATCCATATCCATTCGGGTTTCCGACGATCCGGAATATCGTCCGGTCAGGATGGACATTACAAACCAGCGTCGGACCGCGCGCTCGATATCGGCCGCATTGCGCTTCTGGGCATACAACGCCAAATAGATGATGTAGGCGAAGTTCAGGGCGTTTTGGGATCCGATCAGGCTGGCATCTATATATCCCGCCGAGCGTATGATCATGACGAACCGCTTGAAGAGCGATTCGTTCATGAAGTTCATGATGCCTTCCCGCAGCCGGCGAAAGGAATCCTCTGCAATGCTTTCCTCGTATTGCTTGGTTTCAAAATTGCGTCCGGAGAGCAGCGCCACCAGGTCCTGCAGGCGGCCTCGATGAAATTCCGAGGTGAAGGCGACACGCAGCATATCAGTATAGGAAGGGTCGTAAATATCGTCGTTTTCCCTTCGCAACCACGCCATCCTCTGGAAGAAATCGGTTTTGGCGAAATCCGGGTCGCGCTTTTCAATGACGGCGTGGAATTCGGGCCGGACAGCCATATGGCTGAAGTAATCGATCGCTTTACGGAGTACGTTCCCACCGTAGGTTTCATTGCAGGCGATCTTCGACATCGCAAAATCGGCCTGGCTTAGCTCCATCCCTTTGGAATTCACCCGGATGAAGATTTCCGTCACAGTTTCAATGGAAAGGTCGGATTTCAATTCGATCAGCCCCACCTGATTGTTAACGATGTTCCGCAAACTCTCAAGATTCGTAAAAACAATCTCATTTTGCGCATCGGGGTTACGTGCGCAATATTCATTCACGGATGTGAGCAAACTGAATCCCGGCGCAAAGATCGGCGCAATATCCGGTATCCATGCCGAATCTTTTGCGATGGCGGGGTTGGTTACCTCAAAACGGTGTTCCAACGGATGGAAGGCGATCCGGATGCGGATCGTTTCGTAGTCTTGGTTGATCACTTCCTGCCCGAGAAGCGCCGCCATCAGCGCCATTACCCGCTGCTGGCCATCGATGAGGATTCGCTTGCCTGTGGAAAGGCTGCCGTCTTTGAGGCGGACATTGGGATTGCGCCATGCGATAAGGAAGCCGATGGGATAACCATTCAAAAGGGAATCCATCAGATCGCGCACGTCGACGGAATCCCAAACGAAGGGGCGCTGGATTTCCGGGATCGCGATTTCTTGGGATTGGATCCAGGAAATCAGAATGGAGATCGGGTAGTTGTTGACGGCATATTGCTGAGTGGTCATGATCGCTCCCCTTCCTGCTTATTATTCATAGATGATCTCGAATAGCTCACGGCAGAAATACCCCAACTGGCGGCGCTTGCGCAACCGGACCTCGCGCAAGATGCCTAGCTTTTTCAACCGGTCGACATCCTTACGTGCGGTTGGATAGGTGATCCGTTCTTTCTTCATCAGTTGCGCGAAGGTCAGGACGGGCTCGGCGAATAACCCATCGACAATATGGACCAGGCGGGCCGGGTTTTTCTGCCGCGCCAGTCGGCGGTGGAAATCGTCGCGCAGCGCGAGCAGACGTATGCAACGAGCCTGGCCGTCGAGTGATTGTTCGACTACACCGGCCAGACAAAAGGCTATCCAATCCTCCCAATTCCCATTGGTGCTTACCCGAAACAGGTAATCGATGTACTCGTCTCTGTTCTTTTCAAAATACGGGCTCATATAGAGCCAAGGAGCCGCCAGGTTGCACCACTCCTGAATCATCACCGCCATCAACAACCGTCCCACGCGGCCGTTGCCATCCGAAAAGGGGTGGATGGCTTCGAATTGATAGTGGATGAGGAAAGTCTCCACCAGCGGATCGAAACGCTTGGGCGCAGTGTGCACATACTTCTCGAGGGAATCCAGACAGCCGGGCAGGATATCTGCGGGCGGTGGAATAAACCGGGCTGGCATCCCGATTTGAATTTGGTTTTTTCGGAATTCACCCGGTTCGGCTTTCGCGCGGCGAACCCCATCCAATAGAATCCGATGGAACTCCCGGATTAATCTCAGCGAAAGCGGCAGTGCGCCTTTTTTCGAGGCGTGGATTTGCAGTGCGCGCGCATAATTGGTCACTTCCTTCGCCGCGTCGGCTGCGTCCGGAGTCAATTCGGGGTCCTGGCGGTCGATTTCGAACAATGCCAGTTGGACAGCGGTGGCGTAAGTTCCTTCGAGGATCGAAGACCGTTGAGCTTCGCGGCGTTGCAGGGGTCGGATCAGGAGCAGCGGATTGGGAAGGTGCTTCCCGACGCCATCCAGCCTTGCCAGCTCTTCCCGCGCGCGGACAAGCTGCGGCCACAACCGCTGCGGCCATTCCCATTCAGGCGGAAGGGGGTTTGGGATGAAGGCGTGGTTCCCGCCCGGGTAGCCGGATATTTCGATAATATTGCCGGGGCTGGAAGGTGAAAATTTTTTTATATTCACTGGTTCTATTATAAAGGATTTCTGAAATATTTTATATGGGAATATCCTGCATAAAATGGGGTTTTTTCACGAAAGAGAATGGATAAAGGCTCTTGTTTGCGAATTTTAATGCTAATCTGCAGGAGGGATAACCAATCGATAGGTCGCAGGATAGATTTTCAGTTCACCCGCTTGGCGCATGTTTACCAACCGCGTTCCAGTAAGCATTTTTGGTCGATCTTGCTTATCTTTCAGGAGCAATGTGTATTGTTCCGGATGAAGTTCGATCAAACCCCACAAATCTGCTCCAAGCTGTAAGGGCTCAAAATCCAGACAGTGATCCTTGCACCAGAAACTGACAAGCAGTTCGCCCGATGTGGATCGCAACTCCCAGGGGAACAGGCTGTCTCCGGCCTTGGAAAGCCTTCGCCCATCGGGATGGTGGAAAATTCCTTCAGTCTCTTCTTGAAAGCCTTGAGAGATCGCAAATTGATGGATAAGGCTTGGCTTTCTTTGGTCAACATCTTCCGGACGGGAATCAGTGGATCTCTTCGCTTTCTCCTCATTCGCGTCAGGTAGATGGGTGATAGAGTCTGTGGAACGTCTTGCGTCATTTGCGAATCGATCTACATCCTTTAACAAGGATGGCCTCCTAACGCCGATCAACGTCCTATCGGGATCAGTAGAAGCCATTTCGGGTATTCTGCCATTCTGGGATAATTCTCTTTCTCGCGGCTCGGATTCCTGCGGAGTGCTCTCGGCAATTAATGAATCGGATACGGTAGGCGGATGGATGGCAGGTGGCCCACCAATAACTAATCGAGAATCTTTCTCCAAACCAGTCTGGATATTCTCTGGTTGGGAGATCGATTGTCTTTCCTCGGAAATCCTCAAAG
>DAOUDU010000148.1:0-3809 GCA_034430775.1 Anaerolineales bacterium | reverse complement strand
TGAGGCGGCCGCCCGCGGGATCTCGCCGGCCTACACCGCCAAGTTGCTGGCCGCCTTCGGCCCGGAGGACCAGGCGGAACCAAAGCGTGTCGCGTCTGCTCCCGAGGGCCTAAGCCCCCGCGAAATGGAAGTGCTACGGCTTATCGCCTCGGGGTGTTCCAACCGCGACATCGCCGAACGCCTTTCGCTTTCCCCCGGAACCGTCAAGGTGCACACACGCAACATCTACGGAAAACTGAACGTCAAGAGCCGCACCCAGGCGGTTGCCAAGGCCAAATCCAAAGGCATCCTTCCCTGACCATCCGGCAAAACGGAACATGACATTACTGAAACGGACCTGCTCCCGAGGGCAGGTCCGTCGTCCTTTTACGAAGGGATCACCGTCACGGGTTGACGGCCCAGACATGCACTACGACCGCGTTCATCTCGCCCTCTCCCACACCGCGCTCGGCGATGAACATGCGTCCGCCGGCGATGTCGAAGGCCATCCCGCCCATGTTGAAGCAACAGGGGTTCCCAAGGAACAACTCCTCCGGCTCCCAGATGGCATAGGGCAACACCGTCCACGGGTCGACCCTTCCCAGAGCGGCTTGCCCGAGTTCCTCAGTGTCGTAGAGCAGGATCTGGCGCCGGTACGGGCCGCAATGGTAGCCGCGGCTTTCATCGCAGGTACGGTCACATTCACCTCCCTGCGGCGCGGCCCCGCATTCCGCATCGCCCTCCGGATCCCCGCAATAATAACAATTGGTTGTTCCCTTCAGACCCGCGATGGCGATCGCCGCCCGGTCCCCGGCCTGCAGGAAATCCGCCCCGGTCCAATCATCGCACATGCTGTATCCCGGCAGGTCGCAGTTCGTGGGCGTTCCCCCCACCCCGATATCCGGCCCGGCGCAACCCGGATACTTAACCCGGTAGAACAGCATCGGCAAGGCATCCAGGTTCCCGGAGGCGGTGTCGGTTTCCCATGCCCGGAAGGCGATTAACGTCGGCCCCTGAGATCCCCCGGCGATGGTTCCTTCAGCCTCCATGCCCGGGGATCCGGTCGGCGCCGTTCCTCGCGCCCGTCCGGTGACCAACACACGTCCACCTAAGAAGCGGTCGGCGTACTCTTGCGGCACCGTGAACAGGTAGGATCCCATCTTCCGGCCGTGAAACGGCGGTTCCTCCGGTCCGACATGGAAAAGCCCCTGGGTGTGTCCGCCATCCAGGTCGCTGAACCAGATGGTGGGAAACGTATCATCACCGTGGACTCCCTCCGGATACCAGCTGTTGAGCGAACCATAGAGCTTATCGGAGATCTGGCCGCCCCGGCGGGGCACATAAGCTATGTCGCTGATAAAGGCGTACGATTCGGTCACCGTTTGGACCAGACCGCCGTCGAAAATAGACATCTCCCGCAGAAACTCCGCAGCGGGTAAATCCTCCCAATCGAACGCGGATTCCGGAGTCGGGACGGCTATTTCAGCATAATAGCCGTTGCATCCGGACACCCCCTCATAACACTGCTCGCCCGTGGATGAGAGCAAGCCTTCGAAGCCGGTGACAAACAGGGAGCCTTTGCCTCCGTCCCCGCCGGGATAATAGGACATGCCCAGAGCACCCCAGTTGAAATCCTCCGGCAGGCGGAAAGCTCCCTGGTAGGCGAAATGCTCCGGCATCAACCGATTGGCGGGAGCCGGTCCGTTGTCGCGGACTATTGTTTCGGCTGACGTTCCGGGCGTCTCGGAATCCGGCCCGGCGGCTGCGTTCGCGGCGGGTGTATCATCCGGCACCGCACGGATTCCCACACATCCAAACCCGATGACTAGGATACCCATCCATAGGATAAAGGCGGAACGACGATGTTTCATGGTCTGGACGATCCTCCCTCCGGTTCGCGTTGGGATAGACGGGAAAACATGAATAGATCCACCCAACCATTAAAGCGCCGGTAAACACGGCTGTCAATGTAATCGGTCTATTTTTCACAACGCACATCACCCGGGTAGCGCCGGAAAGGCGGATCTACCACCGCCGCTACCACTTTCGGCAGATACTCTTTCGCGCTTTTTCGGATACTCTAAGGATGGAGATCCGCTCCGGAAAGGAAATCGTCGAATGCGCGGCGGACCGGAAGGAAAAGGACAAGCGGCGGATTACCGGATCCTCATCCTCGGACGGCTCGACCGCCGCTGGACAGGTTACTTTCCCGAGCTGAGCATCCGCAGCGCCACCGCACCTGATGGGATGGAGGCAACCTGCCTTTCGGGGACGATCACCGACCAGTCCGCCCTGCGTGGGATCCTCTGCCGAATTTGGGATCTTGGGCTGACGGTTTCAGGGATGGAGCGGCTCACAGCCGGAAGCGAGGAAAGGAACAGCTGATATGACTCCCAGGGTAGAAATAAAAAACCCGCTGGTGACCGCGTTCACCGACGGGACGGCGAGGCTGGAGACGGTCGGAGGCAAGGGATATTCGCTCGCCCGGCTGTCCGCGGCCGGTCTCCCGGTTCCCTTCGGTTTCTTCGTCACCACCGCCGCCTACCGGCAATTCGTTGAAGAAAACAACCTCGAGGGCGTGATTGTCGGCGCGCTGGCGAAAGCAGACATCAACCGCCCCGCCGCGTTGGAAGGATGTTCGCGGACGATTCAAGATGCCTTCCACTCCGCGGAAATCCCCGCCGGAATCCGCCAAGCCGTCTGCGAGGCATACGCCTCGCTCCCAGGCAAGGAATCCGCCGTTGCCGTGCGGTCCTCGGCCACCGCGGAAGATCTGCCCGGCCTCTCCTTCGCCGGACAGCAGGAGACCTTCCTCAACATCAGCGGATCCGACGCTGTGCTCGACGCTGTCCGCCGCTGCTGGGCCTCGTTGTGGACGGCGCGCGCGATCAGCTATCGCATCCGCAACGGCATCGACCAAGAGCGCATCAGTCTGGCGGCCGTGGTCCAGGAACTCGTCCCCGCCACATCCGCGGGTGTGCTGTTTACCGCCAATCCGATGAACGGCCGTCGGGATCAGGCTGTGATAAACGCCGCCTGGGGGCTGGGTGAGGCGATTGTCGGCGGGCTGGTCACGCCGGATACCATCACGCTGACGAAGGGGAAAAAGCGCGCCAAGATCGTGGAAACGCAGATCGCCGACAAACAGACCATGGTCGTACTGCGGGAAGAAGGAACCGGTGAACAACCGGTTCCGGAGAAGAAACGCCGCGCTCCGGTGCTCTCGAACCGGCAGGCGGCTGCGCTGGTCCGGCTCGGCGATCAGGTCGAGCGCATGTACGGTACGCCGATGGATATCGAGTGGGCGATCCAAAACGGAAAGATCCACCTTCTGCAGGCACGCCCCATCACCTCACTCCCGAAGCAGGAAGGACCTCCGGTGGTGTGGGAGCTGCCCGATCCGAAAGGGCAATACATTCGCACGAGCATCGTCGAACTCCTGCCCGGGCCGCTCAGCCCGCTTTTTACCACTCTGGGGATCCGCTTCTTCATCGCGGGCAACCGCAAGATGGCCAAGGATCTCTTTGGCTCGGCATCAGTCATTCCGGAAAATTATCTTCTGAGTATCGGCGGGTTCGCCTACATGAAGGTCAGCTACACGCCGGCCGAATGGTGGGCGATGGCGCGCTACATGGTGCCCAATATGCCGGGCATGTTACGCAAGGGTGTTCCCTACTGGCGGAATGTGGGTTTGCCGATCTATCAGAAAGCCATCGCACGCTGGGAAGGCAAATCGCTGCCCGACCTTTCCGCCGGAGAGCTACTGGCCGGAGCGCGCGACATCGTCGACGGATATGCGGTGCACATCGGCGCACTCATGGCCAGCACGA
>DAOUDU010000147.1:0-1504 GCA_034430775.1 Anaerolineales bacterium | reverse complement strand
TAGGGCAGGCCTTTCCGGAGTTGCTCCTCCACCTTGGCGGGGTTTCCCTTCACACCCATCAGCGTCAGCGCTTGGTTCATGAGGCCCTCCAGCGTATTGCCATATGGCAACTCTATAAATGCCATTTTACATCACTCCTTTCCAAAAGTCAACCAAAGAGGCTGGGCCTCCCGGTTTTTAGCGGATGAATTGAATTTGCTTGGGGTTTATTGCGCGGGGTGCTCGATCAGATCACCCAGGCCTTCGGTCCCGGTCTCTTTGAGGATGTCGTTGATGTCCTTGTAGGATTTCGGGATCCGCTGGACGGTTGCGTGCGGCAGCCGGGCTGTCCAGGAGCGCGGGCCGGCTAGCGTATCTTCCGCCGGCTGATCGTTCTGGGGCAGGATGACCAGTGCGGGTATTTCGAGGAGTTGCGCATCCCATTGCGTGTCGAAGTCGGTCCCCTGCACTGCAATCGCCTGCAGGCCGCACTGCCAGAGCGAGAGCGCGTCCATCGGACTCTCGACCAGGAACACTTTCTCGTCTTTGCGGATCCGGTGGATCCCCCACATGGATTTCCCGCCGCGCAGGCCAAGGTAGCGGATCTTGGGGTCCTTCTCCAGAGACCGGCCGGTCATGTAATAGACCTGCCCGTCACGGCCGCGGTCCGGGATGATCAACCGATTGAAGAAGTATTCCCGGCCCGTGTCATTGTACAACTTCGCCTGTTCCGCGTTTTCCTTCATTGCCGGTGGATAGAGCATAAGCGACAAGGAGAGCGACGAACCGCTCGCCCATCCGATCCGGAAGGCGTCGATCGTGTCGCGCGTGATCCCCCTGCCCTCGATGTAACGCAGCGCCTGTTTCCCCTGTTTCATGAACAGTGAGGAATAGTAGACCGAGGCCGCGAACGTCAGTGTCTGCAGTTCGGTCCTTTCCCGATCGGCCACGCGGATCGGCGGGGGCGGCAGGTCTTCCTGCTTGACCTGTTTCTGCGCCGCCGGGTATGGCCGAGAGAGCGAAACGTTGAGCAGACTTTCCATCTCCTTGACCGCCCGCTTGAACTGCTCCTTGTTCTTCGGGTCCCATCCGGCGCCGTAGATCTTGATTCCGACGAAATCCCACGAATCGCCGTGCACGCCGCATCGGTAGCATTTGAAGGTCTGCCGGTCCAGCCGCACATGCAGGTTCGGGCGCCCAGGTCGTCCGTTATGTGACTGAGGGCTGTCTCCGTGGAATGGGCACCACGTCTGGAATGTCTGCTTCCCGTAAGAATTGGACACGTCGACTCCGGCCGCTTTCAAAACGGTCAGCAGATCCGGTTTATCCTTTTTAACCACTGGTGGTGCCTCCTTTCCATGAGAATATTGTCTTATGCTTGGTTGCTTGGGGGGGAATAACTCGAAAACCGATCTTGGTTGCGGTCGGTCCGATGAACTGCCAACTGCTCTGAGTGGGATTTACCAAGGAAGGACTAACTTGCTTATTGAATCAAGGTTTGCGGTATCCCAAGGCGCTACGAACT
>DAOUDU010000146.1:0-1636 GCA_034430775.1 Anaerolineales bacterium | reverse complement strand
CAGAGGCGGAAGACCGAAATGCAGGATGGTCTTCCGCTTCTATTTGAATATCTCCTCCCCCTCCTTCTCACCCTGCCCTCTCCCCCTCCCCACAATGGGGAGGGGGAGAGGGTGGACGAAGGCCGGATGTGGGAGAAGGGTGAAGACCGGGAGTATACTTATTCTTCGATCTATACGTATTGCTGTTCATGAAATATCGACCGGCAAGCAATACTCCCCGCTCCGGATTTTTCGGGGCACTGGAGGAACAGGATGACAAAAGTCGAAAAACGAAAACTGGGCGTGCTGACCAGCGGAGGCGATGCCCCGGGAATGAACGCCGCGATTCGGGCGGTGGTGCGCACCGCGCTCGATCATGGATTGGATGTGTACGCCATCACCGAAGGGTACCAGGGGATGGTGGACGGCGGGAACGCGATCCTTCCGATGACCTGGGATTCGGTCGGCGGCATCCTACAGCGCGGCGGGACGGTAATCGGCACCGCGCGCTGCGCGGCATTCCGCACGCGCGAAGGCCGGCTGAAGGCCGCCTTTAATCTGATCACCTACGGAATCGACGCGCTGGTGGTCATCGGCGGCGACGGCAGCCTGACCGGCGCCAATCTGTTCCGCCAGGAATGGAGCTCGCTCCTCGAAGATCTGGTTAATCAGGGCAAGCTCGGCAAGGAAACCGCCAAGCAGCATCCGTACCTCACGATCACCGGGCTGGTCGGGTCGATCGACAACGACTTCTTCGGCACCGATATGACGATCGGCGCCGATACGGCTTTGCACCGCATCGTCGAAGCGGTTGATGCGATCTCCTCGACCGCCACCAGCCACCAGCGCACGTTTGTCGTCGAAGTCATGGGCCGCCATTGCGGTTACCTGGCGTTGATGAGCGCGCTGGCCTGCGGCGCCGACTGGGTGCTGATCCCGGAATCCCCGCCGGATGTGGAGCACTGGGAGGATGTCATGTGCGGGGTGCTTAAAGGGGGCCGCGCAGCCGGCCGGCGCGACAGCACCGTGATCGTCGCCGAGGGCGCCACCGACCGCAACGGCAAATCGATCACCAGCGCCTACGTGAAGCAGGTGCTCGAGGAGAAGCTCGGCGAGGATTGCCGCGTCACCATTCTCGGCCACGTCCAGCGCGGCGGTTCGCCGAGCGCGTTCGACCGCAACCTGGGCACCCTGATGGGATATGCGGCCGTCGAGCAGATCGAAAAAAGCAACGCCCAGTCCGAGCCGACGGTGGTCGGCTGGCGCGAGAACCGCATCGCCTTCACACCATTGATGGAATGCGTCGAAAAAACTCAGAAGGTGACGAAGGTCGTGGGCGAGAAGGATTACGCCCAGGCAATGATCCTGCGCGGGGATTCCTTCAAAGACACCTTCCGGACCCTGCGCACAATGGTCCGTTCGCTGCCGCACACCCCCAAGCCCGGCCTGCGGCGGCTGCGGATCGCCGTGCTCAATGCCGGCGCGCCCGCGCCGGGAATGAACACCGCTGTCCGCTCTGCGGTCCGGCTCGGGATCGATAAAGGCCACACGATCCTCGGCGTGCACGGCGGCCCGCAAGGGCTGATCGACGGCGATATCCAGGAGATGAACTGGATGAGCGTCAACGGGTGGGCGCCGCGCGGCGGTTCGGAGCTCG
>DAOUDU010000145.1:0-4222 GCA_034430775.1 Anaerolineales bacterium | reverse complement strand
CCCTTCAATCATCGGCGACTTTTGAGGAATGGTACGCCACCGAACGCCAATTCCCGTCCGCCTGCTTAATAAAGATCCGTGTAAACCGGGACCATTCATCGAATGTTCCCGATCCGGATTTTCCCACTTCGTGCAATTTTCCCGTCATGACCGCCGCGTCGCCATAAAAACGGATCCGGGGTTCATCCAGATCGATCGCCGAGAACACCGCATTGCGTTTTTCCAGCGCCGATATCAATTGTTCCCGGGTGATGATCCTTCCCCGGGAATTAATGTACTCGTAGTCATAGGTCAAAATTTCTTCCAGCGCCTGCCGGTTAAACTCAATGTACGCCTTGATCCGAATGTGTTCCATTTCCAGCAGGATATTTTCTTCATCCTTTTCCGAATACCGATTCATGGGCGTCTCTTCTCCGGGGAGGGCAGTTAAGCCTGCGGATGGGACCGGCAACCAGGCGGTCTAGCGGCCAGCGTATTTTAGCCGACAATGCGGATCAGCGGATAGTCGATTTCCTTCGCCTGGGGGAAGCGGCGGATGCGGAAGGGGCCGTCGGGGATCCCCGCGGGAGCCGGGTCCGGATCACCCGGTCGGTACCGCGCGCCGAAAGCCCGACATCGGGCTTTAGGGCAGCATCAGGAAATATCCCGCCATCGCCGCGGCCATCCCGATCAGACACGAATACGAGATTATCAGCAGCGCCTTTTGGCGGTCTTTTTTCCGGAATTCCGCCTGCTCGATGGAATCCGTCTTCCCGACGTTTGGTCCGAAATTGAAAACCCCCATCACCCCGAACGCGGCGCAAAAATGCATGGCCGCCTGGAGAAAACCGACCGCGGACATCGTCGCCGGGAAGAAGAGGAGCAGCCGCCAAGCGGCGGGCACGCGAAAGACAAAAAACAACACCCAAAGGAGGAGCGTCGCGCACAACCCGGCCCATCCCGCCATCCTGCGCATCCGGGTTTCCGCCGGCCCGATGTTGCACACACCGGGGATGTATTCTGATTTTTGAGTCATGTGTTTTTCTCCCAAATCCGCCGGTGGAGCGAAGTGCGGCGTCTTTAGCGGCCGGCTCGGATTTTTCTGTAATCGATTTTCCTGAAACGGCGCGGCCCAATTTCCCGCGCATTTCATCCGGCCAGCAAGGGAATGATCCCCTCGGCCCAGGCGCGGATCGCGTTCCAATCACGGATGTCGCCGGCCGGCTCGCTGCCGGCAAGCAGGTTGATCGGGAAGCGCAGATCCTTCGGGTCGAACTTGCCGCCGAACAGCTCACGCGCGGCCGGTGTGAACCAGGGGTATTCCGTCAGCGCTTTATCGAATTGGACGCGGGAATCGCGCCACTCGTTCTCGTCATGCGGAACATGGGTCGGGCCGAGCGCGAAAACCGCAACCGGCCGTTCCGCGAGGGTTTTTCGATGCCGCGAAAGAAACCGGCGCGCATCCGCATGCCAGCGGTACATAATCAGCGGCGCGCCCAGCACGACCGCGCGGTACGCGGCGAGGGTGCGCACTTCCCGGGCCGGTTGGATATCGACATCCAGCCCGCCTGTACGCAGCGTTTCCGCTATCGCCTCGGAAACCTCCCGGGTGGATCCGTAATCGGTGGCATATCCCACAAGGATGGATGCCGGCATGGCGGCTCCTTTCATCGCGGTTTTCGCCGGGACGCTTCGGGTTTCGTTTTTACGGGAAGCGGGGGCACTTCGATATTCCCGATGCGGAGAAGCCCGCGGCCGACCAAAACGTACCAGATCATCAAAAGCAGCGCATTCGGCAGGACGACGAGCAGGACGATAATTTCCGACGAGGTCAGCGCTTGCCGGAGATAATCGGCCAGGGAAAGGCCATGAGCAAAAATGCCCACCCAGGCGGTTGTCCGGCCGAAGGTACCGGCCCGGAGCATGACCATCGAAGCCAGCAGCCCGGCGGCCGTTACCAAAAAGAGGCTCATGTTGAAACCGCCGGCGGCGCGCTGTCCGGTATTGGTCAGCAGAGCCTGCCCCGCCGATAGATATACTGATTTCTCCGCCTCGGTCGCCGCGGCCGCATGCTGGTTGCTGAGTGACAGCATGGAAATAGGATTGTTGGTCGCAAGGAAGATTCCGACTCCGAGGAGAGCCAGCGCGAGGACAATCGCCATCCGGCTTTCATCGGTTTTTCTGAGAACCGCGTAGAGGGCGAGGAACACCAGAGCGAACATTGCGTACATCGGTACTTCCAACCCCCAAAAATCAAGAAGCGCGACAGCCGGTGTGGTTTGGAACAATGCGAACCAGCCGTCAACCGTTTCCGGCGGCGGGTAAAGGGCGAGCGCAACAACTTCGCCCAGCATCAGCGCGGCCGCGGTCAGCGCCGCTGCGCCGCCCATCCTGAAAAGTCGCGAAAATCCGGGTTCGGGAATTGCCGGATGATCAAATATGCCTTTCATTTTCGTTCAGCCTCCTAAACCAATTTTATTGGAAAGGTAGTGTTCAATCGCCAAGCACATAAACCGCCAATACATAAAACGGAACGACCAGCGCAACGGCATTGATCAACAGCCCGATCACACCGGTTTTCCTATCGGCCGGCTTCCAAACAGCGGCGGCCGTTCCCAGGCCCAGACCCATCAGACTGACCAAGGGCGACAGGCAGAGAAAAGCGTATGCCGCGAGCGCGATCCCATCGCTGTATTCGCGAATCGTATACCGCAGCTGCCAGGAAAATTTTATACTCTCAATGTTCCACAACAGCATCGCCAGGGCGAATGAAAGGATCGCCAAAACACCGAGGGTAACGGCCGTCGAACCCAACTTGGATTTCTTATCCGCAACCGACGCCGGGGCAGCTTCCATTTTCGCGAAGTGAAAACCGCCGGATTCGGACATGGCATCCTCCACCTCACCGACGGGGTGAGGATGAACCTGATGGTGATGTACATTCCCGGTTCCAATTCAACCGGGAGGCGATGTTTATTGCGGAGCGAATACTTCGGCTTCCCGCATTTCCGCGGACGGCATCGAATCGTTCCATACCAGATATCGGGCCGTCCGGTTTGAATTCACGCCCAGGACATGGTATTCCCCGCGCGGGTTAATGGCATGGATATACACCTCATCGAGAAAACCGGCCTTAAGGTCCAACAGATCCCGCGCGGCTTCCGCCACCGCCTCCCGTATACCATATCCCAGCTTCAGATATGTCACCACAGTCCGGGCGGTTCCGGCGCGGATGGTCATTTCTCCCAGGCCGGTGCAGGCGCAGGCGCCGTAGCGGGTGTCCGCATAGCTTCCCGCGCCGATGATCGGGCTGTCGCCGAGCCGCCCCGGATATTTCCACGCCCAGCCCGAAGTGCTCACCGCCGTCGCCAATCCACCCGCGCGGTCGATGGACAGGTAGACGGTCGTATCAAACGGACGTTCCGGATCCCGGGAGACGCCCTTTATATCTAAAAGATGGATGTCGGGGAAGCCCCTTTTTTGTTCCCGGGTGAGGGTTTCGTCAAGATGTTTTTTCCATGCCGCTATCGAATGCGCCGTCTCATTCTTGTTCTTCAGCGCGCCGATTTCTTCCGCAAACCGCTCCGCGCCCTCCCCCACCAGGAGCTCATGGTCCAACCGCCGCATGACTTCATACGCGATGGCCACGGGATGTTTGAAGCCCCGCACGGCTCCCACCGCCCCGGTCCTGCGGGTATTTCCATCCATCACCGCCGCGTCCAGTTGGAGTTCTCCGAGAAGATTCGGCCAGGAGGATTGCCCGACCGAGTGGATATCCAGATCCGCCTCCGCCATCTTGATCCCTTCGACCATCGCCTGAAGGCCGCCGGTCCCGGCTTTCAGCAATTCCACCGTGCGGGGCACACCGGTTCTTCCTTCATTGCTCGCGATCAGCAGCATAGATGCTTCCCTTCTTACGTAAAACCTATTCTCCTCCGGGAAATGCATTGTCCGGAGAACGGCTTCACGCCCGCATTTTATCCGAATTGCACAAAGGAGGGGTTGGCGGGATGCTTTCTGGAACTATAAAACCAAGGCGGACTCGGGCCGAAGGGATGATCAACAGACGTTTACCCGGTCCGCCCGGTGTAAAGCGGAGATTCTTCATCCCTCCGGCGCGGGTAAAAGGATAGTCCATGAGTTGATGGCTGTAACATAGAGGGATGGCATCCATACGTGATGCTCCCCGCCGCCCCTTTAATCACGCCGGGGTTGCGGCGGTAAAGGTCAGCCCGGCTTTCCC
>DAOUDU010000144.1:0-41442 GCA_034430775.1 Anaerolineales bacterium | reverse complement strand
AGGCTTCGCCGACGGTGGACTGCTGAGCAACCGGATTATCAAAAACTATTTTTACCAATTGGCCGGGCGGCAATCCAAGCCGCTGTTCCCATTCCCTTCTCGGTTCAGGGTTTTCCGTCCGTAGAATGACACCGCCGATATCGAAAAAAACCGCGCGAATGGCCATAGCTCACCTGATTCCGTATCGTTTCCGGCACCCGGACGGCGCTGAACCCGTCCGGCAGGCTGCGGGATGAAGCGGGGGGTTGATGACAGCAGGATTTTAACATGCGCCGGGTGAGGGCAGGAAACCGCCGGATGGGATTTTGCCCATTGTACACGCAAAGGCACGCCGGGAACCCGGCGACACGGCCTTCCGCTCTCCCTTTATCTGTCCAGCTATCCAGCCTTCCGGGAATATTTCCGCCAGGCGCCCTAATGCCGTTGGCTGGCAACGGTACCGGTATTTCCGCACCGGCAGTATACTTCGCTGTATCCGGGCGCAGATTGAATGGGAAGGATTTCCCCCGTTAAGAAAAGAAACCCGGCTACGCGCTTCGGATGGGTGCCGTATCCGGATCACGGAAGAAGGAGACTCCCGACCCGATGGTTCTTTCTACCGAAGACCTCATAAAAATAATCCTGGCCATCCTCGCCGGCGGCGCAATCGGATTGGAGCGGGAATTCCGCGATAAAGCGGCGGGATTCCGGACGTTGATCTTCATTTCCGCCGGCGCCGCGCTGTTCACCATCTTTTCCATCCGGATCGGAGGGAATGGTGATCCGGGAAGAATCGCGGCGGCACTGGTAACGGGCGTCGGGTTCCTCGGCGCGGGCGTGATCATGAAAGAGGGGACGCGGGTGATCGGCCTGACAACCGCCGCGACGATCTGGTTCATTGCCGCGCTCGGGATGGGTTTCGGCGCCGGCGAATACGCGCTGACGCTCGTGATGACCGCGATCGGCCTCGTGGTATTGTGGATCTTCCCGGCTTTCGAGCACCGGATCGATAACATCCGCGAGGAACGCGAATATGAGATCACGTTCACGTTCCAGCCCGAAAAACCGGGCGTCCTGGATGCGCTTATCCACACGCATCATGTGCAGATCATCGGGAAGAAACAAAGCAAAAGCGGATCCCGCATGACTTGCACCTGGCGGACGGTTGCCTCACCGGCGGATCATGAACGCCTGATGCAGGTGCTGCTGTCGGATCCGGACATCGAATCCATCCACTATTGATCCGATGCGCGCGGAATACCGCATGGCGTCCTGAGGTTGTACCTTCGAGTGGGTGGAAGAAAATGGGGATGGATCGGGGGAACGCCGAACCTTGCCGATTACCGGACCGTCCGTATTTTTTCCATAACCAGACCGGATTGTCCATCCCGGTAATAATTTACTATCCGTGAGAAAAAGGCATACCCAAACCGTTCATACATCCGGATGGCCGGCTGGTTATCCGTCCGAACCGTCAGGCGAATGCTGTTCCCCGGCAGGAGTTCCTCGCACCGGGAAAGCAAAGCCGATCCGACACCCTGCCGGCGAAAATCCGGATCCACCCCGATGCTGGCGATCATCGAAATCCTGTCGCTCCACGCCGGTTCGGCGATCGCCAGGCCGATAAGCCGTCCGTCCACCGACGCCTTCAGGCGCACCCCGCCCGGCCACACCAAAGCGCTCATGACATCCAGGAGCGGCCAGGCATCCGCGCCGAAGCAAACGCGTTCCAAATGCAGGACCGGGCGCAGATCCCGGAGCGATGCCGGCGCGATGATCAATCCTTCCATAACCGTCCTGCCCTCCAACGGATATCCTCCCGGTCGCTTCCCGGTTCCGGTACGAAGCCGGGAACGGCCGCAAGCACATCGGCCGTTCCCGGTTTTCTGCATGAATACCGCAAAGAGTCCCCGTTGCGCGGATTACTTCTTCGCGAGGACGTTTTCGATCAAGGACGTGAATTCCAACGGGAAGATGAATTTCGTTGAAGCGCCCGTGCCGAGTGCCTTGAGTGTGTCGAAATACTGCAGGGTCATCGTCTTTTGGTCGATTCCCTGGGCAGCGGCGAAGATGGTCTTCAGCGCCTGCGAGAACCCTTCCGCGCGCAGGATGTTCGCCTGCCGTTCGCCTTCCGCGGTTAGGATGGCGGACTTCTTCTGGCCTTCGGCCACGTTGATCGCGGCGTCGCGGTTGCCTTCCGATTCGGTCACGGTCGCGCGGCGTACGCGCTCGGCGGCCATCTGCCGGTTCATCGCATCCTGAACCTCGCGCGGCGCGATGATCTCGCGGATTTCGACGTTGGTCACCTTCACGCCCCAGCGCTCGGTGACTTCGTCCAACCGGGTGCGCAGCACCTGGTTGATGTGTTCGCGCTGGGAGAGCACGTCATCAAGCGGGATGCCGCCGATGACCGAGCGCAGGGTTGTGGTCGCCATGCCCTGGGCGGCCTGTTCGAAGGAACCTACCTGGATGACGCTCGAGGTGGCATCTAGAATCTTGTAGAACCAGAGGAAGTCGATGTTGATCGGGGCGTTGTCTTTGGTGATGCAGACCTGGTGCCCGATTTCCCGCACCTGTTCCCGCAAATCCACCTTGCGCGGTTCATCAACGAACGGGATCAGCAGTACGAGGCCCGGCCCCTTGGCGCCGATGCTGCGGCCCAGACGGAAAATGACCAGGCGTTCGTACTCGCGGACCACGCGGAATACGTTGCCGATCAGTACCAGCAGCGCGACAACAGCTACCGCGCCGATGCACAACCCGGCGACGACGATTGAGGATGATGTTTCCATAAAAGCCTCCTGGTTTGAAAATACGATCAGGTAAAAAGTACGTACCGGCGAAGAAATATCTCCACCTCAGTATAATACGAGATGATCGTTTCGGGTTTTCTCCAGCCGTGGCCTTCGCCGGGGAACAATCGGTACAGGTTCGGTACGCCGCTGCGAGCAAGCGCGGCGGCAATCTCCCCGGTCTGGCTCGGCGGGACGACGTTATCCTCCTCTCCCTGAAAAACGGCCAGCGGATCGCGAATCCGGTCCGCATGGAACGCCGGCGACCATGCCTGGAATTTCTCCTGGTTGTCAGGAAGCTTGCCCACCAACGTATCCAGATAATGTTTTTCGAATTTTAACGTTACCTCATTCACGGTGAATAAATTCGATACGCCATACAGGCAGATCCCCGCCCGGAAAAAACCCGGATGGTGAATCAGGCAATTCAAGACGGTATACCCGCCCGCGCTCCCGCCTTTGAGAACAAGCCGCGACGGATCCGCCAGCCCGCGTTCCACAAGCGCCTTGGCGCCGGAAACCGAGTCCGCCACATCCACTTCGCCCCACTTCCCGCGCAGCGCATTGCGGTAGGACCGGCCGAAGCCGGCGCTTCCGCGGTAGATCACATCCAGGCAGGCAAATCCGCGGCTGGTGAAAAACAACGTATCCCCCGAATACGCGGCCGGCACCAGGGATGTCGGCCCCCCGTGAACCAGGATGATCGCGGGCGGCGCCCCCTTTGCGGCGAACCGGGGATTGTGGGCGGGGAAAAACAGCCCGTGCACCTCCGCGCCGTCGTCGGATCGCCAGGTTACCGGCTCGGGCTGCGCGTGTTCTTCCTCCGCCAGCCGTTCCGGGGAAGACCGGGCCTGGATTGAGAATCGCTTTTCCTGCTGCACCACAATGCGTTTTGGAATCGCGCAGGAAGAGGCGATAAACGCCAGAGCGGCGGTCGAGGGAGAAACGGAAATCTGTGTAAGATCGGTATACGGCCCGGGAGGCGGCTGGGTGATCCGTTCCGTTTCCAGGTCCACGGCATGGACGGAGCAGAAGCCTTTTTCCTTCTTCAGAAAGAAGATTTTTTTTCCGTCTTCCGACCAGCCGAAAACGCGCATCCCCTGGGTCCAGGCCGGTTCCGCCAGCGTGGTCTCCGAAACCGGAACGCGTTTCTTCCCGCTCTCCAATTCCAGGACGACGAGCGAATCCCACTCTCCCCGTTCCTCGATATACGCCAGCTGAAATCCATCGGGGGAGAAAGCGGGTTGAAACACGGGGATATCCGCCGCGCCGGCCAATACGGTTACTTCCTCAAGCACGGGAGAGTCTATGGAAATTCTCGCGCAACGAAGCACCGTCCCATCCCACGGCATATTCGGAAAGTTCCAATCCACCCAGGCAATCCGGTCTCCGCGCGGGCTCCAAACCGGCTGCATGTAGAAATCCGCCCCCGCCGCCAGTTTGCGGGGCCATTGCCGCCCGTCCGAATCAACAATCGCCAGGGAGTCTTCCTCCTCATAGTGGTGCACATACAGCACCCAACGGCCGTCGGGGGAAAGCGCCGGAGCAGCCGCCGCGCCGAAACCGGGAGTGATAGGCCGCGCGGGGCCTCCGGCATATTCCACGCGGTACAGCCTGCCGTCTTTTTCGGCGAACACCGCGAATCCTTTTCCCGGGGAGAACAGGCCGCCGCCGTACCCCACACCGCCGCGGACGTTCCGGTTTTCGGTTATATCCCGGGGAAGGTCGCTTCCCTCGCGGATGACCAGCACGCCTTTCCCGGCCCGGCCTTCCACCCACAACAAGGCGCCGCCGTCGGGCGTCCACTGGACATCCTCCAGCCGGATTTGCCGGCTGAGGGATTGCGGCGTGACGGGGCTGACCCATGTTCCAAACGGGGCGGATTGCTTTTCCGACAAGTCAGGATTCCTTTTCGACGGTAAGGATTAACCCTTCCCGAGAAATCACCCGGACGCGTGATCCGGCCGGAATTCGGGTATCGGAGCGGGCCGACCATAATTCACTCGCCACCTGTACCGACCCCTCCATAAGGATCTCGGTCTGGGCTTCTCCAATCTGGCCGATGATCGATGAAGGATCCATTTGAACCGGCCTGCGCTGGGTCTGCAGCACCTTGCGCACGACCAGCCAGAAAAAGCCGGTGGTTCCCAGGCTGGAAAGGACGGCCAACGGCCAGGAAACGACCGCGAATTCACCGCCGCTTCCGCGGAACAGGAAAATCGATCCGACGGAAAACAGGACCACCGAGATGAGCAGGAAAATGCCCTTCATCGGTTTGGCGATTTCGATTAAAAACACGATGAAAGCGGCCACCAGGATGCCGAACGCCCAAAGATTGATATTCAGCCAGACGGCAAATACTGCGGTGATAACAACGCAGATGCAGGCGGCAAGTTCCAGCAGCCCGGTGCCGGGTGAAGAAATGGCTAAAACACTGGTCCAAATCGAGGCAATCAGGAAAAAATAGGCAATATCCTGCATTTGCAGCATGGGGCCTCCTTTTGCAATATTACCGGTGAAATAATGATACTCCAAATTAATATACGTATTTCATACCCGGAGAGTAAGGCGGGAATTCTAGGACTTACCGGAAAGCCCCAAAATGATTTTCGGCCCAAAACAACCAGAAATTGGAGCATGGGAAGGAATCCGGTATACTCCGGACCCAACGGAGTGTGTCATGTCCATCGGCTTTCATCCGGATTTATTCGACACCAATCGGTTTCATTCGCTTCAGAAGGGGGATATTCTCCGGCGGATCCGGGCGTCCATCGTGCCGGGCAGAAATTTCCCGGCCGCCATCGACGGGTATGACATCATCAGCTTCCGGGTGGAGGAGGAAACCAATCGGCCGGTCGGCAGCCTCGTGGATTACCTGTCCGAACACCTGCCCGCCGAAGATTCCGCCAATGCGGACCTGCCGGAGATGATCGATTTGCTGAGGAATCTGACCGAACGGTATGGGAACCTGGCGGGGGAAACCGAGAACGAATACCTTGGGTATCTCACGGCCGGGGAAGTGACCGTGCTCCGCGATCAGCTCGAGCGGTGCGGCTTTACCACCGCGCAGACGATGAATGAAAAGACCGCCATGGTGAAGATTCTGGCCATCGCCGAGCGGCACGGCACCGGATTGATCTTCTCCCAGATGTAACTTTTTTATTCAACGATCCGGTAAGTAACCACGAAGACACGAAGACACAAAGAAAATCTGAAATCCTTTGTGTCTTCGTGTCTTCGTGGTTAAGAATTCTTTCCTCCTCACGCAACCGAGCGGAGTAATTCCTCAACGTGAGAAGTAATCAGATCCGCAGCCTCGCGGTATTCCCCGGCCGACCCGCCGTACGGATCCGGAATGACCCAGATCCGCAAATCGGAAGTCTCCGGAAACGCCGCTCCAAACAGCGCCGCAACCTCCCGGTCCAAGGCAACGACGACAACATAATCGGAAACGGCAACGGAAGACACATTCCGCGCCCGGTGGCGGGCAATGTCGATTCCGCGCCGCTTCATCTCCAGGACGGCCGGCAGGGATGGCGGCGTTCCATCCACCGCGCCCACGCCCGCGCTTTCGGCGGCGATCCCGGCTTGCTTGCTCAGGAAATTAAAGAACCCCTCCGCCATCGGGCTCCGGCACAGGTTGCCGTAACAAACAAAAAGCACTTTACGCATTGCGGCTTTCATCTTCGGATGGGAGGTCGCCCGCCGCCAATGCGTCGATCTCGCGCTTCACCTCGGCGACAAGCCTTTCCCAGGGAATGATCCGTTTGTCCGGCTTCGTCCGGAGTTTCATTTCCGCCCCGCCCTCGCGCACCGAGCGGTTACTGACCGTCAGCCGCAGCGGGAAGCCCATCAGGTCCGCATCCGCAAACTTTACGCCTGCCCTTTCGTTGCGATCGTCGTATAAAACCTCGACGCCCGCATCCGTAAGCATCCGGTAGGTCCGTTCCGCGTCCTCTTCGCATCCCAAGGCCGCCAGCGCAACCGGGAACGGGGCGATTGCGACCGGCCAGATCAGCCCGTGCTCGTCGTGGTGTTCCTCGGCGATGCACCCCATCAGGCGGCCGACCCCGATCCCGTAGGAACCCATCCAGACGGATTGGCGCTTTCCCTCTTTATCAAGGTAGAAGCATTCCATCGGTTCGCTGTAGCGGGTACCCAGTTGGAAGATGTTCCCCACCTCGACACCGCGCCGGGCCGACATCGGCGCACCGCACCCCGGGCAGGCGTCTCCGCCGCGGGCGGCGGCGATATCGGCCGTGATGTCGGGACGAAAATCGCGCCCGCAATTGACGTTGCGGAGGTGGAAACCCTCCTGGTTGGCGCCGGCGGTCAGGTTCGGTCCGGCGGTGATCGAAAGGTCCGCAATCACGAGCGCGTCACGCACGCCGATTGGGGAGGCAAACCCGGGCACGGCGCCCGTGGCGCGGATTTCCTCGTCGCGGGCCGGGCGCATCTCCACCGCGCGGGCGGCGTTCGCCAGCTTGGTCTCGTTCACTTCCAGGTCGCCGCGGATTACGGCGAGCACCAGCTTCTCGACGGTTTCCTTTTCCTCCGCGACGGACGCCATGAAGAATACCGCTTTGGCCGTTCGAGCGGCCGGAATTTTAAGGAAAGCCGCCAAGTCTTCGATGGATGTGATCCCCGGAGTGGCAACTTTCTCAATCGGGAGCGGATCCTCTTCCACGGCGTCGGTCCTGCGGAAGCGCGCGGCCTGGCGGTTGGCTTTGTAATCGCAGGCCGGGCACAGCAGGATCGTATCCTCACCGATCTCCGAGAGGTACATGAATTCGTGCGCCGTCTTCCCACCCATCATCCCGCTGTCGGAACCGACCGCCACCACCGGAAGCGCGCAGCGCCGGAAGATGCGATGGTAAGCATCGGCATGAGCCCGGTATTGCGTTTCCATGCCTTCGGCCGCCGCATCCAGGCTGTAGGAATCGAGCATCGTGAATTCGCGAACGCGGATCAAGCCGGCTCGCGGCCGGGGATCGTCGCGCCATTTGGTCTGGATGTGATAGACCAAACGCGGCAGGTCGCGGTAGGAGCGGATCTCCGACGCCGCCAGGGAGGAGACGACCTCCTCGTGGGTCATCGCCAGCGCCAGGTCCCGCCCGGCCCGGTCCTTCATCCGGCCCATCTCGGCCCCGATCTGCTGCCAGCGTCCGGTCCGCTTCCAGATCTCCGCCGGATGCACCACCGGCATGAGCAATTCCTCGCCGCCGATGGATTGCATCTCTTCGCGCAAGATGCGCTCGATCTTTTCTTTCACCCGGTACCCCAGCGGAAGATAGCTGAAGATCCCCGCACCGAGCGGCCGGATGCAGCCTGCGCGCAGGAGCAGCCGGAAGCCGGCGCTCTCCGCGTCGGACGGATCTTCGTGAAGCGTGGTGCCGAAGTGTTGGGAGTATCGCATGGGGGTCACCAATTTTTTCTCCCTCACCCTTGCGCAAATCCAAAAATCGGATTTACGCCTTCCCTCTCCCAGCATAAGCTGGGAGAGGGATTAGAGGGTGAGGGGATCTCCCCCCGGCGCCCGGAAGCGAACAATCACGGTGGACCCAAGCCAGGGGATGCAGCTGCGCGAGAAGATCCGCTCCCAGAGATGCGCAAGCAGATTATTGACAGGAGCCAACACTTTGGAAAACGGCCACGTCAGCGGGTAGAAGTGGCAGTACCGGCGCGTGAAATCGGTGAATCCGAAGCGCGCGGCCGCGGCCTGGAATGCATCCGGATCGTGCTCGCGGAAAAAACCGGTGGAGACGCGTTTCATCCAACCCCGGCGGGTATACGCATCCCATAGCCGCCGCTCAAGGCAGCGTTTGTTGCGCAATGTGATAACCAGCATCCCGCCCGGCTCTATGATGCGTTTCAGTTCGGCCAGCGCACCCTCATCCCCGGGAAGATATTCCACCAGCCCGACCGCGATGAGTGCGCGGAAAGAATGTGCCGCGAACGGTAATTGAACGGCATCCGCGCGCGCGACCGGCCCGGCGCCGTCCGCGGCGGCGGCAAGCCGGACCATCTCGGATGAGAAATCCACCCCCGTCACGGAATACCCTGCCTTCCCCATATCGTTAAAAAATTCGCCGGCCCCGCAGCCCAGGTCCAGCACCCGCCCGCTCCCCTTCCCGAGCATCCCGAGGACGTACCGCCTGCGGTATTGCTTGTCGTGGTAGGCAAAGGGATTGCGCCCGGAGCGGCGGTAGAGTTCGCGCCAGACCCGGGATTCGCGGTCGAACCGTTCTTCGATCTTGTTCCGTGAGGATTGGCTCATGAGCAATGCGGAATCCTTCCCGATGGATGCGAACCGGCTGGCACCTTTTTTCGCCAACCGGGAGTGTGGCATTCATAAGTTGCGCGGTACGGGTGCGTGAGAAACGCGATTCCGGGCAAGCGCGGCATCCTCCGAATGCCTCACTCCGCGCCACGGCGGTCACCGCGGTTGGATCGGCGGACTGTGCCGGCTACAATTCCTCGCGCCAGCCCAGCGGATCGATCTCTTCGACATCCGTGTTGAAATCTTTTTGCAACACCACACGAACGATCCCGGCGTTCAGAATAAAGCGCTTGCAGAGGATGCACACCTGGTTATGCCCGAACAGATACATGGTGCTGCCGACGCAGTTATCCTCCCCGGCCTGGATGATCGCGTTCTGTTCCGCGTGAATGCTGCGGCAGGTCTCGTAGCGGGATCCGGATTCGATATTGTGCTCGATCCGGTAGCAGTACCCGCGCGCCAGGCACGATTCCACTCCCACCGGCGAATTGTTGTACCCGGTGCCCTTCACTTTACGCCGGGGATTGACAATGACCGCGCCGACCTGGGCGCGGAGGCAATCGCTGCGCGCCGCGGCCTGGGCCGCGAATTTCAGAAAATAGGAATCCCAACCGGGCCGTTTGCGTTTGAGTGCGGCGTCATCCATTTTCATCGGTTGCCCATCCTCGGTCAGGGTTTACAGCACCTTTTCGGAAAGTAAAATCCCGTCCAGCCGCCGGATCAGTTCATCCATGGTGCCGTCGTTGACGATCGTGTAATCGGCCAGGGCGATCGGCCCGCCCTTCTCGATGTTTTCGATCTCGGCAAAATCGCGGGAGACGGCTTCCGCCCGCGTCAGCGGACGCACGTCCCGCCGCGCCAGGCGCTCGTAGCGCAGCGCGCGGGGCGTGAACACGGCGATGACCACCAGCCGGTCTCCATATTTTTCCGTGAGAATTTTATATTCGGAGAAACTGTAGAGGCCGTCGATAAGAACGTTTTTCCCCTCTCCCAGCAGCGCTTCGATTTTCGGAAGCGAGAGGACGGCGAAGGCGCCCATGCCGTGCGTCCGCCGCAATTCCTCGCGTACGGCGCGTTCGTTTTTCTCGTTGACCTCGAGCCCGCGGCGCTTGACCTCTTCGATCGTCAGACCGCCGAAATACACCTTGACGAATCCAAGCCGCTCCAGCCGTTCGCCGGCGACGCTCTTCCCCGACCCGCACATTCCCACGGTAGCGACAATTTGCTTTTTCATTGGCGAAGCGAATGATAAGAAAGAGGCGCCCATCTGTCAACGGCAGGGATTCGCCCGCCCGGTGTTTCCCGGCTAAACCGCGCTTCATCCTTTTTTCGGGTCAATGGGCTCATAGGTATCGTCGGATCCTAAACGATGGATGCCATCCCGCCGACGTCCTTGGGAGCCATGCGGCGGTGCAGAATCAGCGGCCTGTCCTTCTTCTCCGGACCGGAGTAATTGCTTTCAGCGTAGACGGTCAACATATACTCATAACCGAGGTCCCGGCAAACGGCGGTCGTGCGTCTATTAAAAGGAGAGAACGGCAGCGCCAAGCCGGCCGGCGTTATTCCGCGGGTTTGCAGGTATTCATGGCACTTTCCGATCTCCTCCTTTTGTTCCGCGGCCGACAGCAGGGTCAGGATCGGGTGCGACCAGGTGTGGTTGCCGAATTCGAGGAATTCGCAGGGCGCAACGTCCGTTTCCTCCAGAAAAAGGGCATTTTCGGATGCGATGGCCGCCGCGTCGAACCCTTTGCGGGAGAAGAAGAGATCCACATCCTTTTGGATCGCCATGTTGCGCAACGCCCTGGGTTTTTTCGTCCATTTATAAAAGCCCAGTTTGGAAAGCATGCCGAAACGGTAGCGGCCGTTCCTTGACCGGAGGAAATCGACGAACTCCTCCTCCAACCCCCGCCGCATAAGGTAGCGGATTTTATCCCGCCACAGCAAGTCCCGGTTTCCCAGGACGGGTGGGTTGATGAACATCGTGGCGGGAATGCGCAGGGTTTGCAGGATGGGGTATGCCTCCTCCAAAATGCACCGGTATCCGTCGTCGAAGCACACCGCCGCCAGCGGCCCTCGCTTCCCTCCCGCGGCATCCATCCACCCCGCGGCATCACCCAGCCGGATCATCGTATAGCGGGCGACGAGGTATTCCATCTGGCTCTGGAATTCACCCGGGGTCACCGTGTGGCCGGAGAGCGTGAAATCGTTCCGCCTATCCGAAACGAAATGGTAAAGGATGATTTCCAGACGGATGGCGGAGGGATTGGGGGCTTTTTTTCTGCGGAAAAGGAACATCTTGGATATTCCGAAGCGCCGGAGGGTGGAGGATGTGTGTCTGCGGAAAACGCTTTATGATTATAGCATGCGCAATATGCGGCGACATCGGGGGAAGTAAGACTGAAAAAGGAATGATCTCTTCACAAGGCACGCAGGACAATTAGGTGGTCATTGCGAGCGACCCCTTTGTTTCGCTCAGGATAAGCTTCGTCGTTTCGTTCCCCTGGCCCCGCCACGGCGCCTGCCCCCCGCTTGCCCTCGGCAGTGTTTTTCGCCGTGGGTGGGGTGAGCCGGAGCAGGGCTCGCTATGATACCCCCTTCTTATTTTTACGCCACAAGGTTTTATTATGCTTTATATTGCAGTTCGGAAGGTAGTGGTATGATTCGCACCATGACACTACGAGTCGCCCTGGCCCAGATATCCACAAAACTCGGGGATGTTCCGGCGAATTTGGAGAAGCATCTGGCGTACATCCGCCGGGCCCGGAAGGCGGGCGCGCGCCTGATCGTCTTCCCCGAGCTATCCTTGACCGGATACGCCCTGCAGGATCTGGCGTCGACGGTCGCCTGCCGCCCCACAAAGGATGATCCGGTCTTCCGGTCCCTGCTCAAGGCGTCACTCGTGATCGACATCGCGGTTGGGTTTGTGGAAGAGGATATCCGCAACCGGTTTTATATTTCCGCCGCTTACCTTTCCCGCAGCGAAGTCGTCCACGTCCACCGCAAGGTGTACCTGCCGACCTACGGCCTGTTCGACGAAGGCCGCTTCTTCGCGCTCGGGGACCGGGTGCAGGCTTTCGATACCGCCTTCGGACGGATCGGGATGCTTATCTGCGAGGACTTCTGGCACGCCTCGCCCCCCTACCTGCTCTGGCTCGACGGGGCCGACCTTTTCCTGTTCATGTCCTCCTCGCCCGGGCGCGGCCTGCGCACCCACCCCGAGCTGGATTCGGCGCGCTGGGTGGAACGGGTCAACCGCGGCTACGCCAACCTGTTTACGTCCTTCGTGGTCCATACCAATAAAGTCGGCTTCGAGGACGGGTTGAACTTCTGGGGCGGCGCGATGGTATTCGACCCCAACGGCCGTCAGATCGCCAAGGGGCCGAACCACGAGGAGGCGCTGACGCTGGCCGAGCTCGACCTGAACCAGCTGCACCGTACCCGCGCGCGCCTCCCGCTCCTGCGCGACGAACGGACGGCGCTCATGCAGCGCGAGTTCCAGCGGATCCTCGCCGAATCCGGCCGCACCACCAATCTGCGATGACGAGGGAAACCATGGTCAACGTCCCCGGCCTGTTGGAGATCAACACCGATCTGGCGCGTAAAATACTGACGTCTTTCCTGCGCGAGGAAATCACACGCACCGGGATGACGCACGGCGTGGTCGGGCTCTCCGGCGGCGTGGATTCCGCTTTGTCGTGTTTTCTGGCGGCGGAAGCGCTCGGTCCGGCCAACGTCCTGGCGGTGCGCATGCCGTACAAGCAATCTTCGCCGGATTCTCTCCGCCACGCCGAGCAGGTCATCGAAGCCACGGGTGTTAACTCCCTGACGGTCGATATCACCCCGATGGTCGAGCCGCTCTTTGTGCAATTTTCCTCGATCGACGCGCGCCGCAAGGGAAACATCATGGCGCGCGAGCGGATGATCATCCTCTTCGACCAATCGGCGGAATGCCACGGGCTGGTGATCGGTACCGGCAACAAAACCGAGATCATGCTCGGCTATACCACGCTCTACGGTGATTCGGCCTGCGCGCTTAACCCGCTCGGGGACCTGTACAAAACACAGGTGCGACAGCTTTCATGCGCCATGGGCGTGCCGGAAACCATCATTGCCAAGCCGCCGACGGCGGACCTATGGTCCGGGCAGACCGATGAGGGCGAGCTGGGCTTTACCTACGAGGACGTGGATAAACTCCTGTACCTGCTGGTCGACGAACGCTACAGCCCGGAAGAATGCGTTCAGGCCGGGTTCAAAAAAACCTTTGTCGCGCGCGTGGTGGAGATCGTCCGCCGCAACCAGTTCAAACGGGTTCTGCCGCCGATCGCCAAGCTCAGCCACCGCACCGTCGGATATGATTTCCTTTACCTGCGGGATTGGGGCACTTGACTCTTCCCCATCCGGATCCGGACTAGCCGTACGCGTATCCGCCTGATTTCTTAGAGGTCTTCAACCGCGATTTACCCTCATCGGCAAAAACCTCCATAAAATATCCAGTCATCCTCCATTCCCGGGCGCGGGAAGGGATTTCAATATACAATCGTATTGTCCATGCGTGTGTAACGGTTTCAATATCCCCTTCGTAACATCCTTGGAGGAAAAAATGTCGGAAAAAATAATTCTCCAGACGGCCATCCGGCAGAAATCCCGATTGCTCGCCAGTGCATCGCTCCTGCTTATCCTGGCGGCCGGATGCGTTCCGCTCACCGTCAATTTCACGGTTAACAGCAGCTCCGACTCCGGCGACTCCGCCCCCGGCGACGGCACCTGCCGGACCGCTGCCTCCGCGACGGAATGCACTCTGCGGGCGGCGATGGAGGAAGCCAACGCATTGGCCGGCGCGCAGACCATCCTCTTCGACCTGCCCGCCGGGGATACGGTCATTTATCCGGTCACCGCGCTTCCGGAGATCACCGAAGCGGTAAACATCGACGGGACCTCGCAACCTTTATTCGACGGCGGGAAGCCCCGCGTCCGCGTGGATGGATCGCACCTTGCGGCGGGTCCGTCGGTCAGCGGTTTTAGAAACGCGGCCGGCGTCAGCACCACCATCCAAGGCCTTCAGATCCTGCGCTTCACCAACCATGGGATCGAAAACTTCGGCAACCTCACGCTCGACCATCTGGAAGTGGCCGTCAACCAGGCCATTGGGATCGAATCCTTTATCGCCGCCGGAAGCATCGATATCACGCTTACCAATTCCACCGTATTTGAAAACGGCGGTGCGGGAGTGGACGGCACCAATACGAACTTCACCATGGACCGCGTCACCATGGACCGGAACACCGGCGGGGGTCTGCGGGTCACCGGCGGATCGCTCGATCTGAACCATGGCGGGGTGGCCGACAACGCCGTCCCAACCGACGGCGGCGGGATTTTTCTTTCCATGGCCGGGAATCCGGCGATCCAAAACACCACCATCGAAGGAAACACCAGCGGCCATAGGGGCGGCGGTTTATACCTGTGGGGCTTGCCGGGGACGATGATGATTGTGAGCAACTGCACCTTCGACGGCAACTACGGGTACGACGGGGGCGGGATTTACATTGACGCCGGCACATCGCATCTCGCGTCCAGCACGCTGATCAACAACCGCGCCAAACGCCACGCCGGCGGCGTGTTCGTCAACACCAACAACAACCCCACCTTGTGGGTCGAGAACGGCTCCGTCATCGGCCGGATCGGCGCGGGCAATATCGCGAATTCCGCGCCGGCCAGTCACGGCCTGGGCGGCGGCATCTATAATATGAACAACTTGAACATCTCCGACTCATTCGTCGAAGGCAACACCGGCGACGGGATCTACAACGACGGCGGCGAAATCCGTATTCTCGACAGCACCGTCAGCGCCAACACGCTTTCCGGAATCGAATCCTTCCTCTCGGGCGCAACCACCGACATCATCGTCACCCGCAGCAAGTTCGTCCAAAACGGATTCTCCGGAATCGGCGCGATCAATGCCGATCTTGAGATTACCCAGGGATCGATCCGCGACAACGCCGGGGGCGGCATCCGGATGAACGGTGGAACACTGACCATGGACCGCAGCGAGGTCGTCGGCAACCACAACGCCGGAGACGGGGGCGGGATAGCCGGGTACAACATTTCGGGAGGGGTGCTGAACTCGACCGTATCGGGCAACACCTCCGCAGCTTCCGGTGGCGGGTTGTATTTGTGGGGATTGGCCGCAGGCAAAATCAGCCTGTCCAACTCGACTGTCAGCGGGAACTCCGCAACCGTCTCGGGCGGCGGGGTGGAAGTGGGAAACGGAAACATCGGCTTAAGCAACGTGACGATCGCCGAAAACAGCGGCGGCGGTGTACATGTGCAGAATCCGTCGCTGGTGGCGCTGCGCAACAGCATCCTGGCGGACAACGCCGCGGGGAATTGCGGCGGCCTGCCCGTTACCTCCCAGGACAATAACCTGGATACCGACGGCACCTGCGCGCTGGCCGGACCGAGCGATCTTTCCGGAATGCCGGCCAATCTCGGGCCGCTGGCCGATAACGGCGGCGGCACCTTCACCCACGCCTTGCTGCCCGGCAGCCCGGCGCTCGAAGCCGGCGACGATGGAACCTGTCTGGCCACCGACCAGCGCGGAGTCATTCGCCCGCAAGGTTTGCACTGCGATATGGGTTCTTACGAGGCGGAAATGCCTGCGACTGCCACACCGCCATCGATAACCAGCACGCTGACCCCCACCCTCACCCCAACCTCCACGCCTACTCCGGCGGCCGCGAAGATCATCTTCGACCCGGTCAACTTTTCCAGCGACCTGATCTATAACCGTTATGCCCGTTCCTGCACGCCAAAAGAAGTGACCATCCAGATCAAGGTTTCCCCCGCCGAATGGGTGAAGTCGGTTGGATTTTTCTACAAACTGGAGGAGAAGGGGAGCACCAACGTCACCCCATGGAATGGCGGATTGGCCATGATTCCCCAGGGCGGCGGCTGGTATACCATAACCCTCCTCAGCGAGGATTTCCCCGCCGATGTTCTTCAATGGAATAACGATGCCTGGTTGGCGGTCCAGTTCGTCGCCAACGGGCAGGACGGCCAGATTTTGACCCGCAGCGCGGTTTATCGCAAAGTGACATTGGGGCGATGCATGAAGTAACGCCTTCATCACTCGCTTTCTTCCCGGATAAAAAATGGGGAAGAACCCGGAATGCCTATCCGTTCGTATAACACCCTCCGCGGGAAACCCGTCGGGCAGCCCACCTTCCCACGGAATCCATCTGCTCCGGAAAAGACTCCGCCGAATAGATCCGGCGGGGTCTTTTTTTATGCCGCCCTCATCCCGCAGACACATGGACTATAATCACGCCCATCAAACGTTCCGGAATTGCCGGAAAGGACGGCGTTATGAAAATCGGCATCATCGGCAGTGGTGTGGTCGGGTCGACCGCCGCGTACGCGATGGTCATGCGCGGGGTGGGCCGGGAAATCATCCTGGTGGATAAGAACACTCCGCGCGCGCAGGCAGAGGCGGACGACATTCTCCATGCGGTGCCGTTTGCGCATCAATTGCACGTGCGCGCCGGGGAGTATCCCGACCTGGCCGGCTGCCGGGTCGTGATCATCACCGCCGGCACCGCCCAGAAGCCGGGTGAAAAGCGCATGGATCTCCTGGCCCGCAATGCCGCAATCATCGCCGATGTCGTGCCGAACGTGCTAAAACACGCTCCCGACACGGTGCTCCTGATGGTATCCAATCCCGTGGATGTCATGACCCATGTGGCGGCCAAATGCGCCGCGAAGTTTGGCGTGCCTTCCACGCGGGTGATCGGCTCCGGCACCACGCTCGATACCGCGCGCTTCCGGTCGCTCCTGGGAAGGCAACTGGGCGTGGATCCTCAGCATGTGCATGCCTATGTGGTCGGGGAACACGGGGATTCGGAAGTTCTGACCTGGTCGATCGCGACCGTCGGCGGCCTGCCGATCAGTGAATACTGCTGCCGGCACAAACCCTGCCGCGAGTGCGAAGAGCACAACCGGGTCGACGAGGCCGTGCGCCAGGCGGCATACCATATCATTGAAGGCAAGGGTGCCACCTATTACGGCATCGGCAGCGCGCTGGCGCGGATTACCGAGGTCATCCTGCGCGACCAGCGATCGATCATGACCGTCTGCACGCCGACCCTGAAAGTCGCCGGCGTCACGGATGTGACAGTCTCCCTGCCGCTGTTGCTGGGAGGCGACGGGGTGCTCGATTCGTTCCCGATGTCGCTCAACGCGGAGGAAGAAGAGCTGCTGAACCGTTCGGCCGGCATCGTCCGCGATGCCATTCAGAGCCTTGGATAACCGAAGGCGATAATCTGCAACGCGATCCTTCATCCCCTGGAGATTAACCCGCTCTCATGTCGGAACCCCCCTTCACACCGGCGCCAGAATCCAGCCGGTTGACCAAACTGCTTGCGCTGGATGCGCGCTGGTCCGCAAAGCTGAACCTCTCCCAGCGAAGCGGCGGTTTGCGGAATCTGCTCCGGTTCCTCGCGCATTCGGGGGATTCGTGGTTCATGATCCCGGTGATGGGATTAATATGGCTGGCGGGCGACGGCTTGTGGAAATGGCGGATGCTGACGATGTTCGTGGCGGTGTGTATCACCGCGCTTACCGCGGTCGGACTCAAACGGCTGATTGGCCGCAGCCGCCCCGCGGGCGATTGGGGATTGATCTACCGCTCCACCGATCCGCACTCCTTCCCCTCGGGTCACGCCGCGCGGATGATGATGCTGGCCATCCTTTCTTCGGCACTCGGCCCATGGTGGCTGATCCTAGCATTCTTCCTTTGGGCGCCGATGGTGATGTTCGCGCGGGTGGCGATGGGCGTGCATTATCTCTCGGATGTGATCGGCGGGGCGGTGCTGGGGATGTTGTTTGGGGCGTTGTTCGTGTTGATCATATGATTCGTTGGGGCGACGCGATGCGTCGCCCCAACAAAACCGTCTGCTCGCGGTGGATGATTTTGTGGACGAGGCGATGCCTCGCCGTATCGTAAGGGCGAGGCACTGCCTCGCCCCTGCAAAACAATCACGGGCGGTTATTAATCGCCCCCAAAAACGACCATGGACGAAAAATCGCTGCGCACATTGGAATTGAACCGGGTGCTGGAACGGCTGGCGGAACACGCGTCGTTTTCCGCGTCCCGCGACCGGATCCTCGGAATGCGGCCCGCGGCGGATTTTTTATCCGCGGTGCGGCTGCTGGATGAAACCAGCCAGGCGCGGATGCTCCTGGACCGGCACGCCGAGATCTCCATCGGCGGCGCGCGGGATATCCGTCCGGCCGCGGAGGACGCCGCCCGCGGGATCACTCTGCCCGCGGATGTGCTGGTTGCCGTCCGCGCGACACTCGAGTCCGCGCGCGCCATCCGCCGCGCACTCGCCCGGATCGCGGATGAGGCGCCCGATCTGCACCGGATCGCCCTGCGGATGGAGGAGGCGGGCGGCCTGATCGAGGCCATCGGCCGCACGATAAACGACGCGGGCGAAGTGCTCGACAGCGCCTCCCCGAAACTCGGGGCGCTGCGCGCTGAAGTGCGCACGACCCACGACCGCCTGCTGACCCGCCTGCAGCGCATCCTCTCCGAGCACGCGGCCAAACTCCAGGAACCGATCCTCACCCAGCGCGAAGGCCGTTACGTGGTGCCGCTGCGCTCCGAATTCAAGGGCCGCCTGCGCGGGATCGTCCACGATCAATCCTCCTCCGGCGCGACGCTGTTCATCGAACCGCTGGCCACGGTCGAACTCGGCAACCGCTGGCGCGAGGCGATGCTCGAGGAGCAGGAGGAAATCCACCGCATCCTCTCAGCGCTTTCGGCGCAAATTGGGGAGCAGCGCGAGGCGATCCTCCGGACAGTGGAAGCCCTGGCCGATTTCGATGCGGCCATGGCGCGCGCCCGTTACGCGGCGGATTTAAACGCCGTCCGCGCCGAATTGGTTGAAATCCCGGCGACGCCGCCGGAGGAATTCACCCCCCTGCTCTTCCACGCCGCGCGGCATCCGCTTCTGGATCCGGCAAACGTAGTGCCGATTGATATCGCCCTGCGGCCGGGCGTGCGCGCGCTTGTTATCACCGGGCCAAACACAGGCGGGAAGACGGTCGCGCTTAAAACCGCCGGCCTGCTGGCGCTGATGACACAATACGGGATGCACATCCCGGCCGAAAACGGCTCGAAATCGGCGCTCTTTGATTCGATCTTCGCCGATATCGGCGACGAACAGTCGATCGAACAATCACTGTCAACTTTCTCGGCGCACGTCGGTCAGATCATCCGGATCCTCACCCTGGCCACTCCGCGTTCGCTGGTGATCCTCGACGAACTCGGCGCCGGGACCGATCCGCAGGAGGGAGCGGGGCTGGCGCGGGCAATCCTCTCGGAGCTTCTCCGGCGCGGTATCCCGACCCTCGTGGCGACGCACTATCCGGAACTGAAGGCCTTCGCCTATAACACGCCGGGCGCGGAAAACGCCTGCATGGAATTCAACCTGCGCACGCTGCGCCCGACCTACCGGCTGGTGCTTGGGCTGCCGGGGCGCTCGAACGCGCTGGCCATCGCCAAACGACTCGGGCTGCCCGAGGAAATTCTCGCCGAAGCCCGCTCGATGGTCGACGCGGGCGACCTCGAGGCCGACCGGCTGCTGGAAAAAATCCAGCGCGAGCGCGAAACCGCCCGCCGCGAACGGGCCGACGCCGAAAAACTCAACCGCCGCGCGCTGCAGCGCGAACGGACCCTGGCCCACCGGCTGGGCGGAATCGAGGAGGAACGCAACCGCATCCTCGAAGAAAGCCGCGCCCAGGCGGAACGCGAGCTCGAAGGGTTGCTTGACGAGCTGCGGGAACTCCGCCGCCGGGCGGGCCACGCCGCCGCGCCGGAACTGCAGAAGATCGCCGCCGAGGCGCGCGCGCTGGAAGACCGGATCGAACGCAGCGGTAAACCCGCCGGCGCCGAGCTTCCCCCCGCCGCGCCGTTGCGCGAGGCACGGATCGGGGATACCGTTCGCATGAAGGGACTTGGCGTCTCGGGGAAGATTACCGGCCGCGAGGGCGGCGCGTACGAGCTGCAGCTGGGCGCATTGCGCATCCGCGCCGATCGCGGAGATTTCATCCTGCCCGAAGACACCCGCGCGCCGGAAAAGACGGCGCCTGCCGTGAAACGTTCCGCGCCGATTATGGTGCGGGCGGCCAGATCCAGCCCGGGTCTGGAATTCGATATGCGCGGGATGATGGTCGAAGAGGGATTGATTGCATTGGACCGCTACCTCGACTCGGCGGTGGTGGCCGGCCTGCCGTGGGTGCGGATCATCCATGGGAAGGGGTCCGGGAAGTTGCGCAGTGCGGTGCGCGATGCGCTGCGCAAGCATTCGCAGGTGACGAATGTCGAAACCGGCGGGGAGATGGAAGGCGGCGAGGGCGTGACCATCGCGCGCCTGGAAACTTGAGCGGCACCGGCGTGATATACTTGCGCCTCAAAATCACATAGAATCATTTAAAAAGAAGAAGACGACTCCACGCCCCTCCAGGGCTCCCCGGCTTGAAGCCTGCCGGGGCCTGGAGTGACATTGAGCCAGTCCTTCCGAGCCCCGTAAAACAGGGCGTGGAATCGGAACCTCCTTTGCCAAATGCTTGCGCGTTTTTACCCGATACCGATTCCTCGCCCTTCGCCTCCGGCTCAGGGCTCGGAATGACCTTAAAAAAGGATACCCATCGTGACGAATAAAAAAGGACGCGTTTTCTCCGGCGCCCGGCCAACGGGCCGCCAGCATCTCGGCAACTACCTCGGCGCGGTCAAGAATTACGTCGCGCTGCAGGAGGAATACGACTGCGTCTACTGCATCGTCGACCTGCACGCGCTGACCACGCTCGAGGATTTCCACCTCCTGCGGGATAACACCGCCGAGATGGCGCTGGATTGGCTAGCGGCGGGAATCCGCCCGGAGAAGGCGATCCTCTTCGTGCAAAGCCATGTCCCGCAGGTGACCGAACTGCACACGATCCTTTCAATGTTCACACCGCTCGGGAAACTGACCGACCTGCCGACTTTCAAAGACAAAGCCCGCATGCATCCGCACAACATCAACTACGGGCTGGTGGGCTATCCGGTGCTGATGGCGGCGGACATTGCCCTTTATAAAACCGACCTCGTTCCGGTCGGGATCGACCAGGAAAGCCATTTGGAGTTCACGCGCGAAATCGTGCGTTCCTTTAACTTCCGCACCGGCAAGCAGGTCCTGGTCGAGCCGCAGATGAAGACGACCAACTATCCCAAGGTAATCGGCACCGACGGGGCGCAAAAGATGAGCAAGAGCCTCAACAACCAGATCGAGCTGGCGCTGACCGACGCGGAAACCGCGGCCAAAGTGATGACCATGGTCACCGACCCGCAGCGCACGCACCGCAACATTCCCGGCCGCCCGGAAGTGTGCAACGTATTCGCCCTGCACCACTCGTTCACCTCCGCCGCGGATGTGGAACGGATCGCGGCCGATTGCCGTAGCGGAACGCTCGGCTGCGTCGACGATAAAAAATGCCTAGCGGCCAACATCAACCGCCACTTGGCCGAGTTCCGCGAGCGGCGGGCCGAACTGGCAAAAAATCCGGATGGTATTTGGGACGTCCTCGCCGACGGCGCCAAGCGCGCGCGCATCATTGCGGATAAAACCATGGAAGAAGTCCGAGCGGCGCTTGGGTTGCCGTAAAAACCGACCATGGATCATGGACCATCGACCATCGCCGATGTTTAGATAGGTCGCTGCTGTTTTTTGTTTATCGATGGTCGGTCGTCGATGGATAACCGTAGACCGTCGTTTCCCTTTGTGGGTTATTGAAAAAGGCTGAGGTGTCATTGCGAGCGACCCCTTCGCTGTGCTCAGGGCAAGGCTCGCAATGACACCGGGTACTTTCTTTTTCAATGCCCTGTTTAGGATGAATATTCCTCTATGCGGATAGTCCTCCAGCGCGTACAGAACGCAAGCGTCACGGTCGACGGCGAGAAGATCGCCGCAATCGGCCGCGGGCTGCTGATCCTGCTCGGGATCGGCCACGGCGACGGGCAAGCCGAGGCGGATTTTCTCGCTGAGAAGTGTGCAAATCTGCGGATCTTCGAAGACGACGCGGGGAAGACGAATTTATCGGTATTGGATATCAAAGGGGAAGCGCTGGTCGTGTCGCAATTCACGCTGTATGCGGACGCGCGCAAAGGAAGGCGGCCGTCCTTTACCGATGCCGCCCCCCCGGCGATTGCCGAGCCGCTTGTGCGCTATTTCGCGGAACGGCTGGCGGCGCTCGAAATCCCGACCTGCACTGGATTGTTTGGCGCGAATATGCAGGTGGAATTAATAAACGACGGACCGTTTACGGTCGTGCTGGAACACCCCTCCCCTCTTTAATCCTCCGCATTCCCGTCAATAAGTCGGAAAACCTCTGGATCCCCGATAAAAACACGCGGGGATGACGTTCATAATTCCAATCGTCATTCCCGCGTGAACCTGGCGGGAATTCACGACGTGCCGCTTTTGGCCGAACTGGAACATCCCTAGACAGCGTCATCCCGAGCCCCGATCTTCGGGCGAGGGATCGGTTCCTCCTTCCACAAAACAACCCAATCCACATTCATGTGCCGCCGATCCCTCGGCCGCTAATGCGGCCGCAGGATGACATACTAGGCAGATCCTCCCGACTTTTCGATCGCCCCGCGAATCCGCTCGGCCAGATCCCGCGCGCGCGCCGGCGCCGTGCCGACATACGCATCGGCGTTCATCAGTTCGCGAATCCTCGCCGGCTGCAGATGCTTGAGCATGTCCACATCCGCCGCGAGATATTCCGCGAGCGGATTGGGGCGGCCTTCACGCAGAACATCCCAGGCCTTGCGGCTGTGCTCGCGGATCTTCTCGTGCATCGCCTGCCGGTCCGCGCCCGCCGCCACCAACGCCATCAACACGCGTTCGCTGGCCGAGAAGGCACCGTACCGGGCCAGGTTCGATTTTATTCCCGCCTCGTCCACATCCAGGCCGCCGACGATCCCCGTCATCACCCGCAGAATCTCCTCCGCGGCGAGGAACGCCTCGGGCAGAATGCTGCGCCGATTGGCCGAATCATCGATCGTGCGTTCCAGAAGGCTCTGTGCGGCATTCTGCCAGGCGACTTCCGGGAACACGGCCACAAGGCGCGCCAGCGAGCAGACGTTTTCCGCTTTCACCGGATTGCGTTTAAAAGGCATCGCGCTCGACCCCACCTGGCGTTTTCCGACCGGTTCGCGCACTTCGCCGAACCCGGCGGATTGCAGGATGCGCAGATCGAAGGCAAACTTATGAAACGAAGCGGCCAACCCGGCCAGTGCCGACAGCAGGCGGTAATCCTGAATGCGCGGATAGGTTTGCGAGGCCACTGGGAACGCCTTAAGGCCGAGGCTTTTCATCACCGCGGAATCGATGGCGTCGGGGGAAAAATGCTTCCCGCTGAGAATTTCCCCATAGGAGGCGGCCGTGCCGACCGCGCCCTTCATCCCCTTGCCGCGCAATCCGTCGCGCACCCGCCGCAGATCCTCCCAATGCTCGACCAGGTCCTGGCCGTACAACGCCAGGCGGTAGCCGAGCGTGGTCGGCTCGGCGGGCTGGAGATGGGTGTAGCCGAGGACGACCAGGTCGGCGTAGCGGTCGATCTGGGCGGCCAGCGATTTCAGCAGCGACCGGAAACCGTCCAGCAGGAGGTCCATTCCGTCGCGCATCCGCATGACGTCCGCATTGTCGGTGATATCCGCCGAGGTGGCCCCCCAGTGGATGATCCCCCCGCCCACCGGGCAGAGTTCGGCGAAGGCGCGCACTTCCGCCATCACATCGTGGCCGATTTCTTTTTCGATTTCCAGCGAGCGTTCAAGGGTCACGTCCGGAGCATGCAGGCGCAGATCCTCCACCTGTTCGCCGGTCACCAATCCGAATCCCTGCTGCGCTTCCGCCAGCGCGATCCAGATGCGGCGCCACAGCAGGCGGCGATTCTTTTCCGAGAAGATCCGCCGCATGGCAACCGACCCGTAGCGCGAGCTGAACGGCGATGCATAATCTTCCAGCTGGATATCTACACCCATGCGAATGCCTCCGGCAATTATTATTTTTCAGACTTGTAAACCGTCTCATCCGTTATTATGCTTCAGTTTTAGGAATGCGACAACCTACCGCGGAATGTCATTCCGAGAAGCCCGAGCCGATCCCTCGCTTTCTGCTCGGGATGACATACTGCCGGCTCGGGACGACTTACTGCGGGAGTCGCCGATCCCTCGCCTTCGGCTCGGGATGACATACTGCCAGCTCGGGATGACATACTGCCGGCTTGTGACGACATACTGCCGGCTTGTGACGACATACTGCGATTATCATTCCGAGGAGCCCGAAAGGGCGGCGCCTGTCCCGAACGAAGCAAGGGAAGGGATCCGCGGTGTATGTCATTCCGAGGCCGCGACAGCGGCCGAGGAATCGGCTGCGAATAAAATGAATGCGCGCGGGCGGAAAAGGAGTCGCCGATCCCTCGCCTTCGGCTCGGGATGACATACTGCCGGCTCGGGATGACATACTGCGGGAGTTGCCGATCCCTCGCCTTCGGCTCGGGATGACATACTGCGGGCTCGGGATGACATACTGCGGGCTCGGGATGACATCTTACGATTGTCATTCCGAGGAACCCTATGAGGACGATGCCTGTGCGAGTAAAGCGAGGATAGGAATCCGCGGTGTATGTCATTCCGAGGCCGCGACAGCGGCCGAGGAATCGGCTGCGTCTGATATGAAGTACGTTTTTCGAATTCCTATTTCTCTTTCGTGATGTATCCCAGCCGCCGAAGCGAGTCGTCGCGGTTGCGCCAGCCCGGCAGCACCTTCACCCGCAGGTCGAGGTAGAGCTTCCGCCCGCTCATCGCTTCGATTTTCCGGCGCGCGTCGGTGCCGATCCGCTTCAACATCATGCCGCCCTTCCCAATCACGATCGCCTTATGCGATTCCCTTTCCACAAAAAGGGTCGCCTCGATATACGCCCCGGCCTCCCCCCGTTCCCGGTACTGGTCGACCCGCACCGCCACGCCGTGGGGAACCTCCGCCCGAAGGTTGCGCAAGGCGGCTTCGCGAATCAGCTCCGCAGTGATCTCCCGTTCCGAAAGATCGGTGATTTCCTCCTCCGGATACAGGATCGGCCCTTCCGGAAGCCGGGCGACGATTGCCTCAAGCAGTTCCGGTAATCCCGTATTCTGCCGGGCGGAGATCACACACTGAACGGCTTCCGGAAGCAGCATTCCGTATTCCACTGCGCGCGACTCGCGGACGTCCGCGGTGACGGCATCCGCCTTATTGAGTGCCATGATCACCGGAGCCTTCGATTTATGTTTCAGCAGCCAGACGGCAAGTTCGCGGTCGTTTCCAGCTACGGCCTCGGTCAAATCGGCCAGAAACAGGACCACGTCCGAATCGGCAATGGTTTCCGCGGAGGCGCGGACCATCGCCTTGCCGAGGTTGTCCTTCGGCGCATGCCAGCCGGGAGTGTCGAGAAACAGGAGCTGGGCGGAAGGAAGTGTGAGGATGCCCATCTGCCGGCGGCGGGTGGTCTGCGGCAGCGGAGACACGCCGGCGACCTTCTGGCCGAGCAGGGCGTTGAGCAGGGTGGATTTACCGACGTTGGGACGGCCGACGACAGCCACGAACCCCGATCGGTGGATGGAACCTTCCGGCATATTTATCAATCAGGAATGTTGGAACATGCTGACCATGCGCATCGCCAGGCCGACATCCCCGTCCAATTTAATCTTCCCCTGCATGAACGCAGCCATGCCATCCAGTTTTCCTTCGGTGATGGCCGTGATGTCCGACAAACTGGAGGTGACGGTCAACCGGGGTGAAGCGGCTTGTCCCTCGGCGCCGCTTACTTTACCGCCCGAAAATTTTATAACCCAGTTTCCTCCGCCTTCGCCGGTCAGGTTGACCTGTACATCCGCATCCAATCCGGCGGCTTTATCGGGGGGAAAATTATTTACTAGTTGGTCGATCAACTGCTTTGCTTGAAGGCTCATGAACGGTTCCTATCCCTCTCTCCAAAAGGTTTATGCCTGCGGGCGCTGTTCCTTCGAATTATCCAGTATATATTGCATAAGTGATTCCTGCTGCCGGGGGGAGATATCGATGAACTCGACGCCAACCTGGCTCTTCCGGGCTCCCTCGCCTGGAATGGCGCGCACAATACGGCCGGTGAGTATGAGTTCCTCCTCCATTTGCCCGAGCGGAATTTGGAATTTTACCCGCAAAAGCGTTTCCTGTGGGCAATTGCGGTTGGTCTCCAGCCGGATTCCGCCTCCGCTGATATCGAGTGCGGTCGACCGGGAGAAGGAGGAACCGGCGCCGCCGTCGCGGATCTCGGCATAGTGGGTTTCTATTTTCACGGGAAGTCGTGTAAAGGCCCGGCGCTCCAAGTGAGTCACCTCCTTTGGAAAATCCAATTCGATGCGCGGTTCAATGTCCTGTGTTTCCAACAGCACGTTGCATGTGAGTTGAAAAAGACCCTCCGAGGAGGGAACCCGCACCCGAACGGCGTCCCCGGATCGTAAAACAGGGATCGCATCGAGCTTTTTCGGTTTGGTGATAATAAAAGACTTGCTCCCCAAGGTCACTACTTTCGAAGGAAACCAATCCTCCCCCTCCAAGGCCGGTGAGATGTACAAAATGCTGTCTTCGTTAATCCACTGACCAATTTTCATTATCCGGCCCCTGTTTTTTTATCTCTCTTTTCCGGAATAATAGAGCGTCCTTGCCCTCTACTCCCGGGGGCAAGCCACGGCCCATTTTTATGGGAAAATTATAACTCCGGATGAATACCGGACTCCACGACTTCCATCCTTATTTCCGCAATAATTAGTCACCTTTTTGGATCTGGGGGAGTTTTTACGCTTTTTTTACTACGCCCAGACAGGCCATGGAACCGATAATCCGGGCCCCGGCAGTGGAAACCTTCCGGCTCTATGCAAAGTGCCGGCGCGGAACTCGACGGCGGTTATTTCTTCCTCGGTTAAAAGGCCGGATAAAGCGTCCTCCAAACGGGACCAAAAATCGGAGGCGGGAGAATGGTGAACCCCGGGTTTGGATTTGGTGAAATTTTCCAGCAGACGCAGTACCTCATGCGGCAAGGCTTCTCCCGCGAAATCCCAGATGACGGTGCGCAGCTTCCATTCCCGGTGAAAACATACGCCGTGATCGATCAGCCAAATGCGGTCCGAAGTGTCACGCACAACATGCATCGCTTTGCGGTCGGCATTGTTGATCAGAATATCGAAGGCCGCAACCCGGCGCATCGCCTCCGGGTCCTGCTCCCGGAGCAGGAAATAATTCTGCTCCAAATCCAAATTCCTATATTCCTGGAAGGAGCCCGGTCCCAGCGGACCGTTCTTGCGGAAAACTGTGGGCGGAACGAAATGCCAGCCCAACAGCCCGGCGAGTTCGAAGGCGGCGGCCTCCCGTTTGGCGAGGGTCCCGGCCGGGAAATCCCATAACGGCCGTTCGCCGCGCACGGGTTTATAGACCGCCTGCAGCGAGCCGGCATCCGAGTGCAGTTGGCAGAGGAAAGTGGCATTCGAACCCAGGCGGAACAATCCGCGCACCTCCGCCTCCCCTTCGCGAAGAATCCGCAGTACCGTGTCCGTCGTATGAAGGCCCGGGAGGGGGTCAGTGTTTGTGTCCATTGCGGCGGGGGCAAAAGTGGCCTGAGGGATCGATCGGGTTTCCACAATTACCGCAAATCGGCCGGCCGCGCCGCGCAAGCTCCGTCCCCCAGCGCGCCATGCGGAGCAACTGCGCGCGAGTGCACCAAAGCGAGGCTTCCGCCGGCTCCCCGCCGCCGGCAACCTCTTCCACCGCCTGGCGCAGGACGAACAGCAGCCGGTCTTCCCTCTCGTCATATCCCAAACCCATATTCCCGATATGAAATGCCGCGTCAACCGGCGGCGCCAATTCCATCTCGGATTCATCATACTCCGCATCCGGCGGCTCGAGCGCGGGGAAACGCCCCAGCAAATCATTCAAGAACTGCTCGATCGACACCGCCAGCATCAGTACCTGCTCTTTTTCGACCCGCAGGGTCACCCGCGTACCGCCACCCGCGGCCTGCAAGTAGAATACCCGATGACCGGGGACACCGATCGCCCCAACGGTTATCCGCTCCACAGGCCGAACCTCGTAATGGGATGAGGGCATAAGGCTCCCGTACGGCTCCTATTCCGCTTTCACCTGCAACGGCGAACCGGCGGGCCAATTAATCCCCCCCACCCGGATCGTCTTGCGGGTGATGAAAACCACCGAAACGGACGCAGTATCCGTGGTCAGCATATGATACGCCGCCAGCGGCATTTGCAGAAGGTGCGCGAGCGTGAGGCGGATGGTGTCAGCGTGGGTAAAGCATGCCACGATTCCCGAACCTTCTCCGGCACGGATTTCCTTCAACAGCTTCACCGACCGATCCTGCGCTTCCAATAGGCTTTCCCCTCCCGGGTATCGCACCATGGCGGGTGTATGGTGGACATCCTGCCAGATGGGCATGCCGCGGAGTTCGGAAAACGATTTTCCGGTTAATTCCCCGAAATCCACTTCCTGCAGCCGCGCGTCTTCGATGATCCGCTTTCCGGCCGCCCGGGCGCTCGGCGCCGCCGTCTCCATCGCCCGTTCGAGCGGAGACGAATACACGGCGTCGAGCGGGATGGGCCGCAGCATCGCCGCCAGCGCCTCGGCCTGAGCGCGCCCCGCGCTGTTCAGGTGAATATCCGGAAGCCGCCCGGCCAACCGTTCCCCAAGCCAGTCGGTATCACCGTGACGGATGAGCAGAAGGACGGTCATTCGGATTCCTCCAGCCCGTTCCGCCGAATCACCCCGGCATACCAGTCATAAGAAGATTTGGGAGTCCGTTTCAGGGAGGCAAAATCGATGTGGATCAATCCGAACCGCATGGCATATCCCAATTCCCATTCGAAATTATCCGTCAGGGACCAGACAAAATATCCGCCCACGGGGATTTGTTTTGCCATCGCTCCGTGCAGTGCGCGCAGATGCCGGCGGAGATAGGAGATGCGTTCGGGATCGAGAACATTGCCGCTCGAATCCGGCGCATCCGCCACGGGGATTCCATTTTCGGTAACAAGGATCTTATGTGGATGATAGTCATTCCAGACCCGTTCCACCAGTTCGCCGATGCCGGATGGGTAAATCTCCCACATCGGCGAGAATTCCCCGCCTTTCGGCCGGACCATCCATCCGCCCATAACCGGGATCCACCATCGCCCGGCGATTACCTGGCGGGTGTAATAGTTCACGCCGAGAAAGTCGTTCGGCTCCGAGATTTTCCGCAGATCCCCATCGCGGATCGGCGGCGCGAACGGGCCAAAACGCCGCCAGAGATCCGGCGGATAGGCTCCCCGTAAAATAGGATCCAGACAAATACGGTTGGAGAGCAGATCGAACCCGGCGGCCGCCCGGCGGTCAGCTTCCCGTTCCGTCTCGGGATACACCGGTGAGAGGTTCAGCGCAATCCCGACCTGCGCCGGCTTCGGTGAAGCCGCGCGAATGGCCCGCACCGCCTCTCCATGCGCCAGGAGCAGAGTGTGCATCGCACGGGCGTAGGCACCGGGGTTACGCCGGCCCGGTGCGTGCGTCCCGAACAAGTATCCGAGCAGCGCTACGATCATCGGCTCGTTGAGCGTGATCCACGATGGAACCCGGTCCCCGAGCCGCGCCGCAACAACGGCCGCATATTCGCCAAAAGCCGCCGCGGTGTCGCGCTCCGGCCAGCCCCCCTTTTTATGCAACGCAAGCGGCAGGTCGAAATGGTAAAGTGTGGGAAACGGCTGGATGCCGCGCGCAAGCAGGCCGTCGACCAGGCGGTCGTAAAAATCCAATCCCGCCGGATTGACCTTGCCCCTACCCTTGGGAATGACCCGCGACCACGAGACCGAGAACCGGTACGCCCCGACTCCGAGTGCGCGCAGCAGTTCGAGATCTTCCTTCCAGCGATGATAGTGGTCGCAGGCGGCATCGCCGGTCTCGCCGCGCGCCGTTTTCCCGGGAAGGTGCGAAAACCAATCCCAGATCGAGGGACCCTTGCCGTCCTCGTTCCATGCGCCTTCTATTTGATACGCGGACGAGGAAACGCCCCAGATAAAATCATTTGGAAAAATCAAATCCGACATGAACTGCCCTGACATTCTTAACATTCCACATGCCGCCGATAAGCCGCATGGCATACCCTCTCCTGCCCCCTGTTTGCTGTACCGCCCTCATATCCCATCCTTCTCCCAGCATTAGCTGGGAGAAGGATGGGATGAGGGTCGTTCAGGGCAGTTCGACGATCTCCGCCGCTGCCGCGTGCTGCTTAACGGATGCGATCCCGTCCAGGCAGGCCTGCTTGCTGGAATAGCCTTCGCCGGAATCCGCGATGGATTTCCCGTTCGGCGCGACCAGCCGCCAGCGGTACTCACCACCCTTGTCTTTGTACACTTCGAATTTGTACATATGAGCCTCCTAAAAAAAAATTAGTTGTGAGCAGACCTAACCACCCACCCCTTCTCCCCTCCCTCCTTCCCTTAAGGGAAGGAGGGAGGGGTTTCACTCAACGGACGGATCCATGATTCTCGAGTTGGGGTGCGAGGTTAGGTCATCCTCACGTATTTCTGAATCCCATCTTGCGCTTGATACTCTCGGCCTCCTCGTGGGTCGGCGTGGGCAGCGTGGTGGTCTCGGTGACGCCGAGCGCCTTTTCCTGCGCGCGCCGCCAGCGCTCCAGCCGCTCCCGGACCGCCGCTTCGTATCCGATGCCGGTCGGCTTATAGAAGTAGGTTCCTTGCAGCGCGGTCGGCAGGTACTGCTGGCCGACATGGTGCTCGTCCAACAGGTGCGGGTAGACGTACCCTTCGCCGTGTCCCAGGCCTTTGGCGTCGCGGTTGTCGTCCTTCAAGTGGTTGGGAACCTCGGTGATACCCTTCCGCTCGACCGTTTCATACGCCTGGAAATAGGCCAGCGCGCTGTTGGATTTGGGAGCGGTGGAGAGATACAACGCCGCCTCGATCATCGGATATATCCCCTCCGGCAGGCCGACGTAATCGAAGGCCTGGGCCGCCGCGTTAGCCACAACCAGCGCCTGCGGTTCCGCAAGGCCGATATCCTCGCCGGCAAAAATCAGCATCCGCCGCAGGATGAAGCGCGGATCCTCGCCGGAATAGAGCATGCGGGCCATCCAATACAGCGCCGCGTCCGGGTCCGATCCGCGCAGGGATTTGATGAACGCGCTGATCGTATCGTAGTGCGCGTCGCCGTCGCGGTCGTAGAGCAGCGCCCGGCGCTGGATCGATTCCTGCGCCACGGTGAGGTCGATCCGGATCGCGCCGTCCTCTCCGGGCGCGGTGGATTCGACGGCGAGTTCGAGCGCGTTCAGCGCGTTGCGCGCATCGCCGCCCGAGACATCCACCAAATGGGCTTCCGCCTCCTCCCCGAGGATTACGTTGCGGCCGCCGTACCCGCGTTCTGAATCCTCCAGCGCGTGCCGAAGGAGGCGGCGCACGTCATCCTGCGCAAGCGGGCGCAGCTGGAAGATGCGCGAACGCGAGACCAGCGCGCCGATCACCTCGAAGTAGGGGTTCTCGGTTGTTGCACCGATGAGTACGATCTTGCCGTTTTCCACATGCGGGAGGAGCGCATCTTGCTGGGCTTTATTCCAGCGGTGCACTTCATCGACGAAGAGGATCGTGCGGGTATTGTGGAGTTTTCGCCGTTCGCCCGCCTCAGCGATCACCCGTCGCAATTCGGCCACGCCCGCCAGCACGGCGCTTAAGGTTTCGAAATGGGATTTTGTGCTGCCGGCAATGATCTGCGCAAGGGTGGTCTTCCCGCTGCCGGGCGGCCCCCAAAGGAGGATCGAGGAAAACAGCCGGTCGGCTTCGATCGCCCGGCGCAGGAGCTTGCCCGGGCCGATGATATCCTCCTGCCCGGCGAATTCTTCGAGTGTGCGCGGCCGCATCCGCGCCGCAAGCGGCGCTTCGCGTTTCATCCGTTCCCGCAGCGCGTGATCGAAGAGGTCCATGGCGGGAAGTATAGCATGCGTTTTCATTAGAATCCACGAAGGGCGCGAAGAAAAATCCGAAGAACATCAAGATATATTGGAAAAAACAATCGTTGACGAGAAGCGATCGTCATGCCTGCGCCCCCGGCCCGACCCAGCCGGGGCGGGCTGCCCCCACGCAACATCCCGGCTCGCCTTTTCTTCATGCGCCGGGATGGATGTGAAGTGGGGGTGTTCTTTGCGGGAATCCATGAGGTACTTATACAATGCACTTCTCTATTACTCCCCTGGATGCCCGGTAAAAACACCCGGGCATGACAATTCCAAACATCTATCGTACGCTTCGCGCAGTAATTCTTATCAGTGTATAATCTCCCCCAAGCCGCCGAACTAAAAATGAATCCACCCATCATCTCTTTGCTTCTGGTCGATGACGACGTCTCCATCACAGGCCAAGTCGGCGCGTTCCTCGAACGCGCCGGATACCGCGTGCACTGTGAAGCGGATGGTGCGCGGGTTCTCGAAAAAGTAAAATCGTTCAATCCGGATTTGGTGATCCTCGACGTTCTCCTGCCGGGAATGGACGGGCGCGCGGTGCTGCGCGCGCTGCGTGACCACGGCGACCACCGCCCGGTCATCCTCCTCACCAAGGTCGGCAAAGCATCCGAACGCGCGCTGGCTCTGGAAGAGGGCGCCGACGATTACCTCAACAAGCCTTTCTCCTCCCGGGAGCTGCTGGCCCGCATCCGCGCCGTTCTGCGACGCGCGCACGACACACCGGTCTCCCTGACCTCCGCCTGGAAACTGACGGCCGGAAACCTGATGCTCGACCGCCGCGCCCGGCGTGCCACAGTAAATGGGCAAGCGGTTGCGATGAAACCGAAAACGCTTGCCCTGCTCGAATACCTCATGACCCATCCGGACGAGCTGATGACGCGCGAGCGCCTCCTCAACGCCGTCTGGGGATGGGAATATCCCGCCGGCCAGCGCACGGTGGATACCCGCGTGGCTGAATTGCGCCGCGCCCTGCATGACGACGCCGAGCATCCGGCTTTTGTCGAAACCGTGCACAATGAAGGGTATCGGTTCATTGCTCCCGTACGAGGCGAATCTTGATCCGCAGACTGATAATTTGCACCCTGCCCACACTTGTCTGTGTGGCGGCCGGAATCGCCGTGGAGACGCTTGCCCCCGGCCTGCCATTCCTGGATGTCCAAATCAGCGCCGGCTGGATTCTCATCCTGGGCGGAATACTGCTCAGCCTTCTTCTCGCGCTCATTTTTATACTTCACGGGTTGCATCGTCTCCATATCGAATCCGCGATCCAGGCAGAAAAGCAAACTCAAACCGAAGCACAGAACCGTTTTCTGCGCAGGCTGGACCATGAGCTGAAGAATCCGTTGACCGGGCTTCGGGCGGCCGTGGAGAATTTGGAAGAATCCGCCGCGGACGATCCGTTGCCGGCCGTCCTGCCCGACATCCGATTGCAAGTTGAACGCATGGTCCGTCTGACCGGCGATCTGCGGAAACTGGCGGAACTCGACGAGATACCTCTGGAACAAAGCGCGGTTGATCTGGGGGATTTGCTTAAGGGAATTGTCGATGCCGTGCAGGCCCAGCCTCTGGGAGCCGGTCGGGATATCCGTCTGGTCGTTCCGAGCGTCCCCTGGCCGCTTGCGTCGGTCATGGCGGATGAGGATCTTCTCGGTTCAGCATTCTTCAACCTGATCGACAACTCCTTGAAATACAGCCGTAAGGAAGATGTCGTGGAGATCCGGGCCGCCAACCACGACCGGTTAATACAGGTGGAGATCGCCGATTCCGGACCCGGGATCTCCGCGGAGGAACTACCGCAAATATTCGAGGAACTGTACCGCGGCTCCAATGCGCGCCACCGCGAGGGCAGCGGGCTGGGGCTGGCGCTCGTCAAACGCATCATCGAACGGCATGGCGGAAGCATCACCGTTCACAGCCGGATGAACGGCGCCACCGGCACCATTTTTACCGTCCTGCTGCCGGCCTCGGCTGCGGGTGAGCCCATTACCAAACGGTAACACCCGGGTGACCACATGGTAATCCGTTCCCGCTATTAATACAGGTGAAGCACATCCTTTCCATCCGGAGCGGAGGCCCATCATGAAAAAGAAAAACATCCCCCTGCTGACATTCGTACTCAGCCTGATCTTCCTTTCGATCAATTGCGGAACGTTCAATATGAATCTCGTGGATTCAAAATCCACCCCCTCCTCGGAGGCAGCGAACGACGTTCCGCAGAATAATCTTCCGGACGTCGGGAAGACCGAAATCAATTCGCCAGGAGGGAACGGACCTTCCGACACCGCCATTCCCATACCGACTCAGGCGCCCGCGATTCAAATTCATGCCGATCCGAAGGCCACCCTTGCGTATCCCGGCTGGCAGATCGCCTGGACTCCGGACGGGAAGTGGCTGATCCTGGGCGGACGCGAAATCCATTTCCTCGACGCCCAAACCTATCAGGAAGCGCGTTCGATCCGGGCCGATCGCTGGGTGATGGGGATGGCGGTCTCCCCGGACAGTAAGCTCCTCGCCATGATTGACGAATCGCGCGGGGTGATGCTGTTCGACATCGCCACCGGCGGCGAACGGCTGACGATACCCAATACCCATAGCAGCACCTCCGCCGCCTCCGGCTCCTTTCTGGCGTTCTCCCCGGATAGCGCGACTCTGGCGGTGATCCTCGGCGAAGTTGTCAAACTCTACCGGGTTTCCGACGGGGAAGAACTTAACACCTTCGTCCCCAAAGCCGACAACATGTCGCCCTCTTTCCTCGCGTTCGCCCTGGCGTTTTCCAAGGACGGCAGCAGGTTGTTTGTGGGAGGAATGGGGATTGCCGTGATCAATGTCGCCGACGGAACGCAGGAGAAGGTGTTTGGAAAAGATACGCACTGCATGGCGCTCTCGCCGGACGGGAACCTGCTTGTGTCCGCGGGAACGTTCACCAACCAGCCGGTTACGGTTTGGGAAGCCGCCACCGGCCGCCAGCTGCGCACGCTTTCCGAACCGGGCGAGACGGGGATCGATCTCGGCATTTCGACCATGGCGTTTTCTCCGGACAGCCGGGTGCTGGCGACAGCCGCCTCCGATACAATGATCAAGCTGTGGGATGTCGCCACCGGCACCCTGCTTCAAAAGCTGGTCGGTCATACCACGGCCGTTTCCGCCCTCGGCTTTTCCCCGGACGGGAAGACTCTCGCCTCCGGAACGAAAGAAGAAGGGGATCAGGCCGGTGTCCGGTTGTGGACAATTTCCAGCGGACCGGCCCAACCAACCTCCACCCGCTCCACCGCCCCGGTCGACCGGCCCACCGCCATCCCGCTTTCCGCGCGCGCGATCCTGCCCGAGAACGCGCCGTCGGTGAAGAAACTCTCTGCGCTCAACGTCAGCGAAAGCGGCAGCCTGGCGTGGTCGCCGGACGGGAAATGGCTCCTCGATGCCGGCCGCACGATCCACTTCCTGGACGGCGCTACCTATCAGGAGAAGCGCAGCGTTAATTTCCAGATGGACGGGCTGGCCGTCTCGCCCGACGGCAAGATCCTCGCCGCGGTAGGGTATCCGGGCATCGTGCTCTTCGATCTTGCCAGCGGCAGCGAACTGCGCACAATCCCAAACACCAGCGCCCATACCACCGCCACGTCGAGCGGCTACCTGGCCTTTACGCCCGACAGCGCGACCCTGGCGGCCATCGTCGGGGACGTGGTTAAAGTGTTCGATGTCGCAAGCGGCGAGGAAACGGGGACGATCGTGGCCAACGGCTCCTTCCATATCGCGATCTCGCCGGACGGCGCCCTGCTGTACGCCGTCGGCTGGGGGCAGCCGATCACGATATGGGATATGGCCACCGGCGCCAAGGTGCGTTCGATCGGCACCACCTCGATCAGCATCGATGGCATGATCCTCTCTCCCGACGGGAGCATGCTTGCAACCAGTTCGTTCGACGGCACGATCGTCCTCTGGGACGCGGCGGAAGGCCGCCAACTGCAGACCCTCAAGAAATCCAACGCCCGGATCGGCGGTTTGGCGTTCTCGCCCGACGGCCGGATCCTTGCCGCCGTCGCGGACGACGTGACAATCCAATTGTGGGATGCTTCGGGCGGGCTGTTGCTGAAAACCCTAACCGGCCATAGCCAGAGCATTAATGCCATCGCCTTCTCGCCCGACGAGGCCATCCTGGCATCCTCGTCCTATTACGACGGCGTCTATCTTTGGGGCTTGCCGGCTGGATAAGCGCAGCACTCCCCATTCGGATTATCCAAATCCCTCCCGCGGCGAATGCCGCGGGAGGGAACCCCCTGGACGAAAAAACTCGAGTGAATTCTATTAGGGCAGCCCGGCGGACTGCTCCTGGGAGGAGCCATGCTTAAATCCAGTCTGATCGCCGTTCCCTTAACCGTAATCGTAATCCTGATTACCGGATTTCTCAGCGAGTTATGCTGCTGCGCCAGTCCGTTCGCCGCGGTCTTTCTGGGACTTGCCGCCGGAGCAATGTGCGCCTTTTTTGAAAAACCGCTTCTTAAGACTCGCTCAGTAAAGCGCGGCGCAATCGCCGGCACGATTGCGGGGCTCGCCGCCCTCCCCGCCCAGGTGCTCGGTGAAATCGTTGTCGCGCTGCTGCTCGCAGGAAACGGAAAAGTGGATATTTCTCTTTTCGGCCTGCCGGCCGCCAGTGCCACCGTGGATTTGTGGAACTGGGCCTTGAACGCGCTTTGCGCCGCGACGCTTTATGGATTGCTCGCCGCGGCGGTAATGGCGGGCATGGGAGCCGTGGGCGGTGCCTTATGGTTCCGTATTTTGCGAAAACAGAATCGGGAACCGGGTGCTGAAGTGAACCTGCAATCTCCAACCGATGCGGTTGCGCCGGTGCCAAATGCCGGGAAAATGGTTTTTTGCGGAATCATCATGGCCGGCGTGGCATTCGTCTTCCTGCTCCTGATTCATACGAATTGGGGATGTCTGGCTATTCCGGCCGCCTTAATCATGGGATTGATCACCGGAATGTTCTCCGGCAATATGAGCAAACCGCCGACGGCGCGCAAGGCTCTCGTATTCGGAGGGATCGCCGGCTGGATTGCCAGCGTCGGAGCCCTGCTGGGCGACATCACCGGTTTATTGATCCGCACCTTCCTTATCCAAACACCGGAAGGCATCAACTCCATGACCAATGGTTTTTACAGTATGTTGGGGATGACCCATTCGCTCGAGATAAGGACTCCCGCTCAAATCCTGACCGACGATATCCCTCTCATTTGTTGTTGCAACGTTTTCTTTTTTGCGGCTTTTATCGGCCTGGGCGCGCTGGGAGGCTTCCTTTGGTTTCGCCGGAAAGAAAAACAGAGATCCTCCCAATCGGTTAACCAAATGCAATAAGGAGATGTACCGGCGGAGGGTTTCTAAATCCGCGAAGAGTACGAAGAAGATCTGAAGGACACGAATTTAATACTACCTTCAAGCCTTCGCGCCCTTCGTGCTCTTTGCGGATTCAATAAATCTTCAACAACCACGACAACTCACCGCGAAAACCGCTCCGGTTTCGAATTCATCCCGGCTTATGAACCATACGCGAGCCGGGATGCTTTGCGAGTGCAGCGAGGGCATGATGTATTGGCGATCGTCATTCCCGCGGGTTCTTGGCGGGAATCCATCATGTACTTATAAAATGCACTTCTCCGTTAATTCCCTGGATGCCCGCGTAAACCGCCCGGGCACGACGAGCATTTGCCTTATATAGGTTTTTCTCTGGTTCCTTCGTGTCCTTCAGGTTTTCACCCGGCCTACCCCAACCGGGGCAGGCTTCGTGCTCTTCGTGGATTCAATCGATCCCCAACAATTCGCTGACCGTTTCCCTATCCCAATCCACCACGATCTGCCCGCGGATATCAAAGGTGGGGGTGGTTTCGTTGCCGTCCGCCCAGCCGCGCACGCGCGCCGCTGCCTCGCGGTCGCGTTGGATGTCGATTTCGACATACGCGATATTGTTCTCCTTCAGGAAGCTGCGCGCCGCCCGGCAGCCCGGACACCATGGTGTGCAATAGAGAATCACTTCACCCGCTTCATCCGAATTACCCGATGTTGTTCTTGGAGACATAGCCTCTCCCGGTTTTCGTATGGATTCAAAGGCTGTTCGGATTTTCGAAAAAAAGGTTTTCTTCATGCTCTTTGCGTCCCCGGCCTACCCCAACCGGGGCGGGCTTCGCGTTGATTTATATTCTTCACTTCTTCAGCTCCCGGCTGGCCGCCAGCGCCGCCTGCCAGACTTCCTTGAGTGGAACGCCCTTTTCCTCCGCCAACCGCAGGCAATCCCGGTACTCGGGAGCGGCGTTCATCACCCGCTTTTCCCAGCGGGCGATTTTTACCTTTACCGGGCCGTAGGCGGTCTCAACAGTCCGTTCCTCGCGCGCAAGTTTCCGCCGCTCCACCGGATGCATGCGCACGCCGATGGTGGTCGTCTCGGAAAAGAGGACGCCCAGCGCGGCATCCAATTTCGATTCATCGACCATCATGGCGAGCGTAACCGCCGGCCGGCTGCGCTTCATCTGGATCGGCGTGAGGTACACATCCAGCGCGCCGGCTTCGAACAGCCGCTCCAGGACGTGCTCGTACCATTGCGGGTTCATGTCGTCGATGTTGGCTTCCACCACCCGGACACGCTCCCCTGCCGTCTTCTCTTCCTGGCTGCCGATCGTCACACGCAGGAGATTGGCCCACGGCAAGTCGCGCGTTCCGGCGCCGTATCCCACGCATTCGATGCGCATCGGTGGCGCACCGCCGAATTCCGCAGCCATTCCCGCCAGCAGCGCCGCGCCGGTCGGAGTGACCAGCTCCGCGTCGACATCGCGCCCGTACACGGGAACCCCGCGCAGCAGCTCGGCGGTTGCCGGCGCCGGCACCGGGAGCCGGCCGTGCGCGGACTGCACGCTGCCGGCGCCGATGTGCAGCGGGGAAGAATACACCTTCTCCACCCCGAGCAGCTCCAGACAGAGCGCGGCGCCGACGATATCGACGATCGCATCCACCGCACCGACTTCGTGAAAGTGGATCTTTTCGATGGGTTCGCCGTGCACCTTGGCTTCGGCCGCGGCCAGCGCGCGGAATGCCCGCAGGCTCCGCTCGCGGACGCGGTCCGCCAATGTGCCGGATTGAATGATGGTTTCGATATCCGCGAGATGGCGGTGCGGTTGTTTTTCCTCCATGTGGACTTCCACCGCTGTCCCGTGTAATCCGGCTTTGTTAACGTCTTGGATTTCCAGCCGGTATCCGCCAACATTCAGCTTGCCCAGCTCCTCACGCAGGGTGTCCGGCGCGATACCCGAATCCAGCAGTGCGCCCAGCACCATATTGCCGCTGAGGCCGGAAAAACAGTCGAAGTACGCAATCCTCGTCATGGGTCTATGGAACCATTGAAACCGGTATCCGTCAATCCCGACCGACAATCACCAGCCGGTGCTTGGGCTTTTCCATCACCAGAACGAGACTCGTGATCATCCACACGCCCTCCACCTTCTTGGCCGATACAAATGCCGTTCCGGATCCCTTCGGGCCGGACACCGGGTATGAAATTTCTGCGGTTCCGGTTGCAGGTGTTTCGGAAATCTCACCGCTGATCAACCATCCGGCCTGGATCGGTGTTCCCAAAAGCTCTTGCGCGCCGGTATTTTCCTGAACCATTTCCAGCGAATCGGTAAAAACCGGGCTGGAGCGGACTATCCCAAAGACGCCGAGGACACTCGCTCCCACCGTTCCCACGCAGCACACGACGGGCAGCGCGACAAGAAAAAAGGCAGCCAGGCCGAGCAACCACCAATAACGGGAAAACCAGCTTTTCTTTACCGAAGGATGTTCCATGGTCTCCTCCATAAAAAACGCGATGGAGCTTAATGGGGAAGGCGTCTCCGGGGATGGCTATGAGGAAAGGATCTTATCGATGACGGGCAGCAGGAACAGGCTCGCGATGCATAAAGTGATGAGGGCCAAGATGATGACATTCGCGTATCCCATTACCAGCCCGGCAATGGCCAATCCATCCCCGGTCAGCCGGCCTTCCGACCGCGCGATCTCCAGCCTGGCCATGTGCCCCAGCACGATCGCGGCGATCCCGGCCAGGAAGGGGATAAGGAGCCAACTCGTGAATCCCATCGCCAGGCTGGCGTACGCCAGCTTGCTGTTCCGGTCCAGCGGTTTCTCAGGCGGCAGATACGAGCGCCCTTCCGGCGATACTGACATTGGAAAACCTTTCTCCGGAAAATATCCCTACCCGGTTTCCCATTCCGCGCGGGTCACGATGTGGCAATCCCTTTGCAGCCATTGCCAGAAATCATCGCAGTTGCCTTCGAGCGTATAATTCACCGAATCAACGAAATCGAATTGGAACACCGTGCTGCTCAGCTGCGAAAGCAGCATCTGGCTTCCGGCACTGGTTGAGGCATTGGGGATGAGTGTGTTCAGGCCTTGAAAAACCACAGTATAAAAATCGCCGTCCCACACCACATCGCTTACCGCGTCCGCGGTAACCGGTGAAAACCAAGAAGTAAGTTCTTTGGCTCTTTCCGTATCGGTCGGCCCCTTTACTAATTCCTTCAGCGTTAATTGGAGAAGCTCCTCCCGGCTATCGGTTTCCGGAATGGTCCGCGCGGCCGGGACGGGGGTCATGTTTTCATCGGCGGCCGGCGTGAAGAAAACCCACACGCTCATCATCCGCGATTCCGGAGGTTGCGCCAAGGCCGCGGTCGTGACGGTCTCCGCCGGCCAAGCCGTGGGGTCGGGGGTGGAAGCGATACACCCCAGCAACAGGAGCACAGGAAAGAAACCGATCAGAAGGCGTTTCAATCTTTCTTCCCTTCGGCGGAAAAGCCTGCCTCAGGCGAGGGTCGCCGCTTCCCTGGCAAAGTCGTCCACTTGCTTCGCCTGGGCCCGGATCTGGCGGATGATCTCCGGCGCCTCTTTTTCCGCATTGGCGCTGCCCAAGGCCTGCAGCCGGATGATGTCGGCCTGGATGGAATCCATGGTGGTGGCGAGGCTGGCCAGCTGCGCTTCCACACGGTCGATCAGGGTGCTGACCTTTTTCAGTTTCCTCATCCGGTCGTCGATTGAATCCAGGGCTTCTTTCTTTTCCCGTTTCACGATCGGGTCGGTTTCGCCTTCCAGCGCGAGTTGTATCAGCGCCCGTTCGCCCTCGAGATCGGTGTTCATCTTCGAAACTTTTACAAAATTTTCCGGACCGGTCATCTGCCGGCAGAGCGAATAGACCCGGTTGGTCAGGTTCTCGAGTTCCCCCTGCACCGGATCCAGCGC
>DAOUDU010000143.1:0-25325 GCA_034430775.1 Anaerolineales bacterium | reverse complement strand
CCTCCTTCCCCAAGCCCGCCAAAATCGCCCGCTACGAGATCCTCCGCGAGATCGGACGCGGCGGGATGGCCACCGTCTACCTCGCCCGCGACCCGAACTTCCAGCGCGAGGTGGCGGTCAAGGTCCTGCCGCGCGAGGCGCTGCACGATTCCACCCTCTACCAGCGCTTCCAGCGTGAGGCGCGCACGATCGCCTCGCTCGAGCATCCCGCCATCGTCCCGGTCTACGATTTCGGCGAGGAGGACGGCCAGCCGTTCCTTGTCATGCGGTACCTGAGCGGCGGGTCGCTTTCCACCCGGATTAAGGCCGGACCCCTGCCGGTCACCGAAGCCGCAAAGGTCCTTCTGCGCATCGGCGACGCGCTGGATGCCGCCCACGCCAAGGGAATCGTCCACCGCGACCTCAAGCCGGCCAACATCCTCTTCGACCAGTACGGCAACGCCTACCTGAGCGACTTCGGCATCGCCCAGCTTTCGGAAGCAACCAGCCCCCTCACCGGCTCGGCGATTCTCGGCACGCCGGCCTACATGAGCCCGGAGCAGATCCGCGGCGACGGCAAGGTCGACGGCCGGGCGGATATCTACGCGCTGGGGATTGTCCTCTTTGAAATGCTGACCGGCAAGACGCCCTTCAAGGCGGATACGCCGGCCCAAATGATGATGATGCATCTGGCCAATCCCACACCCCGCTTGCCGGAGGAAAAGAGCGACCTCCCGGATACCATCAACGGCGTGCTGATCCGGGCAATGGCCAAGGATCCGGACCTGCGGTTTCAGAAAGCCTCCGAACTGGGAAGCGTCATATCGGCGATCGCTTCCGGCCAGGCGCCGGACCTTTCCGAGACTTCCGCGACCTACGGGTACTTCAAGGAGACTTCCGCCACGCGAATCGACGCCGAGGGCGGCGGACCGAGAAAACCCGGCCGGGCAGTCAAGAGAACTACCGAGAAAGGAGCTCCCAGGAAATCCACAAGGAAATTACCGCTTCTGATCGGCGCCGTGGCGGTGCTATGCATTTGCGGGATCGGTGGTGCGGCCGGCGGATATGCGCTGTATAAAAATCCGGATGCTCTTTCGGCTTTTCTTTCGCCGAAGGAGACGGCCATCGCAACTGCCGCCTCCACGGAACAACTCTTTGCCGGATTGGAATCCACCCCGGCCACAAAGGTGACAGAATCCATTGGTGATACGCCGGCCCCCACAGTGAATACTTCCAACCTTATTGGTGATCGGTTCGAAATCGCCATCGGCGATGAGGTCTCCAACGGTAAGCCTGGAAAGGGTGCCGGAAATATTGAATCCCCCGGGGTTAGGGATATCTATATGTTTTCCGCGCAAGCCGGGCAGACCGTCTATTTTCAAATGATAGATTTTGATTTCAACATCAACAGCAGCAAGGTGCATTGGCAGGTGATTGACGAGAGGGGTTTTGAAATCTTTGAGACATGCTTTAGTTGCGGAGATCCCGGAAATAAAATCCTCGATAACGGCGGAACATACACCCTCACTGTTGGAGATGATAAGAATCCGGGAATGGGCACTTATTCCTTTAAAATTTGGAATGTTCCCCCGCCCGATACCTTTTCCGTTTCCATCGGGCAAGAAATATCCAATGGCGTACCCGGTGCCGGAGCCGGAAATATTGAATCCCCCGGCGTGAAGGATATTTATACCTTTACAGCGCAAGCCGGGCAGACAGTTTTTTTTGAGATGGTCAATTATGATATCAGCGTCGACAGCCTCTTGATGACTTGGCGTGTGGTTGACGAAAGGGGTTTTGAAGTCTTTAACACCTGTTTTGGCTGCGGCGATCCCGGGAATAAAATCCTTGATCACGGCGGGACATATACACTGACGGTGGGCGATGATGCGCGTCCGGGCATGGGTACGTATAAGATCAAATTCTGGAACGTCACATCCAACACATCCTTCCATCCCGAGCAGCGTTTACAGGATGAGAATTCGTTTCTTTCGATATCCCGCGACGGAATACTTTCAAAAAGCGAGACCATCGTTTAGGGAATAGCATCAGTAAAACCTAAAACTGGATCGCCGTCCTTTTTCGGAGCATGTTCCCCGGCATGGTCCCCGGATGGATAATTCCTTGCCATCCCTTACCAGAATGGAAAGATCGTATTCTGGGATGCCCCTCCCATTCTGAGTTAACTTCCTCGATCGAATCATTTTTACCGTTAATTAAAATTTTCCAGCCAATAGTCACTCCCCCGTATTTTGATCGGGGGTTCCCTCGCTTATCACACCCCCTCACCCTGTCTTAATTCTGGCGCTCTACCGGATTTACGACAGAGTGAGGGGGAAAGCTGAATTCGTGGATGCCCGAAAGGAACACTCGGGCATGACGATCTCCCTCCCTTCTGCCCGCTTGGTACACGCAGGCATAACAAACTAATCTCTACTACTCCAAGTCCAGCTTCCCCCCTCTCTGTTATCATTCCCCTTACCCATGCCGACGAACTCTGCAGCTTCCGTATCCCCCGCGGCCGGTTCCCTACCCGGAACGGCGGGCGCCATAAAGGCGCCCCTCCTCCGCCGCCGGATATTCCAGGCCGCGCTACTTTGCCTGGCCGCCTTCATCGTATCCGCCGCGGTCGCGCGCAACGTTTTCGAGCAGATGCCCCACCTCGAGGACGAGCACGCCAATTACTTCCAGGCGCTGATCTTCGCCCGCGGAGAAGTGGCCGCCCCGGCTCCGCCCTCCCGCGATTCCTTCTACATCCCGTTCGTGATCGTCCGCGATGGGCTGTGGTTCGGCAAGTACACGCCCGGCTTCCCGCTCGTCCTCGCGCTCGGCGTGCTCGCCGGCGCGCCGTGGGTCGTGAACGCCCTGGCGTCCGCGCTCGCGCTGTTCGGCGTCTTCCTGCTCGGGCGCGATCTGTTCGACGCGGATACCGGCCTGCTCGCCGCCGCGCTCGGCGCGGTCGCACCCGCGTTCGTCATCCTTTCCGGAACCCTCCTCCCGCACACGGTAACGATGGCCGCGCTCATCTTCTTCGCCTGGGCCTTCGTCCGCCTGTCCCCGCGGAGCGACATTGCCGGCCTTTGCCTTATTCGGCAATGTCGCTCGCGAAGCGGGGGCGACCGCCGCGTGGATGAACCCCGGACGTGGGCGTTCGCTCTCATTTCCGGCGCCGCGCTCGGGCTGGCCGTCCTCTGCCGGCCGTGGACCGCGCTCGCCGTCGCCATCCCGTTTATGGGAATCGCCCTAATCGATCTGGTCCGCACGCTGCGAGTGCGCATGGCCATGCATGGGCGTAATGCGCCGCTTGGGCGCATGGGGCGCATAGCCAGGTTGGGGTGCATGGCCATGTACGGGCTCATGGCCATGCGCCCCTACCTGCCGCTGGTGATGGTCTGCCTGGCCGTATGCGCCCTGCTCCCGCTCTACAATACCATCGTCACCGGCTCGCCCTTCACCAATACCTACACCCTCTGGTGGCCATACGATTCGATCGGTTTCGGCCCCAGCGCCGGGGTCGATGACGGTCACACGCCGCTCCTGGGAGTGCTCAACGCCCGGAAGGACCTTGCCGCCTTCCAGACCGCGTTCACCGGCTGGCCCGCGCCGCTTGGAATCCCCCTCGCGGCGCTGCCGCTCCTCCTCGGCCTGTTCCTTGCCCCCCGCCGGCGGGCCGACCTGTTCCTCCTTCTTCCACCGCTTGCGCTGATCGCCGCCCACTTGGCCTACTGGGCCCGCGCCGGAGAATTCTTCGGCGGCCGCTACTATTCGGAAGGGATGCCGTTCCTGTGGCTGCTCGCCGCGCGCGGTATTCTGAAATTTTCATGCGGTAAGTGGCGGCTCCTGATCGTCCGCGCCGCGCTCCCCGCCCTGCTTGCCGTGGGTATTCTATTCGAAATCCTGCCGCGCTTCGTCCGCGGGCGCGGTCTGTACGGCATCTCCCGGGAAAACCTCAACGCCTCCGGCGCCGCCGAATTGCACAACGCGCTGGTGTTCATCAGGATCCGTTCCTGGGAGGAGTATGCCAATTTCTCCTGGCTGAATTCTCCCTTCCTGGATGACGATGTGATCTTCGTGCGTGATTTGGGGGAGACTCGGAATATCCAGATCATCGAGTCGCTCCCCGGCCGGGAGATCTACTATTACGCGCCCGGCGGGCCGTTGACCCCTGCGGATAACTGATAGGCGGCTTATGGTTCACCCCCTGCACCCCTTCCCCCTCTCCCGGCATACCCCCGCTCGCGAAAACTTCGCATCGGAAATTCGCCGATGCTCATCGCTCGGGGGGCAGGCGCTGGGAGAGGGGGAAGGGGACGGGGGCTGGGGTGAGGGGAAAGATTTTCGGGCGACCATCGTTCGCGGCTACAATTATTTCCCGATCTCTCCTATAATACGCACCAGAACGACGCCCCGCGGGCGGCTTCCGGAATCCGACGCATGACCGAAACCCCACCCTCCTTCCCCAAAAAAATCTCCCGCTACGAAATCCGCCGGGAAATCGGCCGCGGCGGGATGGCTACCGTCTACCTCGCCTACGACCCGAATTTCGGCCGCGAGGTGGCGATTAAAATCCTGCCCCCGGAACTGTTGCACGACCCGGCCTTCCGCACCCGATTCCACCGCGAGGCGCGCACGATCGCGGCGCTCGAACATCCGGCGATTGTCCCGGTCTACGATTTCGGCGAGGAAGACGGCCAGCCGTTCCTTGTCATGCGCTACCTCTCGGGCGGGTCGCTGGTCGCGCGCATCCGCGCCGGCCCCATTCCCGCCGAAGCGGCGGCCCGGATCCTTTCCCGGATCGGGTCGGCCCTGGATGCCGCGCATGCCCAAGGCGTCGTCCACCGCGATCTCAAACCCGCCAACATTCTCTTCGACCAGTACGGCGAAGCCTACCTGGGGGATTTCGGCATCGCCCAGCTTTCCGGCGGCGGTTCCACCCTCACCGGCTCGATGATCCTCGGCACCCCGGCCTATATGAGCCCCGAACAGATCGGCGGGGAAAAGAAAGTCGACGGCCGCTCGGATATCTACGCCCTGGGCATCGTCGTGTTCGAGATGCTGACCGGGCAGACCCCCTTCCAGGCGGATTCCCCGGTCAAGCTGATGATGATGCACGTCTCCACCCCGCCGCCGCTTATCCCGGAAACCGAAGCGAAGCTCCCGCCCGGGTCCGCCAAGGTGCTCGAACGCGCGCTGGCCAAAGAGCCGGATGCGCGCTTTCAAAAAGCCGCCGACTTCAGCCGGGCGTTCCAGGATGTCACCGCCGAGCGGAAACCCCTTCCCGATGCCGCGCCCATCGAAAGCGCCGGCCCGCTGGCCGAAACCAAGGATTTCGCCCGGGCGGATGTCCGGGTGGAAGGACCGGCAATACCGCCTTCCGCCGTCCGCGGAAAACCCACCCGTTGGATTCTCTGGGCCGGCGTCGCCGCCGCAATCGCCGTCTGCTTATGTTTGGGGGGAGGCGGCGGGGCGGTTTTCCTGAATTCGGATTTTGGAAAATGGCTCCTGGCGGCCCCGGTGGAATCCACCCCGACCATTGCGCCGACGGCCGCGGTGACTCAAACCGGCATCCTGGCCGACACGCCGATCCCCAGCGTGGAAGCCCACACGCCTACGCTCACGCTTGAACCGTACATCCCCGGCCAGACGTTCCGGTTAACCGACGGCAACAATGCTTCTTCCCAGCCGCGGATCGCCGTGGATTCCGAAGGTATTGTGCACGCCTTTTGGATGGATAAATCCGATGCGCTGAACGGAAAGGTCTTCCATCGCGCGCTGGATAAAGAGGGAACCTGGACGGATCCGGGATGCATCTCGTGCCTGGTCGGCAACCCGGAATATATGTACGAATATAAATTCGCCGCGCGGGAGAAAGAGCGCGCCTGCATCGCTTTCCAATGGACCCCGGAATACCGCTACGTCGTCTCGACCGCCTGCTTCCACGGCACCGGGGTGGCGGATATTGAGGAAGTGGAAATGCCAACCGGGGAGATCGATTTCCTCATGGCGATGGATCCGTCCGGCGATCTGGTCACCTTTTTCCTGAGTACCAAAACGATCCACGCGGGAGATCAGATCCTCTCCGACTCATCGCTGTACATGTACTCGCCCGCTTTCGGGATCGATACGGAGGGCGGGTATCACCTGGCATGGATCCGGGATTCCGAACCGCCCGTCCTGGTCTACAGTTACTCCCGCGGCGGGGATGCCGCCTGGTCCGCGCCGAAGGCGCTTGTCTCACAGGATGTAAGCATCAGTTCCGAGCTGCAGTTATTCGCCGGACCGGAAGGAGAAATGTTCCTCCTGATCGGCGATTCGCCCGGCCGCATCCTGCGCTGGAAGGGAAGCTGGTCGCCCGTGCGTTCGCTCGCGGAAGATTACCTGCCGTACGATTTTTCCTTCGTCATCACAAAGAACGGGAAGTTGATTCTACTGAGCACGGGATATTATTCCGGCAACCGGGGCATTTGGGCTTTCAAATTCAATGAGGAAACGGGGGATTGGAAAACGCCGATCCTTCTCCGGAAATTGGACAGCCTGATGATGAATGGCTTTTCCGCGACCGTGACCCCCGGCGGCAAACTCCTGCTGGCATACGGACAAAATGACGAAGACGTCCTGAAGGGCGAGATTTTTCTGCTGGAGGTGGCGTCTCCGTAATCCCTCTACATGCACGCCCCCGGCCCCCGTCGCTGCGCTTCGCTCTGCTCAGGACAGGCATTTCGGTAAAGGATCTCACAGTCTTGTCCGCGTCGGATGGTCTGATACGACGACCGCATGGTATTCTGGCTGTTACGCGAGGACGCCCAAGCGGGCGCATGATCTGAGCTGCAATACCTTGCCGATGTCGATGATTCAAGCATGATGGATTTCTCCGCCGCCAGAACGGACGGATGACCCCTCCCGGCTTGCGGCGACTTGGCCGGCGACACTCCGCTCGTGGGATTCATTTTCTGGCGGCCAAGCCGCCGGTTTACCCACCTGCCTTTTACCCCTTCCTCATCCTGCCGCGGTCCTAATCCCCGACCCCTTTCCCTCACCCCGTTCTTCCATCGATCCGTACGCATCCTTTTTTTCACAGTTCCGCTGATTGTGGAGTGCGATTTCCACGTCGGATGAAAGGCGCATTTTCGTATTTGTTATAATTTTTCGATACCAACCGGATCGGAGAGGACAGCCATGACAAAACAATACATAAATATTACAAATGATTCCAGTCCGAAAAAACCTATGGCTCCGGAGAAGATTTTCTTAATCGGCACCGTTCTATTAATTGTGGTCCTCTGCGCGTTCATCATCTCCCAGGTTGCCGTTCCGTTTCTTCAAGCTGCTGATCGATGCCCTAAACAGACCGCCGTCCCGGCCGCGAATCTTTCCGGGTGCAATTTTAATGGGCGGGATTTTCACGGGCTCGACCTCTCCGGCGCGAACTTCGAAGGCTCGAATTTAATCGGCGCCGATTTTCGAAACGCCAATCTGACGAATGCCAATTTCAAGAATGCCAACCTGCAGGATGCGGACCTTACCGGAGCCGTAATCGACTTGGCGATCATGGATCGCGTAAATCCAAATCTCCTCCGGGGAATTACCGGGGAGATGGTTCAAAAGACGGGAAGCTGGGCCATCAGCGAGAAAAATTGGGGGGACGACATGGAAAATATCTACACTCCGGTATGCCACAACCAACCCGCGCAATGGGCGCCGAATTTCGACGGCGCTGAAAAGCATTCCGCTGTCGCAATTGTATTGGGGGAGGACGCTCCCGACAGTTGGACCTATTTCTATGAACTCCCCATCGAGAGTTTGGACGCCCGCTTCATCGATACCGTTGCCTGCGTGGAGGTGATAAATAAGTCCGTCGGAAACTGCAATTACTCTGGAGGCAAGGCCAGAGTCCGTCTTCAAAACACCGTCGAAGTCCTGCTCCGCGCCGTCACCACGGGAAAAACAATATCCCACAACACGTTTTCCGGTTCCATGCCGGATGTTTGCCCGGCGACTGCCTCCGACATGACGTCCAATCCCAAGGGAAGCGACGTCTCCAAAGATATTGTCACGGAATGGATCATGCGCAACCTTCAGATTTCGGAATAATCACCTGGCATCAGGAATCCGGCGCAACACCTGATATCCTGCCAGTCGAGATGTTGCCGGGCGGGCTGGGGGGATGAGGATCGAAAGGGGGCCTGGGAGTGTGAGGATGGACTAGGGATAAAGAGACGCAAGCGAATCAATAAGATTCTTAAAATCCTCCGGCAGCGGCGCCTCGAACTCACGGGGCGCCGTTTCATTCGGCAGGGTGATCTTCAGCCGCCACGCATGCAGCATCTGCCGTTTCGGCTTTTCTTCCCCCCATTCCGGGATGATCGAGGGGGGTCGGGTGCGTTTTCTTCCGCTTCGCTTTGGAGGGCCCGAGGCGGATCTTCCATACACCGTGTCCCCCGCCACCGGGCAGCCGATGTACGCCAGGTGCACGCGGATTTGGTGCGTGCGCCCGGTCTGCGGGTGCACCTCGAGAAACGTGTAATCCTTAAACTGCTCGCGGGTTTTAAAAATCGTCACCGACGCGCGCCCGCGCGAAGGCGGCACGACCGACATCCTTTGACGGTGCGCGGGGTCTCGCCCGATGTCCGTCTCGATCCGTCCCTCGGCCGTCGGCGGGCGGCCGGCCACCAGCGCCAGATACGTCTTCTCCGCCTTCCGCTCGGCAAACGCCTCCTGCAGAAACCGCTGAGCTTCAGCGTTCTTCGCCACCAGGATCAGCCCCGAGGTGTCTTTATCCAGCCGGTGGACGATCCCCGGCCGTTCGACCTCCCCCACGTCGCCGACTTCCGGCGCATACCCCAACACCGCGCTCACCAGCGTTCCGCGCTGGTGTCCGGCCGCCGGATGCACGACCATCCCGGCCGGCTTGTCGATCACCAGCAGATCGTTGTTTTCGAAGATGATCGAAAGCGGGATCGATTCCGGCTCCACTTCCGAGGGCGGCGGCGGTGGAATGCGCACGGAAACCGCGTCGCCTTCCGTAAGCCGCAGCGCGGGTTTGATCACGGGGGTTCGGTTGACCTGCACGAAACCCTCTTCGATAAGTTTTTGCAGGGAGGTGCGGGAGTGCTCCGTAAGTACGCGACCGAGGAACCGGTCCAGCCGTTCCCCGGCCGCATCCGCCGTCAGGTTGCGGAGTTCCTCGTTCACACTTTTTCCGGCGGAACAGGCGGAGCGGCGGCCGCGGCCGCGGCCGCCGCCGTTTTGCGGTTGCGGAGGTATTCGAACAGCATGTCGAGCATCAGCAGCGCCACGCCCAGCGAGATCGCTCCGTCGGCTACGTTGAAAACGGCGGGGAAGAAACCGAACCAAATGAAATCGGTCACTTCGGTTCCGTGCAGGAGGCGGTCGGTTAGGTTTCCAAGCGCCCCGCCCAGCTGCAGCCCAAGTGCAATCCGCACCAGCCAGGTGGCAGTGTGGGAATCGCGGTAATACCAGATGATCGCCGCCGAGACGACGATCGCCAGAACCGTAAACACCATTCCCCCCCGCTGGAACATCCCGAAGGCGGCGCCGGTGTTGGTCCAATGCACGATGTGCATGTACGGGCGGAGGGCTTCAATCGGCATCCAGATCTCGCCCAGCGCGAGCTGGGTTCGGACGAGCTCCTTGGTCGTCTGATCCAGGATCAGCACCGCGCCGGCGAGCAGAGCAAGCAGAATGTAGTTGCGGACCTTCAACAAGTGAATACTCCTTCGCGAAGTGTCATCCCGATGCCGCTTCAGCAACGGAAGTCATCCCGAGGTCGCTTCAGCGGCCGAGGGATCGGTTGCGCACTGCCAGAAGTCGCAAACAAGAATGAGTCACCGATTCCTCGAGGGCTGAAGCCCTCTCGGAATGACGTATGGCTGATGTCATCCCGAGGCCGCGTCAGCAGCGGAAGCCATCCCGAGGTCGCTTCCGCAACGGAAGTCATCCCGAGGCCGCTGAAGCGGCCGAGGGATCAGTTGCGTACTGCCAGAAGCAGCAAACAAGAATGAGTCACCGATTCCTCGAGGGCTGAAGCCCTCTCGGAATGACATTTTATCCTACCCCGTCTTCTCCAGCGCGACGGTCAGCGTCTCGCCGTCGAATGCATCCGCGACCGAGTGCGCGCCTTTGGGCGCCGGGCCTTCGGTCATGTCCGCCGCCAGAGTTTCCGCGGCGATATAGTCTTGGTGCTGGCCGACGGCTTCGGCAAGCTTCGGCGTCGCGGTATAGAAGATCCGGATCCGGTCCGAAATCTGCAGATCCGCCGTCTTGCGCAGGTCCTGCACACGGCGGACGAATTCGCGTGCCAAGCCTTCGCGGACCAGCGCCGGGGTGAGTTCGGTCGCGAGCGCCGCCAGATCGCCCCCTTCCGAGGCAACGGCAAACCCCTCGCGCGCGGTCATCCGTACTTCCACCTCCTCCGGTCCCGCTTCCACATCCGCACCATCCACTGTTACGTTTACCGGTTTCCCGGAGAGGAGCAGGGAAGCAGCCGCTTCCGAATCCAGCGCCAGGAGCGCCGAACGCACCTTCGGGAAGAGCGCCCCGTGCTTGGGTCCGAGCGCTTTCGGCAGCGGGTTGAGCTTGTAGGCCACCACCTCGCCCGCGGTATCCAGCGGCCGGATCTTTTTGACGTTCAATTCATCGGCCAGCAGGTCGCCGTATTTCTCGAGAATCCGCCGATCTTCGGCCGAGGTCACCGCAAAAGCGGCCTCCGCCAGCGGCTGGCGCACTTTGCGGTTGGCCTTGTTGCGCGCGGCATGCCCGAGCGACGCCCACAGCAGCACCCGGCGCATCTCCTCGTTCAGCGTATCGTCGATCATCGTCCGGTCGGGCTCCGGCCAGGTCGCCAGATGCACCGATTCCTGCGCGTCCGGATCCACGCCGAGCACCAGGTTCCGGTAGAATGCATCCGCCAGGAACGGCATGCTGGGGGCGAGCAGGCGCGCGAGGGTCACCAGGCACTCGAACAGCGTGGCATACGCGGCGTTCTTATCCGCGTCCTCCGCCGCGCCCTTGCCCCCCGTCCGCCAGAAGCGGCGGCGGCTCCGGCGCAGGTACCAGTTGGAAAGCCGGTCGACAAACGTTTCGATCGGCCGCGTCGCGCCCACCACGTCATACGTTTCCATCGCCTGTGTGATCTGCCGCACCAGGCTGTGCAGCTCGGAAAGGATCCATCGGTCAAGCGCGGTGTAGGCGCGCTGGGTCCGCCCGCCGGTCGGATGCCCGAGCGTCGCGAGATTGATCAGCGCTTCGTCCGGCTTCCAGCCGTCAAGCACCGCATACGTGACGAAGAACGAATACACGTTCCATAGCGTGAGCGTGAAGGTGCGGATCACCTCCCCCACCAGGTCGGTCGAGAACCGCTTCTCCTGCCCCGGAGGCGAGGCAGTATAGAAGTACCAGCGGAACGCGTCGGCCCCGTGCGTTTCCAGGACTTCCCACGGATCCACCACATTGCCGCGGGTTTTCGACATCTTGCGCCCTTCGCCGTCGAGGATCAGCCCGAGGCAGATCACATTCTTATAGGCGACGCTGTCCTGGAGCAGCGTGCTGATTGCATGCAGTGAGTAGAACCAGCCGCGGGTCTGGTCAATCGCCTCGCAGATAAAATCGGCCGGGAATTGGGTCTTGAACTGCTCGGCGTGTTCGAACGGATAATGCCACTGCGCCACCGGCATCGCGCCCGAATCGAACCAGCAGTCGATCAGTTCCGGCACACGGTTCATCTGCCCCTTGCACTTCGGGCATTCCCAGTGCAGGTCGTCCACATACGGCCGGTGCAGGTTCAGCCCGATCGGATCGGCCCCGGATTTTTCCACCAGCTCCTTCACCGAACCGACCATCTCCTGAAACTTGCAGTCCGCGCACTCCCACACCGGGAGCGGAGTCCCCCAGTAGCGTTCGCGCCCGAGCGCCCAATCCACGTTGTTGGCCAGCCAGTTGCCGAAGCGCCCGGTCTGGATGTGCTCCGGGTACCAGTGGATCGTCCGGTTAAGCTCCGTCATCCGGTCGCGGTATTGCGTGGTGCGGATGTACCACGTGCTGCGCGCGTAATACAGGAGCGGCGTATCGCACCGCCAGCAGAACGGATACGTGTGCTCGATGATCCCGCTGCGCAGCATCAATCCGCGGTTTTGCAGGTCCGCAATGATCAGCGGGTCGGCGTCCTTGACGAACATTCCCTTCCAGGGCGCCACCTGCGGGATGAAGCAGCCGGATTCATCGACGGTCATCAGCACCGGCAGGTCGTTTTCAATCGACATTTGCATGTCTTCCGCGCCGAAGGCCGGCGCCTGATGCACCACGCCCGTGCCGTCCTCGACGGTGACGAACCCGCCGAGCACCACCCGGTGCGCCTGCTTCTCAAGCGGCAGGAAGGTGAAGAGCGGCTGATACTTCCAGCCTTTCAGTTCGCTGCCTTTGTAATCCCCGACAATCTTGACCTCTTCCCCCGCGAACACTTTTTCCACCAGATCGCGCGCCAGGATCAGGAATTCCTTTTCCCCGGCGGCCGTTTTCCGCTCCACTTTGGCGTACATGACGTCCGGATGGACGGCCACCGCCACATTCGCAGGCAACGTCCACGGCGTGGTGGTCCAGACCAGGAATGCGGTTTTGGGTTCGTCCTTGAGCGGGAAGCGCACGAAGATCGAAGGGTCGGGCGTGTTTTCGCGGTAACCCTGCGCCACCTCATGGTCGGAAAGCGGCGTGCCGCAGCGCGGGCAGTAGGGCACGATTCGAAAGCCCTGGTAGATGAGATTTTTATCCCAGAAATTCCGCAAGATCCACCAGACCGATTCGATGTATTCGTTGGTATAGGTGATGTAGGCGTCTTCCAGATCGCACCAGTAGGCGATCCGTTCGGTGAGGCGCTCCCAATCCCGGATGTAGCGGAAGACGGAGGCTTTGCAGCGCTCGTTGAACTTGGCAATCCCGTATTCCTCGATCTGGTGCTTGTGTTCGAAGCCCAGTTCTTTTTCGACTTCGATCTCCACCGGCAGGCCGTGCGTATCCCAGCCGCCGCGGCGCATGACATAGCACCCGCGCATCGTGCGGTAGCGCGGAAAGAGATCCTTGAAGGCGCGCGCCAGAACGTGATGCACGCCCGGCCGGCCGTTGGCCGTCGGCGGACCCTCGAACAGCACGAACGGCGTGCCGCCCTTGCGGTCCTCCATCGAGCGCCGGAAAATCTCGCGCTCCTTCCAGAACTTGAGGATCGCTTCTTCCTGCTTGCGGAAATCGGGTTTGGGGGGAACAGGTTCGAACATGGTTTCCTCTTCTTGTACACGGATTACACCGAGAACAGATCTCACCGCAAAGACGCGAAGGGCGCCAAGAATAATTTATTTAAAAACTTCGCGCGCTTGGCGCCTTTGCGGTAAAAAAAAACCGCCCCAACGAACAGGGACGGGAAGGACCCGCGGTGCCACCCTGATTCCCCCCTTGCGGGGGGCGCTTCTTCAGGCAACCTTCTCTGCCTGCGCCCCGGATAACGGTTGGGCGGATCCGGCCCGGCTTAGGTGCAACCCTTCAGCCTGCGGCTCCGGAAGGATTTTCGGCCGTTGCGCCGCGCCCGCCTTGCATCTTGTGCGGGCTCGCTGGGCGGCGGAGAGGCGGCTTACTCGTTTCCATCATCGCCTTTGAAGCCCGGATTATAACTGGAAATCTACGGAAATGTCACCCTGAGCGCCCTTCCCCGCTTTCTCCCGCGCCGGTCGAGACAGCCCCCGCCCCGGCTCCGCCTTGCGGACGAGGGACGCCCGGGGCAAGCGCCAAGCACGACAGCAGGTAAAGAAAAAAGCACCCGGCGTGAAATACGCCGGGTGCTCGGAAAATCAGTCCTCGGATGCGAAGTCTATCGTCGAACCCGGCCGAGCCGGAGTTGGCGCGCCAGAATGATGATAAACAGGCTGCCCCCGCCCAGAAGTATCAGCGCCGGTAATCCCGCCGAATCCCCGATGCCGGTTTGCGGCAGTGCCGTTGCCGCCAAAGTCCGGGTGGCCGTGAGCGACGCTCCGCCAGCGGTCGTCGGTGTATTGGTCGCCGCCAGCGCTCCTCCGGCGATGGTTTGCGTATTGGTCGGCGTTTCGCTGGCAAGGGAGATGGTGGCGAATACGACCGGAGTGGACGTGAGAGTCGGCGAGACAGTCCGCGTCAGCGTGAGCGAAGGTGTATAGGTAATCACCGCGGTTTGAATGGCGATCGCCACCCGCGTCTGGGTGCCCTGGGCATCCACGGTTTGCGTCGCCCCTTCCTGGAAAACCGCCGTGCTGGTCAGGTCCTGCGGCTGCGGTGCGGCGGGCTGCCCGCCTTGGGTGAGGAAATACAGCGCAAAAATGCCTATCAGGGCGAGGACAAATACGCCGCCCAGGATGATCGCCCCGATCAGAAACATCCGGTTGCCGCTTTCCTCCGGCGGCGGTGCGCTCATTTCCATGTCTTCGTTCATTGGATCTTCTCCTCTTCGGAAGCCCGGGCGTCACCGCCCGCAGCCCCTACTCCAGTATATCCAAATTTGCGATTGGCACACGGACCAGCCCGGTTTCCCCGAGTTCCACATCCGCGCACGACACCCGCATCCCGTTCTGGACCGGCATCAATCCTTCCGGCAGGGAAACGACCGACCCTTCCCGTCCGGCATACGGCGCGCGCAGGACGCGCACCCTGCGGCCCACAACCAATTGTACAGCCTCTGCGGGCACGTCCGCCGAACCCACCGCCGGAAGCGGAATGATCACTTCCGGCCGCAGGCCCTTCCAGTGGTCTGTTTGCTGGGCGTTGAGGCTTGCTTCCCGGCCCACGTTCGTGGCGAACAATTCGAAGATCGCGCTGTTCATGGGGATGCGCCCGAATCCTTCGGTCAGGATCACGGGGATTTCGGCGGCGCGTGCGGCGGGAATACACGCGGAAGGCATGCTGCCGCAGATCAGGCCGCGTACCGGCAGCGCCGCCAGGGTGTGGAAAATATTGGGGTCTTCCACCCGTCCGGCGACGGCGACCGCTCCGCGCATTTCGATGTTCAGGTCCGCCACGACCAACACGCCCGCGCTGCTTTGCGTGCTCATCCGCAAAACCCCGAATTCCTGGCAGCCGTTGCCCCAGATCCCCTCCACCAGCGCGCCGACGGTCTCGATCGTCGCGGAAACATCCGGCTCCTCCCCGATCACCGTTCCCGGGAGGGTCGCCTTTAATTCGAAACCTTCTCCCAACCCTTCAAACAGCAGCCGCCCGTCGCCCTGCAGCACGACCCGGCCTTCCTCGGGCGCGCGCACCACCCGCCGCATCCAGCCCACCGGCCCGGCGAGGATGTCCCCGCCGGTCACATTTTCATCCAACTCGCGCCGCAGGTAGCGGTCCGCCTGCGCCGGGGGCAGCCCGAGCCCGTGCGCAATGTCGAACAGATAATGCGCGGGGGCGAGCGTCGTCCGCCCGATCACATCGCTCGGGGATACCTTCTGGTTCACCCGCACAATGATCGAACCGCGCGACGGGAGCACCCGTTGGCGGCGGATGACGACCAAAAGAGAAACGTGGGTCTGATGCGGTAGGTCCATAATCGTCCGTTACACCGTGATCTGAGTCAGCCAGTCTTCCTGCAATTTCCGGTTCTTGGCGTGATCGGATTCAAATACCAGCGGCCGGCCGCGGGCGTCGATGATCAATCCCGCCAGGCCGCCCTCGACCGCAAAGCTTCCACCCTGCCCGTACCCGCCCAGCCCAAGGTCGAAATGCCGGTGCAGTTGGATGGTGATCTGCGCCTTCTGCCCGAGCGGCAGCGGGACGATTTCGATCATCCCGAACCGCACGTCGCCGCGGATCATCCGCCCGTCCGCATATTGCAACCGGTAACGCAGCACCGGATCCCCCATGTGGGATTTCCCCACCGGACAGAGGACGGTTCCGAGCTGCGGGAAGGCCGGTGAATCCAGCACCTGCACCACCGCCAGCGGGTTGACCCGGCCGGCGGCGCCAAGCGCGGACACCATGTTTTGCGCGTCAAGGATCAGGTTGGTCACCCCCGCCGGCTGAATGGCATCCAGCAATGTAAGCGCCGCGTATCCTGGTTTCGGCATGGATGAAAAGGCGGCCCCGGACCCAATCACGGAGGCGATCGGCGGCAGCACACCCGCCCAAGGCCAGGAAAAGGGAACGCGCCAGGAGGGTGACGCGGCGCGCAGCGCGGCCCGGATCACCTCGCGGGTAATGGCCATTTCAATCCGCAGGTCTTCCGCCGTCGCCGGAACCGATTGCGGGTAGAGCGCCTTGTTGTACAGATAATCGCGCAAAGCTTCTTCAGAGAATTCCATCGGCAGCCAGCGTGCCACATCCCGCCAGGAAGTAAGGTCCAGGAGGTGCGGGGCGTTGCGGCCCAGGTTAAGGTCCGGCCGAACGGAAAGCTCCAGGGTGGCGCCGAATCCGGCGGCCAGAGTGGTCGAACCCGATCCCACCGATACGCCCAGTATGCCTTTCTTCGGCGGCGCGCTACGCGCCAGAAGTTCGATGACCGTCCCCATCCCAAGCGGCGAAGGGGTGAGAACCCCTCCCGTCCACGAGAGCAACCCCTCGATCCCGCCCAGGCGCGCGCGCAAGATCTGAGCGGTCATCTCGTTCAACGCCACCCGCCCCGGGTCCAGATCCTCGGTTTCCAGCGACGGCCGGATGTTCCGGGCGGTCGTGACAGTGCATTGGCACGCCTTCAGCAGGTCCTGGACTTTGGCCGCGACGGAGCTGTTCCCCATGAAAAGAACTTGCGGTCTGGAATCCTGCGGCATCATGTAGATGCTCAGGCCGACCACTTCCATCAGCCGCAATACCGCGTCGGAGGCCCCCCCTTCCGACCCGCCCGCCACAAGGATCAGATCCGGTTTCGCCTGACAGAGCGCATCCATACGGGCTTCGTCAGAGCGCCGGTCTCCCAGGGAGATCTCCGCCACCACCCGTACGGGCGCGGATTCCGTGAGTTTGCGTACGCTGCGCAGGGAGATATCCGGCAGAAGCCCGACCAGCGCCACCCGCACGTCCGCCTGCAAAGACAGGGTCAGCACGACGGCGTCCACACCGGTTCCGCCTCCGCGCGAGGGGACGATCAACTGCCCGGTCTCATCGAAGAATTCGCAGCCGACGAGTTCCGAGAGCTGGTCCAGGGCGAACCGCACGCCCTCGCCCACGTCCAAGTAGGGGGCGTCCGCAGTGGTGGAATACTCGGCGGTGGCCACCGTCCGGTATCGGCGTTCGACGATATCGATCAGCGACACGCGCGTATGCGTTGTGCCGATGTTAAGGAGGAGCAGGGAATCCGCATCCAGCTGGGAGCGGGCGTTCTCTTGGTCGCTCATACCGCGCCTCCGATCACCAGGAGGACGACGGTCTGGATCAGGAAGTAAATCCGTTCGACCAGGAGCGAGAGGGCGGAAAGCAGCGCGCCGGCGTACAGCGCGCCGAGCGTAAGCGAGAGGAATACTTTGCCGACCTGCGCAATGGGTCCGATCACGGGCGGGGCGGTGGGCGCGGCGCCGCCGCGCGGCCGGGCGCCGAAGTGAAAGTAGGCCAGGGTGGTCAGCGTCCCCAGAAGGACGCACCAGTTTTCCAGCATCGACCATGGATCCGAAGGGAACAGGCTCGGCTCCGCGGCGGCGACTGCCTGCGGGATGAAAGTCCCGGTGAGCGAGCCGCCAACTACGACCGCGGCTCCCACCCCTACCAAAAACGCCATCGGGATGAACGCCATCCCCGAGCCGCGCGGGTCCAAACGCGCCAGAAGCAGCAGCCCGAGCACCATCAGGAGGAACAGCAGCGGAAGTTTGTCCAGAGAGAAATCATAGAACAGCGGCGAGAGGTACTGGTCAAATAGCACCGAACTCATCATGACTGCCATCAGGTACCCGGCGGAAACGCCGACCAGGACGTACGCACCGAGCCGGAAGAGCAGATTGTCGTCCAGCAGAAGGTAGGAAAGGATGGCGATCGTGAGGAAAAAACCCAGCAGCATCCCGCCGACGAGTTGAATGTCGATCATTCGGCCGCCCTTCGGTCTTTCCGGATATATCCAAGGATCAGCGATCCGATGATGCCGGCGGCCAGCGTCACCAGGAGCGCGAGAGTCCCGCCGGCGTATGCCTGCCAACGCATGGCATAGACCCCCTGGGTTGGGATTGTGGCGGGTAAGAAGCGCGCGCGGTATGCCTGCGCTCCGGTGTACCCGGTCACCAGGCCCCGGATCGCCGGTTGCGAGCCCTGCGTGTAGGGAAAGACGAGCGCATCCGATGCCGCGCTGACCATGGCAACGATCGGGGTGCCCGGCGCCGCCGTATGCACCTGCTCGACCCAGTTGCGCACCGATTGCGGGCTGGCCGCAAAAATCATGATCATGGAAAAGTCGGAAATCCCATGGATCGCCGCGAGCGGCCCTGTCGTCCAGTCCAGGTCCGGATTCGGAATGACCTCCCGTAAATCCCCGCCCAGTCGGCGCAATCCCCCGGCGCCGCCGGGGATATAGCCGAAATCGGCGGCCAGGACGGGCATGACGGAACCCATTTGCGAATTAAGCTGGAGCAGCCCGTCTCCGAGAATGGTGCCGTTGGGCTGCGAGGAAATAAACACAACCGGAATCGCCCGCTGGGCAAGGTGCTCGAGCATCACGGTCGCGCCGGTTTCGATCTCCGGCGCCGACGAAGCATCGTACTCGAAGGCGATCAGAACCATGCGGTCGGCGGGCAGGGCTTCCACCAGCTGTCCGGCCTGGATGTTCGCCTGCGGCTGGTACACGGCGTTCGAGAAAATCGCGCCGAAGAAAAGCGGAAGCATCAGCGAGATGATCAGGACCGCCGACATAAGCTTGCGGATGACCGGTGTAAGCAGCATGGCCCGCACCGGCCGGCGCGCCGCGCGCACCTCCGGCTCGATCAACAACCGGCGGAGCGTTTCGGTCAACGCCATCTGCGCCGGAAGCGCGTCGATGTTGCCGGCCATCACCCCGGGCCGGTGCGGCATCGCCACCACCGGTTCCGCGGAAAGCACGCCGCGCAGGCCGGCCAGCGGTCCGACGCTTTCCACCCGCTCCTCGTCTTCGGTGGGCATCGCCACCGATTGGATCGGGCGCATGGCCTCCAGCCACCTCGGTAATTCGGCATGCTCGAGGTTCTCCGGCAGCGCCGGACGCGCAACAGGCGCTTCGTCCGGTTGATCCGCCTTCCCGGCCTCGGCCGGTTTCTTCAGCCACGCGGGCATGGAATCCGGACTCAGGAGTTCGTTCAGGTCCGGTGTCGGGAGAATGGGTTCCTCTTCCATTTCCGGCGCGGGCGCGGCGGGTTCGCTTTTGGCGTCCGCCAGCCATTCCGGCAATTCCTCCTCGCCATGGGGAGAGACCATCGGTTCGGTCCCGCCGTGGAAGGCGGCCGATCCGGAGGGCATGCTGACATCAGAGGCGGGATTCGGAAACGGGAACTCGATCGGGGCATCGGATGGAAATTCCCAGTCCGGGCCGAACGCGGATGATCCCGGCCCGGCCGGCGTATTGGGGATCGGCCCGTTGAATGGCTGAGTCGTGGGGAAAATTTTTCCGGTTGGAGCCCCGCGTCGAATGCCGGAGCCGCGTACCGGACCTGGATCCGGCTCGGCGGCTGCCCCCCCCATTAGGCTGCTGGTGGATGCCCTTTTGGTTGGCCCGGTGCCGCGGGGTTTCCCCGCGGGTCCCTGGGGAACCGGCGTGGGCGGTGTCTCTTCCAATGCGGAAGCTATGCCCCCCATCCAATCCGGCGTACCAACCGGCGGTTCCGCACCTGCCTTTCCGCTTGTGCCGGACGGATATTGCATCCAATCCGGGATTTCCGGATTGGGTGCAATCCAGTCCGGCATACCCGGTCCGGTATCGGGCGGGGTGCCGGGTTCATTGCCGTGCGGTTTTTGCGATGGCGCCGGCGCGCCCCAAGGCGATAGGTTCGTGGATTCCGCGGATCCCGGCTCGGTGCCGGGAAGCGGAGAGGCCAGGAAAGATTGGTCTCCGGCATCAGGTTCTTCACCGCCGGGGGCCTTTTCACGGATTTTTGCAAGCCATTCGGGCAATTCACCGGGCGCGGCCGGTTCGGGTTCCGGCGCGGACGGCTCACTGGATGATAGCTCATCCTGGGTACGGCGGACCCGCAGACGTTTTAACCACGCCGGATCCTCATCGCCCTTTTCGGGTTCGATCGGCGGGGCAGTTTGCCGCTCCGAAGAAGCCTGGGCGCGCACTTTCGAAAGCCAGGCCGGCGGTTCCGCCGCTTCCGGCTGCGGTGCGGGAGCGGGCGGCGCCGGGGGATTAGCTTTAGACAGAGGCGGCGCGGCGGCGGAATCGGATCGGCGGGAAGCGGTCGGTGCGCGAGATTTTTTTTCGCCCGGATTGTCGATCTTCTGCAGCCAGTCGTCGGATGGAGGAGCCGGCGCGGGCGGTTCCGGCGGAAGCATCGAAGTCTTCGGCCGGTTGCGCATCATATCCCCGCGCAAATCAGACATCCAATCGGCTTCGCCGCCGGCGGGAGGCGGTGCCGCGGGCGGAGAGGCCGCCCCGTTCTGCATCGGTTTAAGGCGCGCACCGCAGAACCGGCAGGCATTCGCCTCGGCCGGGTTGGGCTTCCCGCACATCGGGCACCGCGTATCCGCCATTAGCCCCAACTCCCGCAGAATGTGATCATCCGCAGCGCATCCCGTTTACCGCTCATAAGGACGGTCAACCCCCATCAGAATCCGCAATCCGGTGGCGGCCGCGCCAAGCGCCATCCCGAGAAGGATGCCCCGGCCGCCCCCGCTCGCGATCGAAAGAAAGATCGAAGCCACAGCCTGGCGTATGGAATCCGGACCCTCCAGCCAGCCTTCCAGCAGGGCGGGGAGCGGCACGGCGGCGAGCAGGACGATCAGCGCCGCCAAAAGGAACAGGTACGCCATCAGGTCGCGCCGGCGGTAGAGCAGCCGGACTCCCCCCACCAGCAGCGCGAAGACGACCAGCGCCGAAAGGCTGGCTTCGAGCGGCAGTTGGATATTGCGGACGATCCAGATCGTCACCGCATCGTTATGGGACCGCAAAGAATAGAAGACCACCAGAAAGGTAATCCACAACGCGAAGAAGAGCAGCAGGCTGTATCCGCTGCCGGATTTTCCGCCGACCGCCTTGCGCATGTGGATCCGGGAAAGGTTGATCACACCAACCAGCAGCGCGATCGAACTGAGGAACACGGCGATGTACAGAAGGCCGCTTGCAAAATCCTTGAGCGGCTGGAAAGGGATGAAGTATCCGAGTGCGGTGAGCAATCCGGCCGCGAGGGCGACGACGAGGCCGATGATATTGCGCACTCTCATGAGAAGAACCCCAGGAAGGTCGATCCCAGCGCGCCGAGCAGGATGGCGCCGATGGCCACCCAGCGCAGGACATCCTGCGCCTGCAGACTGGCGGCGTGAGCGGTATTGACTTTCAGGTAGGCTCCCGCGGCGAATAACTCTTCCCCCAGCAGCGGGTTATCGGTCGTCGCGAAGACGGCCGCCTGCCCGACCGGATCGGTCACGGCGGCGGTAACACTTCCACGCTGGGCGCCCGTATCCGCAATCAGCGCGGCTTCCGCGCCCATCGCCCCGATCAGAAACGTGGCCGAAACCCGTTCTTCGCGCGGCGTGATCATCGCCCCGGCGGTGTATCCGGCCGGCCCAAGCCCGGCGAGTCGTCCGAGATCGTGATCAAACCGCTCTTCAACCCGCATCTGCCGGTACGTCGAATACATCACGTCCTGGGCCAGGATCGAGGTCACCCCGTCGCTTGAGGTCGCCACCGGCGGACGGTCGCTGACGCTGGCGGCTTGCGCGATTTTCCCGAGCGCCGCAAGCCCCGCCAGTTCCGCCTCCGCGCCGACCCCGATGATCTGCCCCTCGCCGAGCGCCATGTGGACGCGCGTGCCGGCCTCCACCGACGCACCGACATCGGAATGGATCGATTCGTAACCGGGCAGGTTGCGCAGCACCGGCCACCGCCCGCGCAGCATCACATTGAAGACCAGGATCAATCCGGCGAGGATAAGCGCGAGGAAGAACGCAACCAATGCGTAAGCGTCCATTATGTTCCTCCTTCCTCAAGCGGAGCCGGCGTTTCGCCGGCGGAGGGGTTTGTGGTTTCGAGGGCCTCGGCGATTCCCGCAATGCTTTCCGGGGGCCAGAATATTTCCAGCGCCGGTTGCGCCATCCAAAGCGCCTGGGCCGCGAACCAGGCCAGCGCCGGCTCGTAACGGATCCAGTGGACAATTTCTTCCGCCACGACTCCGGTCATCGATACGGTTTTTTGGGGGGCAACGGCCATATGCGTCATCCGCCTTCTGCCAATGCAACTATCCCGCCCTCGCGGATTGTCATCCCTTCGGACGGCGGGGAACCCGGTATTCCGGTACTCCGTGCAATCGATATGCCAGCAGGAAAGCCTGTTTTTAGGCCTAATAATTTGAGTATAATGTCCTATCGTTGGAGAGGCAAGTGGGGGGGAGAATTGGATAATCGTCGGTGGCGAGTATATATAAAAAAGGACTGTTTTTATCAAATATTTCCCATCTCCACAAGAAAAAATTTACCACAAAAAACGCGGGAGGCACAAAAGAAATTCGGGGATGATCTATGGGGGAACACATGAACACCATAAATGAAAAAGCCATTCCTGATCTTTGTGATCACATTCGCCAGGTTTCGTTTGATCTGCACGTCTACCTCAAGCACGGACATTTGGAGAAGGTGAACGAAAACGGGCTGGCGCATCGATTAAGAAAAGATGGATTATTCGTCGAGCAACAAAAAGCCTTACAGGTACGAGACAAAGATGGTAATAACCTGGGTGATTATTTTGCGGATTTACTGGTTGAGAGTTGTCTCATCATCAAGCTGAAAGCCTGCAAAATGCTTACCGATAACCACTTTGCACAGGTGCTTGGATACCTGCATGCATCCAATTTCTGTGACGCCATAGTACTCAATTTTGGCGCGCCAAATATTCAAATTAGAAAATTCATATTATGAGGCGGTATTTTTTCTTTTCCAAATAAGTCGGATAATCCGAAATAAAAAATTTTGTGCTCTTTGTGCATTTTATGTTCATTTCTCTCTTATTCCCGGTGAGTAGACTTCGGCTTGAAAAGACCGGACTTGACCGAGCCCAGTAATCCGGCCCGGGATGTGCGGGCATCCACGGGCGCGAGGTTCAACACCATCCCTCGGGTAAGCAGCCGCCGGTGCGGCACCTTGTCGAGCCCCCGGGCGATGTCGTTCATCGCCGCATCCCGTGTCATCCAGCGTTGCCGGTCGAACGCCGCAAGGTTGAGCGGCAGCGTGTAGCCGCGCAGCGTTTTCTCCCGCGCGAGATTGTAGAAATCCTCGAAGTACGACATCACCAGTTCGCGCAGGGTGTGGAATACCGGTTCGCGGTACCGGAGCCCGGTGAAGTTTGAATGGGCGACCGCCCCCCAGCGATCCTCCCGCCGGTAGACGGCAACAATGTGATCATCATCCCGCTTGTTGGGAATAAGCTCCACGATGCGCGGCGGATACCCCATGCGTCCCAGCACCATCGCCGCCAGGACCGCCCCGTCGTAGCAGTGGCCGCGTCCGTCACGCAGGAGGCGCAATGGGCAGCGATAAATTTCCTCGGACCGGTACGAGACCGAGTCCAGGAATCGCTGCAGCTTTTCGGGAGTCGTCAGCCTCGCGATCGTCCGGCGCTCGGTTCCCGTCGATAACCGTTCGAATTCGGCCCACGCAAGCATGAATTCCTCTGCCCCAAGGGTGACTGTGAAACGAACCGGCCTCGCTACCGGTGGATCCGGATGATATCGTCCTGCACGCGGCAGTCCGGGAATCCGGCGCGCGCCAGGACCGCTTTCAGCGAATCCAGCGTCGGATAATCGTCTTCGCCGTTGAACAGCCTGGCGTCGTCGATGAGGATAACATGCCGCGGCGCGAGCGGATGCGCCAGGATGAGATCCAATTCGCTGCGGATGGGCGTGATCAGCGCGCTGCGTGCCGTATCCCCTTCCGAATAATGGCCGTCGAGCCAGAAAAGCGCCGGCCGGTCGATGCGCTGCAACAACCCGCCCAGAACCTCCCCGCTGTCCCCCTGCAGGATCTCGACATGCCGGTCCGATTCAAACCGCCTTTGCGCCAGCCGGTGCAGCTCCGCGCCCAATTCGATCGAATACACCTGCGCGAAATCCCGCTTCACGGCTTCGACCATGTCGCCCCGGTACGTGCCGGTTTCAACGAATACCGGCAAATGGAATTTTGCCGCATAGGCGCGGAGGACGCGCTGCTTGACCAGGTGCGGCGGCGGAACAGGCCGGCCGGCCAGGTTCCACCGGAGAAGGATTCTTGCATCCCGGAAAAAGGGGTAAGCCGGAAGCCGCTTGATGGATTCTTTTATCGCTTTCATGTACCACCGTGGATTCGGAAAATCCCTGCCGGAGCAGGTATGCCGCCCATCAAGCATTTTACTAGAATGTTTCCAAAGAATACACCGCCGTTGGATCACCCATGGGGAATGCGCAGAGTATGCAGGCGAGGATCCGTCGGGATCACAATCGGAGAAGATGAGCGGATTGACCGAAACCCATGATTGGGGAACGAACCTTTGCCGAAAAAAACGATTGGGTCTCCATGATTCCGCCACAATCCCATAAATTTTTCTTCACAATCTTTGGATAGAGTTCGATACAAAAAAAAACCGAATTCCCAAAGGAGGATAAACCGTGGCGGAGGTCCGGAGGCGGCGATTTTTAAAAGCGGCGGGAATCGGCCTGGGAGCAACGGCGCGCTCCTGCGCCGGGTTGGGATATCTTACCGTGCGAGCACCAGCCCAATCGGTGGATTTTTACCAACACTCTGAAGACGGAAAGGACGGGAACAATATGAAGGGCAAAATCCTTATTGCGTTCGCATCCAAGCTTGGATCGACCGGCGAGGTTGCGCAAGCAATCGGGGAGGAACTTACGGCGCGGGGAACCTTCGTGGATGTGAAATTGGCGGGGGAGGTACGCGATATTTCTTCCTATGGAGCCGTCGTTCTGGGGAGCGCGGTACGCATGGGGCGCTGGCTGCCTGAGGTCATCGATTTCCTGAAACAACATGTCAATTTCCTTGTGGGAAAACCCGTTTCCTATTTTACCGTGTGCATGACGATGCAACAGGATACCCCGGAGAATCGGGAGCGCGCACAGGGAATTACCGGCGCCGCACGCGCCCTGCGGGAACCCGCGGCGGAGGAATTCTTCGGCGGCCGGATGGATTACGGCAAACTCTCGTTTATGGAACAGGCAATCCTGCGCGCGAGGAAAACCCCG
>DAOUDU010000142.1:0-2132 GCA_034430775.1 Anaerolineales bacterium | reverse complement strand
CGATATGGGTGAACGCAATGAATAGTGAAAAGGCACAGGAAAACGGCGATTCACATAAGCGACTCGAGGAAGCCTATACGCGCGAGAAGCCGCGGCTATTGGCCCGCCTGCGGGCCGCCGGCCGCACGCTGGAAGAGGCGGAGGATCTTGTGCACGACGTTTACGCTGAGGTCATGGAACGCTTGCCGCTGGTGGGAACGATTCGCAACCTGCCGGCCTGGATCAATGGAATGGTCACGCGGCGGATGATCGATGCATGGCGGCATGAACGGGTGCGCGATGCGGCCGGTGAAGTGGACGTGACGGAAGACACGCTGCGGGAGATCATCTCCGGCGTCGGCTTGGATCCCCAGGACAGCGTTGTCCGGGAAAGCCTGATGGATGCGGTGAACGATGCCTTGCATGCCCTGCCGGCGGCTCAACGCAAGGTGGTGGAGGCCCAAGTGTTCGGCGGTCTGACCTTCCGGGAAATTGCGGCCGCAACGGGCGAGAGCATCGACACCCTGACGGCCCGAAAGCGATATGCAATACGCAACCTGTCGCGGGCTCTCAGGCATTGGATCAAGGAATGAAGACACGGAACCGGGAAACAGCCCGGACCGGTAACAGCAACCGGGTTTGGATCCCGGAGGAGGAATGCCATGCCTGAAGTAAAGATATCGATGATGGATGAAGGTGCAGATCCCTGCAAGGAAGATGGAGAGGGTTTCGAGGCCTGGTGGGAGGAACGCACCCTGCTCGAGAAAGTCCTGCTGGGAATCCTGTTCGCCATCGGAGGGATCGCTCTGCTTGCGTTGTTTGGCTGGTTCGTGATGTTGCTGTGGAACTGGCTGATGCCCGACATCTTCGGCCTCAAACAACTGAATTACTGGCAGGCATGGGGCCTGCTGATCCTGTGTTCCATTCTGTTCAAGGGTTTTGGCTCCAGCAGCAGCAGCAGTACTGAACGGAAACGCAAGAAGCAACTGCGCCGCTACATGCGGGAAGGGCAGGATACATCGTCTTCCCCGGATGCATGATCCCCTGCCAGATCGTTGAGAACGTTTTTCTGTAAATTGTGCAACCGGCCCGGAGGATCCATCGCTGCTCCGGGCCGGTTGTACTAAATGGATACAGTGGTTCTGTGGAAGGCGAGGATTACAAACGATGAAAGTCTGCATAGTTGGGGCTTCCGGGAAGCTCGGCCGGTACATGGTGCAACACGCGCGGGACCGGGGCTACGAGGTGGTCGGCGCCTGCCGGGAGCAAAGCGTCGGCAAACTCGATGCCTTCAAAGGGCGCATCGCCGTCGTTCCCGGCGCGACGAATGACCGCGAGGTCATCCGCAAGGCCGTCGCCGGGTGCGACGGCGTACTCACCGTTCTGGTGCCCTGGGGCAATCAGCATTACTCGTCGGGGACAGCCCAGGCGGTGCTCGATTATGCGCCGCCGGGAGCGCGGCTGGTCTTTTCCTGCGGCTGGCATATCAGCCGGGATGGAAAGGACGTCTATCCGGCCCGCATTAAGACGGAGGAAGTTTTCGCCCGCTTAATCCTTCGACTCCTTCCCATTGTCAGCATCGACGACCAGGTGGAGGCCTGCCGGCGGATCTTCGTCAGCGATACTAGCTGGACGGTCGTGCGCTGCAGCAACCTGGAAGAAGGCGAACGTCAAGGCCTGCCGGTGTGAAGCCGGCACGTGGGCGATCCGATCCTGGCGGGCAACATGACGCGCTGTACGGATTTCGCCCTGTTCATGGTGGAGGCTCTGGCCAACGACAAGTTGATTCACGAAGCCCCGGCGATCGTCGGCTGCCGCATACCCTCTGCGCTGGCGCACGCCGCTGTTGCCGGGTCATAACCGCTGAAGCGGCGCAGCCCCGGAGGGTTCACACCATACCGCCGTGGATTTTACGGCGCGACCGATCCCGATGGGAGGGCTCGTATTTTAGTGCGCGGATCGGGTGTCGGTCGAGGCGGGGTTGTCGAGGACGGCCACTTTGTGCCGGAGTGCATATAAGGCGGCCTGGGTACGATGCGCCAGATGCAAGGGGAATGCGCACGGCACGGCCAAGGCGGCTTGTCTGGATTTCGGTTTGTTGCCTCGGCTGTAAGGTTATCGGGTAATGGATAATCGCCGGGAACGCGGGCATT
>DAOUDU010000141.1:0-9897 GCA_034430775.1 Anaerolineales bacterium | reverse complement strand
CCCAGCGGGAATTAACGGCAAGGCGGCTGGCCGGGGCGGCCCTGATCCCGGCCTGGACGAACGGAAGCCGCGGCTTTAATTGGGCGCGGCACCTTCCCTTGCGACATGATCAAAAAGAAACGGGACGGCTATGATTAATCGGATTGTGAAAATATTGGATGTGCCCTCGCAAGACTCCGAAGACGCCCGTCGTAAGAGTATGCTCAACGTGCTATTGGTTTTCATCGGAGCATGCGCCCTGCTTTCCGCTATCATCCTGATGGCATCCCCATCGGTGTTGATCGGCGATGGCGAACCGGCCGCGCGGGGATTGATCCTTTCCGTCGTCGTAGCGGTCTTGGCGCCGGCCCTCTACTTAGTCAATCGCCGCGTCTCCAGCCTCCCGGCGCGATTGCTGTTTATATTCTTTTTTCTGGCGGTACTCCTGCTGATCTACAATCCCGAACAAAACCTTCGAGGACGCGGACTGCTCCTCTTCTCGCTGCCGATCTTTCTCTCCAGCCTGCTCCTGATTTCGTGGGCAAGTTTCCCGATGGCGGCCTTGTCCGGTCTTGCGTTGGCAGGGTTAAGCTACCAAACCGGCCGACCGCTTCCGAGCCTGCTTTCGTTTATTGATTTCTTCCTCGTGGCATCTGTCGCCTGGCTTGCGTCGCGCAGTCTGGAACGCGCCGATCGGGAGAAAGAGCGGGCCCGTGAGGAATCGCGACGGAACGAAGCCCGTTCCCGTGAGGCCCTCGACAGCATAATGGAAGGCTGCCAGATCATCGGCCGCGATTGGAAGTATCTTTACCTCAACGACAGCGCCGTCCGGCATGCGCGGTTCCCCAGAAACGAATTACTGGGGCGAACGATGGCGGAAGTATATCCGTGGATCGAAGGCAGCGAAATGTTTGCCGCGCTGCGGCGCTGCATGCACGAGCGGGTCGCGCAACGCATGGAGAATGAATTCACTTACCCGGATGGCGGCAGAGGCTGGTTCGAACTCAGCATTCAGCCCGTTCCGGAAGGCGTTTTCATCCTTTCCCTCGATATCACGGAGCGCAAGCGGATGGAGCAGGCATTTTCCCTGTTGTTGGATACGCAGAATCAGATCGCCCGCCTGGACAACCTCGCGGATATTTATCAATTGGTCGGAGAGAAGATCCAGGCTTTGATCGGGGACGGGTACGTGGCCGTTTCCATGCTCGACGAGCGGGTTCAGGCGTTGAAGATCATTGGGCTGTATGGTTTTGGCGACCTGTATAAAAAACTGGTTCGCAGGTTCAAGGTGGATCCCTCCCGGATCGTCTATCCCTTGAAGGATATGACCGCTGAAGAACTGCGCTTGTTCCGGAGCGGGAAGCTGGAAAAGATCGAGGGCGGCCTGTATGCCATCCTGACCAGGAAAGTCCCCAAAACCGTCTGCGGCCTGGCCGAACGGCAATTGGAGATCTCCGGCATTTATACGGTCGGCTTTATCTGCCAGCATCTTCACTTCGGTGGCCTTACGATCCTCGCAAAACGCGAAATCGCTCCTTATCAAGAGATGATCGAAACCCTGATGAACCTGGCTTCCATATCCATGAACCGCATCCGGGCGGAGAACGCCCTGCGCGAAAGCGAGGATAAGTTCAAGTACGTTTTCGACAATTCGGCCGTCGGCAAATCCATCACCCTGCTCTCCGGCGAGATGCACGCGAACAAGGCCTTGTGCGAGATGCTGGGATATTCCCCGGAAGAACTCCAAATCAAAAAATGGCAGGGTATTACTTTCTCGGATGATGTTGAGGTAACTCAGAAAGAGGTGGATGCTCTCCTTTCCGGCAAAAAAGAGGCTGCGCGCTTCCCCAAAAGATATTTTCACAAGAACGGTTCCATCGTGTGGGCCGATGTCAGCACGTCCCTGCGCCGGGACGGGCAGGGCAAACCGCTTTACCTGATGACCACCCTGGTCGATATCACCGCCCGCATGCAGGCCGAAGAGGCACTGCGGCAGAACGAAAAGCGCTTTCGCGTACTCCTTGAGAACAGCGCGGACGCCATTTCGCTGCTAAATGCCAATGGGACGGTAACGTATGACAGCCCCTCCTACGGACGCATGCTGGGCTATACCAGCGAAGAACGCATAGGACGGAATACGTTGGAGCTGGTGCATCCGGATGACCGGGAAAATTTGTCCCATCTCTTTGCGGGAATACTTCAAAAGCCCGGGCAGGTTATTGTGCCTCCCATCCGCGTCCGGCACACAGACGGATCGTGGCATTGGATTGAGGGGATTGCCAACAACCTGCTTGCCGAGCCGAGCGTACAAGCCATCGTCGTTAATTTCCGCGACATCAGCGAGCGCCAGCGGGCGGAGGAGGGATTGCGGAATAGCGAGGCGCGGCTGCGCGCCATTCTTAATGCGACCCCGTTCCCCATCGCCCTGGTGGATGTTCAGGATAACAACATCGGATTTTGGAGCCACAGCGCGCTCACCCTGTTCGGGCACACCGCGCCCACCACAGCCGGGTGGTATGAGCTGGCGTACCCGGATCCCGAATACCGGCGCGAAGTCATCGAGCGATGGAAACCGGCTCTCGAAAAGGCGCGCCAATCCCGGCAGGCGGTCAACACCGGAGCGTACCGGGTCACCTGCCGCGACGGATCGGTGCGCATTTGCGAGCTGTATGCCAGCTTCCTGATGGATAAACTCATCGTCACGTTCAACGACATTACCGAGCGCAGGCAGGCGGAAGAAGCCTTGCGCGAAAGCGAAACCAATTTCCGGACACTGGCGGAGAATGCCGGAGAGGGGGTCCTCATCGCCGGTGCGGGCGGAGTGCATCGGTTTGCCAACCGGGCCGCTGCGGAAATTACCGGCTACAGCGTCGAAGAGCTGCTGCATGTGAATGCGAAAAACCTGGCGCACCCGGACGAAGCTCCGAGGATCATGGACGGGCTGGAAAAGAGATTGGCCGGTGAGAATCCCCCCGCCCGCTACGAGACCGCCATCGTCAGCAAGGCGGGTCTGAAGATCCCGGTGGAAATCAACAGCAATAAAACGGTCTGGGAAGGCCGGCCGGCGGATATCGTTTTCGTTACGGATATCACCGAGCGCAAGCGGGTGGAGGAAGCCCTGAAGAACACGATGGCCGACCTGGAGCGTTCCAACCGGGAGCTCGAGCAGTTCGCGTATGTGGCTTCGCATGACCTGCAGGAACCCCTGCGCATGGTCTCGAGCTACACCAAGCTCCTGGGCGAACGCTACCATGGCAAACTGGATAAGGACGCCGACGAGTTCATCGGTTACGCGGTGGACGGGGCCTCCCACATGCAGCGGCTGATCAACGATCTGCTCGCCTATTCGCGGGTCGGGACGCGGGGCAAGCCGCCGGAATCCGTTCCGGCCGACTCCGCGCTCGACCGGGCGCTGGAAAATCTGAAATTTGCCATCGCCGAGGGGAACGCCGAGGTGACACGCGAGCCGCTGCCGACCGTCATGGTCGACGATGTGCAGCTTTCCCAGGTTTTCCAGAACCTGATCGCCAATGCGATTAAATTCCGAGGGGACGATCCGCCGCGCATCCAAATCGCCGCCGAAGCGCGTGAAAAGGAATGGGTGTTCTCGGTGCGCGATAACGGGATCGGGATCGATCCGCAATATCTCGATCGGATCTTCATCATCTTCCAGCGCTTGAACCCGCGCGGGAGATACCCCGGGACCGGGATCGGGCTGGCGGTTTGCAAGAAGATCATTCTGCGCCACGGCGGCCGGATCTGGGCCGAATCGGAATCCGGCAAAGGCTCCACATTCTTTTTCTCGCTGCCCAAAATGGAAGGAAAATAATCATGTCCCTGAAAACCGGAAAGATCGTCGATATTCTTCTGGTCGAAGACAACCCTGGCGATGTGCGCCTGACGCAAGAGGCGCTGCAGGAAGGTAAAGTGCGGATCAACATGATTTCCGTGGCCGACGGGGAGGAGGCGATAGAGTTCCTCCGTCAAAAGGGCCGCTATCCCCACGCCTTCCGGCCGGATTTGATCCTGCTGGATTTGAACCTGCCAAAGAAAAGCGGCTTTGAAGTCTTGGAGGAAATTAAAAACGACGAGGCGCTGAAAAGCATCCCGGCGGTGGTCCTGACCACTTCGCAGGCGGAGGAGGACATCCTTAAAAGCTATCAATTGCATGCCAACGCGTTTATTTCCAAACCGGTCGACCTGATCCAGTTTCTTTCGGTTGTCAAGGCGATCGAAGATTTCTGGATTGAGATCGTAAGACTTCCTACCAGCGAGGAATCATAGCTATGCCGCCTCCGGAATCCGGAAAGCGGGTTTCCAACCCGGGAGCCGCTGCATGAACATGGAATCCATCCGCATCCTGCTGATCGAAGACAACCCCGGGGATGTGCGCCTCGTGCGGGAAGCCTTACGCAACTTTCCGAACATGGAACTGATCTCCACGAGCCGGTTGGATAGCGGGATCGCGCGGCTGACTTCGGAAAAAGTCGATGGGATCCTGCTCGATCTGTCCTTGCCCGACAGCCAGGGAATGGATTCCGTTCTGAAATTGCGCCGGAGCGGAACCGAAATCCCCATCGTCGTCCTTACCGGATTGGACGACGAGAACACGGCCCTTAAAGCGCTGCATGCCGGAGCGCAGGATTATATGGTGAAAAGCCAGCTGAACCCGCGTTTCCTAGCGCACACCCTGCGGTACGCCATTGAACGCAAACGGTTGGAAGACCCGATCTATTTCCAGGCCACGCACGACGACCTGACCGGTTTGCCGAACCGGGCGCTGTTCCGGGACCGGCTGCAGAATGCGCTGGCGCGGGCGGAAAGAAACAAGGAAGCGGCTCACGGGCAATCCCTAGCGGCTGTGTTGATGCTCGATCTGGATTATTTTAAGACGGTCAATGATACCCGCGGACACGACGCCGGGGATAAGGTATTACGCGCGGTGGCGCAGCGTCTGTTGGAATATCTGCGCAAGGGGGATACCATCGCCCGGCTGGGCGGGGACGAATTCGTCATTCTCATCGAAGGGTTCTCGGCCGAAATCGATGCCGCGGCCGTCGCCCGCAAAATCCTGGAGGGTCTGGCCAAACCTTTCGTGGTGGATTCCGACGAATTCCGGCTCGGCACAAGCATCGGTATAAGCCTGTACCCCGCCGACGGAGAAGACGGGGAATCGCTGACCAAACACGCCGACATCGCCCTCTACCGGGCGAAAGAACAGCGCAACCGGTATGCTTTTTACGGCCGGGAATCCTGAGATGCGTTTATCCGGGGACAGCGGATCCCCCAACCGGCATGGGGTAGCCGACCCGCCTTCGCGGCGCAAAGCAATGCGGCGCAGTCGTGCAGTTTTTTCCGATTCCGGGAGTGAGAATCCGATGATGCCGCAGGGACAAGGTGAGGGATGAACTTTCTGGATATTCGGACCGTCATGTTCAGCCAGCTTGTTACGGATGCCGCCTGCGCGGCCGTCCTGGTTTCCCTGTGGTGGCAAAACCGGAAGCGCTTTGCCGGCACGTTCCATTGGGTGATGGATTTTATTTTTCAAACCACGGCCGTCCTGCTGATCATCCTGCGCGGGAGCATTCCGGATTGGATGTCGATCGGGGTGTCCAATACCCTGGTGATTGCCGGCGCGCTGATGGGCTTTTGGGGATTGGAACGATTTGTCGAAAGGAAGAGCCCGCCAATCCGTAATTATCTCCTCCTGGCGGCATTCATCGGCATCCATCTCTATTTTATCTACGGCCACAACAACCTGGATGTGCGTACGCTTAACATTTCGGCGGCGCTGCTCATCGTCTGCCTCCAGTGCGCCTGGCTTGTGCTGCGCCGCGCCGGACGCAGCCAGGCCCACACCGCACAGGCGGTCGGGTGGGTGTTTGTTCTCTTTTGCCTGGTCAGCATCATCCGCATATGCATCATCCTTTTTCATCCGCTCCCAAGCAATGATTTCTTCCAATCCGGACTATATGATGCGCTCGCTCTGATCGCATACCAGATCCTTCTTATTCTGCTGGCTTTCAGCCTGACGCTGATGGTCAACCGGCGGCTGATTGCGGACGTAAAAATCCAGGAAGAGAAACTGGCTAAGGCGTTCCATTCGTCGCCCTATGCGATCCTGATTACCCGGCTCTCGGATGGGTTGATCCTGGACGTCAATCGCGGCTTTGAAGCGGTGACCGGGTATCCCGCATCCGAAGCCATTGGAAAGACAACCCTCGACCTGGGCCTGTGGGTTAAGCCAGCGGACCGCCAGGCGATGGCCGATGAGATATCCACCAAGGGCGAAGTGCGCGGGAGGGAGATCCTCTTCCGGGCGAAATCGGGCAGGGAATGGACCGGTGCATATTACGGCGAAATTCTTTCTGTCAATGATGAGCAATTTGTTCTATCCAGCATCAGCGACATCTCCGAACGGAAGAGAGCTGAAGAAAAAATACGGTACCAGGCGTCCCTGCTGGAAAATGTGAACGATGCGATCGTCGCTTCCGACGCGGAGTTCCGGCTGACGGCCTGGAACGCGGCCGCCGAGAAGCTCTACGGTTGGAAGGCCGAGGATGTGCTGGGGAAACCCGGATTGGATGTCATGCGCACCGAATGGCCCGCGGCGGATGCGGAGGAGATGCGGCGCACGATCGCGGAGCAGGGGAACTGGCGGGGCGAAGCAACCCAGATCCGCAAGGACGGGACCCGGATTCCCGTGGAAGTGTCTTCGATGGTTGTGCGCGATTCGAACGGCCATATAACGGGGTACATCAGCATCAATCGGGACATTACCGACCGCAGGCGGGCGGAGGAGGAAATCGCACTCCTGGCAAAGTTCCCGTCGGAAAACCCCAACCCCGTGCTGCGGTTGGCGCATGACGGGACGGTGCTTTTTGCCAACAGCTCCAGCCAAACGCTTCTGACCGAATGGCGCTGCGCCGTCGGAGAACCGGCGCCGAAACTCTGGCGAGATACCGCCGCCGAATCGCTCAAGAAAACCGAAAGCCTGACCGTCGAAACGGAAAGCGGCGGGCGCCAATATTCCTTTGTCGTAAACCCCGTGCTCCAGGCGGATTATGTCAACCTGTATGGACGCGACGAAACCGAGCGCAAACGCGCGGAGGAGGCACTGCAGGAAAGCGAGGAGAAGTACCGGCTGATCGCCGACTCCTCCAACGAATGGATCTATCTCAACTCGCCGGATAGTTCGCTCCGCTATTCTTCTCCCTCCTGCGAACGCATTACCGGGTATACGCCGAAGGAATTCGCCGATGATTCGAATCTCCTTATACGGATCATTCACCCGGATGATCGAATAGACGTCGAGAGCCACTTTAAGGAAATCCGGGAAGATTCCGTTGCGGATAGCCGGGAGTTTCGGATTATCACAAAATCCGGAGAGATTCGCTGGATCCAGCATTCCTGCGCGTTGGTCCACACTCCCGACGGACAGTGTGCCGGCCAGCGGGGAGTGAACCGCGATATCACCGAGCGCAGGCGGGCGGAAGAGGCGCTGCAAAAGACGCTTGCCGATCTGGAACGCTCCAACGCGGAGCTCGAGCAGTTCGCCTACGTGGCCTCGCACGATCTGCAGGAACCACTGCGCATGATCTCGAGCTACACCCAGCTCCTGGCGCAGCGCTACCAGGGCAAACTGGATACGGATGCCGACGAGTTCATCGGTTATGCCGTGGACGGGGCAAATCGCATGCAGCAGCTGATCAACGACCTGCTTGCCTATTCGCGGGTGGGGACACAGGGCAAACCCCCCGCCCCCGTTCCGGCCGATCGGATACTCGACCGGTCTTTGGAAAACCTGAAAATGATCCTCGAGGAAACCAAGGCCAAGGTGAAGCGCGAACCGCTGCCGACCGTGACGGTCGACGACGTGCAGCTGACCCAGGTGTTCCAGAACCTCGTCGCCAATGCGGTTAAATTCCACGGCGACAAACCGCCGCGCATCTCTGTGGCATGCCGGGAACACGGCCCGGAATGGATCTTCTCGGTGCGCGACAACGGGATCGGGATCGACCCGAAATACCTTGAGCGGATCTTCGTCATCTTCCAGCGCCTGAACCCGCGCGGAAAGTATCCCGGGACCGGCATCGGGTTGGCCGTCTGCAAAAAGATCATCCAGCGCCACGGCGGCCGGATCTGGGTCGAATCGAAATCCGGGGAAGGCTCGACTTTCTTTTTCACCCTGCCGAGGACGAACAGGAAATGATGAACACCGCAGAAAATGGAGGATCCGCCGGCCCCATCCAATCCTTTCCGCCGGATCTCTCGGAGATGTCCGACTGGAAAACGCCTCGCTGCCGGTTCCCGCGCAGCCAGAAGGAGAATCCCCGCCCATATCCGGGCGGCGTGATCCTCGCTCAGGAGCCTACCCATGAATACCGATGTCATCCGCGTTCTATTAATCGAAGACAACCCCGGCGACGCCCGGCTGGTCCGGGAAAACCTGGCCTTGGCGGGAACGCCGGCGTTCCACCTGGATTGGGCCCCCGACCTCGCGGCGGGGCTTAAGCACCTGGCGGAAAATACCGTCGACGCCGTTCTGCTGGATCTTGGCCTGCCGGACAGCAGCGGCATAGCGACATTCGAAAAAGTCCGCGCCCGCCTATCGCAGGTGCCGGTCATCCTGCTCACAGGATTGGAAGACGACGCCCTGGCGTCACAAGCGATGCGTTCCGGGGCGCAGGATTACCTGGTCAAGAGCGATGTTTCCGGCCGGCTCCTGGGCCGGATGATCCTCTACGCCATCGAAAGAAAACGGACGGTGGAAGCGCTGCGCAAGAGCGAAGCTCAGCTTTCCAACGCCGCCGTCATCGCCCGCCTCGGCCCATGGGAATACGATGTGGAAAAAGATGTATTCATCTTCAACGACCAATTCTTTGCCGTTTTCCGGACAACCGCCGCCGCGGTCGGCGGGTACACCATGAAACCCGCGGAGTATGCGAAACGATTTGTCCATCCGGAAGATCAGGGGATTGTCGAAGTGGAGATGCGGAAGGCCTTGGAAACGGACGATCCGGGTTTCAACCGGCAATTGGAACACCGGGTGATCCGCGCCGATGGTTCCACCGGCCACATTTCGGTGCGCTATTTTATTGTGAAGGATGCCAAAGGCAAAACGGTTAAAACGTACGGAGTCAACCAGGACATCACCGATCGCAAACGGGCGGAGGAGAAGCTGCGGGAAAGCGAAGAAAGCTACCGCGAATTGATCGAGAACATCAACAGCGGGGTTGCGGTGTATGAAGCCGTCGACGACGGGCGGGATTTTATCTTCCGGGAATTCAATCGCGCCGGGGAAAGGATCGATCACGAACCACGGGAAAGCCTTATCGGCAAGAGCATCCTCGCGGCCCGTCCCGGCATCGAAGCGATCGGCTTGTTGGAGGCGTTGCGCAAAGTGTGGCGGACCGGCGAACCCGCCAACATTCCGAAAGCCTTCTATCAGGATGAGCACCTGAGCGGTTGGTACGAGAATTATATTTACAAGCTTCCTACCGGTGAAATCGTGGTGGTTTTTGAGAACATCACCGAGCGTGAGCAGGCGGCGGAAAAACTGCAGGAAAGTGAACGAAAACTGAAGGAAGCCCAGGCGCTCGGGCGCGTGGGGAGCTGGGAATTCGACATCGAAAAACTTAACTTCACCTGGTCCGATGAAACCTACCGTTTATTTGGACGCAATCCGGAACTGGGGCCTCCCAGCTTGGAGGAAGAATCGAAATATTATTCGCCCGACCAGTATGAAAAACTGCAGGCGAATGTAAGCCGCGCCATCGCGGAAAAGAAGGATATTGATTACGATGTGGAGGTGGAATTACCCGGCCGGGAAAAGCGCTCCTTTACCTCGCGGATCCATCCCATCAAGGACGCACGGGGCACGGTCGTACGGCTGTTCGGCACGGTGCAGGATATCAC
>DAOUDU010000140.1:0-7128 GCA_034430775.1 Anaerolineales bacterium | reverse complement strand
CAGCAGCGGGCTGCCCCAGAACGCCGCGGCGGTCGGCGAATCCGCCAGCACGCCGATCAGCATGCCGATCGAGACCAACAGCAGCGCCCCAAGGAACAGGGTCAGCGCCAGGATGTCCCAGTGGACGATCTGCTTGAGGTTGATCAGCGCGATCACAACCCCGATTCCCAGGCCGTAGGTCATCCCGGCCAGCAGCTTTCCGGCCAGGATCTGCATATACCCGGCAGGGGAGACCGTCAGGATGTCCATCGTGCGGCTTTCCTTCTCCTCCACGAAAAGCAGCGGCACGATCGCGAACCCGACCACCGCCATCATCAGGATCTGGGTGAGCAGGTTGATCAGGGTCTGCCCGGCGGAATCGACCGTCGGATACAGGCCCTCTTCGGCCATCGTGATCCTCACGACTGCGGAAGCGGCCAGGCTGAGCTTTTCCGCGAAGTAAGCGGCATCCCGGGCGGTTTTTTCCGGATCCGCCCAGTGCGCGGCGTAGGCGTCGATTTGGATCTCGGCCCCGCTTTGCGCAAGGGCGTCGAAATCGGCCGGGAGCACGAATCCGATCCAAGTGCCGGAGGCCTGCACGACCCGAGCCTCCATATCCTCGCGCGAGGCCGCCGCAACCAGCCGTCCGTCGATCGCTCCGGCCGCCTCACGCACAACGGCCGACTTTCCTTCGTCGAAGACGACCGCCGACGGCGGGCTCCCCCGGTTGACCAGCATGGGCAGCAGGCTTCCGTTCATTGCCAGGAACACTGTCCCGATCATGACCGAAAAGATAAGCCGGTTGCGGAAAGCTTCGCGCACGTCTTTTCCGGCGATCGCCGCCACGATGCGCAACGAGGCGCGCCAGCCGGCGACCGGCGCAGCGTACGAAGCATCCGTTTTTTCCTGCGGAACCTTCGGCGGGACGGGGAGATGGATCTCCTCCTCCGTCTCGACCGAGGCGGAAGCCGCGGCCTTCGTGGAAAGCTTGGCGGCTTCCCCGCGGTCCTTGCGCCGCAGCAGCCAGGAGACGATGCCCAACTCGCCCCCCGTACACAACAGGATCCACCCCAGCCCCAGCAGGGGCGCGCCGAGCGTGATCGGCTGGGCGAATACGTAGCGCAAAGCGAGATACGTCGTAACGGAGGGAATAACAGGCAGCAGCCGCATGACGGCGTCGGGAACCAGCTCGCGCAACAGGTAGAGTATGACCGGCATGAACAGCGGCAGGATGATCAGCCAGGCCCAGACGGCAAATTGGGCCCGCGATTCCATCGCGGTACCCAGGATCAGCCCGAGCGTCACGCAGAACATAGCGAAAACAGCCAGAATCACCAGAAACAGCCCCCAGTGGACGATCAGGTTGTGATTGATAATCACCGCCAGCACTACGACGGTGCCCGAGTAGAAGAGGCCGGCCAGCAGCTTTCCCGCCGCGATCTGCGTCTCGCTCGCCGGCGACACCATCAGCACCTCGAGCGTCCGCGCTTCTTTCTCGTCAAACATCAGATGCGGCACAAGGCTGATCCCGATCATCGCCAGCGAAAAGATCAGCGCCATCGAGGCCTGGGTGCCCGCGCCTTCGTCGTCCACCGGTCCGTAAACGACGTTCTCGTCGATCGCAATGGAAACACCCGTCCCCCAAACGGCGGCGATCTCCTTTTCCACTTCGGCTTTCAGTCCGGCAACGTCCTTCCCGCCCAACCAGTAGGCGACGATGCCGCGCAGGGGCGGCGCGTCGCCGCTTGCCGCACGGCTGTCGAAATCGGCCGGGATCACCAGACCGAGTTCCGGGCTTTCACCCAGCGCCAGCCGGCGGATCATTGCCTCCTCGGATGGGAAATCCGCCCGGACGGCGAACTCCGAAGAGTCTTCCAGGCGGCCGGTCAGCGCGGAATTGCCGGCGTCATAAATGTACAGGGAGGGCGGCCGCTTGCTCGCCGAGAGGGAGGGCAGCGCATTGTAGAAGATGATCAGGAACGCCACCGAGAAGAACACCACGAGGATGTTCTTGTTTTTCAGCCCCTGGACAATGTCCTTCCGGGCCAGCACGCCGATGACCCGCAGATATTCCAGAATATTTTTCATCGTTGCACCATGATACCCTTTCGTTTTGGAAAGCGGAAACACCCTTAAGCCGTTTCCACCCGCAAGGGGGACCCGGTGAGTTTCAGGAAGACATCCTCCAGGGTCGCCTGCGGTCCGCCGTGTTCCTTCTTGAGGGCGGCCGGTGCGTCCAGGGCGACGACGCGTCCATGATCCAGGATCGCCACCCGCGCGCACAGCCGGTCGGCCTCTTCCATATAGTGCGTGGTCAGGAAGACCGTCGTCCCATCCCGGGCCAGGCCGGCGATGATGTTGCGGACATCGCGCGCCATGGCAGGATCCAGCCCGCGGGTCGGCTCGTCGAGGAACAGCACCTTGGGATGCGGGATCAGCGCCCGCGCGATCAACAGCCGCTGTTTCATGCCGTTCGAAAAGCGCTTGATCGGCTCGCGCGCCCTTCCGGCCAGCCCGACCTGTTCCAGCACCGCGCCGACCCGCTTGCGGGAAATACCGTACAGGTCGGCGATGAAGTTCAGGTTCTCGACGGCGGACATGCGCTCGTAGATGTTCTGGTACTCGAAAACGACACCGATCAGCCGCTTGAGCTCCGTCCGCTCCTTCACCACGTCGTATCCGGCCACCTTTGCGCTTCCGGAGGTCGGCCGCAGTTGGCCGGTGAGCATCCGGATGGTGGTCGTCTTCCCGGCGCCGTTGGGGCCGAGGAAGCCGAAGAGTTCGCCCGCCGAGGCGGAAAACGTAATATGGTCGACCGCTTTCACTGTTCCGAAGTCTCTACTGAGTTCGTGGGTCTCGATGGTATTCATGGTTTTCTCCTTCCCCCTCCTCTGTCCTCCCCCGTTAGCTTCGCTACCGGGGGAGGATTCTCTGGTTTGATCCTCCCCCGTAAACTAAGTGTACGGGGGAGGGAAGGGAGGGGGCTTCACCGCGCCATAAGCTCGAACAGGATGAACAACCCGACCAGAAGCAGCAGGCCGCCGATTGCCGCAATGATAGAGATCCACCGCCTGCCGGGCGTTCCGGCTCCCTGGATTTCCGCGCCCATGCGGCTGACGTTTGCGGCGCTCCCAATCGCGACCCCAATGGCCGCCCCCATCGCGATGCCCAGGGCGATGTTACCCAGTACAAGACCAAGTGCGACGCCCAAACCCGTGCCAATGGGAATCCAGACGGCGATGTTGGCATCGCGCCGGCTTTCCTGCATCTCATCCTGTGCCTGCCTGCTTGAATTCGGTTCGTAGGTCATCTTCGTTTCTCCTTTCCCCCTCCTCTGTCCTCCCCCGTTGGCACAGCCAACGGGGGAGGTTTTTTGGTTTATCCTCCCCCGTTAGCTCTCTTGCGGGGGAGGATCCGGTTGTCTTCCTCCCCCGTTAGCGAAGCTAAGGGTTGTGTTCCCTCCCCCGTTAGCTCTCTTTCGGAGGAGGATCCGGTTGTCTTCCCTCCCCCGTTAGCTTTGCTAACGGGGGAGGGAAGGGAGGGGGTGTCTGTCTTCCCGATTTTCCTGCCGCGTTCCTGTCCTAACCCCCTAACCCCTGTCCCCTTCCCCCCTTCCCATAACATGGGAAGGGGGGAAGGGGTGGCGAAGCCGGGGAAGGGAGGTTGGGACAGCACCCTCAATATAAAAATCCTCATAGAAGCCCGCAACAAAAAAGCGCCCGAAGGCGCCTGAGGGGAGATGAATGAAGTAAATCGGGAGATGAATGGAACGCGGTTAATATCCGAAAAAGGCTTTTAATTCGGCGGCTGCGGACTTGCTGAGGGGGATCTTCGTCCCTTCCGGATCATCCAAACGGATGCTGAAACTGTTCCGTGTGTACGGAATAACCTCTTTGACATGCTGTAAATTCACCAGGATGCTGCGGTGCGCCCGGAAGAATCCGCTGCGGGAAAGCTTGCCCTCCAGTTCTGCGAGCGTGTATTGGGTGGGCAGCCTGCCCTCCAGGGTCACCAGGAATACGCGTCCCTCACCCGCATCGGCATAGAGAATATCGGCCGGGTTCAGCAGTACGACCTTGTCTTCCAATTTCACGGGGAGCTTGAAAGCCCGCTTGCCGGACTCTTCGGTTTCCGGGCGGGTTTCCAGCAGCCTTCCTTGCTGGATGTTGTACATCCGAAGGCAAAGAGGCGCCATGCGGGCGGGCGTGCTGGCCATAAGCAGGATTGCGGTTTTATCCTCCGCCGTTTCCCGGACCAGGCTTTCCAGAAGCGTAATCGTCGTCTCGTCACAGCGGGCGAAAAGCTCCTCCAGGATCAGCACCTTCGGCCGGTGGAGAATCGCCCGCCCGAAGGCGAGCCGCCGCTTCAATCCCGGCGGCAGGCGGCTGGTGGTCACCGCCGCCTGGTCCGCCAACCCGACCAGCGCCAGCACCTCTTCGATCCGCTTTTTCCGCACTCCGTACAGATCCGCCTGGAACTCCAGATTTGCCCGAGCGGAAAGGTTTTTGTACAGCGCATCCTCGAAAAAAACGATTCCCGACAGGCGGCTGAACTCCCGTTGGGACCGCGCCGGATCGACACCGGCCAGCCGGATGGTGCCCAACGTCGGCCGGATGCGCCCGATCAGCAGGGAAAACAGCGCATCGCGGCCGCTGTCTTCAAGGCCGAACACGCCGGCAACCTCGCCCGGTGCGACCGAGAGCTCGGGGATGTCCAGCACGGTTTTTCCGCCGATCACCTTCTGGATGCTGCGCAGTTCGATCATGTAATTATTGTACCCGGAACGCCAACGGCGATGGAGGATCGGCGTAAAGATTCTGGCCATGGAGCATGGACGATGGACCATCACCAATTCAACTCCACGACGGTATCAACCCCGACTTGCGTTCACCCTCTCCCTCATCCCATCCTTCTCCCAGCGCCCGCCCTCGCTGAGTGCGCAGGTTCGGTTTTTGTTCCTTGAACCTGCGCGATCACGAAGTGAGGGTACGCTGGGAGAAGGTGGCCGAACCTGTCCCGGAGTATGCGACGGGAGGCCGGATGAGGGTGGTTATCGATTGTCGATGGTCGATTGTTAATCGTCGACCGTCGGTTTTTTATGGATCATCTTCCATCGTCGGCTTTTTCTCCGAGCACCTCCACCACACCCCGCGACCCGTCCACCCGAACGCGCTGGCCGGTTTTAAGGCGGGTGGTCGCGGCATGCACGCCGACTACTCCCGGGATACCGTATTCCCGCGCCACGACCGAGCCGTGAGTCATCAATCCTCCCACTTCCATCACCAGTGCGCCGGCCGAGAGGAACAGCGGAGTCCAGGAAGGATCGGTCCCCGGGCAGACAAGAATTTCGCCCGGCTGCAGGTTGGCCCGGCGCGGGTCCAGAACCACGTGCACGCGGCCTTCCGCAATTCCCGGCGAGACCGGGCTGCCGGTGAGGCGGTTCTCGGAATCTCCTTCATGCGCCGTGATGCCCTCGTAGAAGGCGCGCCCGTCGCTGAGCAGCAGGCGTGGGATCTGCCGCCGGCGCAACTCGCGTTCGTAGGCGCCCCGCCGCCCGGCAATCATCGCGCGCCAGGGCCTTGCTTCGCGCCCGGCGAACGCCCGGATCTCCGCGAGACTCAGGTAGAACAGGTCATCCGCCCGCTCCAACTCTCCGGATTCGACGAATTCCCGGCCGAGCTTGAGCAGTTCGCGATGGATGACATGCATCATCCGCACCGCGAAGAACTTCGGGCTCTCGCGTGCGCCCATCAGCTGGCGCGCGCGGCCGGCGAAGAAGCGCACCAGCCGCGCCTTGATCCATCCGCCGCGCGTCCGGCCGACCGCCGCCGCGAGCCGGCCCACCGCTTCCTCGGCGGTTGCCGCGCTGCGTGCGAACACCGCATCCGGCGCCTGGCTTTCATCTTCGATCTGCAGGAAGTTGACCAGCATCTCGAACACGTGGGTCGGGTCCTCGGCCCAGCGCGTGCGCCCCAGGTCGATCTCGCCGAATCCGCGGCCGCCGTATTTTTCCAGAAAGCGGCCGGCGGCCCGCATTACCGGGGCGGGCAGTTTCCCTTCCCGGAAGCGCGCGGCAAGCTCCGGCGCCGTGCCCTCCACCACCGCCCGGCGGGAGGACGGGTCGCGCCGGATGGCCTTGGCCATCTCCCACAGCGCCAGGTCCATTTCCGTTGTCGGGTTGTAGGGCATCCCGCGCGTCACTTGCAGAATGAGATCCTGCGCTTCCGCCCGGGCCGCCGGATCTTCCACCGACTTGCCCGCAATCATGTTCAGCGCATTCCATGAAGTCATCCCGGCCGCCACGCCCGAGACGAAAAGGATCAGCGAAGGGGGAAGGCGTTCCACCATGGTCTCCGGCAGGAGGTTGATCTGCGCCAACAGCCTCTGCCGCCGGTCGCCCGTCGCCGCCGCGCTGCGGCGCTCCATCAGCTCCAAGACCCGTTCACCGTTGGCGACGATGTACTCACGGCGCCTGCGCGGCGCCAGCAGGTTCAGCATAATATTGACCCCCATCGGCAGGAGAAAGCGCGCCAGCCGAAGAACTGCGGATGGGCTGATACCGGACCGCCCGGGTTGAAGGTCCGGCTCGTCTTTGATCTGGTCCACAGCCTGGCCGATCGTCGGCTCGACCATGGCGAGGACGTAGGGCACGATTCGCCGGCCGGTCGAATTTTTCAGAACGGCTGTGAAATTAATCCACAATCTCTCCCCGGCCACATACAGGACGTTCTGGGTTTCGGCGGTTGCGCGCACACCGAACAAACCGGCGCCGACGGCGAACATCTCCATCATCGAATCGCGGCCGATCGGGGTGATCGGATCGAGCATGCCCTGCACGGCCGCAAACGAGAACAATGTTTTCAGCGGGCCGCCTTCCAGTTTTACCGGAACCGGGAACAGCGAGGTGACCGGCCGCGATTGCACGATGTGGAATTTTCTTTCCGCCAGCGCCCATTCAATATCCTGCGGATCGGAGAAAAGCGCCCGCGCCCGCGCGCCCAGCCGCGCCAGCTCGAGGATTTGCCCGTCGCTTAGCGCCTGCCGGGAAGCCGACTCCGGATTGCTCGATTCGGTTCCGCCGCCGGCCCGGCCGTGGATTTGGAACGCTTTGGCGCCCAGTTGTTTGGAAAGGATCCGCTCCTCCGGCAT
>DAOUDU010000139.1:0-11020 GCA_034430775.1 Anaerolineales bacterium | reverse complement strand
AACTTAAGCCAAGGAGAGCGTAGTTCAGGATCGGATTCGTGATCATATTAATCATGAGCACGGTAAGCAGGTATTGGTATTTTCGATATCCAAGCAGTAAGGCGACGCCGCATTCAATGGCAAGCGTTAAAAGCAGTGAGACCAGGTACCGGCTAAGCATAGCAACCGTTTACGGGATCGTTCAGTCGCCGTCCTTGGGCGTGTGGCTTTTTTTGATCGCCCGGATTGCAAAAAAAGAGGCGACGGCGATAACCAGGACAAGGAGGCCGAGGCCGATGACACCTCCCAGCGCAATGGCCGCCGGTTCCACCACCGGCGGCGCGACATCCGCGCGCACTACCTGCGCCGGCAGGGCACAGACCAGAACGATACCGAACAGCCGCAAGAAACCCTTCTTCATATTTGCCTCCTGGCCGCCTTTTCACCGGACGGCGCGCGCAATGGATGGATCGGGATGATATCCTTAAAATGAACGGCATACAACCGCAGTCCGCCAAACAAGGCGGCAATCGACACAAGAATTGCCGCAAAAATAATCATCGGATCGTTACTCCATCCGCGGAGTTGCGTAAATGCCGGTCCGGCGCCGAGGATGAGCGCCAGAGTTGTCAGCCCGAACGCAAAGCCGGGATTGGCGGGGAGCATCCCGGCGACTCCGATGAGCGTAATCGGCATGCTCAAGTTGAATAAAAAGATGCCCGCAATCGCTGCGGCCGGGATGTCAGAAAAGAACGCCAGCATGGGTGCCGAAAGGACCAATCCGGAAACGGCGACCGCCGTCCATCCGAATCTGTCTCCCAGGATTCCCCCCAGGGCTTTTCCCAGGACAACCGCCATGGTCAGCACAACCAGGAGGAAGGGATCGGATTTCCACGGAAAGACCAGGCTTAACCCGACCATGCTACGGATCGCGATCGAGACAAGCAGCAACAGAATCACCGTTTCAAACCACTTTAGGTTTCCGGAAAACTTCCTGGGCACGGCAGGTTCCGGCCTGGGGAGCATCAAGATAATCACCGCAAAAACCAACAGCAGCAGGATAAACGGCCAGGCGACAAAACCGCCGCCCTTTCCAATCCATAATCCGACCGTCAATCCCAGCGCTCCCGGGGCCACGAAGATACCTGGCAGCGCCGCTTTCCCGCGGGCAAGGTTCAGGCTGGTAATCCCTCCGCCGATGTGAAAGAGGGCATTCCCCAGACCGGCCAGTATCGCCGCCCAGAATGGAGCCGGCAACAGTAACGTGGAAACCGACACCAGCAGCATCCCCACCACGGCTGAAAACACGGGGGTTTTATATTTGTCCGCCAGCAATCCAAAAACAGGCTGGGTGGAAAATGCAAGGACGTTGTATACGAGAATCAGCTGAAACAGCGTTTGAGACTCATCCCCACTGGATGACGCAACGGCAAAGAGGGTGGCCACGCAGGCAGCATCGACCAGCGCATGGGAAACGCTATATACGGAGATATTGCGTAATACAGCCGTCCTGTTCATCTCCGCCTTTCCGCCCGGATCGGTACCGGGCGCGGGGAAGTCCATCGACTCCCGTCACAAGATCTTGGAAGCCCAATGGCTATTATCCAGCATCTATAGATGTGGCGATCCGTCGGTTCACGGTTTTCAGCCATCGGCATTGCCCGGAAGAAGCCGCTTTTTTGCTTTCCAGTAGTGCAGTTTTTGCCCCTCCCCCACCTCGAGGGCGCACGTCTCCGTGATGGCGTAACCAAGCCGTTCATAAAAACCGCGCGACGGCAACGAGACGTCCAGTACAACTTCCGCCAGTCCTTTTTCCACCGCCCTGCGCTCCAGGGCCAGCATCAACCTGGCGCCGATCCCGGACTGCTGGAATGCCGGGTCGACGAAGACACCCGAGATCTCCCCGCCGGTGATCGAGCCTGTCGCGACCGGGGTTCCCTCCCGCTCAACGACGAGGATCTCCCCGTGCCGGCTGCGGTCAAGGATGTTTTCGGAGGAATGGTGTTGTTTGAAGAACGCCACCGCGCGCGGCGGATAAACGCCCTTATAGCAGGCATCGATTGTCCGATGGATAAGTCCGCGAACGGATTCCAGATCACCCGGAAGAAACGAGCGCGGGGTGGCAGCGTCAGGCATTCCGGCTTTACCTCAATATGAAAATGTTCCAAACCACCACGGCCAGGATTATTATGATGGAGAGGAAAAAACCCAGGACGCCCGGCGATACAAGGAAACGCCCGGATCGGCGCGCGTATTCGGATGCGTAAAAAGCGGCGGTCGCTTGAATCCGCGTCTGCTGTCCGGATCCGATGAGCGGCCGGTTTCCCTTTTCCAGGAAAATCCGTAAACGGCCTTCGTGATTTTCCATAATCTCCCGGAAATCCTTGGAGACTGTATTTTTTACGGATACCTGCTCACTTTCCATTTCTCTTCCGTAGGAATGGTTCCGTGTAAACACCATTCCTCCGTTTTCCAGCGGAGTGAAAAAATATACGCTTGCCGGGTTGCCGTCCGGATGCAGGACGATCGACGCATACGTTTCCGCCGCCCGGGAAACCAGCGCCGCTTCACGATATGTCCGGCCCCACAACGGCAGCCGCTCCGATTTGATCCCCAGCAGGGAAAAGCCCAACTGCTTCAGCCGGCCGATCCATTCCCGGAGTTCGGCCGACCGCGAGAGTCTTTCCTGTTCCACAGACGGGTCGTCGAACGCATAACGCATGGTACGCGGATTCAGCGCGAAAATCATCGTTGGGATAGCATCGATGGCGGGAAGGATGAGGAGAAGTATTAGGCCGATGATAAGCGCAATCGCAAGTGTATTCATGAAAGGCCCTCTTCGTCCGCGGAATTGATAACAACCGCCGTATCCGCGCCGATTCTATCAGTCTTTCCCTGCATCCCATGGGCTCAACGGCAGATCATCACGCAGGGGCCCGTTGAAGCGCATCCCGATCCGATATCCAACGCCATTCCAAAACCGCGGACGAATGGCGGTGAAAAAAAGTCAGCGTGCGTCCGGCGGGGAGTTCCTTATCCCGCCGGACGCACGGTTGCGGACCCGGTCCCCGTCCGGAGGCGACGGCGAGATGGAGCAATTTTGTCGCGAGCCGACCGGAATTGACCACATATCTTGAAGGAGTCTTGGGACAGGAAGGTGCATCCGCTGTATAAAATTTTCTCGTCAGTTCCGAGGTATTCCTGAATCCCCCACCCTGCCCAGCCGCGAAATCCCATTTCATTAAAAAGAAAAGGCGCCGCGGTTTGTTGGCGGACGCGGCGCCTTTTACAATGCGGGGTTTCCTTTATCCCGCTTGCGCGGGATGTGAATTCCCGGAAGCCTGCTCTTCAGCTCTTGGGGGTTGACATTCCTTATATCGCGCGGATGGCCGCACTGTCGTTCATTTTTTTGCGCGGATTGCCGGGCCGCTGAGCGGTTGGCCGAACAGCGGGGCAAACACGCAAAAGTCGAACAATCCGGCCAGGAGCGGCACCGCACCGATTACGGCGACGATGATGCCCGCGGTTCCGCCGAGGACCAGCCAGCCCAGGAGGATGAGCGCGAGGCCGGCCAGGATGCGGACGATACGGCCGGTGGGGGAAGCCATGAAAGCGATGAAGGGGTTCATTTTCAATTCTCCTTGTAGTGGGTTAAGATAATCCTGATTGCACTATACAAGAGAACCCTCTCTCTTGTCGGTGACAAAGTCACCCAGCGGAACGGGTTTGCAGGTCTTCGAAATCCAGGATTTCCAGCGCGCCGCGCGCCGGCCGGATTAGGTCCTCCGCGGCAAACCCCTCGAGGATGCGGCTGACGACCTCGCGCGAACTGCCTATTTCGGCGGCGATTTCCTGATGCGTGATCCGGACGGGGTTTTGCACCCGGCCTCGCTGCAGCAGGAGTGAAGCCACCCGCACGTCCACCCGGCGGAAGACCACTTCGTCGACGATGGCCATGACGTTGGCCAGACGCTGGGAGAGCAGATCGAATACGAAATCGCGCCACGGGTCGTAGCGGTGTACCCAATTCCGGAAATCCGCGGCCGGGATCATTACCGCTTCGGCCTCCTCTTCGACGGTCGCAATCGCCGGGAAGGATTGGCGGCTGAGGATGGCATTGGCGGTCAGGATGCACGATTGGCCCAACCCGAAACGATACAGTGTGATCTCGCGACCTGTCTCGCCGATCTTGTATACCCGCACCACCCCGGAAAGTAGGATCGCGATGGAGTCGGCGCTGTCACCTTCCGTAAAAACATCCCGTCCGGCGGGGATGCGGGCGAGGTAGGCGGCTTGCGTGAATTCACGCATCCATTGCGGATCGGCGCTATGCAGCACGGGGAGAACCCGGGCAATGCGCTGGAACTCGGCGGGGTTGATCATGAAATCCCGTCCGTACAATCCGCAACGCCTATTTCACTTCGATCTCGCACGTATCCTCCTGCTTCTCTCTACCCGTACCCGGGCCGTAATACTCTTTTCCATCGAAGATTTTTTCGCTGAACGTCAGCCGGTACGTAAGCGTATGGATGCCCGGATCGACAACCCCTAGTTCCGCCATCCATACGGCCCGAAAGAGCTTGGCGGCGTCATCGTAGGGGATCTCACCCTTCTGTTCGCCATGCAGTTCGACGCCGTCGAACGTAACGGCCTCGATCCTGGTCCGGATGTAATCCCTGACCTGGCCTTCGGTCGCAGCCGACCAGCCCCACATCACGATCACCGGATGGCCGGCGGGCACTACCGACCGCGTCTCGTTCCCGATCAGCGAACACATGGCCGGAACGTAAACCGGCTCATGGGCCGCTCCTGCAGCCGGTTCCGACCATCCGGGTATCATCGCCTGCCGGGATTCCTGGCAGGCGGCGGAAATGAGCATAAGGAGAAGGAGAAGCAAAAGCAAAAGCCGGTTCATGGGAGGATCTCCGGATGAGAAGAAGCCGGTCAAGCAGCCCGCAGTTGTTGCGGGGTCGAAAAACCGCATGATTATTCGGCGCGCTCGAGACAGTCGCAAAATACAGCAGCCTGCTCGGCTACTCTGCCCGTCTCTATTGTATGCGAGACCCGGTTCCGCGGCATTAAAAAGAAAAAGCCCTCAAGGAGGGCTTGTGAGCCACGGGAGGGAATTGAACCCTCAACCTATCACTTACGAAGCGATTGCTCTGCCGATTGAGCTACCGTGGCGGCGGCCCCGGCTGATCCGGGGACGGCCGGGATTATACCCGTCCGGGCGAGGAACGGGAAGGCAGGAAAACCCTCCAATCTTTTCCGGGCAATTCGCAGCCACAAAAAGAATTTTCTTTGTGCATTTTGTGCTTTTGTGGTGCATATTATTTTTTACTTTGGAGGCGCAGACGCCGGGTGTAGGCCTGCTCCATCATCCAATCCGCCAGCGCCGGAAACAGGTCGAACACCCAAACCGCCGGCGTGAAATACCACGGGATGACGACCTGCCGCCTCGGCCGGCGGACGAGATCGGCGATGCACTCGCCGACCACGGAAGCGGGAAGCGCGATACGCATGGACGAGGGTTCGGTCGCACCCGCAATCCGGCCGCTGTGCAGTCCGAATTCGGTCCGGACCGGGCCGGGGGAGACGAGGCAGACATCGACCCCCATTCCGCGCACCTCGCGCCGCAGCGCGTCGTTAAACCCGCGCAGGCCAAACTTGGTTGCGGAGTAGACGGCCGAGGTCGGCAGCGCCATCAGTCCGGAGGTCGATCCGATATTGATGATGCATCCCTGGCGGCGGGCGAGCATTGCGGGAAGCAGCGCCCGGACAAGGAGGACCGGGGCAGCCAAATTGAGCTGCATCAAGGGGAGGATATCCGCCTGCGGATCGAGCGATTCGAGAAACCGCATTCGTCCGGCCCCGGCGTTGTTGACCAGAACATCCACCCTGCCCTTCCAAGCCATCGCTTCGCTCGCAATGCGCTCCGGTTCACCGGGCGCGGTCAGGTCGCCCGGGAGCACGCATACTTGCGCGCCGGTTCCCATTGCGTGGATCTCACCGGCAAGCGCTTCCAGCCGGTCACGGCGGCGGGCGGTGAGAATGACATGCGCCCCACGCCGGGCCAGGGAACGCGCGGCGGCTTCCCCGATGCCCGAGGACGCGCCGGTAATGAGCGCGGCCAAATCTGCGATTTGTTTCATGGGAGACCATTTCCTTTCCCGAGTTATTATCCACTCTGGAATATTATTAGAATTGTGCTCGGATGGCACGGAATAAAATGGATTACACCGAAAAATATCTGGGATTCAATTCATGAAAAACCGTGGACCCGCAATAATCCCTGCAACAGCATTTATTTTCGTGCGATTACGATATCCACCGGGAGCGAGAACATCGACCCGCGCGACGCGTACGTAACGGAAAATCCGGCAGTTTCCATCTCCGGCCGGGCATCGATCGGGCGGCAATCCACCCAAACCGGAAACGCCGAATGCATCGCGGTGTACAGCCGTGACATCCAATTCGGATCCGGCGCAAGCGCCATGCAGACCACCGCCAGGCGCCCGTCCGCTTTTAACACGCGCCGGCACTCGCCCAGCACGGCCGGAATCTCCGCCGCATTAAAAAGTTCCAGCGTAAAACTCATAAAGGCGGCGTCGAAAAAGCCCGCCCGGATCGGGAGTGCGGCTCCATCCGCGCCGAGAAGAACGGTCCGTTCCGCGAGACCGGCCTTCGTTAAATATTTTTTCGCCACGGCGAGCATGCCGTCCGAAAGATCTACCCCGACCGCCCGGCCCGCCGGACCGGCCGATTCCACCGCACTTCGCAGGCCCCGGCCGGTGCCGATTCCGATCTCGAGGATTGTCTCACCCGCTTGGAGCTCCAACCGGCGGATCGCCTCCTCCCGGAAGCGCGCCTCCGCCCCGCCCGACATCAGATCATAAAAGCGGCTGATGGAACTGTAATATTCCCGGGCCTGTTGTTTGGAGCGGGATACGGGGAGCGGCGTTTGATTTTTCATCGGTGTTTGTAGCCAGGAGAAACCCAGGCGAGAAGGAAAAATAATCCTCTTTTTCCAGGCATGCTATTTTTTCTTTTTAGTGGTTTTAGAAGTGCGTTTCTTCTTTTCCACGGTCCGCGGAAAAGAGGATTCCTTCTGCAGCGCCTGCCGCAGGACGTCGTCGATATGGTCCACCAGCGTGATCTTCATCTCGCCGCGGACGTTTTTCGGGATCTCGATCAGATCCTTTGCGTTGTGCCGGGGGATGATGACCTTCTTTAAGCCGACCCGGTGAGCGGCGAGGATTTTATCGCGCACCCCTCCGACCGGAAGCACGCGGCCGCGCAATGTGATCTCACCGGTCATCGCCACGTCGCGGCAAGCTTTGCGGCCCGTAAAGGCCGAGACCAGCGCGGTGGCCATCGTAATCCCCGCACTGGGCCCATCCTTGGGGATCGCGCCCTCCGGGATGTGGATATGGACGTCGGTTTTTTCGAAGCGCGACGGCTCAAGGTGGAACTGCTTGGCCCGCGATTTCAGGTAAGACATCGCCGCCTGAGCGCTTTCCTGCATCACGTCGCCGATCTGCCCGGTGATCTGGACGTTGCCCTTGCCCTCCAGCAGGACAACCTCCACCGGCATCGTATCCCCGCCGTTTTCAGTCCAGGCCAGAGCGGTTGCCACGCCGACCTCATCCTGCTTCTCCGCCTCGAGCTGGAAGAACTGCTGCGGACCGAGGAACTTCGGGACGGCTGCGCCGTCGATGCGGTCCGGAATTTTTTTGCCTTCCGCCTTGCGGCGGGCGATCTTGCGGCAGATGCGGGCGATCTCGCGGTCCAGGTTGCGCACACCCGCTTCCCAGGTGTACCCGCGGATGATCTTGCGCAGGGCGTCTTCGCCGAAGGCAATCGGGAACGGACTTAGCCCGTTTTCCTCCCTCTGGCGCGGAATGAGAAACTGGTTGGCAATGGCGATCTTTTCCTGCTCGATATAGCCCGGGAATTCGATCACCTCCATCCGGTCCAGGAGCGCGGGCGGGACCGGTCCGAGGGTGTTGGCGGTGGTGATGAACATCACCCGGGAAAGGTCGTATGGCACATCGAGGTAATGGTCATCGAAAGCGGAATTCTGTTCGGGATCCAGCACCTCGAGCAGTGCGGCCGCCGGGTCGCCGCGGAAATCCATGCCGAGTTTGTCGATCTCATCCAGCATGAACAGTGGGTTAATCATTCCGGCCCGGCGCATGGTTTGCAGAACCCGCCCGGGAAGCGCCCCGATGTACGTCCGCCGGTGGCCGCGGATTTCGGCTTCGTCGCGCACCCCGCCGAGCGAGACGCGCACGAACTTGCGGCCGAGTGTTTCGGCGATGGACCGGCCGAGTGACGTTTTCCCGGTGCCGGGCGGTCCGACGAAGCACAGGATCGGCTGTTTCTGCTTTTTAGGGGCCAGGCTGCGGACGGCGAGGTACTCGAGCACCCGTTCCTTGGCCTTGGGCAGTCCGTAGTGCTGGCGGTCGAGCACCTCGGCTGCGCGTTTCAGATCGAGGTTGTCTTCGGTCTGCTTTTGCCAGGGGAGCTCAATGAGCCAATCGAGATAGGTTCGGACGATCGCCACTTCGGGCGCCATCGAGGGCATCTGCCCCATGCGTTCGAGTTCTTTAAGCGCCTTGGTCTGAACCTCTTCCGGCATGCCGGCTTTCAGCACGGCGTCCTTGACCTCGGTGAGTTCTTCGGACCAGGCATCCTGCTCGCCGAGTTCGGTCTGGATCGCCTTCATCTGTTCGCGCAGGTAATACTCGCGCTGGCTGCGGTCCACTTCGCTCTGGACTTTGGAGTGGATCCGGTTTTCGAGTTCAAGCACATCCAACTCGCGGCCGAGCATCACGCTCAGACGCTGGAGCCGCAGTTCGATGTCGAACGTCTCGAGCATCCGCTGGCGGTCCGGAACGGGAACCCCGAGCGCGGAGACGATCAGGTCCGCCAGCCACCCGGGATCCTCAACGTTCAGGGCGAAGACATACGCATCGTCCGGGAGGCTGCGGTTAAGCTGAACGACCTTTTCGAAAAGCGCGAGTACCGCGCGCATCAGCGCTTCGGTTTCGCGGCTGTGCTCGGTGCTTTCATAGATCGGCCGCGCCCGCGCGCGCAGGAAGGATTCACCCGGCAGGTATTCGACGATCTGAACCCGGCGGCGCCCCTGGGCCAGAACCGTGGTTTCGCCCTCCGGCAGGTGCAGGACCCGGCCGACGGCCGTCTCGCAGCCGATGGTGTAGAGGTCGGCCAGGGAGGGGTCGGCCTTGTCTTCGTTCTTCTGTGCGACCGCGATCACCGTCTGCCCGGCGCCGTGCGCGAACTCGAGCGCCGAAAGTGCGCTCTCCCGCCCGACAAACAGCGGGGTGACCATGCGCGGGAATACCACCAGATCGCGCAACGGGAGGACGGCGCAGGTGATCAGTCCGTCCTTATCCAGCGTGGCATCCGGTATTTTTTGAAGTTCCTCGGTCCGGCTGCCAAGTACTTCGGCGAATTCGGACCGCAGCTGCCATTCGCGAAAATCTTGTCCGCTCATTCCACCCATCATTTCCTAGTCCACCTTCGGCGTTCCGGATATCGCCGTCTTTCCGGAGAGGAATTTGTCACGGATTGCCGGCCACTCCTCAAGTACCGCTCCGGCAACAAACAGGCTGCCCGCCGCGAGGAGGACATCCGCCGGTCCGACGAGCGCCAGCGCCCGGGCCAGGGCCGGCGCCGGATCATCGGAAATTGCCGCCGGGCACCCGCGCTCGCGGGCGATCGCGGCGATCTTTTCCGGCGCCGCCGCGCGCGGATGAGTCGAGCGCGTGGCGACGAGGCGCGAAACGCGCGGGAGCAGCGCATCCAGCATCCCGGCGATGTCTTTGTCGTCGGATGCGCCGAACAGCAGCACCACCCGCCGGGTCGGAAAGTAATCGTCGAGTGCGATCCGCAGCCGCCGCGCGGAATCCACATTATGCGCCGAATCGACCACCACCGCCGGTTCGCGGTTTAAAAGCTGGAAGCGCCCTTCCCAATGCACCGACCGCAATCCTTCGCGGACAGCCCGCTCGGGAACGGCCATCCCCCGGTCGCGCATCAAGCGCAGCACAGCAACAGCGGTGGCGGCATTGATCACTTGATGATACCCCAGAAGGGGGATTTCGTACCGCAGCGCGATCCGCCGCAGGTCGCCGCCCTGCGCAAGAGTCGCATCCACCTTGGCCTGATCCGCCGCGGACCATAGAAAAAAGGATTGCCCCGCCAGGGTATGCCGGTCGGGTACAAAATGCCAATCTCGCCCGATCAGAGTCAGCGGGGCATTCCGGTCCCGGCTGATCTCCAGCAGCACCTTCATCGCCTCCCCTTCCTGCGGGGAGGACACAACCGGAATACCCGGTTTGATGATCCCGGCCTTCTCGCGGGTGATCTCAGCCAGCGTGTTGCCGAGGAGGTGCGTGTGGTCGTAGGATAGCGAGGTGATTACCGAGACCAGCGGGGTGACAACATTGGTTGCGTCCAGCCGCCCGCCCAACCCGACTTCTGCCACCACTACGTCCGCCTTGGCTTCTTTGAAGAACAAGAACGCCGCCGCGGTGGTGATCTCGAAAGTGGTCAATTCGGGGACCTTAGCCACCGCTTCGCGCAGGGAACCCACCAGTTCCGCCAGCCGCTCATGGGCGATCGGCACCCCGTCAAGGCGGATCCGTTCGCAGAAATCGATCAGGTGGGGGGAAACATAGAAACCGGTGCGATGGCCGGCCGCGCGCAGGACCGATTCGACCATCGCCGAGACGGAGCCCTTGCCCTTGGTTCCCGCGACATGGATGACCACGTACGCTTTATGCGGATTCCCAAGGTGCTCCAGGACGGCCCGCATGCGCCCGAGATCGAATGTGTGCGCGGAATATTGGTACGTGCGCTGGAGGCTGTAATCGATGAAGGAATACAGATAATCCAGTGCCTGTTGATAGGAAAATTTTTCCACGCGGGGGATTGTACCCGGTCGGGGTTGCGGCGGGCAAGAAGGGTCTATTTACTTACCTCTTCCTAATCTCCTCCCCTGGGTCGGGAGGGA
>DAOUDU010000138.1:0-26948 GCA_034430775.1 Anaerolineales bacterium | reverse complement strand
CCCTCCCCTATTGGGGAGGGTGGCCGGAGGCCGGGAGGGGTAAGTAAGGATTGTCATGCCCGCCATCCTCGTCGCCACTACGTCCTTCCCGCGCTGGGAAGGGGATTACCGCGGCACCTTTATCTGGGAAGGCTGCCGCGCATTGGCGTCTTTGGGCGCGCGGGTGCGGGTTGTTGCGCCGCACGCCGCGGGCGCCAAAACGCACGAGGTGCTGGAGGGGATCGAAATTTTCCGGCCGCGGTATTTGCGGCCGGAAGGGTGGGAACTGCTGCTGGAAACGCCCGGTGGATTGCCGGTGTTGTGGGCCGAACGCAAGCTCGGCCGCCTGGCGGTATTCCCGTTTTTTCTTTCGCATGCGCTGGCGATCGCCCGTCTGGCGCGCGATTGCGATCTGATCCATGCCCACTGGGTGCTTTCCGCGTTCGCCGCCTCGCTTACCGCGCCGTGGCACCGCAAGCCGCTGGTGTGCACCGTGCAGGGCAGCGACGTGTACCAGGCGATGCGCCTACCGCTGGCCGGCGCGCTCGGACGCGGCGCCCTGCGCGGCGCCCGCCAGGTGATCGCGCTCAGCACGTCGCTTGCGGAGGCGGCGGCCGCGCAGGGCGTCGATCCGCAAAAGATCACCGTCATCCCCAACGGCGTGGATGCAAAGCTGTTCGCGCCCAACGGCGCGCCCCGCGAACCGGTCGTGCTGTTTGCCGGCTCGCTGATCGAACGCAAGGGTGTCCGCACCCTGATCGAAGCGATGGCGCTCCTCCGCCCCCGCCACCCGGATTGGCGGCTGGTGGTGATCGGCGACGGCCCGCAGCGCAAGGCATTGGAGGCGCTCGCCGGTCCTTCCGATTTCGTACGCTTTACCGGCGGCCTGGTTCCGGCGGAAGTCGCGCGCTGGATGCGCCGGGCCGGGCTGTTCGCCCTGCCCGCGCTCGAAGAAGGCCAGGGCGTGGCGATGCTCGAAGCGCTGGCCTCCGGCACGCCCTGCGTCGCCTCGAACGTCGGCGGGATTCCCGAAATACTGTCCCCCGAATGGGGCGCGCTCGTCCCGCCGGGCGATCCGCGGGCGCTGGCCTCCGCCCTGCAGGCATTGATCGAGCACGCGGACAAACGCCGCGAGATGGGCCGGGCGGCCGCGGCGGGAGTGCGCGGCCGGTACGATGGACCCGTGATCGCGCGCCGGATCCTCGGCGTGTACGCGGAAGTGACATCACAATCCGCAGGATTGTGATGCCTCCCTGAGGCCGAGGGGTGACAAGCGTAAAGTGGGAAATTCGGAACAGGTGTGATATTGTTGAGCAGGCTGGAATCATGAAAAGAGAAAGGTGGTCGAGTAGCACCACACCGGGTCTTCAGTGTGGTGCATATCGAGACCACATATCCATCGAACCAAACAGATCATTCCCGCGTACCGGGCCGGTGGTCTCGATACGCGAAACCGCCACTCGACCACCTTTTCAAGAGAGGTCCGCATGATCCACCGGAAGACAATTCTTGCTGCTGCCGCGGCGCTGACCGCGTTAGGCCTTTCCGCGCCGCTTCCGGCGCACGCCGCTGCCACCGACAAGCAGCTCAGCACCAACTTCACGCTGGTCAACCTGGATAGGGACAACCCCGCCACCGGTGCGATCTCTTACCTGCTGGAAAGCGGCGCGGATTGGCCGGGCGTCTCGGCCGGCAACCTCAGCTTCAGCCTGCCGCCCAACGGCGGCTCGATTCAGATCAAACAATATTTCGATCCGACCATGCAACCCGGGCGCGGTTCGGTCGTGATCGCCTCCGACCGGGCCGTCGGCGCGATCGTCCAGATCCAGGCCCGCGGCCAAACCCCGACCCAGGGAGCCTACACCGGCTTCCTCGAAGGCCACTCCGTCTTCTACGTCCCGCTCGTGGCGCGCAACCGCTTCACCCTCTCGGGCACCGGCAACAGCCAGATCATCATCCAGAATGCAGACGCCGAGGAGGTCACGGCCACGGTCGAACTAATCCCGAGCGAAGGTTCGGTCGTCACCTATACCCGCACCATCGCCGCAATCCAGCCCGGCGTTTCCTATTATTACGACCTGACCGAAGAGACCAACCTGCCGGATAACTGGATCGGCTCGGCGGTCGTCACCGCGCTCGATGAGCGCAAGATCACCGTCGTCTCGAACTTCTTCCAGGGGCCCGACATCCTCCAGACCTTCAACGCCTTCCCGCAGGAAGAACTCGGCCCGGAGTGGATCGTGCCGATCTTCTTCTCGCGGCTGGAAAACGGCCTGAGCACCGTGATCACCGTCCAGAACATCGGCGGCGCGGAAATCGCGGCCGGGGCGCTGGCGATGCACTGCGCCACCATCTGGGGCAACACGCCCGCCGACCTGGATTTCACAAACCCGGCGGTGATCCCGACCAACGGATCGTATTCCTTCAACCCGATCGGCGACGCCCTGGCGTATCCGGTTGCCTGGGCCGGGACGTGCGAGGTCGAGGCGGCGGGTGCGACCCTCGCGGCGATCGTCCAGATGCGCTACTACAATTCCCCGACCGGCGTCATCGGCGCCTCGGCCTATGAGGCGGTGCGCGCCGGCGGCACGGACCGGGTGATGTTCGTCCCGCTCGTGGCCAAGGTCCTTCCGAACGGGTTCGCGAGCGTCGTCGGTATCCGCAACCTCGGCAATGCGTCCACCACCCTGACCCTGCATTACATTCCCGCCACCAACGGCAACTGCCCCGTCTCCACCTGCGATATCAACCACGACGGCGTGATCGATGCGGCGGACACGATCATCATCGCGGGGCTTAATATCCCCGGCGGAAGCAGCCTGCAACGCAACCACCGGCTGGGCACCGGCACCGCGAGCGCCGAGGCCGAGAACGGGCTCCCCAACAACTGGGAAGGGTCGCTCAGGATCGAAAGCAGCAGCCAGCCGATCGACGGCTACGTCCAGTTGACCTATTACAAGAACATCAGCGGCGACCAGTTCATGGCCCACCGCGTCTTCACCCGCGCCCTGGCGTGATGAAGCGCCCGCTGCTCGGTTTTCTTTCTCTGGGATTCTTGCTTGCTGCTTGCGGGAATGCAGAAGGCGTCACGGATTCCACCCCATCAACGACTCCGAACCAGACGCCCTCCATCTCCCTTTCATCACAAATCGGCACAAACCTGTCAGAGCTTTCCCCAACGCCGGCGATCACTCGCGCGGGAACCATTCACCCTTCGCCTACTGATCACATACCCCCGCAAACCGATGGGCCATACCTGACATATATCCGCCAGGAGGACGATCACTGGGATCTTGTATTCTTGGATACCGATGGCGTAGGTCGAAAGGAAACCTCCCTTCCAAAGGATACGGCAATTATGCTCTTCCATGATATGGATATTACATCTGACGGAAGATGGGTCATTTTTCCTCTCCAGAATGAAGGCGTAACCGAGGAGGGAATACATTTTACCGAGGAATGGTTCCTGCTGGACACGCTGGATTCCAAATCCCGATTCCTAAACCATTCATCCTTGCTTGCTGATCTGGATGACTATCCTTCCGCCGGATTTTATGGATCTCCCCGTTTTTCCCCGGACGGGAAGTGGCTTGTATATTATTACGGCATGCTGCCCACAGAGGAGGAATTGAATTTTGATGATTCATATGAATTGACCATGAAACTCCTCTCCTTAACTGACGGTGAAATTAAAAACCAAGTTAATTTGTTGTCGCCGGATTTTCCCGCCTCCATCGAAGCGGAATCTTATGCCTCTTTCCTATCAGGATTCGATTCGCATAACTGGTCTCCAAACGGCCGGTATTTGGCATTCGCCGGCGCCATGGATGGGCCCTCTTCCGATATTTACTTATTGGATATTGTCGATCAATCCGTCATCCGACTAACGGACGGACCCGGGAATATTCAATGGATCATCTGGTCGCCCGATGGGAATCGAATTCTCCATTCCAGCACCAATGATTATTGTCAAACCCCCGCCACCTGCGATGAGTATTTTGTCATCACGAAAGACGGCAATTCGGCCGCTCCCATTCCGGATATACCCACGGAACACGGCGGCTTTTTTTACGGCATTGGATGGCTTACGCCTTCCAAATATGTCTTCTTCGGGGTTTCCAACGGCGGGCACGCCCCATTAAGATATTTTGATCTCAACCGACAGCGCACCATCCAAGTATTTCCGGAATACACAACGGGGTTCGGCGGCGAGATCGATTATTTTTCCCACACATTGATGGCCATGGATTACGATAGGGGGGTGCTGTGGTACGATGCAACCACAGGAGAAAATGGGATCCTAAACCTGGGTTTGTGCGGCCCCGACGAAGGCAATTGCTACGAACGGTATGGCCGGATGGACTTTGGGGAATATAGATATTTCGTTTCCAGCGACTACGATTCGGCGTTGATTAACGCCAAAGGAGCCGGAACCTCGCTGGGAGAGAGCGCGAAAAATATATGGTGCTCCCCGGATGGACAATGGATGGTATCGGAACACATGGAATCCATCTCGTTTTCATTGTTCGATACCCAACTTCAGAAAATTCGGGATATTTCTTTAAATGGCGATTTTTTTTACTCTCTGCTGTGGCGGCCGGATTCAAAAGGATTTTTCGTCCATATGGACGGCAACCTTTTCTATTTTGATCTATCGAGAAATAAATTGGAAAAAGTGGATACCGGATTGGACGATTGGGGGTTTGATTCGTATCCGTTGACATGGGTAGCGGAATAACTTCCCTTATTGGAGTTGTCGAATTGCCTTCCATGCGATGTTTGGTTTTCGCCAGCCTTGCCCTCCTCCTTTTATCGGCATGCCAACCGATTCATCCGCGCTCTGCAACTAAAGAGGAGCCCTACCCCGCCAACGGGGAATACTTCGGCCCGGTCGCGACCGATTCCGAAAAAAACCTCCTCACCCCGATGCCGCCCGCCGATGCGCCCGCGCCCGATCCGGGTTTGTCTTCGCTGTCCGGCGCGCTGTATTCCTATACGATCCAAAAAACCATTTCCGAGACGATGTTCTACCTTACCCCGGCCGGCGGCCCGGAGCGCGATGCCATGCCGGCCTTCCTGGCCGGGCCGGACCCGGCCCGCGGGGATATTACCGGCCGGTCGGATGTTTACGGCAACTTCGCGTTCACCAATATTCCGCCGGGCAGCTACTTCCTGATCGTCGCGGCCCCCTACAATTGGTGCCCGGCGGAGGTTGCGCCCGGAGAACCGGCGGCGCGCCTGATCCGCCTGGCCGCGGGCGATAGGCTCGCGCTCGGTGTCGTCTACGTCTCGTGGCCGTGATGCGCATAAGAGTCATTGCGAGCGACCCCTTCGCTTTACTCAGGACAGGCTCCGGGAGCGAAGAGCGAAGGACGAAAAGTTCATAATATAAAAATTTTTTACTACTCAGCCGCCCCATCATCCCGTCCTTCTCCCAGCTTATGCTGGGAGAAGGTGGCCGAAGGCCGGATGAGGGAGTGTAAAAATACGACCCATTGTTGCAGATCTTTTTTGGGGTGCGCCTTGGGCCGAGTAGTTATAAAAATTTTTCTTAGCGGGCTTTGCGGCAAAAAGGGTTTTCCAATAAACTCAATGATCGTAACCGTCTCCGGAAAAGGAATGGCGCATGTGCACAAAAATCTTTGAGGACAAGCTCGAAAACATCCTGCGCGAGGCGCACATCCCCTACCGGCGCCAGCCCTCCATCGGCGGGCTGCGCCCGGATTTCATCGTCACCGGCCCGCACGGGGAAAAAATCCTCCTCGAGGTTAAGATGTGGGACCCGCGCGGCGGCAATACCGCCCGCGCCTTCCGCCAGGTCCAATTGTATAAAAAGGCCACCGGCGCCGACCAGGCGCTGATCGTGATGCCGGATTTGAAGAAAAATTACAAACGCCGGGGTGTCATTAAGCTTGAGGTGGTCCTGCCTACGCTTCAAAAAATGTTCAAACTGCCGCAGGAAGGCCAACCTGCCGTCCCGGCTCCTCCCCGCAAAAAACCCGGTAAGGAGAAGGCGCCCGAAAGTTTAAAGACTTTCCCCCGCCGCGCGCCGCGGCCCGCGCCCGAGCCGGCCGCCTCGAAGCGGATGATCTTCGCCGCGATGCCGTTCGCCGGCGAATACGACGATACCTACTTCATCGCCATGTCGTACGCCGCCGAGCAGGTCGGCGCCGATTGCAAACGGGTGGACCTTAAGGAATTTTCGGGCGATATCGTCACGGAGATCAAACGCCTGATCCATTCCAGCGCGGCCGTGATCGTCGATCTTTCCGAAGCCAAACCCAACGTGCTCTACGAAGCCGGCTTCGCGCACGCGTTGAAGAAGCCGACCGTTCACATCTGCTCCACGCCGCTCTCCGATCTGCCTTTTGACGTCCGCAACTGGAATACGATCCCCTACCGCCGCGGCCAGACGGCCCTGTTACAGGAACCGCTTGCGCGCCGGTTGAAGGCCGTGATGGGGAAGAAGTAGCCGACCAAGGCGATCTCGCAATCAATGCCCGCAAGCACAGCAGCAAAATGCGATACTGCGGGGATCGCTTCGGGGTTGAACCCCCTTGCTGATGACATGAAAGCCCTCCGGGCTTACATGACATAAGGCAGGGCTTTAGCCCGACGGGCTTCTGGATGCCCGATACGATCATCCCTTGCTGACGGTATGGAAGACCGCTTGGGCTTACATGACATAAGGCAGGGCTTTAGCCCGACGGGCTTCTGGATGCCCGATACGATCATCCCTCGCTGACGGTATGGAAGCCCGCTTGGGCTTACATGACATAAGGCAGGGCTTTAGCCCGACGGGCTTCTGGATGCCCGATACGATCATCCCTCGTTGACGGTATAGAAGCCCGCTTGGGCTTACTTGATATAAGGCAGGGCTTCAGCCCGACGGGCTCCGCTGTGCGGGGCCGGCTCGGGACAGGCTCGCATTGGATAAAAAAGGTCGTTGTCTTTTCCGTACAGGATCTTGCACTATCAATATTTCCCAAAATTTTTCTATGCGCCCTTTGCGGGTTCGCGGTCAGGGCTTTTCCCCTTTCCCCCCGAACGCCGACGGCAGCAGCCGCTCGAGCGTCGTCGCCTCGCGGATTAACCCCTTTTCATCGGCCAGGATCACTTCGAGGTCAATGCCGAATTCCGCCAGCGCCTGGCGGCACGCGCCGCACGGCGCCGCTCCATCCTGGGTGACGACCGCAATCGCGCGGAACGCCCGCTCGCCCGCCGCCGCCGCGGAAAAAAGCGCCACCCGCTCGGCGCACAAACCCACCGGGTAGGAAGCGTTTTCCACGTTGGCGCCGGTATACACTTTCCCGCCAGCCGTCCGGATCGCCGCGCCGACCGCGTAATGCGAGTACGGCGCGTAGGCGTTGCCGCGCGCAGTGCGCGCTTCCGTCACCAATTGCTTTCGTTCCTCCGCGGCCAATTCATTTTTTAGCGGCATTGGTCTTTCGCATCTTTTTGGCCGGGACGCCCACGACCACGGCTCCCTCGGGCACATTGTGCGTCACCACCGACCCGGCCCCGGTCTTCGCGCCGCGGCCGATCTTTACCGGCGCCACCAGCATCGTATCCGATCCGATGAACGCGCCCTCGCCGATCTCGGTCTTGTGTTTCTGCTTGCCGTCGTAGTTGCAGGTGATCGTCCCGGCCCCGATGTTGGCCCCCGCCCCGACGGTCGCATCGCCGAGGTAGGAAAAGTGCCCCATCTTTGCGCCTGTACCCAGCCGCGTATTCTTCGCCTCGCCGAAGTTGCCCATGTGCACGCCGCGCTCGAGGTAAGACCCTGACCGTAAATGCCCGAACGGCCCGATCGAAACATCCTCCTCGAGCGTCGCATCCTCCACCACCGAGCATTCCACCTTGCAGCGGTCACCGACGGTCGCGCGGCGGAGGATTGTATTCGGCCCGAGGAGGCAGCCGCGGCCGACGGTCGTTTTTCCCTCGAGGTGCGTGTTCGGAAGGATCGTCGTATCCTCGCCGATCACCGCATCGTACGAAATATAAACCGCCGCCGGATCCTGCATCCCCACGCCCGCGTCCATCCAGCGCCGGTTGATGCGCCGGCGGAGCACGGTTTCCGCTTCGGCCAGGTGCGCCCGGGTGTTGATCCCGATCCATTCCGCTTCGTCCGCGACGGGTATCGCCGTCACGCCGCCCTCGCGCGCCGCAATCGCCACCAGATCGGTCAGGTAATATTCACCCTTCGGGGAAGGGCTCACCTGCGCCAGCTTCTCCCACAGCCACCCGGCCCGGAAGCAATATGCCCCCAGGTTGATCTCCTTTACGCACTTTTGTTCCGGCGTGAGATGCGCGTCCTCGACGATTTCCGTCACGTTTCCCGCGCCGTCCCGGATCACGCGTCCGAAAAAACGCGCGTCTTCCCCGATCCCGGTCAGCAGAACCAGCGGACCGGCCGCGCGGCTGCCCGTATCCGCAAGCCTCCGCAGCGTTTCCGGCCGCCAGAGCGGCATATCGCCGTAAAACACCACCAGGTGATCCGCTTTCCCAAGCAGCACGCTTTCCGCGCGGCGGACCGCGTCGGCCGTCCCCAGCAATTCCGGCTGGAGCACAAACTCGGCCTGCCCGCCGGCCGCAGCGCGCACTGCATCCGCCTCATGGCCGATCACGAGCACCGGCCGTTCGGCGCCGACGCCCCGGGCGATATCGAGCACCCATTGCACCATCGGCCGTCCGCACAACGGGTGCAGCATTTTAGGAAGGCTGGATTTCATGCGGGTTCCCCGCCCGGCGGCGAGTATGAGCGTCCGAAGTGTCATGGCTTTTTCCTTGGAGCCGGGCCGGCCGGTTGCCGAGCCATGGCCCCGTGTGAAAATGAAACGAAGACTCCCCGACTCAGAGATTCGCGAACCTCTTCGAGTCCTTGAGTCTTCGTTTCCATAGAGGCTGGGGCGCCAGGTTTCGAACCTAGATCCTCGGATTCAAAGTCCGGTGTGCTGCCGTTGCACCACGCCCCATGGAATGAAACGAACCGGAATTGTAGCACAGGAAGTTGCGGCGGGAACGGGGCTGGGTTATTCGAAAACCCGGTAGGGGGTGGTCAAGGCGTCTTCGGGGGCATACCCGAGTTTTTCGGCTTCGTCGAAGGTAAGTTTGCCGGGCGAGAGAAATCCAGCCGCCTCCAACACGGCATCGTCCCAGAAGGTCTTTGCTTCCTGGGATTCCACCAGTTGCTCGCCGAGATTCCATTCCGGCTCGGTGATTCCCCCACCCACGGTCTGTTGAACCCAATCTGGCATCGGGACCACTCCTGACGACGCTTCCTGCATTAACCGGTCGGTGTGGAAGATTTTCTCGAGCCGTCGCACGGCATCGCTTATTTCATCAAACAGGGTTTGGGCGGGAGTCGGTTTGGTAAGGAAGACCACCAGGCTCGGCCCGCTCGGCATCGGGGAGACAATCATCTGCCGCTTCTCGCCCAGCACGTGGAAGATCGACGGCGGATCTTCCTTGATCTTGCCCAGGAACGGCACCGTACGGTGCAGGACCGCGGCGAGCGAATGCTGCACCGCTTCCATGTCTTCTTCCATAACCTCCAGCACGTCGCCGGCGCGGTGAGTCGCCTGACCGCCTTCCTGGCACAGCCAGGCGGCATCCGCATCCAGCTTCTGGCGCAGGTCGGTCAGCACTTTTGCGGCGCGGTCTTCGCTGAGCTCGAATGCTTCGCCGGCGAGGATCGAGCGCACGGCGAGCAGAAACTCATCCATCGGCAGGGGCTTGTTGAAGAAGGCGCGCACGCCGAGCCGCTCGGCCAGTGAGCGGATCGCGGGTTCGGAAAAACCGGTTGTGACGATGACGGGGATTTCGATTTTCTGGATCTGCCAGCGCTCGACCAGCTCCAACCCGCTGATGCCCGGCAGCCGGACGTCGATGACGATCAGATCCGCTCCGTGTTCGGCCAGCTCCAGCGAGGCTTCCTCCGCCGAGAGGGTGTCGACCACGTCCAACGACGGATCCATCAGCTGGATCGCGCTGTGGATCATTCGCGCGATTTCCCGCTGATCTTCGACGATCATCACGCGCTTGCGGCCCATAAAAAGATTGTAGCACAACTGCGCGGGCGCGGTCATCAACCTTTAGTCCGCATCCGCGCATGCCTCGGGCCGGGTATAATTCCGGCAATGTCTGAATCGGAATCGGCCGCGCGGCCGCACACCCTGCTGTACGCCGTCCTGGGAGGGATCATCGCGGCGACGATCCCCTTTTACTGCTCCGCCGTCTTCCTGATCCTCCTCCACCCCACGCCCACCCGGGAAGCCGCTCCAAGTTACACGCCGGCCCTCATGCCAACGCACCGGATCCCGCTGCCCGCCAGCGCCACGCCCCCGCTCGAACCGCAGCTCACCTTCACCCCGACCCATACGCCTTTCATCCCGCCGACGCCGACCATCACCCCGACCCCGACCGAGACGCTCCCGCCCACGCACACCCGCACGCCCGTCCCGACCAATACATTGCCGCCGACCCTCACGCCGACCGAGCCCCCGACCGACACTCCCACCACGCCGTAAAGCCGTTGCGAGGGACCGTAAGACCCGGAGGGAATACTCTTTGGGGGGTCATTCCGAGGAGCGAAGAGAGCCTGTCCCGAGCGAAGCGAGGGAAGGAATCGGAAAGTTGGTAGAGTCATTCCGAGGGGCCTTTAGGCCCCGAGGAATCTGAAAGTTATTTGTAAGGGTCGAGCTTGGATGTTTTCGGTGATAAGTCACCGATCCCTCAGGGCCTGAAGGCCCTTCGGGATGACATTATTCTTCGTGTCCTTCGAGACAACATTCTTCTTCGTCCTTCGGGGTGACATTCTTTGAACGTCATTCCGAGGAGCCGCAAAGCCCCGGGGGGATAACTCTTTTGGGGGTCATTCCGAGGAGCGAAGAGAGCCTGTCCCGAGCGAAGCGAGGGAAGGGATCGGAATGACGCCTGGCGCGAGATCCTACAGCCTCTCCACCACCGCCTTGGCCACATCCAGCGTGCTGCTGTATCCGCCCATATCGTAGGTGCGCGCCTTCCGCGCTTTAATCACGCCGGCCACCGCGCTCTCAAGCCCTTCCGCTTTTTCCGTCTCGCCCAGCCATTCCAGCATCAGTTTCACCGCGAGGAAGGTGGCTATCGGGTTGACCTTGTACTGCCCCGCGTATTTGGGAGCCGAGCCATGCGTCGGTTCGAAGACGGCAAAGCCGTCGCCGATGTTGCCGCTTGAGGCGAACCCGAGGCCGCCCACCAGTTGCGCCGCCAGGTCGGAAATGATGTCGCCGAACATGTTGGTTGTCACCAGCACGCCGTACTCCAGCGGATTCTTGATCAGCCACATTGTCATCGCGTCGACATTGGCCTCCCACAGCGGGAGCCCGGGGAATTCGGCGGCGATTTTACGCGCCTCGCGCGTGATCAGGCCGGAGGTTTCGCGGACCACGTTCGGTTTTTCAACAAGCGTCACCGAAGGATACCCGCGCTTTTGCGCATACGCGAACGCGGCGCGCACGATCCGCTGGCAGCCGCGCCGCGAAAGGATCCGGCACGAAAGGGCAAGATCTTCCGAGGCGCTCGCGCGGAAGGCGGCCATCGCCGGGCTGCGCGCTTCGAGCGCGGCGCGGACGTCAGGCGGGAGCGGATGGAATTCCACGCCGGCGTAAAGGTCTTCGGTGTTCTCGCGAAATACCACCAGGTCGATCCCCTCCCGGTAATTAAGCGGATTGCCGGGGTAGGCCTTGCACGGGCGCAGGTTAACATAGAGGTCGAACAGCTGGCGCAGGCGGACGATCGGGCTGCGGTAGATGAGCCCCTTTTCGCGCAGGTCCGGATCCAATTCGGCGGCCGCCTCTTCTTTGGGTTTGGAGGTGATCGCGCCGAACATCGCGCAGTTGCACGTTTTGAGCAAGTCGAGCGTGCGCTGCGGAAGCGCATCGCCTTCCCGGCACCAGAATTCCCAGCCGATGTCGGCCTGCGGATATTCCGCATCCAAGTGCAGCTGGTCCAGCACGATCCGCGCCGCTTCCATCACATCCTGCCCGATCCCGTCTCCGGGCATCCAGGCGATCCGGTATTTGGCCATCTATCCGCTCTCCTCGATTTACTGGATCGGAAGTATAGCATAGGGAAAAGGCTTTTCCACGAAGCACACGAAGAAAAAAACCTGAAGTGCACGAATATTTTATTACTTCTTTCCACCATGATCTTGGATTTTAGAAAAAACGAGCTTGACAAATTATGTCATATATGACATAATGTTGTTGTTACCTCGGATCGTTCATCACAGTTCTCCAATCCGGCAATATGCCAAACAAGAGCATAGTATGGATTCACGGAGTAATCCGAACTCCGCCATTTTCAAAAGAGGCAAGAGTAAAAGCAGGATTTTTACTTGGTATGCTTCAAAATGGGGAGCACCTAAGTTTTCCACATTCCCGTCCATTGCGGGAAATTGGGAAAAATTGCCATGAGCTTCGTATCCTGGACGCTCACCATTCATGGCGGATCGTTTATCACATCGATTCCGAGGCGATAGTGATATTGGATGTATTCGATAAGAAAACCAACCGAGTACCTCTTGGGGTCATTGAGGTATGTAAAGATCGGTTGGATCGATATCGGAAGAATAAAAGCCCCTGACAGGATTGACTCGGAGGAGAAATATGGATCGCGCAATGCGGCGCCGCCTGGAAGCCCGAGGCTGGAAAGTCGGTACTGCTTCAGAATTCCTCGGATTGACACCGCAAGAAGAGCAGATGGTGGAACTGCGTTTGACACTATGCAAAGCCGTTCGAGAAAGAAGGAAAAATAAACGTATGCCTCAAGAAGAATTGGCTAAGCGATTGAAAACCAGCCAATCTCGAATAGCAAAATTAGAAGCTTGTGATCCGCATGTCTCGACTGACATGATGCTAAATGCTTTATTTGCCCTTGGGGCTTCCTTGGGCGACACGAGCAAGTTAATCGCCTCCGCGGGTAGAAAATAACCTTACCCAATAAAAACCATCCGTCATAAGGCTATCGAAATGTGACGGATGGTCTCTTTTCTCAGCCTCGGTAAAAAACTAATTTGCTATCTCATTAGCCCTCTGCTATTATCAGAATCTATGGACGATAAAGCGCTGTCGACGCACCTGCAAACCCTCCTCCGGGCGCAAGGCCTTTCGGCGTTCGAGGCGCCCGTGCGCGACGTGATCGCCGTCGCCTGGAGGCGGTCCGCCCCCAAGCAGACCGTCTCACGCCTGGGCAGCCTGCATGCGCTTCAACCCGGGACCGGCCGCACCCCCCGCCCGAAAATCCTTCTGGCCGCCCATATGGATAAAATCGGCCTGATGGTAACCCAGGTGATCGACGGATTCTGCCGGGTGGCCGAGATCGGCGGCCTGGATCCGCGCATTCTTCCCGGCCAGCCGTTCATCATCCTGGGGCGCGAGCCGGTCCCGGCCGTCGTCATCCTGCCCCCGGCCGCGCTTCTACCGCCCGACCGGAAGGCCGATGCGGCCCGCCTGCAGGATCTGTGGCTGGATACCGGCCTGCCCGCTGCGGAAGCCGCCCGGCTCATCCGCATCGGCGATCCGGCCGCGTTCGCGCAGCAACCGGTCGTGTTGGCCAACGAACGCATCACCGGCCCGTCGCTCGATGACCGGGCCGGGATCGCCGCGCTCACGGTCTGCCTGGAGGAATTGGCCGCCCGTCCGCACCGCTGGGATGTGATTGCGGCGGCCACCGTCCAGGAAGAGGAAACCCTCGGCGGCGCCGCGACCTCCGCCTTCGCTGTCAAACCCGATCTGGCCGTCGCCGTAGATGTCACCTTTGCGGCGGGGCCGGGGCTTCCCGAACACAAGACTTTCCCGATCGCCGAGGGACCGACAATCGGGATCGGGCCGAACGCCCATCCTGCGATGGTCCGGGCTTTCGAACAGGCCGCCGGCAAGGCCGGGATCAAATATGCGCTCGAGGTCATGCCGGCCAATTCCGGAACGGACGCCATTGCGTTGCAGATCACAGCCGAGGGGATTCCCACCGCAGTGATCGGCATCCCTCTGCGCTATATGCACTCGGCGGTGGAAACCGTCGCGCTCGCGGACGTCCGCCAGACCGGCAGGCTGCTGGCGGAGATGGCCGGCGCTCTCGACGATAAATTCCTTCCCGATCTGAAATGGGAGTAAGCGGATGACACCCTCCAAGGTCCGTAAATCCGCGTCACGAAAACCGGCCGCAAAATCGGCGCGGCGGGCGCGCTCACGGCCAATAAAAAAATTAAAGCCCGCATCCAGGAGAGCGGTGCGCGGCCAGGGGCTCGCTCTCCTGCGACGGTTAAGCGAGGCGTGCGGAGTCTCGGGTGACGAGAGCACTGTGCGCGGGATCGTCCTCGACGCGCTCAAGGGAAAAATCAAATCCTCCAGGGTCGACGCCCTGGGCAATCTGCTGGTCACCTGCCGCATTCGCGGCAAGCCCCGGATGCGGGTGATGGTCGCCGCGCATATGGACGAGGTGGGGCTGGTCTTGATGCAGGCCGGCAGCGACGGGCTGTGGAAATTTGAGGCGGTCGGCGGCGTAAACGAACAGGCCCCCCCCGGCAAGCCGGTTTGGATCGGCAAGAACCGCACGCCCGGCGTGATCGGCGTCAAACCGATCCACCTGACCGAAAAGGACGAACGCGAGCATCCGATTAAAAAAGACTCGCTGACCATCGACATCGGCGCGAAGGACAAGGAAGGCGCATCCGCAACCCTAAAACCCGGCGACCGGGCGGCTTTCGCCACGGCGTTCCAGGCGGAACGGGGCGTCCTGCTCGGCAAGGCGCTGGACGACCGCCTGGGCGTGGCCGCGTTGATCGAATTGGCGGCCGATCCGCCGCCGGGTGTCGAGCTCGCGGCGGCTTTCACCACCCAGGAAGAAATAGGCCTGCGCGGTGCGCGGGTCGCGGCGTACGCCCTCAACCCGAATCTGGCGATCGTGCTCGACGCCACGCCGGCGGTCGATATGCCGATGTGGGATGGAAGCGAAAACATCGCCTATAACACCAAACTCGGCGGCGGCCCCGCGGTCTACGTCTTCGACCGCGGGACGATTTCCGACGCGCGCCTGGTCCGCCTGCTCCGGGATGCGGCCGAGAAGCGCGGGATCCCGTATCAGATCCGGCAGCCGGGCGGCGGCGCGACCGACGCCGGGGCGATTCACCTGGCCCGGGCAGGCATCCCCAGCGTTTCCGTTTCCGTCCCCTGCCGCTCTCTCCACGGACCGGTTTCCACGGCACGGGTCTCGGATTGGCGCGCCCTGATCGCATTGGTGCGCGGAGCGCTCGAAGACCTCGGCCGCCACGGGTTGCCTTGATGGAAAAAGGGATGGGAATATTATGAATCGATGGGTTTGCATCCTGTTCCTCTTCCTCGCGGCGTGCTCGTTCCAGCCGGACGCAATGGCGACCGCGCTCCCGAGCCAAACCGCGGAACCGACCGCCACGGCATCGCCCGTTCCAACCGAAACCGGAACCCCCACGCCCACTCCCACCGCAACGGTCACCCTTCCGCCGACCGCCACCGCCACCCCGCGCCCCGTGATCCACGCCGGAAACGCAGGATTCCTGGCGAAGGCGTTTCAAACCCCGCATCCCGATACCCGGTCGGCGGTCTTCGCCCCCGACAGCACCTGGCTGCTGATCGCATCCGGAGACGCATCCCGCGGGAATTATCTGGTGAGCATGTGGTGGCCGGACCAGGAGCAATTTTTCGACCTTGCCCCGGCGTCCGCCACCGTTTGGGAGGCGGCCTTCTCGCCGGACGGATTGCAGGCGGCGTACGTCATCGATAATCCGGGGCAGGATTTCCGCGGGTACGTGGTCGACGTCGGATCGAAAGCGCGGATCACCGCCCTGGCTGGAACCGGCACCGCCTTCAGTCTCGCATATTCGCCCGACGGAAAACGGCTCGCGCTCGGCGGCCTTGGGGTGTATCCCAACGGGGTGATCTGGATCTACGACACGTCCGACTGGACGGTGATCCATGAATTGCCCGTGAACGGACAAAACGTCCTCGATCTGGTCTTTTCCCCCGACGGGAAGCGGTTGTACAGCGCCGGCACCGACGGCCGGATCCGGGTTTGGGATCCGGCGGAAGGCACGCTGCTCACCAACTTCCAGAAAGGCCGGCAAGCCAACCGGATCGCGCTTTCACCGGAAGGGTCCTTCCTGGCATCGGTCTTCTGCACGAGCAGCGATGCCTTCGGATGCATCAAAGGCGGCGTGAACGTATGGAAGACGGCGAACGGGAAGCTGCTGAAGACGTTTACGGATATCGCCACGTCTGTTGCGTTTTCTCCCGACGGCGCGTTGCTCGCCACCGGGGGTGATTTTCACGATCCCGCCATACGGCTCCGCTATACCGCCACCTGGGAAATTATCGGGGAAGCGGCGGGCATGGCGGTATGCGTTGCCTTCTCTCCCGACGGCCGGCTGCTGGCCTCCGCGGATTACGAAAACGCGATGATCTGGTCCATTACCTAGGAAGCCCGCCGGTCGGCGGCGGCCGGCGGATGGAAGGAGAAAAACCCGTGAGAGCATTGATCCGGAAGTTGACCGAAAGCTACGGGCCCTCGGGCCGGGAAGCCGGATTGCGCCAGATCGTGCGGGCTGAGATCAAGGGCCAGTGCGATTACATCACCGAAGACGCGCTGGGGAACCTGATCGGCGTGGTGAAGGCCAAGGCCAAATCCGGCCGCCGGATCATGCTGGCGGCGCATATGGATGAGATCGGGCTGATCGTCTCTCACATCGACGAGCACGGGTTTGCGCGGGTCGCACCGATCGGCGGCGTGTTCCCCCTGAACTGCGTCGGGAGCCGTGTCCGGTTTGCCTCCGGCCGCCCCGGGGTGATCGGCCTCGAGGAACGCGAAGATAACAAACGCGCGCCGTCGCTTGCCCAGTTGTATGTGGATGTGGGCGCGGCGGACCGCGAGACCTGCCCCATCCGGGTCGGGGATATGGCAGTGTTCGATCGCCCCTTTGTGGAAGCCGGCAGCCGCCTTGTCGCCAAGGCAATGGACGACCGGATCGGGGTGGCGATTCTGATCGAAACCATGCGCCGCCTGAAGCGCACCCTGCACGAGGTGCAGTTCACCTTCACCGTCCAGGAGGAAGTCGGTGTGCGCGGGGCACGCACCGCCGCTTTCCATCTGGAGCCGGAGATCGCCGTGGCGGTGGATATCACCGGCACCGGAGATACTCCACGCTGCCCGCCGATGGCCGTCAGCCTCGGCAAGGGGCCCGCGGTTAAGGTGCGCGACCGGGGCATGATCGCCGATCCGCGGGTGGTGGAATGGATGACCGCTGCGGCTGCCGCCCAGCACATTCCGCACCAGTTGGAAGTCCTTGAATTTGGATCGACCGACGCTTCCATCATCCAGATTTCCCGCGCTGGAGTCCCGGCCGGGTGCCTCTCAATCCCGTGCCGCTACGCGCACTCGCCCTCGGAAATGGTGGATATGACGGACGTGGAGTATTCGGTGAAACTGCTGCTGGCGATGCTGCAGGTGCCGGTGAGTTTCTGAAGTCATTGCGAGCCCGGCCCCGGCCCCGTCGCCTGCCCCCTGCCTGCCCTCGGCGGTGTTTTCTTCCGTGGGTGGGGGAAGCCGGAGCGGACGCAACACTCTCCAGTTTTCGACAAATGTGGGAGACCGAAAAGGTCTCCCGGGTTTTTATGCGTATTAATGCTTATTTTGAAATCACTCACTCATTCCCAAAGCCCTTCAAGAAACGAGTGATAGAATGCCTGCGTCCGATTTTCGAAAGGAAAGGGAGACCTATGCCTCAAATTCTGAGACGTTTTTTTATCCTGCCCGTTCTGGTTCTTGCACTCGGCGCCTGCAGTACCGGCCCCTCGAGCGATGACCTGAAGGCCACCCGGGCGGCGGCATTGACCGAAATGGCCCTGCCAACGGAAACACTCCCGGTCCCCACCGAGACGATCACGCTTACTCCGACGGCGGGCACCGAAACGTCGGCGCTTTCGCCGACCATAACCCGCACCGCCACCCGCCCGTCCGTTCCGGCCGGCCCTGTCTGCGATAATTCCGCCTACATCAGCGACGTAACCATCCCTGACGGTACCGTGATGCAACCGGAGGAGGTGTTTGTAAAAACCTGGAGTCTCCGCAACACCGGCACCTGCGGCTGGACGACCGCCTACGCCATCGACTTCGTCAGCGGCAAGGCGATGGACGGCGTCATCACCTATATGCCCCAAGCCGTCGATCCCGGTGGGACAGTGGAGATCTCCGTGGGTTTGGCGGCTCCCTCCACACCCGGAACTTACATCGGTTACTGGCGCTTGAAGAATGCGGATGGAACATTCTTCGGAGACTTGGTCTATGTCCAGATCGTCGTGCCGGGAAGCGGCGGCACCTCAGAGCCGACGGCGGAAATCACCGATACCTTGGAGCCGACGGCGGAAATCACCAATACCTTGGAACCGACCGAAGGAACATCCGAGATGTAATTCCTATACTCCCGGGTAGAGGGCGGCTTATCTCTCCAGCACTGCAAATTACCCCTTTTCATCCGATCCGCTGTGAAATCCGGCTGATTATTTTGGCCGGATTATTTTTCCACCATTATTGTTCATTATTGGTAGAATAATTATGAATGGAAACGGGCTTTGGAATGCTGCGCATGGAGGTTTCAAATGGAAAAAAACAACCGGCACATCGTTTATGCTCTTTTCCTGACGGGAATATTGTGCGCTTGCGGTTCCGCTTCCTCCCCTTCCGGGCAGGATGTCTTTATCCCCACCGCGACGGCGGAAGCCACATTGGATTTCCTCCCTCCGCCCGCCTCCACGCCGATGCCATCCGATCAAACCACATTGGAATCCGTTCCATCGCCCACTTTGGATATCTCCGCCCCTCCCACAACGGATGCCGTCCCTTCCGACACCTCAGCCTCGGGCCCGGTCCCGCAAGAGAGCGCGGCGCTCTCGCCGACCGCCTTCCTCACCCCGGATCCGTCCCGGCCGACGAGCAAGTATGGTCTCCTCTGCGACGATTCCCTTTTTGTCGAGGATGTGACTATCCCCGATGGAACTCCCATGAAACCCGGAGAAGGTTTTAAGAAAACGTGGCGGTTTAAAAACACCGGCGTCTGCACATGGACAACCGCTTATGCGATCGGCTATGCCTACGGCGAGAAGATGCACGGATCCGAAACCAAGCTCACTAAATCCGTCGCCCCGGGCGGCACAGTGGATGTCTCCATTAATTTCACCGCGCCATTAATGAAAAACTGCTGGTATGGCAGCTGGTGGAGGTTAAAAAATGCGAGCGGGGTTTACTTTGGAGATTTTGTATACGTTTCCATCCTGATCTTCGACGGCATTGATACTACCACGGTGTGCCCTACGCAGACTCCGGGAATCTAAACCGGGGCATACCCCGCGCCGGCGCGCCCTCTCTCCACCGCCCCTTTTCTTCACGAAGGCTTTCGGTTGGCTGGCCTTTCGCCGCCAAGATGAGCCTGCGGCATAAAAACCCTCCCGGCAATCGCTTTAATCTGAAAAGGCCTGTTCCATGATCGGGGGGGAGGCGTTCTCGCTTGCCTCACCCGAAGCAGGCCCGCGCCGATTTACCCTTCGTTTTGGAGATGACCTACCCGAAGGATCAGGGGGTGTCGTCTACGCTGCCGACGGCCATGACGGAAAGGCGGATGAGGTGGCTTACCGGGTCAGTCTGCCTTGGAATTCGGAATGGTTTTTTTACCACGAGAGTTTCAGCACCCCATCCCCCGCCAACCGCACCGGGATTTTCCAAACGCCATCACCCGCATATGTCAACCGGGTCGGCTCTCCGTTTACCCGGGCTTGTATCGGATTCCCGGGCAGCACAAGCCAGATCGCGCCCTCCGCTTCGCGCCCAAGGTTGAACTTCACACGCAGCGATTTTCGCCCCGCCTTCCATTCCGCCACTTCCACCCCCTGCGTGAAATGGAGATTCGATCCGACATAATGGATTCCGGATGCGCGCGGCCGGACCGCGAGCAGAGCCGATCCGTGCGCCGGCAGTTTCGCCAATCGAAGATGTCCGCCGGCGCCGTCCAACACCCGCTCATCCCAAAAGGAAAAAACGGATACCTCGCCGCGAAGACCGGTCAACTCTCGAAGGTCCATCGACCGGTCGGCGGGACGGTCTCCCCAATTAAAGACACCGATCACCCACCATCCTCCCTGCGGCCCGCGCATCGGCAGTACTGCGGTCGCAGGCGGTGCTTCGCCGCGCCAGGCCGGGAAATCCGCTGCGCGATAAACCGGCGGGAAGAGCGATTGCGCCAGCCGGACGGCGCCGGGCGAAAGCGCCGCAAGATCATCCGAAAGCAGAACCATGCCGCCCGACAGCGCGATCGCCGCTGCGAGCGTGCGCCGCTCATCAAGAGTCAGCCGGGGTTCCTTGTCGCGCGCCAGCAGGCAATCCGGATCGTTCCACCACCAGCGCCGGTGAAGCGGTGCGCGGGCCAGCGTGTTGCGCACCGCGTTCAACGCCGAAGGCAGGGTCGGGTCGCCCAGCCCGGCCCAGGTGAAGTGAAAGAGATGCGGTTTCCAGATCGAATCGACGTCGGGGCCGATGCGCATCGCATCGAAAATACCGATCCCCGAGCCGAGCGGGCAGCCGCATCCCAGGAGGAAGGTTTTTTCGCCGGCCGCATCGCGGATAGCCGCGAGTGCTTTGCGTAGCGCCTGGGCCCGGGTCACGGTCGGGTCGGAAAGGCGTGCGCCCTTCACCGCCGGCAGATATAAATAATCCAGCTTCAAAAACGGGAACCGCCATTCCTTTACCGCCGTCCGGATCAGCCGCCGGATATGATCCAAAACCTGCGGCCGGGTCACGTCGAGTGAACGCGTCTCGCGCACCCATGCCAATTTGACATTCGACATCACCCCTTCGGCTTTGGGGGCCAGCCACTCCGGATGCTCGCGGGCGACCTTGGATCCCATCTCGATCAGGAACGGGGAGATCCACACGCCGGGGGTGAAGCCGGCCTTGCGGATACGCGAGGATATTTCGTCCATGCGGGAGGGGAATTTCTCATTGCGCTCGAGCCAATTCCCGGCGTCGGCCTGATATCCGTCATCAAGCTGGATCAGGCGCAAGGGCAGCCGCGGGCGAAGCGCCGCGGCGGCATCGGTGTTCCGCTCCAGTTTTTTCTGGTCGATGGCGGTGAAGTAGTAATACCAGGAACTCCACCCCTCGGGGGCGGCCCGGCGCGTGCGCACATCATTCTCGCGCGCCGCCGCGTCGAAATATTCCGCAGCCGGCGCGCCCAGCGCGCAATACGCCAAATCCGTGCTGAGTGTCCGGCCGGGGTCGAGCCGCACCCTGTCTGCGTCCGCTTCGATCCGCAGCGAGAGGTTCTCGTCGCCGAGCCACGTCTCCACCACGCCGAACTGCTCGCGCTGGGCGAGAAATCCCGCAACGAGCTGATCCGCTCCCGACTCGCCGCCGAGGGCGGCGAACATATCCGACACGAAATGACCGGCGCGTCCCGAGGGCCGGCGGTGCGCGCCGATGTGCATTGCCGAATTGACCGGCCCGAGCCGCGGCCCCGGCTGGCGGTCGTTGCTTTTTCGCCCGCCGGAGAAGCTCCAGGTCTGCCAGCCGTTGACGAACATTGTCCGCCGGGCAGGGCCGATGGGCAGGCGCAGGCCTCCGCCGGCCCCCGCCCGCTGACCGGCAAGGCACAAACCGATGTGGTCGATCGCGAGCGGCCGGGAGCCGCCATTGACCAGAACCACCCTCCAGAGCAGGAAAGGCCGTGCGGACGGCAGGCTCCATTCGATTCGCACCGAAAGCCCGCATCCCGCATCCGCCCGCACCGCAAGCGTCCGGCAGCGTCCGTGATGCGGATCGTGGCGCAGGCCGGGCTTTGACTTGCCCGGGATCTCCCGAAGGATCCATTTCACACGGCGTCGTCCGTCCCGGAAGGCAAGGCCGGTATGCGCATCTTCGAGCGCGGCGGAATTTTCACGCGCCGGGTAAAGACTCCACGCGCCGGTGCGGGGATCCAATTGAAGTTTAAGGAAGGGGTTATGGATCGTTATCATACAAAGGATTGTATACCTTCCATGCATTGTCATTCCTCGGCCGCTGAAGCGGCCGAGGAATCCCGGAATGATGTCCGCGCGTCATTCCGAGCCGCCGCCGAGGGATCCCGGAACGACGTCCGCGTGTCATCCCGAGCCGGAGGCGAGGGATCGGCGACTCCTTTGACAAAGGGCGCTTCCCTTCATCCACGCGTTTCCGATTCCTCGCCCCAAAGATCGGGGCTCGGAATGACGTCCGCAGAGTGTCATTCCGAGGCGCCGCCGAGGAATCCCGGAATACCGTCCGCGCGTCATCCCGAGCCGGAGGTGAGGGATCGGCGACTCCTTTGCCAAAGGACATTACCACTCCTCCCTCACATCCATCACCGGGATGACCGGCTCGCGGCCCAGGTCGTAGAAGCACGCACTGGAATAAAGGTACTCGCTGCGCACCGCGGCCAGGCGCCATTGCGCGGAAACCGGCTTGTTGTGCATGCGGTCCAGGAGCGAGAGGCATTTTCCTCGGGTCCACACCTCCTCAATCCGTACATCCCCCCAAATCGGCGCGCCGTGCCCTTCGCCGTTCGACCGAGCATGCAGGTAATGCATGAGCGGGCCGCGCCCTCGCCGCCGCAGGACGGAGGCCATCCGCGACGCGGTGAAGTCGGTAAATCCGTCAACGACGGTACGGACGCTTCCGCCGTGCGGACGGCAGAGCAGGTTCAGGTGCGAGGGCAGCAGGGCGAAGGCGAATAGCGCAAGCTTGCGGGTGCGGACGAGGTAATTTAGGGAATCGAACACGATCCGCGCACAGGCCTCGTTGGCAAACAGGTGCTTCCATCCGCCGACGGCGGCCGTAACAAAATGGATTGGTTCGGAAAAGCTCTTTTCGTTTTGGTCCATGGTCTCCCCCTTGGAGATGATGATATGAAGTTAGCTTCGATTTTTACCCGGTAGGCCGGGGTCGCACTGACATTCAAGGCGTTTCCAGGAATCCTCCCCGATGACTGTTCATGAATTGTCCGTCTGCGTCCGCAGGCTGTGCGGAAAACGGATCGCCTGTAGTTTCCGGAAAAAGACGGGAAGTAAACCGCCGGCGCGCCAAAAGGCCGTTGCCGCCATCCCGTGGGCCAGGACCGCGAACAGCGGCGGGGTCTGGCGGGTGTAATACGTCCAACACTCGCGCGTGGTGCCCCACCGTTCAAGGAAATATCCAAGGCCGGCCCCGGCGACAAAGAGGATCAACGCGCTGCGCCGGCTGCCGGGCGTGAGGATAATCAGCGCGCACAGGAGAAGGGCGGCAAGGGTGAACGGTTTGTCGAAGGTTCCGCGCGTAAAAAATAGCATCAGCAAATAAAATCCGCCGAACACCACCTGGAACAGCCGCGTAATCCAGGTCTCCGGCACCCGGCGGGCAAGCGCGGTCAGAACCCGGCAGATCCGGTCAATCGCCAGGGTCGCGATCGGCCAAGCCGGTACGATCCACAGCGGCGGCCGCTCGCTCGTGTAATAGGTCCAGAGCAGGGTCTGTGTCCCCCAGGCTTCGATCGTTAATCCGCCGAGGGTCGCCACGAAGACAATCCAGGCATCTGTGCGCAGATCCGCTCCGCACATGATCAGGATCGACATGACCAGAAAGATGCCGATCAGCAGCCAGTCCACCTGCATCCAGATCGGGTAATCCGGGTTAACCTGGCCGATGTAGTCCTGCGCCAGCGGCCACCAGACGACGATGATCAACGCGATCACCGCCAGGAACATGCTCAGCAGGACGTACGAGGTTCGGTTCCATCGCAGGCTGTTCGGAACCGTCGGCCGGGACACGGTCATTCCGTTCGACTCCGATGAATGGGGGAAAATCTTCGCGCGCCGTACGGCGATGATGGATCCCCCGTGTACTACACTCGCGGCGGATTATAACCCGGGAGCGGGGATTTCACCCCCTCCTACCCTCCCCCGTTTGCCAAGGATATCAAAAACATCAAGTGAAATAGCTCACATGGCAAACGGGGGAGGAAAAAGGAGGGGGTAAAAAAAAGATGCCCTTCCGGGCATCTAGTATTGCCAAGCATATCGTGCCGGATCAGCAGACCGGGTATCCCCCCAGACAGGTCGGCGTCAGGGTCGGGGTGAGTGTCGGCGACCCGGTGGGAGTCGGAGTGAGGGTCGGGGTTATGGTGGGCGTCTTCGTGGGCGGCGGCGTGCCGACCGTTTTGGTCACTGAAGGCGTCGCGGATTTGCCGCCGACGACGATGATCACCCAGAAGGACTGATTGCCGGCGTCGCCGATGCCGAACCGGCCGCCGTCCGGGATCTTCAGCATCCAGTATCCCTTATAGGTGCCGGCTTCGGCCGGGGCCTTCATCGTCAGGCTGACATCCCGCTCTTCGCCGACGGCAACCGCCGCGCCGATCGATTGGGACGAGGGAGCACCCATCTGCGATCCGGAAATGAACACCACCTGTGTGTCGGCCGGCCAGTTACAGGTGCCATTATTTTGCAGCCGCCACGTTTTTACGAACGTTTCGCCCGCCGCCATTTTGGATTCATCCGGGATGGTTACATCCTTGACGAAATACGCCCGGTAGCAGGGAGTGGGCAGCAGCGATGAAGTCGGGGTCACCGACGGCAGATCAGTTGTGGCGGTCGGGGCGAGAGTCTGAGTGGCGGATGGAATACCCGGAGTATCCGTAGCAAGAATGATCGGGTTGGTCGGGGTCGTGTTCTGAATGGGCGCGCTGTCGGTTAGCACAGCATACAAGGTCAGGATATGCGCTGTGGCCTGATTCATCCCGGTCGAGGGGCTTGTCGGCGCACATCCGGCTGCCATCACAAGTACCAAAATGGCAATCCCCAGTATTCTGACGTTCTTTATCATATTTCCACCTCTCCCGGTGTATTGTAGTGTAATCCGCCGCTGGTTTTCAAGCTTACCTCTACTTCGATCTCTTGGGTGCAAGTTTCATTCCCGACCATATCTTTGGCGCAGATTTTGGCGGAATGCCTGCCGGCCGCCAGCCCGCTCCAACGCACGGAAAACGGCCCGATTTCAAGCCGGGTGCGAACTTTTCCGTCGAGAAAAAACTCAACCCCTTCAATTCCCAGGTTGTCCGTCACATCCACCTGGAGGATCACCGCTTCGCCTCCATCGACCGAAACCCTTTGCGGAGCGGATGGTTGAATCCACCGGATGACCGGCGGGGTGTTGTCAAGCGAGACCGGTATCGCAACCGTGAGAATTTTTCCGCCGGTAAAAACCGCGGTCAGTTGAACCGACCATACCCCGTCGGCCGCGGATGTATCCCACTCACCAAGCACACCCTCCTGCACCGGTTTTTCTCCGGACCCGAGCGTGTACCAAACGGAAGGGTACAGGCCGGGTCCGGCTTGAAGCAGGTAGCGTTCCATGCCCGCTTCCGCCGCTGTTCCGCGCAAGATGATCTTCCCGCGCACCACAGAAAGCGGCGACGGGCTGGAGATATGCAAAGCGTCTTCATACGGATAAGAATCCGGGAGAGTATCGTATGTATCCGGGGGAAAAGGAAACCCTGATCGTTCGGCCCAGATCTGCGCTTCGCCCTCCAGGACGAAGAACACCCTCTCGTCGACCAGGGTGAGCGGTGTCCATAGCGTCGCCAACCGTCCCGTTTCGCGGTTGACAGCCACCGGCCGGTAGAAGGTATCGCTCTGCGAAGGCTCATTCCCCGTGAGAAATATATCCGACACCGTTGCCGGGCAATAACGGCTTGGCAGCAAACCGGAAGGGGCGCACACCTCCCGGCGGACGATCCCCGGCGGTTCGATCCATGTCTGCACGGGAAGCGCGCGCAACGCCCATCCCGCGGCGGCCTGCGCCAGGATCCAAGACGGCTTCGGATCCGCAATCTCCTGCGAATACGCCCGACCGCGCACCCCCACCGCAAAGGCCGGGGTCAGCGCGAAGGCCCAAGCGGCTTCCGCGGTTGGATCTTCACCCAACACGGCTGCGACCGCGCTGCGTGATCCAGCCAGTGCCGGCGCGGAGATGTCCGCGCGGCCGGTCCGGTCGGTAAGGATATCTTGTACGAGGAAAGCCAGATCGGATCCGAACACACGCCGCGTTTGACGGCGCGCATACGCTTCCAGCGGCGTTCCATCGCTTTGTTCCACACGCAAAATAACCGCGGCGGCGCCGCTCTCACGATCGGCCGCCTCCAATCCGCCGCCCGCCAGCGTGGCATAGGCCTTCGTGATCTCCACCAGGTCCACCGGCTGTTCCAGCCGTTCTTCCAGCGTCAGCCCGGTCGATCCGTTTTCGGTCAGACCGAGGAGTGAAAGCGAACGGTCGATGTGGTCGCCGCCGACACTGGCGGCCATCCCGGCCGCCGCCGGCAGCGCCCGCTGCTGAAGCGCCGTCCGGGCGGAAAGCGGTCCGTGGTATTCCCGGTCCGGGTTATCCGATAATTCCTTTCGGGGAATATCCAGCAGCATGGACGCCGGCGAATAGCCGCGCGCAAACGCCGAAAGGTAGACGAACGGCAGGAGCGCCGTTCCGGCCGGGCCGCGCGCCGCCGACTGTTCGCCGCGGGCGGAGGAGAAGTACGCCAGCATCTCGCCGGTGGCCGGATCGATCACCGCCAGAGCAAAATCCGCCGGCAGGCCCGATTCGGATTCAGGCCCCAGAAGCGCGGCCATGTCGCATGATTTCCCTTCCAGGGTGGGCAGCGCCGCGGACGGGTCGGGCGGCGGCGCCAGCAGGTTTTGCGCAGAGCACAGGAGCTGTAATTCGAAATCCAAATCCATCGTCGTAAAGACCCGGAGCCCGGACCGGGGCAATTCCTTTTGCGGGAAGCGGTCGTCCAGCCGGTCGATGGCCAGTTCAAGAAAAGAATCCAGGATCGGAAGCTTTCCGCCGAAGACCGGATCCGTGCCGCCGGAGGA
>DAOUDU010000137.1:0-6563 GCA_034430775.1 Anaerolineales bacterium | reverse complement strand
ACCCCTCACCCCCTTCCCCTCTCCCAGCATAAGCTGGGAGAGGGGTGCCTCGAGCAAAGCGAGAGGCGGGGTGAGGGAGTGGAGGGACCATGGCCAGGCTGAATGATTCCATAACCGATGTTCCGGGAATTCTGGTCGGACACGCACAGGACGAAACCGCGCTCACCGGGTGTACGGCCGTGCTGTGCCTGAAGGGCGCGGTTGCCGGGGTGGACCAGCGCGGCGGCGCGCCCGGGACGCGCGAAACGGATGCGCTGCGCCCGATGCACCTGGTCAACAAAATTCATGCGGTGATGCTCTCCGGCGGATCGGCCTTCGGGCTCGACGCGGCATCCGGCGCAATGAAATTCTTTGAGGAAAAGAGGATCGGTTTTCCGACCGGTGTGGTCAAGGTGCCGATCGTGGCGTCGGCCATCCTGTTCGATCTGGCGATCGGCTCCTCCAAGATCCGGCCGGATGCGGAGATGGGCTACCGGGCTTGCGCGGCGGCATCCGTTGCGCCGCCGGCGGACGGCAACGCCGGCGCGGGAACAGGGTGCACGGTCGGCAAGATCTTCGGCAAGGGGGGCTCTGTAAAGAGCGGGATCGGGAGCGCCAGCATCGACTGCGGCGGGGGCATCCTGGTCGGCGCGCTGGCGGCCGTGAACGCCTTCGGCGACGTGATCGATCCCGAGAATGGGGAGATCCTCGCCGGCGCACGGCCGGTGGGGACCGGCCCCTTGCGCATCGGCGGGCACGACCGGTTCGCCGACACGCTTGCGGTGATGAGCACCCACGCCGGGCGCTTGATCCTCGGGCTGGCCGAGGGCGGGAATACGGTTATCGGCGTAGTGGCCACCAACGCGCTGCTTTCAAAGGAAGAAGTGAATAAAATGGCGCAGATGGCCCAGGACGGCCTGGCGCGGGCGGTCCGCCCCGCCCACACAATGCTCGACGGGGATACGATCTTCGCACTCTCCACCGGCACCCGTAAGGCGAACGTCAGCCTGGTCGGGGCGTACGCCGCGGAAGCCTTCTCCCGGGCCATCGTGAAAGCCGTGCTGGCGGCCCGCAGCGCCGGCGGCCTTCCCGCCGCGATCGATCTGCGACGGAACAAAACCGTGTAGAATTCAAACCCAGACCGACGCGGTCTCAGAGACCGCGTCGGTCTGCCGTTCGCATCGAAAGAAAGACAGGAGCATCCATGTTTCAGAAAAAAGACTCATCCCCTCTGCCCGAAGTTTTACGCACGACCGGCAAGATCGAGACCGTGCTCGGACCGGGCATCTGCATTCAGGGAGTGCTGACCGGGAAGGGCGGCGTGCGAATCGAGGGTGTGTTCGAGGGAAAAATTGATATCGAAGGCCCACTGGTCGTCGGCGAAGCCGGAAAGATCGTCTCGGAGGAAATCAAAGCCCTCTCGGTCGTCGCCGGCGGAACGCTGCAGGCGAACGTATTCGCCGACAAGGTTCAGGTGCTGCGCACCGGGCGGATTTACGGCGACGTCACCACGTCCAACCTCTCGACCGAGGAAGGCGGGTTCTTAAAAGGAACGATCCATATGCCTGAGGAGAAGGGAACGCAGACCGCGCCCCCGGTTTTGGAAAAGAAGTAGGGGCGATCCGCTGGATCGCCCCCGCGACCGCGTCGGTCTGTCGATCGGGTCGTTTTTCTATTTACTCCCCTCCTGCAATATATCCTCCAACGCAATGCCTTCCGTCAAAATCCGCGCCCGCCACCCCGGCGCCAACCGGTCCAGGAGGACCGCCTGCGCCCATCCGCTGTAATAGAAGCGGAGATCCCCGTCGTCGTTTGCCATCCGCCGGATCTGATCCACTTCCTGTGACCAGCGCTGTGCGAATCCGCCGTACCCGTGGAAATCCGGATCCGCGGCGAGGACGGGCAACGGTTGGTATCCGGGATCGGCCGCCAACCGCCAAACGGCCAACTCGGTGTACTTTGCAAGGCCCTCCTCCCATTCCTTGAGACGCTCGAGATCGATCAATTCGTTCTTCAATCCGGCGGCGGTTCGCCGCGCCCGCCGAAGATCCAGGAACCGCCGGACGAGGTCAAGCGCCTCTGAATCGGATTCAGCCTGAACGGCGTCCGCGAGCGTACCCAGCTCAGCCTGCCAATCCGCGGCGAAGTCCGCATCCTCCCACGGATAACGGCTTGCGTGTTGACGGTATACGTCTTCGGATTTGGCTAGGAGGGAGGGCGCACGCATCCCCTGATACGCATGGAAGGATTCATGAAGCACAGCGCAGATGTACCAGGCCCGGCCGCCCGCCGCCGATAAAAACAGCCGCGCGGCCATCCGGTATGGGACGACGGATTGAAGGACGGCCGGGATCCCCTGCCGGAACTCATTCGCCAATCCGGTTTCCATCGACTCCCATGAAGGAAGGCCCGACACCCAGCGTTCTCCAACGATCATGGTGAAGGCCGGCGGGGCGTCCTTCCCGTTCAAAAGGCGCTGCCGGAAATACGGTTCCCCTTCGAACGTATCGCCCGCGGCCTCTTCCCACGGGCCGCCGCGGACCTCCCGCGTCGGGATCAGCACCCATCCGGCGGGAGGATCCGGATATCCCGTCAGAAACGCATAGTCCTCGTTGTACAGGATCATCGGGATCCCGGCGCTTCCCCAATCCGGCCACAGCGCGTCGCCGATTGCGCGCCGCAGATGCAACGCCTCCGCCAGGTGCGCCGTATCCGGATCGGAAAGGCGGTCGGCCGCCGGGGATGGCGACGGCAGCAGCCGGTTGCTCAAAGCGGAACAACCTGCAGCCAAAAAGCAGAACGATACGACAACAGCCGGAAAAATTATCAGCAGGCGACGCAAAGGATGACGGCGATGGGGTTTCATACGTCTCCCCTCCCCTCACCCCTCCCCATTCCCGGGAGGGGTGAGAATCATTTTTCCCTTACCACGACCGTCTTCGCCAGGATATCGAACCAGCGCTGGCGCTTCGGATGAAACGGCACGAACAGTGTTTCAAGCGGGAGGACCTCCAAATATAATGAAAGCCGCCTCAGGAACGCCTGCCAATAGGTGATCGGCAACCCTTCTTCCGACAGCACGCGAAGTCCAAAAAGCCGTTTGCCGGGCGTCTGCCCGAACCGTCCCTCCAGAACCGGGAAGTAGGCAAGGGCCGCGGCGATACAGCCGTTGGAGGTGATCAGCACGAACAGGATCTGCGCGCCGCCCACCATGTTTTCAAGCAGGGTCACGGGGTGCTGCGGAACCGTGTTGGCAAGGGAGATGGCCAGGATCGCGGCCGTCCCGGCGATTACGATGAGGACGACCAAATCCACCAGGAACGCGGCCATCCGTCTCCAGAATCCGGCATACACCATCGGCACCGCGGTCATGAATTCTGCCGCCACCACGCGCGGGTCGCCCATGCGTTCGACCAGCGCGGTCATATCTTCTCCGTCGGCCATACCCTCCTGCAGATGCGACTGGAGGTCGGCCTTAATCCGCATCCGGTCATTTTCCGGCGCGTGGATGAGATCCATCACTTTCTGAACGTATTGATCGGCGATATTGGTCGGTATGCGAGTCATGGGTTTTTCTCCTTTTCCATCAACCGCTCAATCGCGGCGATAAATTCCTTCCATTCGGCGATGCGCGCATCCAGGAATTTCGCACCGGATTTTGTCAGACGGTAGTACTTGCGCGGCACCCCGCGCTCCAGCGTTTCCCAGCGCGCTTCGATATGCCCGGCCTTTTCCAGGCGGTACAAAACCGGGTAGAGCGTTCCTTCCTTCAGCCGGAACAGGCTGCCCCCCCGTTTTTCCAGCGTCGCGGCGAGCTCGTACCCGTACATTTGCCTCTCGGAAATCAGCCGCAGAAGGATCATCTCCAGCGTCCCCCGTTTCAGTTCCTTGTCAAAGGTTGTTGTGTCTTCCATAATACTTAGCCTCTCTAGGTATTATATGCGGCTATACGTTTTTGTCAAGAGGTCGCTTTTTCAATAAAACAGGAAAATATGGAGAGAATAGCAGAAAACGCCTCTTTTTTAGAGACTTTATATCCGGAAACATGTTATATTTTTCCGCAGATTGATGCTGAATGCGGTTCATTCCGAGTCCATTGTCAGGAAACCATGACCCCCATAAAAAAAATCCCCAGCGAAGAAATCGAACGATTGGAAAAATCCACCCCCCAGGAAATCCTGAAGTGGGCCTGTGAAAAGTACCGGTGCCTGTGCGTGGCCGCATCGTTTGGCAAAGACAGCATCGTCCTGTTGCACATGCTCCGCTCCATCCGCCCCGACCTCGATGTGATCTACCTTAATACCGGGTACGACTTCCCCGAGACCGTTGCGTTCATCCAGAATCTGGAAAAGGAATGGAAGCTTAACCTGATCGAATTCACGCCGCGGATCAGCGTCGAGGAGCAGGAACGCACCCTGGGCGCGGATTTGTATCACACCGATCCGGGCCGCTGCTGCGGCATCCGCAAGGTGGAGCCGATGGCCCGCGCGCTGCGGAACTACGATGCCTGGATCACCGGGCTGCGCCGCGACGAAACCGAACACCGCAAAGGCATCCGCGTGGTCGAGGTTGCGGACGAACTGGTTAAGGTCAATCCACTGGCGGCCTGGACCGCCGAGGACATCTGGGGGTACATCCGCGGCAACCAGGTTCCCTACAATCCGCTGTACGACAAGGGCTACGTCAGCCTGGGCTGCCGGCCGTGCACGCTGGCCGGAACCTGGGGCCGGTTCGAACGCGCCGGGCGGTGGGCCGGCACCACCAAGGCCGGTGGCGAATGCGGCATCCATGTCAATTCCACCATGGCGGAATTCGGGGAACCTTCCGCTGCGCCCGCCCCAAAAAGGTCGCCGGAGAAATGACCGCCGAGTTCATCCGAATAGCGGGTGCGCGCGAACACAACCTCAAAGACCTGACGGTTGCGATTCCCAAAAACAAACTGGTCGTCGTGACCGGGCTTTCCGGGTCCGGAAAATCCTCGCTGGCCTTCGATACGCTGTTCGCCGAAGGCCAGCGCCGCTATGTGGAAAGCCTCTCGGCCTACGCGCGCCAGTTCCTGGGCCAGCTCCACCGCCCGGATGTGGACCTGATCGACGGCCTCTCCCCGGCGGTCGCGATCGACCAGCGCGGGCTGAGCAATAATCCGCGCTCAACCGTCGGTACGGTCACCGAGATATACGATTACCTCCGGTTGTTGTTTGCGCGCACCGGCACCCCGCACTGCCCCGTGTGCGGCCGCCCCGTCCAGAAGCAATCCGCCCAGGAGATTTCCTCGGCGATCGCCGCGTTCCCCGCCGGGAGCCGCCTGGCCCTGCTTGCGCCGGTGGTGCGCGCGCGCAAGGGGGCGCACGAAGCGGCGATCGAGGAGATGCGCCGCACGGGATTTGTCCGCATGCGGATCGACGGCCGGCTGTACGAGATCGACGCCGAACCGGATCTTGACCCGCACACCGCGCACGACCTGGAAGCGGTCGTCGACCGGCTGGTCCTTCCCGAAGAGTCGTCGGAGGAATTTCTCGCCCGGCTTACCGATTCGGTCGAAACGGCGCTGCGCACCGGCGGCGGTTTCCTCATCGTCCAGAACCTTTCCGCCGACCCGCCGGAGGATATCCTCTATTCGGAACGATTCGCCTGCCCGGTGGATGGCATCAGCCTGCCGGACCTCCAGCCGAATTCCTTTTCGTTCAATTCCCCGCACGGCGCCTGCCCCGTCTGCCAGGGATTGGGATCGCGTTTTGAGATCGATCCGGCGCGGATTTTCACGGATCCGTCGCAGCCGCTCAACGAGGCGGTGCTTTCGCTGTTCGGTTTCGAACGCGAGGAAGGCCAGCGCTCGCAATCGCTGTGGCTCGAGAGCCTGGCCGCGCAATACGGGTTCGATCCCGAACTTCCCGTCGGGCAGATTCCATCCGAACGCCTGCGGCCCCTCCTGCGCGGGACCGGCGCGGAGAAGGTCCGCGTCGAACTGCCCGCGCGCGACGGCAAACGCTCCTTTTTCGAATCACCGTATGAGGGGTTGATCCCGTACCTAACGCGGCGGCACGAGGAAAGCACCAGCGAGGTTTTCCGCGGGCGCGTGGAAAGCCTGATGCGCGAACGGATCTGCGAATCCTGCGGGGGAACGCGCCTGCGCAGGGAGTCGCTCGCGGTCACCGTCGCCGAAAAGAACATCATCGAAATCTGCGGGTGGACGGTCGCGCACCTCCGCCAATGGATCGCCGGATTGCGGAAGGAACCGGCGCTCAACCCCGCGGTGACCGAACCGATCCTGGCCGAAGTCGGCCATCGCCTGGAGTATCTCGAGGAAGTCGGCGTGGGGTACATCGCTCTCTCGCGCACGGCGGCGACGCTCTCCGGCGGGGAGGGCCAGCGCATCCGGATGGCGACCCAGATCGGATCGCGCCTGAGCGGCGTGCTGTATGTGCTCGACGAGCCGTCGGTCGGCCTGCACCCGCACGATACCCGGCGGCTCCTGGCCAGCCTTGTCCGCCTGCGCGATCTGGACAACACCGTCCTGGTGGTGGAACATGATGAAGAAATCGTCCGCGCGGCGGATTGGATCGTTGAGCTCGGCCCGGGCGCCG
>DAOUDU010000136.1:0-1874 GCA_034430775.1 Anaerolineales bacterium | reverse complement strand
TGTTCGGGAGCTGGTCGATGATGCGCAGATCGGTGATCGGCTGGCCCGGGGCGATGTCCACCGTCACTTCGTACTGCCGGGTGAAGTTCGGGCCGGTCGCCGTTTCGGCCGAGAGGTCCGCCGGCCCGTCATAGGTTTTAGCCAGGGTGAACAACGACGGGGTGACGGTTGCGGAGGTATAGCTGCTCAGCGTATTGCTGGCCGGATCCCCGCAGCACCAATCGTCCAGCGGTGTGAAGCCGAATTCGTACCCGCCGCGGGCCTGGATCGTAAGCCCATGCCCGAGGTCGGCGAGGTTGCTGAGGTTGACCCGGAATCCGATGTCGGCGGGGGGTTGATCGTAGGCGAAGCTGCCGAACGGCAGCCGGACGACAACCAGTTCGTCGCCGGGCGTGCCGGTCACGGTGATGAAGTTGCCGGCGGCGTTCCGCACAATCGGGTGCAGCGCTGTGCCGCCCGCATTAAATGTAACCCTGTAGAAATCCTGTGCGGGGATGGGCGTGGCAGGGTTGGGATAGCTCGCGGAGATGGTTGTCGTGCCCAACCCGTCGTCCGTCGCCGCGCCGGCCCCATCCGCCCCGGTGCGCGGGATGATCAGTTCGATAAACGGCCCATAGCCGACTTCGGATTCCGGATCGTTGTTGTCGAACCGGACGCTGAAGGTGACATCCGAGCCGATCAGCGGCGTGGCCGGAACGCCCACCAAGGTCACGGTCGGCGGATCGATAACGCCGGGCACCAACCGCGGCGCGGCCAGAGCCGGGCCGGTTGTGGCCGCCCGGGAGGTGAAACCGGCGGCGGTCACCAGCGAAAGGATGAGGATCCGGAAATAGCTGCGGCGCAATCCCGCCGGATGGGCACGCTGGATCGGATGGGGTGTGAGGGATGAAGGATCGGCGAGGGGCGGCGCGCTGGAGTGATTCATTCCCATAAGTTGGTTTCCTGGATCCTGGGCGTTGTGGGCTAGTATAAGGATTTATTATATTATGGAACCATCAATTGAGGGGTGACAGTTCGCATATATAATCGTTACATCCATCACTATTGGAGGCCGTATGCGCTGGATCCGATTCTTCCCCATAGCTCTTATTCTCTTGCTGGCGTGCAACATGGGATCGCCTCCGGAAGGACCGGCCGACGCCGCGGATGCGGCCGAGACGCCGGAATCCGCCGACTCGCCGACCGTTGAAGCACCCGCGGACGTTACTCCCAAACCCCCGCAAGATTCCGGCTGGATCGATACCTCCCCTCCGGCGGAAACCGTCAAGTTGATATTCATCCACCACTCCTGCGGTGAAAACTGGCTGGCGGATTGGAGCGGCGGACTGGGACAGGCGCTCGCGGACAATAATTATTTCGTGAGCGACACCAACTACGGCTGGGGGCCGGAGGATGCTTTGCTCGGCGGCGCGATCGGCGATTTCACCGACATCGGCCAATGGTGGAACTGGTTCCTCGGACCCTCGCGCGATGCGATCATGCAGGCTGTCTACGCCGAGAGCGAACAGCACGCGGAATACACACGCCCGGGAGACGATCCCGGGGGTGAAAACGCAATCGTGATGTTCAAATCCTGCTTCCCCAACTCCGCCCTCGAGGGCAATCCCGAGGATCCGCCTGTGTCCGGCGCCAACCCCCTGCAGGGGCAGGACAGCGGCTCCGAGCATCACACCGTCGCCAACGCCAAGCGGATCTACGTCGACCTGCTCGACTATTTCGCCGAGCACACCGATAAACTCTTCATTGTCATCACCGCGCCACCGCTTCTGGATACCTCCCCCGAGCAGGCCGCCAATGCCCGGGCCTTCAACCGCTGGCTGGTGGAGGATTGGCTCGCGTCGTACCCGCACAGCAATGTCGCCGTGTTTGATTTT
>DAOUDU010000135.1:0-13254 GCA_034430775.1 Anaerolineales bacterium | reverse complement strand
CGCATCGCGCGGATGAATTCCTTCGCGGTGGCAAACCGCACTTCGCGCGGTTTCGCGATGGCGCGCAGGACCGCCAGGGCGACCTTCTCCGGAAGTTCCGGTGCGAACTCGCGCGGGTCGGGCGGGGGCGTGTCGAGGTGGGCGACGACCATCGCGCTTGGGCTCTCCACCTGAAACGGCAGCCTTCCCGTGAGCATTTCGAACAGCATGATTCCCATCGCGTAAATATCCGCCCGGCCGTCGATCTCGGCCTCGGCCCGGATCTGCTCCGGCGACATGTATTCCACCGTGCCGAACATCCCCCCGCGCGTCGACCGATCTCCGCCTTCCAGGATCTTGGCGATGCCGAAATCGGTCAGGATCGCGCGCTGCAATTTCGAGGCGTGCTTCGCCCCCGGTTTTTCCATCTTGGCGATCGGCTCGAGCAGGACATTCGAAGGCTTCACATCGCGATGAACGATGCCGCGCCCGTGGGCGTAATCCAGTGCCGCGGCCAGGTCGCTCGCCACCCACCAAACCTGTGCCAGCGGGAGTTTCTTCAGCTGGTTCATCCGGTAGGCCAGATCCCTCCCCGGGATGTATTCCATCGCCATGTAATACAGACCGTCGCAATCGCCGAAATCGTAGACCTGGACGATGTTGGGATGCTTCAGCAGCGCCACCGCGCGCGCTTCGCGCTCGAATCGTTCGCGGAAGTCGCCTTCCTCGGCCAGCCGGGCGGCCAGAATTTTCACCGCCACCGGACGGTCCAGCCGGATGTGGCGCGCCTTGTAGATCTCCGCCATCCCGCCCTTGCCGATCGGCTCGAGGATTTCGTATTGCCCGAGTGTGCATCCGATGATGCTTTTCGTTGGAGAAGCCGCCTCGGCGGGGGAGGATTGCAGCGCCAGGAAATCCGCCCATGCCTTTGATGTGTACTCGTACCGGCTGTGGGTCTGACGGATCAGGCATTTGAATTCCAATTCGCGGAATACCGCATTGCCGGAGGCCGTGGCGGGCGGGCGTTCAGCGATTCTGGGAAGGTCTCGCAGCACGCGCTTCTGTTCCTCGGTCAGGTTGCGCCAGGAATATTCGAAATGCGCCTGCATCTCCTGCGCCGTGCGGCGTTGGATTTCATCCTGGAAGACCGAAAGCGAAAACGCATGAAAACACGCGACTTGCAGGATCAGGGGATTCCCGCCGGAATATTCCAGTAAAAAGTTTTGGATTGTGAGCGGGAAGGGTTTGCCCGCCCGCTCGGAGGGCTTGAAGATAAGGTCGCGGGCGTCCGTCTCCGGAAGCAGGCCGAGAAAGATCGGCGCAAAGATGTTGAAGAACGGGCTTGAAAGGATGTCCTGTGACCGGCTGGAATAGGTCAGCTCGATGAGCGGACTGGCGGAAGCGGTCAGAAAGACCAGTTGAAAGCGGCCGGCGATGGACCGCAGTGCGTTGAAAAAATTCACGTCCAACTGCGGATTGGCGCTCAGGCGCTCGAACTCGTCGAGGATCATCACCACCTGCATGCCCCGCCGGTTGAGGGCGCGGATCGCGCTTTCGAAAGCCAGCCGGGAAGGTGAGCGGCAGGCGGATTCGAGCGCCGGTTCCTCCGCCAACCCGCGGGATTCGACTTCGCCGCGGAGTTCGGCGGCGAACTGCTGGAACACCTCCGCCGAGGATTCGCCGCCGAGCACTTCGCAATCCAGGTAGCAGATCAGCGTGCCGGCGGCGATTCCCAGTTCCTCGGCAACCCGCGGCCGCATCAGATGAAACAACAGCGAGGTCTTCCCGATTTTGCGCGGTCCGACGATCGAAACGGATTGATTGCCTTTAAGAAAGTTGGCAATCTCCCGGAGTTCGTGATCCCGGCCGAAGAACATCTCCTGTGACCGGACCGGTCCCCGGGAGAGGTATGGATTGAGTTGATCCGACATGGCAAGCACCCGTAGACAAGACTGCCGCAATTATAAGTGGTTGCGAACGGTTGGGTTGTAAAAACCAGATGCCTTTATCCTGGAAAGCGGGGAAAAGGAAAAACCGGCCCTTGGATTGGGCGCCAAGGGCCGGTTGGCATTAACCCGGCGTCAGGCTTTCGTCGTGCGGGTTCTCCGCCAGTCGCGGAAGACCAGCCAGATCGCCCCCAGACCGAAGAGCGCCACGAAGAAGCCGACCAGCGTACCCAGGATCGGCAGCGCATCCACCATCACCATCATCAGGATGCCCAGCAGCAGCGGCCAGAAGGAGCTTGCGGAATAATCCTTGCGGAACAGCCGCAGGAACCAGTCACCGACCAGGAGCGCGACGACCAGCTTGCTGCCGTACTGCGCCAGGGCCAGGAAGACCGCCGCGAACAGGCCGGTCGCCGAAAACCCGATCGAGAAGATTACACCCATCAGCCCGAACAGGGTGACGACACCAATGGCCAGACCGAGCATGAGGATCAGGAAGGAGGCCATGACCAATCCGATCAGCCCCAGGACCAGCACGAGGAAGCCCCACCCAAGCGCAGGTAGCGGTTTGGCGCGCAGGGTTCCGGCGGCCCGGGTCAGAAGCGACGGGATCAGCCAGACCGCCAGCGCCCCCAGCAGAAGGAGCGTCAGGAACTCGCGGATCACGCCGAACACGTAGCCCATGAACATCCCGCCGACGTCGAATACGCGGACGGAGAAGTCCGGCTTAACATTTTTAACATTCTCCAGGTTCTTCCCATCGTTCGGAGCTTTGTAGTGGTAGACCACGCCGCCTTCGGGAATGGCTTGGATGCCCTCGTTTTGCTCGACAGGGCTGCTGTACTCCAGTTCCCCGCCGATGGTCGCCTGGGAAGAGATATGCAGCCCGACCGGGATGAAGCGGGGGGCGTGCGAGTATGGCATGAACGTCGTGAAAGGTATCTCGTCCTGATTTTCGTCCGGTTCCCCCACTTCCAGGATGATATTCCGGCTGACAGCACCGGTCAGCTCGAAGGCGCCGACATTCGCGCGCACGTCACGCCCGATTTCCCCGGCCAGGATCACCTGGTAACCGGCAACGGCGATATCGCGCGTGACGACGGAGCCGGATTGCAGGCTGATGCTGAATCCCGCGGCGTACATATTGCTCCCCACGAGCGCGCTCTCTCCGACGGTCAGCGAATTGCCGCCGAAGAACAGGCTGCCTTCGACCGTACCGTCAAGCACCACTTCCCCGCCCATCGCGAACACGTTGCCGTTCACCGTTCCGGTGATGGTAACGACCGATCCGCCGGTGATCAGGTCGCCGTTGACGGTTCCACTGACGAGGACCGTCGAACCGAAGGCGAGCAGGTTGCCGTTTACCGTACCGGCCATCTCGACCAAATCCCCGGTGAGGATTAGATCGTCGTTGATCACCTCATCCGCCCCGACCTGGCCGTCGTTGTCGATCTCCATGGCGCGGACCGTCTGCGCGCCGGAAAGCGCGAGCGTCGACGTCAGCGCAAAGGCGATCATAATTCGTACCCATATACTGCGTGAAATATTTTTCATGGTGTTCTCCTGTCAAGAGGTCCCTGTAAGATTTCCGGATAGACTTGCATCCGGTGGATTCCGTTCTTCGAGAATCTGACGCAACGACTTGCTTTTTTCGACCCACATCCCCAAGAGTCCCAGCTTCCATCCGTACGCTTCCCCGTACGGCAGATCCGGGCGCTGAACCACGGAGAAAATATCGCGCGCGGCCAGTCGCTGGAATGCGCCGATTAATTCCGGCCGCTCGACGGGTGTGCCGCGCCGGGCCAGATCTTCCGCCGCCTGAACGGGCGTAAGGAAGCCCATGCTTCCCAGATGACTCATGGCAAACAAGGCCAGCTTTTGCGCAGGAGTGGATTCCATCCACAGGTAGACGAAGTGCGCTTCCCCGGTGGAAAGGATTTCGTCCAATGCGGTGTTGACGTCACCCACCGTCACATAGCTGCGCTCCAACCGGTTATGCACGTTCACCAGATTGTGGCAGACCAGCTGCAAAAAATACGGGTGGCCGGCCGTTACACGCCAGATCTTCTCCAGCGCCAGATCGTCGAACCGCATCCCGCCCGCAGCAACGGGTTCCTGGATCAGCCGAGTCGCCTCTTCGCGGCTTAAAAATCCGATGTGCCGGTACAGGCTGATGTTGAACAGCACGTTCCAGTAATTGGAGGCCAGTTCCTCCAGCCGGTGGGTGCCGCAGAAAACGACGCTTAGATTTTCCGAATGCTGGATCAGGTGCCGCAGAAATGGGAATACCGCCGCGTCGAGTGTCCCGCGCCGCACCGCGGATTCAAGCTCCTCGAATTCATCCAGCAGGAGGAGCAGGGGGCGGCTGCCGAGTTGACGGCGCACCGCGGGCAGAAAAACCCGCTCGAAGTGGGAGGCCGGATTATCTGCGAAATCCGCGAGGGCCGGAACGTCCACCGGAAGTTCCCGATCTTCCATGGCGAACGCGATTTCCGAAGCGATCGCATGCAGGAAGGCGGGCATGCCCGGATCCAGCCCGAGTGCCTGCCCGTCCAGATACACCGGAAAGAAATCCGATCCCAGCCGCAGCGGCAATTGTTTAAGCAGGGAGGATTTCCCCGTCCGCCGCTGGCCGATCAACACCAGGTTGTTTCGGTGCGCCGCCGTGAGGTGGTCGAGCAAAAAGGCCATGACGTCTTCGCGTCCGAAGAAGAGCGGCGATCCCGCCCGCAGCGGGGTTCCGACGACGTACGGGTTGGGAATATTTTGGAACGGGACGGAAGTTTCCAGGAGTTGAACCGCGTCCGCAAAGCTCTCGCACTGATCCGGACCGCGCGGATCCGTATAGCGGATCTCGAACAGAGCGCGGAAGCGGCGCGCGCCCGACGGGCAAACCCGCAGTCCGATCTGCGCTTCCTCCCCGGAGCCGAGATGCTCAAGCACCGCCGTCTCGTCGATGAGTTTGTATTCGGAGGACGGCAGCAGCCGCACCTCCAGATGGACCGCCGCGCCGCGGCCGGTATTGCGCAGCGCCAGCGCAATCGTGACGACATCCTCCTGCCAGGTATGGCGGGTCAGGAGCTCGCAGATGATCTGCGCCCGGGATTGCAATTCGCCCATCGCGCCGGTCACCACCGCCATCCAGTGCTCGGCAATGCGGCGGACGATCGGACGGTCGGCGGCGCCGAGCGCGGTATGGGCGGAATGGTGCAGCCTTCCCAGGCGCTCGATCGCCCCCGCGAGATAGGCGAGTTTGTCCTGGACGGTGTCGACCTGCTCGAACGCTTGCAGCGCCGCCGCCGTGCCATGGAGTTCCGCCAGCATCGCGTTTAACCCGGATAGAAAATCCACGCCGCCTTCCGGCATGTCGGCGGCCATATGCCAGCCGGCGATCTCGGAAACCGACCGCGCAACGATCGCATCGGTGCACGCGGAATAGGCGGCCAGCGCTTGAGCGGTCCCGTGCGGAGCCCGCCCGGAATCGGTAAGCTCCTGAAGCTGGGTGGTGATCGTTCGTAAAGCGACGGGAAGCATTTCCGGCGAGGTATGACTCTCCAGCAGGTATCCGTAACCTTCTGCGAGACGGGCCAGGCCGCCGGCTTTGGCGCTTTCCAATGCGTTGGGAAGGTTGGCCACCAGCGTGGCGGAATCCGGATTCTCCCGGGCTTCCTGAGTCAGACGGTGGAATTCAAGAAGCGCCTGTTCCGGATGCAGCAGGATCCGGTCGGCGGTGGCCTCCGCCCGCCCGAGCGGCGAGTTCCAGTGGTCCGCCAGCTGCCGCTCCACTTCCGCCCGCTGCCGGGTTTCGGTTTGTTTCTCTTCGATCAGCTGAGCCACGCGGATGGAGGTGCCCGCCTGGTCCGCCAGCCCGAGCAAAAGGGCTTGATCCTCACGGGAATAATCCTCGCCCGAGAGCCGCGGGCCAAGCGCCAGAATGCCGATCAGGTCATTAGAACCCGTCCGCGGGGCGATCAACGGCACCAGCATGGGAAACGGGACGGCGCTGCGTTTGGAGGCGATCGCGCCGCTCTCCAGGCGCCGGAACACATCTGTCCGCGAGGGAAGCTCGGCGGTAAGTTCTTCCGGAAAGCGGAGACCATAGGAAAGGGAGAACCGCCCGCCCGGCTCGCGAAGGAAGACCGCGCCGTAGCGGATGTGCAGCAGGTCCAGCACCCGCAGGACAAGAGTCCGCTGCAGTTCGGAAAGGTCGAGCAGGGTGCGCAACTCGCGCCCGAAATCGGTGAACGCCCGGCGGAAATCCACCTTCTCGCGGTAAAAGCGGCGGTCGATGAAATCCTGAAGCCGGTCGCGCAGCGGCCGGAAGAGCGCGGCGATGGCGAGCGTGGAGCCGACAATGACGAGATCCGAACCCTGGCCGGTGACGGCGCGGACGATCGCCTGGCCGAGGAATATACCGGTAAGGTAAAGCGCGCCGAGTAGGCCGGTCAGGAGCGTATAGACGAACGTGCGGTTGATCAACTCGTCCACATCCCACAATCGGTAGCGCAGAACGGCGATCATCAGGAAAACCGGGATGAGGATCAGGGCGACGGAATACAGGGTTTGTCCGGCGGCTTGGAATATCAGCCGCGCGGCGCCGGATTCGCGCAGCGACGGGAAAAATGTCGGCAGGAGGTAATAGAACAGCGATGAGATAACCGCGATCGTCAGGCTCAGGACCACCAGTTTGGTCTGCTGCTTTTCCTGCCGTTCGGAGGCGTGCAGATAGCGATATACCTGTGAAGCCGCGCCGGCGCCGAATCCGCCGAGCAGCATCGACAACAGACCGAGCGTGCGCAATGCATTGACCAACTGCGTGGTGAAATCATTGGATATGTCGGTCCCGAACAGCCACGCGATAAATCGGAAGCCGGTCTGGAGGGGCGCCAACCCTTCCACTGTGCCGAGGGCGCTCGAGATTTCCGGGAACACCAGCAGTGCGGTCAGCCAGATGCCGAGGCCGAATGCCAGCTGGCGGGTCCAGGATGGTACGAAGCGCCCGTTCGGAAAAAGGAAAATTGTCAGCGCGGCGGTGGCAATGCCGAAAATCTGAATCGGCCGCACGACCCACTGTAATTCCGGACTGCTGATGAACGGGAAGACTGTTGCGCCGAAGGTGATCAGCGAGAAAGAAACCAATAACGCGATCCCGTCATCCCGCTTCGACCGAAAAATTACCACCGAGGCGGCGCCGAAGGCGAGTGCGACAACCAGCTCCATGGCGGCGAGATATACGCCGAAAGCAACCGGGGAGATCCCCGCTTGGCTTAGAACGGCCCGTTCCACCTCCGGCAGATCCGGGTCGATCCATTGGGAATGGGTAGCCAGCGAGTAAATCACCATACCCGCCAGGGTTAAGGCGAGGGCGACCCAGGCAAAGCGCGCCCATGCCAGGCGGCGGGCTGACCCCCGCGAGGCCGGATTAAGGAAGTCAAACCGCTGGCGAATCGAAGGCAGGTTCATACGGTCTCCAGCATATCCGGTGACCTTGGCTTGCGGTAGGTTGGCGGAGGGGGTGTTGTGTGCCGATTGCGGGTCGATTGCAGGCCGCGGCTCCGTATTCGCCGGGATGCTGCATACTCGCCATGCCGGCGTGCTCCCGTGGCCGGCATCCAGCCCCGGCAGGGGATTCCGAGGCAAAGTCCATACTAAGGGGTCCCGGTTGGGATAACCCTCGGATTATTTCCATTCCGACTCCAAGAACAAATGCGAGCCGGAATGCATCGCGAGGGCAGGTGCCGGGATAACCAACGATCGTCGCACCGGCGTGCCTTTACCCGGTATCCAGCCCGATCATGGTCACTCCGGGATAACGGGCAGGCTAATCCAGAGCAAGCAGGTATCCCTGGCCGCGTCGGTTAACCAGCAGTTCGCCCGCTTCGCCCAGCGCATTGCGCAACTTCTTGACTACGCCGCGCGCGCGCTCGGGATCCAGGATATTCTCATCCGGCCATAGCTCGGCTTCAATTTCCTGAGGAGAAAGCATCCGGCCGGGTTTCTCCAGGAATACTTTCAATAGGGAAAACTCGGTGGGAGTAAGGTGCACCGGTAGACCGTCAACCGTCGACTGGCTCCGGCGCAGGTCGATCAGGAAAGGACCGCCCTGCAACAGCCCGGGAACGTCCTGGCGGCGGACGAACTGTTCCAGGATCGATCCGATATATTTTCCCTTCCGGACCAATCCGGCCTCAACCAGGCTTAAGCTCTCCGTGCCTGTCATCGGCAGCGTGGCCAGGCTGTAGCGTTCTTCCTCATCAAGGTCATTCCAATAATATTGCATGTGGGGTTCCAGGTCGGCGAGCATCTGGCGCCGGACCTGCAGCAGCGCGTCGGCGGGCAGGTTCCCGTCAGCGGAAGCGGCTTCAAACGCCCGGTAGCCTGCCACCTGCAGGAAGAGCGGATGCGGGCCGGAAAGTGCCAGGATCGGGTCGAGCGACCGGTCGGAAAACGGTTTTCCGGCTTTGCCCGAAAGCCGGAGCAGCAGGTCGCAGGCTTCCGCCTCTTCCAGCGGCCCAAGCGTGAGGGGCGCGAAGAAGTTAAAGAAGGGTGAAGCGAGGGTTTCAGGATTCTTCAGGCCGAGTTTCCAAAGCGGGTTCTTCGAAGCGGTGATGAATCGGATTGGGAATTGTGCGGATAGTCCCCGTAGGCGGTTGAAGAGGGCGGCGCCGAACCGCGCATTCGAAGCCACCAGCTCGAATTCATCCAGCAGGATCACGAGGGAGGGTCGGACGCCGGAAAAGGTTTTCCGGATTTGTTCCAGCAGGTCGGCGTAGGCGAGGGGGGAGGGATCTTCGCCAAGGGCGCGGCCGATCGCGCCGTAAAAATCCTCTTCGCTCAGGCCATCGAGGGTGCCGCCGTCGAGCAGGAGGAATTCCATATTCTCCGGCGGGCAATCATGCGCCGCGGCGACCGCCGGATCCATGAGGTGCATCAGCAACGATGTCTTGCCAATCCGCCGCGGGCCGGATACGGCGATGCTTTGTCCTTTGCGCAGCAAATCGAAAAGATAGGAAAGTTCCCGGTGGCGGCCGAAAAAGAACTCCGGATTGGAGACCGGTCCCCGGTGAAAGAAGGGATTGCCATCTGACATAGACCGATTGTAGCACGAGCGGCCGGTCCTTTGCAGGCAAAAAACGGACGCCCGGCCCCGGACTTCCGATCACGTTCACGCGAATCGCGACCGATGCTAAAATAATCCCCGCTGGGCAGTTGGGAGCGACTACCCCTGGAGGATGCATGAACCACCCATACCGAGTGATGACAACCGGACTGGCCGTGTGTTCGCTTACCGCGCTTGCAGCATGTGGTTCGGATTCTTCGGAAAAGAACCATCCGACGGAGGCGGCCACGGCGACGTTATGGGAATTGCCGCCTGAATTCACGCATACCCTTTCGGCGACGCTCACCTTCACCGCTTCCCCGGATGTATCGCCGACCCCCACGCCGCCCGCCGGGCTGCAGGCGGCGCCGGCTGCAGCCCCGATTGCCGCCGGATGGAGCCACACCTGCGCGGTCACCGGCGAGGGAGGGGTGATGTGCTGGGGCTACAACGGAGACGGCCAACTGGGCGATGGATCGCGGACGGCCCGTCTTAAACCGGTCAGCGTTAAAAATCTATCCGAGCGCGCCGTGGCCGTCACCGCCGGATGGGGGCACACCTGCATCCTCACCGAAACGGGCGGCGTTAAATGCTGGGGACGAAATAAAAACGGCGAATTGGGTAATGGCACGACCGATCGCAGCGGCGAACCGGTGGATGTGATTGGATTGGCGGAGGGTGTGGTGGCTATTGCGGCAGGGGACGATCACACCTGCGCGGTCACCGGCGAGGGAGGGGTGGTGTGCTGGGGATACAACGACGCCGGTCAACTGGGTGACGGATCCACCAAGACTTGGATGGAGCCGGTGGACGTTGAAGGGCTTGAGGGTGTGACGGCTGTCGCGGCGGGGACGGCGCACACCTGCGCCCGGACAGATGGGGGAGAAGTATTTTGCTGGGGCATAAACGACCAGGGGCAGTTGGGCATCGATTCGGATGAGGCCTTCTTCGACACTCCGGAACTCGTCAGCGAGCTGACCGGCGGAATAACCGCCATAACCGCAAAGGGCGGGCACACCTGCTCCCTTTCCGAGTCCGGGGAGATCCAATGCTGGGGCGTGAATACATTTGGGCAGTTGGGAGACGAAACCTACGAGAATAGATACTACCCATCACCGGTAAATGGATTGGACGGCTCGGTCAGTCTCATCGCGGCGGGCTGGGGCCAAACATGTGCGGTGCTCGAGGGTGGTGTGTTAACGTGCTGGGGCTGGAACTTTTATGGGCAGCTCGGCACGGGTTCGACCGCCAACCGGAACCATCCGGTCGATGTGATCGGATTATATGGAAAAGTCACCACCGTTGCGGGCGGGGGCGGTCATACCTGCGCCATCATGGAAGCCGGCGAGGTGTTTTGCTGGGGGTTAAATGAAAACGGCCAGCTTGGGAATCAGAAGAACCTTGACAGCAGTTTACCGGTCAAGGTGATTGGGATTTCAATTCCGGGAGTGGCGTAGAAGGAATAATCCAACCCGATAACGCGATAAAAGGGTCGGGGAAGGTGTTTGAATCCAAGCAGTTGTTCGAGTAGAAAATCCTTTTCTGTAAACGCCGGGATTTACCGGCTGACGGTCGTTGCTCTAGGAATAAGCAGTTTTCCAAACGGCGCAACCAATTATTTTACAGAGACGGGGACGCAATGGTACACATTACCGGATAAATATAATTCAAACCGACGGATTAATCGGCAAAAAAAATGTAAATCCTTCAATGAAGAAAAGTGTTTTACTTTATTGCTTTTAATTGCGCCTTGCTTGACTCGTCTATATGATGGGTGCTAACATTAAGAAAGTAAACGTCGCCAACTCTTCCTTCAAATATATTTTTGACAAATACGCAGGCTGTAATTGATTGATAAAATATCTTTTCTCGATGATTACTGTTCCTCAACCGGTAAATCAACCCTGGCCGGATTGATTTATCGGTTGAGGAACAGGACGCAGAGCTAAGTAGGGAAACGTGTACATGGTGAACAGAAGGATGAACCTCAAGAGCAGTATTCAGGTTGGGGTTTTTCATTTTTCGAAGGCATGTTTCCGAAACGGAGGATGGACGAACGTCATCGGCATTCCCGCACCGGATGATGGGATAGATACTGTGGGGAATGCCCGACGGTTCGCTGCCGAACCGAAATGGCAAACCTCAATCTACTCGTAATACTCCAATCACCCGGGTGCCGGCAGGGAAGCCCATTTATACGCCAAACCCGTTCAGCTTGCGGGGGATGGCATGTCGACGGTTACGGCGGAATTTCCGGCATACGCAATGCACCTGGAAACCATAGTATCCATCGTTTTGCGCGGCGGCCACGATGAACGTGTTAAACAACATTCCTGTACGCCCACGCTGCATCGAACGCGTTCCGGATGCGTGCGACAGGGAAGAACCTCCAAATGTCAAGGTGAAAGAAGACCACGCGGTGCGCCGCGTCCTGTAAGAGTAATCGGCCTTGGGGATAATACTCCGCAGGTTCTGCCACACCGGGATTCCTAAGGAAGGTTCCCTAGCGTCATCCCTCGCGAAGCGGGGATAGCGAAAGGTTTGTGAAGAAAGGCGAAGGTGTTCCGCTGCGCCTGCCTTGCGGGCTGGGGGCGGTTTGAGCGGCTTGCGTGTGTTACGATCCAGGAGGCCAAACCATGTCAATTGACAAACAGGTGCTGGATTTCGGTGATACCCTCTCCTATGTTTCCACCGTGAAACGGAAGGGAAGCTTCCTGCTTGCCAACGCGGGCCGCGCGGCGCCCCTGATGGTAAGCCGCGCGGATTATCCGGGGGTGACCCGCGTGGCGCGCATGCTGCAGGCGGATATCCGCCGCGTGACGGATGCCGAGCCCGCGCTGATCGAGGATGATCTCCCGCCGGCGAAGGAAATTGTTCTGATCGGAACGCTGGGCCGCAGCCCGCTCATCGACCGGCTGGTGCGTGAGAAGAAACTGGACGTCTCGGATCTCGTCGGAAAACGGGAGATGTTTATCCTGCAGGCGGTTAGCCATCCGATGCCGCAGGTGGAACAGGGGCTGATCATCGCCGGCAGCGACAAACGGGGAACCCTCTATGGGATGCTCGACCTTTCCTCTCGCATCGGCGTTTCGCCCTGGTATTGGTGGGCGGACGTTCCGGCGCGCAGGCAACGCGAGTTGTTTATCCTGCCGGGCCGGCACACCCTCGGCGAGCCGACCGTGACGTACCGTGGGATCTTTTTAAACGACGAAGCGCCGGCGCTTACCAAATGGTCGCTCGAAAAATTCGGCGGCTTCAACCACCGCTTTTACGAAAAAGTTTTCGAGTTGATCCTGCGCTTGAAAGGCAATTACCTGTGGCCGGCGATGTGGGGCAGCGCCTTCCACGACGACGATCCGCTTAACCCGCAGCTGGCCGACGAATACGGGATCGTGATCGGCACCTCGCACCATGAGCCGATGATGCGGGCACACGCGGAATGGGGCCGCTACGGCACCGGATCCTGGAACTACACGGAGAACGAGAAAATCCTGCGGGAATTTTGGGAGCAGGGCGCGCGCGGGATCGGGAACCGAGAAGTCACCGTCACGGTCGGCATGCGCGGAGATGGCGATTTACCAATGACGGCCGAGACGAATACCGCTCTCTTGGAGCGGATCGTCCGGGACCAGCGCGAGCTGCTTGCCCGGGTAACCGGGAAGGATCCGGCCGCTATCCCGCAGCTGTGGGCGATCTATAAAGAGGTACAGGAGTATTACGACCGGGGGATGCAGGTGCCGGAGGATATCACGCTGCTCTTGTGCGACGACAATTGGGGCAACATCCGCCGGTTGCCCGAACCCGGCGCCAAGGGGCGGCCCGGCGGGTACGGAATCTATTACCACTTCGACTACGTCGGCGATCCCCGGAATTACAAATGGCTCAACACCAGCCCTCTTCCGCGTACGTGGGAGCAGATGCACCTGGCGTACCGCAGCGGTGTGGATCGGATCTGGATTGTTAATGTGGGGGATATCAAACCGTTGGAATTTCCAATGCAGTTCTTTTTGGATTACGCTTGGAATCCCGAGGTATGGCCGGTGGAACGGCTGCCGGAATATACCCGGATCTGGGCCGCACAGCAATTCGGCGTGGAGCATGCGGCGGATATCGCCCGCATCCTCTCCGAGTACACCCGCTTCAACGGCCGTCGCAAACCCGAACTCCTGGCACCGGATACCTACAGTCTGGTGAATTACCGCGAGGCCGCGACGGTGGTCGACCAGTACA
>DAOUDU010000134.1:0-16236 GCA_034430775.1 Anaerolineales bacterium | reverse complement strand
GCGAGTGCTTTTTTTTGCCTGTTTCTTGTATAATATTCTGACATACAGGGGCAGTATATGCCGAATATCATTCTGATCAGCGGGGATCCGAAAACCAAGGAAGAAATTAAACCCCTTTTACCGGCCGGAGCCGGCCTGGAAGCATTCGCGGCGCTGGAGGAGTACCCGCATCCGCAGACCCCGCAAGCGGAAGGGAAACACGCCGACTTGCTCGTACTGATGGACCTTTCCGGAGAAATCCCTCCCGCTGCACGGCTTAACCCTTTCCGTCTGGCTGGGATTCCGCTCGTTGCGCTGATCTCTTCACCCGCTCGGCGTGACGCGGTTTTCCGCGCAGGCTTTGACGATTACCTGCTGCGTCCGTATGTATCCGCTGAATTGAAAAACCGGCTGGAGCGCCTTTCCCAAGTTGGCGGGATACCTTCCGCCGCTTTGGAGCGCGAACGCCAGGCTGCCGTCGGACGGCTTACCTCGTATTTCTGCCACGCGGTCAATAACGCGATGCAAACCATCCGCGGCGCGATCGACCTGGCGCGGGAAGAGCCGGAGGTATCCCCGGGAGTGGACGAATACCTTGCCATCTGCCGCAAGGAAACCGAACTGATCGGAATCAAGATCGACCGCCTGCGCCAGATCTACCGCCCGAAGCCCTCGCCCCCGGAGGCCATTCCGCTCGAAACGCTGGTGCGCGAATCGCTGAAGATGGCGGCCGATGACCTGTTGCGCAACAACGTATCCGTCAAGGAACAGATTGGCGCTTCCCTGCCGGACATTCACGGCATGCCCGACCGTATTTCCATGGCCTTCTTGATGATCCTCTTCTACCTGAGCGAAGCCCTCGGAACGCGGGGAGGGGGAGAATTACGCGTACAAGCCGCGCGGGAACGCGGCAGCGTGCAGGTTATCCTCATGGCGGTCCCCGGTCCGGACCCGCGCGTGGCGGGTGCTTCGGGGACTCTGCCTCCGGGTCTGGAACCTGCCGCCGACCTGATCCGGTCCGAACGGGGCCGGCTTGCGGTGCTGCCCGCCGGGGACGGGTACGGTCTCCAAATCCGCTTTCCCGCAGGGGGGAATTAACCGACCGATGATGGACGCTCCCCGCATACTGATCGTCGATGATGAACCCGGCGTGCGCTTCGTGCTGGAAAAAACGCTTGCCGTGGAAGGATACGATCTGGAGCTGGCCGCCGACGGCAGCGAAGCGATCCGGAAACTCGACGGCGCGGAATTCGACGTGCTCCTGGTGGATCTGAAGATGATGCCGGTCGACGGCTTGCAGGTGATCAACGCCCTGCGCGCCAAACGGTCCGACGCGGCAGTGATCATCCTCACCGCCCACAGCACGATCGAAAGCGCGGTCGAAGCGCTGCGGCTGGGGGCGTTCGATTACCTCTTCAAGCCCGCTGCTCCCGAGGTGATACGCGACCGCGTCCGCGAAGCGGTCCACTACAGCCGGCAGGTGACCCGCCGCACGCGACTGCTCGGGCAGGTGGAAACCCTGCGCCAGAGTTTGATGGACTTGGATGCGGATGCCGGACCGGCGGGGCAGGCCACCGCACCGGACCGTTTCCTGCGGTCCGGCAAATTGGTGGTGGATAAATACCACCGCTCGGCGATGCTCGACGGCGAGGTGCTTGACCTGACAACCGCCGAGTTCGACCTGCTGGAGGCGCTGGTGGCGGCCGCCCCCCAGACAATCGAACCGCGCGAACTGGCCCGCCGCGCGCTGCACTACGATCCGCAGGAGATCGAAGCCCGCCAGACGGTGAAATACCACATCCATCAATTACGGCGTAAGCTCGGCGACGATCCTAAGAACCCGAAGTACATCAAGACGGTTCGTTACAAAGGCTATTTTTGGGGCGACGGCTGAACGGTTGTTCGGCTGCCAATAAACGCTGAAAAATCAAAATCCGTCATTGCGAGCGACCAAAGGGGGCGAAGCAATCTCCCCCTTTCCAAGAAGGGGATTGCTTCGTCGCTTCGTTTCCCTGGCCCCGCCACGGCGGAGCCGGGGCAGGACTCGCAATGACTCCCCTTTTTTCCCTTCTTCCCGTCAACCTATCCAAACCATTCCTAACCGCACGACCCGAATCCGCATCCTATAGTAATAAAGGAATAGCGGAGACTGTATGGCGGATTTCTGGGTCTTAATCGTCGATGACGAAGACGGAGTACTCTCCGTTCTGAAAAACAGCCTGCGCAAGCTGGGCGAGCAGTTCCGCGTCTCGACCGCTGTCGGCGGCGAGGCCGCAATGGACTTGCTCATTCAGCGCAAATTCGACCTGGTCGTAACGGATTACAAAATGGCCGGGATGAACGGGCTGGAACTTCTGGAAAAGATCCGCGCCATCCGCCCGGAAACGCGGGTGATCCTGATGACGGCCTACGGCAGCGCCGCCGTGGAGACCGAAGCCTCGCGCCTGCAGGCCTATAAATACCTCGCCAAACCGCTCGAGATCGAAGCCTTTCGCCAGATCGTCCGCGATGCGGCAGGCTCCGCCTCCGCCGATACCTCCGGGATCCTGGTGCTTTCAGACCAGGATTACCGTGACGTAGACCGGGTGTTGTGCCGGCTGCAGGGCGATGTGGCGGCGCGTTGCATCCTGCTGGCCGACAGTGAAGGCCGCTGCCTGGCCCGCGCCGGGAACGTAGACGATATCGACCTGACGCAGATCGCTTCGCTGCTGTGCGGCAGCATGACGACGCTCGATGAGGCCGGCAAAGCGGTGGATAAAACGACGGAAGGGGTGAACTTGGCGTACCGCGAGGGCAAGCACGAAGACCTATACGCGGTGAATATTGGCTCGTTCCTGCTGATCCTTGTCATCGACCGCGGCCCATTCTCCAGCAAACTGGGTTCGGTCTGGTACAGTGCCCAGAAAGCGGCCGCCGAACTGCGCGAGAAATTCCGCTCTGCGGATTACCACACGACCGAGAATACCCTGGGGCAGGATATGGAGCAGGCGCTCTACGGTGAGTTGCAGAAAATCTTCGTTGAGAATGGCCCGGCCGGACGGATTCATACGGCGGATAAAACGAAGCCGTCCGGCGGCACACCCGATCATCCGGCATTGCTGACCTACGAAGAGGCCATCAAGAACGGCATCATCCCGGAATCCTGACCGGGAGGAAATGGAAGGCGCATGATGAATCTCGAACCCCGCAATTCGACCGACTTTCCGGTGGACGTGATTCTCTACCCCGGACACGATAAAGCCTTCCGCCGGGTGCTTGAGGAATTGGCGCAGAAGTGCCCGGCGCAATTCCTGCTCCTGTCGGGCGTCAGCGGTCAGCCGATCGCCTGCGAGGGGGAGAAGGGCGGGACCAACCTGGCGGCGCTGGGGGCGTTGCTGGCCGGAGATCTGGCGGCCAGCCAGGAAATCGCCCGTCTGACCGACCAGTATCAAAGCTACCAGATGATCCTGCGCGAGGGGCGCGAGTCGACCATCTTTCTCTCCGAAGCCGGCCCGTTCATGATCCTTTTCGCGCGGGTGGATCGTGAGGTCCCGCTCGGCTGGGCGCGGATACTGATCCTGGAAACCTGCCGCCAGTTGGCCGACATCGCCTCCGCCCGTCCGGACGAGTTGGCCAGCCTGGACTTGGGGCTGCATGAGGAGCACCTTTCCTCACTGATCGGCGACCGGCTGGATTCGATCTGGAGCGGATGAACTATGCAGATCAACTGGCAGCTTCGCGAATTGAATTTGAAAATCGTCTACTACGGCCCGGCGCTCAGCGGCAAGACGACCAATCTCGAGCAGATCCACGCCCGGGTCGCCCCGACCCACCGCAGTGATCTGGTTTCGCTGAAGACCCACGAGGATCGCACGCTGTTCTTTGATTTCCTCGAGCTCGAACTCGGGCGGATCAACAACCTCACCCCGAAGATACACCTCTACACCGTCCCGGGCCAGAGCTATTACGAAGCCAGCCGCAAACTTGTCCTGCGCGGGGCCGACGGCGTGGTGTTTGTCGCCGATTCCTCGCCGGAATTCATGCATGCCAACAAGGTCGCCTGGGGGGATATGAACATTCACCTGGCGTCGCACGGAATCGCACCGGACCAACTGCCGGTTGTCCTGCAGTGCAACAAGCAGGACCTGATCTGCGCCGTCGATCCGGAGACGATGAAGAATCTTCTCAACTTGTACAACGTCCCCACGGTCTCGGCCGTCGCGCTGCGCGGCGAGGGCGTGCTGGAAACGCTCAAGCTGATCACACGCGGCGTGTTCACCCGCATGCAGCAGCAGCAGGTGTGCGCCTGACCGCGATAAGGAGTGCCATGGAAGGTCCATCCGGTTCGGAACAAATGAATAGCCTGCTGGCACGCATGAATCAGCAGGAAGGGTTTCCGATCTCAGTCCTCTCCGATTCGCAGGGCCTGACGATCGCTTTTGCCGCCGCGCCGGACCGGGATCCGGAGCGCCAATCCGCCGCGGTGGCATACCTGCAGAAAGCGGCCGCCCTGGTAAGCCGTCAGTTGGGTATGACCGAACCGGATGAAATCTCCTTTAACGATTCCACCGGATTGCGTCTGGTGTGCCGGCCGTTCCAAATGGACGAATACCGGTTGATCCTGGCGGTGCTGGTCCCCGGACGCAGCCACGCCTATCGCCGGGCTACGAATTTTGCGATGCAGGAGATCCGCCGAATTTGGCTGACCTCCTGGAAAGGGCAATCATGGGCATCCGAGGCAACTTGAGGGATATGGGGCTCGCCGACTTGATCCAGCATACCTGCCAGGATCGAAAGACCGCTCAGTTGGAGATCCAGAGTGCAGGCGTCCAGGCATACCTGTTCTTCAAGGACGGGAACCTGGTTCATGCGCAATCGGGCGGGGAGACGGGCGAGGAGGTAGTGTACAGGATTTTAAAATGGGATGAAGGGTCGTTTACGCTGGAAACCGGTGTCGAACCGCCGGCCACCACCATTGTGCGTGTCTGGTCCAGTCTGCTACTGGAGGGTGCGCGGCGGCTTGACGAAACCGGCCAATCCTTGCCGGTCGTTGGATTTGAACTGAATGATCAACTGGAGGTGAATCCGATGGTCAATTTCGAGGAAATTTTAGGCCAGATGGGCGCCGAGGTCACGGGATATTTGGGCAGCGCTCTGATCGGGACCGATGGCATTCCCATCGCCGCCCATCCGCCGATGGTCAAATTCGATCCGCGCAGCGGTCCTCCGCCCAGCATGCGACCCGGCGGACCGCCACCCGGTATGGGACCCGGAGGCCCCGGCGGACCGGGCGGACCGCCTCCTGGCATGGGCCCCGGTGGTCCCGGTGGACCGGGTGGACCGCCTCCCGGCATGGGCCCCGGTGGTCCCGGTGGACCGGGCGGACCGCCTCCCGGCATGGGCCCCGGAGGCCCTGGTGGACCGGGCGGACCGCCATCGACGATGGATATGGCTGAAGCCATCTCGGCGCAAATGACCATGTTGCTTAAATTGGTGGATACGACCTCCAATAAGATCAACATCGGCGAAGTTGAAGACAACCTGACGACGACTGATTTCGCCTACGTCATGATGCGATTCGTTCCGGGCCGCAAATACTTCCTGGGCCTGACGGTGGACCGCCGAGCCGGCAACCTGGGCAACATGCGGCTGATCAGCAAGATGTACGCCAACCGGATCAGCCAGCTGCTGCCCGGTTGAAATCCCGGCGGGATAAAGGAGATTCCCCATGGCCAAAATCGATCAACTGTTGCAACAATTCCGCGGCGAAATTGGAGCCGATTTTATTTCAGCCGATGTGGTGGGAATGGATGGTCTTTCCATCGCCGGAACTACGAGCGACCCCGCCTTCAGTTCCTCCGAAGCTTCCGCGCGGGTCGCGATGGTGATGAAGCTGGCGGGCAACGTCACAACCAAAGTCGGCATGGGCGTGGTTGACGACAATCTGGTGACCACCGACCGGAGCTATATGCTGACCCGCTTCCTGGGCGATGGATCATATTTCCTCAATGTGGCGGTTACCCGCAATGCCATTCTCGGGAGCGTGCGCCTGATGATGAACGAATACTCCCCGAAATTCTGGGAAGCGATTCCGCATTGATCCTTGCCTTATCCACCCAAAGGAGAAAAAACAATGGGCACTGATTCGCAAAAACTCGAAAACCGCGCCCGATTGTGGGGCATGACCGTAACCGGGATGACTCTTGGGATCTGGGGCATGGTGGAGGAATCCGCCACCGCTCTCGCGCCAAAGATCGGGTCGCAGATCCTGGAGATGATAGAGACGGTGCTGGGCAAGAAGATCGACTCGGATAAACCCGAAGAGGCGCTGCGACAGCTCGGGCGGATGTTTGTAGAGGATATCGGGTATGCCGCGGATTTTAAGGTCGCGGCAGCCGAAAATAAGATCCGTGTGTCTTTTTCCAAGTCCGTCAGTGTGCCGGAATTCGCCCTGTTGCAGCAAAAAGGCGTGAAGAAATTGTTTTCCCATCCGTTCATGTCAACCGGGGTCGCCGTGCTTGCGCGCCTGGGCCAGAAGGCTCGCTGGGAGGTGGAGATTGATCCGGCCGGCGGCAATGAGACGATTACATTTAATCTGCTGTAAAGCGTAGGTGGAAAGGCGCAGGGATGCCTATTTCAATTCCGCTCCCTTCCGGAGCGCCGCGTCGAAAATCCGCGGGCGCTCCGGATACGGTTAATACCCATGGCCGGTGAAACCCTCCTGATTGTCGATGACAGCCGGGACATCCGGAACCTCCTCGCTGAGGATATCCTCTCACCGATGGGGTTTACGGTGCATACGGCGTCGGACGGAGAGGCAGGGTTGGAGCTCGCCGCGCGCTGCCGGCCGGATCTGATCCTCCTGGACATGAACATGCCGCGCATGTCCGGGTTGGAGATGCTGGCGGCGCTGCGCCTGACCGAATCCACCGTGCCGGCAATCCTCATGACCGCCTATGGATCCGAAGATGTGGCGATCGAGGCTTTCCGCCTGGGGGTACGGGATTACATTGTCAAACCCTTCACCGCCGATGAAATCGGGCAATCCATCGACCGCGCCCTGAATGAATCGCGTCTGGCCCGTCAGAAGGAGGAACTCAACCGCCATCTGGTCACCGCCGAGATCGTCCGGGTCACGGTAGTGACTCTGGCGCATTACCTGAACAACCATCTGACGACGCTTAAGGGCGGGTTGACGCTGCTTGGCGAATCGCTCGCCGAAAAAGCTCCCGATCCGTACCTGCTCGATATTCTGCAAGCCAGCCGGAAAAGCGCACTCAGCATCCAAGCGGTGATGAAAGTGCTTCAAGACGCGACCGGCATGCGGCTGTGCACCTACACCGACTCGACGATGATGATGGACATCGAGGCGGCGCTGCGGGAGGAACTCGCCCGGCAGCCGGAATTCGCGGAAACCGACGGGTGCGAGGTGGCGTGATGAGGGAATCCTCCGCCGCGCGGAAATTAAGGAAGGCATCGTTGCCAAGGACCGCTGGGACAACCAGGCGAAGAATAGGAACCGCGCCGGACATCCTTCCGGATGTCGAGATTCCCCTCTGGGAGGAGGATTTCTCGTCGGTTAAGAAGCGCCTGAACGCACTGCGTGCTTCCGGGATCATCGCCTGGCAGCCATACCTGGAGAGTCATCCGGAGGAAGTGCACGCCTGTTTTTCGCTGGTGAAAGTAAGCGATGTCAATTCGGCCGCGCTCGATCTCTTCCAGTACGACCGGAGGGAGACCTTCCTGAAGAACCCGCCGCTCCCTTTCGAGAAGGAGTGGCGCAACGTGATCCGAGAAGAACTGGTCGCCCTGGCCGAGGGGCGCCGCGGGCACGAATCCGATCTGCGGATGAAGACCTTCGACGGCGAGCCGATCGCCATCCGCCGGAGGGTATACCTGGCGCGCGGAAGCGAAGCCGATTGGAAGCGGGTGATCGTCGCGCCGGTGGATATCAGCGCTTACAAGAAGACCGAGAGCCAGCTGCTTACCGAAGTGGAATGGGGAAGCTTTCTGCTGGACCTGTATGAACAATCCTCGCAGTTATCCGACCGTGAGTTATTCGACTATGTACTGGCGCAAGCCGTCCAATTCACCGACAGCCGGGTGGGTTTTTTTCATTTGCTATCCGACGACCGGGAATCGGTGATCCTGAAATCATGGGTTGGCAAATCGAAGGTGGACCTGACGGGCGAGGAAGGCATGGCCATCCCGATCGGGCAGGCCGGGCCATGGACGGATTGCATCCGGCAAAAGCGGCCGGTAATCTCCCGCGGCAGTCCCTCGTGGCGCTGCGTCCAGGGAATGCCCGGAAGCGCCGTTCCCATCCAGCGTCTGCTCAGTGTCCCGGTTCTGGACGGCAACGACGTGGTCTGCGTGCTGGGGGTCGGCAACAAGGAAAGCTCTTACCAGGCGCGCGACATGGCACACATCCAACTTGTCGCCTACGGCTTGCACCGCATCATCAAGCAGCGCCGGGAGGTGGAAGCCCTCAGTCAGAGTGAAGAATTGTTCCGCTTGCTTACCCAGCATTTTCCCGTCCCGATCGCGGTCTTCCAGGCCAGCGGGCGGGCTGAATTTTTCAACGACCGTTTCCTTTCTACTTTCGGCTACAGTCTGGCCGAGATTCCGGACCGGGATTCATTCTGGCTGCGACTGCTTCCCGAGGAGGCGGCGCGGCATAAAGCCCGCGAAGCCTGGCGGGCGGCGGAAGAGAAGGCGGCGCGGGATTACACGGATGCCGAACTGAAAGACTATCGCATGCAGTGCAAGGATGGCCGGACGCGGATCGTCGACGTGCTGGGTACGTCGATCCAGTCCAAACAGCTTCTGCTTCTGAACGATGTCACGGAGCGCAAGCGGGCGGAGGCGGAAACACTGTTGCGGACGGAGGAGCTGGAAAAGCTTGCGAAAATTTCCACCGCGATGCGCGCCGCGCAAAGCCGCTCGGAAATTAATTCGATCCTGGTCTCTCAATTGGCGGTGTTAATGAAGGCGGAGGGGGCGGCTTTGGCGCTGCGCAATTCCGACACCGGGGAGAGCGTTGTGGAGTTGGGAAGCGGGAAATGGGAGGACCTGACCGGCCTGCGGATGCCGGTGAAAACGGAATCCGCGGATCCGGGGCTGGAGGACCGCCCGCTGTGGCACAGGATTGGACGGACTCACGCGGAAGCGGAGAAGATCCGGCTTCCTCACGGATTGACCGCGGTCGCCCGCGCGCCCCTGATTGCCGGCGGGCTTGTCATCGGAACGATTTGGATCGGACGCTCGAGCCCGATCGGTGACCACGACATCCGGTTGCTGACCGCGATCGGGGAAATGGCCGCCACCGCCATCCAACGCCAATCGCTTCATGAAGACCTCCAGATTCAGCTTAACGCCTTGCGCCAAACGCAGGCCCGCCTGGTCCAGAGCGAGAAGCTGGCCGCGATCGGGCAGCTTGCGGCCGGTATCGCCCACGAATTAAACAATCCGCTGACATCGGTGGTGCTCTATTCGCAGCTGGTGCAGCAGGAGAAGCTGGACGCGGCGGTGCAGGGCAACCTTGAGAAAGTCGTGGCGGAAGCGTTGCGGGCGGGGAAGATCGTTCGCGGGCTGCTGGATTTCGCCCGCCAGCGCCCGATCCACCGCGAGCCGGTGCAGGTCAACGAAGCGCTGCGCAGCAGCCTGGATCTGATCTCCTACGAATTGGATGCCAAGGACGTGAAGGTCCGGCTGACTCTCGCGCCCGATCTGCCGACGATTACGGCCGACCTGTACCAGTTGACCCAGGTCTTTATGAACCTTATTCAAAATGCCATTCAGGCCATGATCGGCGCATCCGGCCCGCGGGAACTGGAAATCACCACCGTTTGCGGCTCCGAAACCAATTTTCCGCAGGGCAGCGAGCCGCGCGCGGTGGTGCGCATTTCCTTTACAGACACGGGACCGGGCATCCCGGAAGACATTTTGCGGTATGTCTTCGACCCGTTTTTCACCACCAGGGCGGAGACCAGCGGGACCGGCTTGGGGCTTTCCATCTGCCACGGGATCGTTGGCGAACACGATGGGCATATCTGGGCGGAAAGTCCCCCCGGCGCGGGGGCGGTCTTCGTCGTCGAGCTGCCGGTCGCCGCTGTGGAAGAGGAAAAGCATCCGCGCAAAGAGGAGCACCCGCCGGTGGAAAGCTTCGAACGGCCATCCCGGATCCTGATCATCGACGACGAACCAAACGTCCAGGATGTATTGGCCAAGTCGCTCGCGAGCCGCGGATATTTGGTGGAAACCGCCGGTGACGGGGAGCAGGGGCTGGCACGGCTGGCGGCGTCGGAATTCGACGTCATCCTGTGCGATTTCCGGATGCCGAATTTTTCGGGGATGGATTTTTACCGGCGGATCCAATCCGACCGGCCGCACATGACCCGTAAAATCATTTTCATCACCGGTGACACCGCCAACCTCGCCACGCGGCGGTTTATCGAGGAAAACGACCTGACCATCCTGGAAAAACCGTTCGAGTTTCCCGATTTGCTGCAGGTGATCCATTTGGTGAATGAAAAAGTATCGGGGTAAGGACGTACGGCCGGGGGCAGCAGGACACGGAAAAAAACAGAAAAGCGATCCGAGATCTTTCCCATGGGGGAATCTTGGACCGGTCACCAGTGAGCGCCGGTCCGGGATCCGGTTTTCCATATCGTTGCGGTGGCTCTCAACCGCGGCATGGAGGAACTGATGAAAAACAGGCAAGCTGTCCCATGGCCACCGGAGCATCTCCGGTGTCTGAAGCGCAAGGAGGCTTACCGGTTTGCCGCCCTCACATGGGGTTCACGCGGCGATGTTCAACCGTTCGTCGCCCTTGGGGCGGAACTGGTCCGCCGCGGTCATTCGGTTGTCCTGGCCGCGAGGGAACCGTTCCGCGCGTTGGCTGAGGAGCAGGGGATCGAGTTCCATGCGATGGCGGAGGATGGAACGGAAAAACTGATGCGGTCCCTGGCCGGTGCCCGTGGATTCCGGGATATGGTCCAGATCAGTTCATCCTACTCGCGCGGTCTGATCCGCTCGCAGTTCCATGCGTTCGCCGACGCGAGCCGGGGAGCGGATGTGATCCTTACCAAGGCCGTCTCTACCGCACCCGCCCTCCATATCGCCGAGCAGCGGGGGGTGCCCGTGTTTTTCGTCCACATCGATCCGGGTTTCATCCCTTCCGAGGATTACTGCATGGAAGGGGACCGGTATCGGAACCGCGGGAAGTTAATCAACCGGTTCATGGGCCGCATGATGCTCATGATGTTCGGTTTATCGGTTTCGGACCTGATCCACGCATGGCGCCAGGAGCAGGGGTTGCCTGCGGACCGGTTCGCCCGGCACCATCAGGCGTCTTATTTGTTCCGTTTCCCGGCCTTTGCGGTGTGGAGCACGCATTTTCTCAAGCGCTCCTCGGATTGGCCGTCGTGGTATGTGCAGACCGGATGGTGGAAGCTGAAACGGAAGACGTCCGTTGGCAACCGTCTCCGCGAATTCGTCCGAGCCGGGCCACCGCCGTTCTATTTCGGATTCGGAAGTTGGACTGTGCATGAAAGAACCGCCGTTACGGACGTGATTTTGGAGGCCGTGCGATTGACGGACAACCGCGCGGTATTGCTGCGCAACACGGTGGACGGGCGAACAGAGTTCCCAAGCCATGTGATTGTGGAAGAGGATGTGTCCCACGACGCTGTGCTTCCCCATCTTAAAGCGGCCGTGCATCACGGCGGGGCGGGAACCATGGGAGCGGTCGCCGCCGCAGGCATTCCATCGATCATCGTTCCGGGATTTCCAGCTCAGGCAACCTGGGGGCACCTGGTGGAGGAAATGCATATCGGGACGTTGCTGGATCGGCGGGATTTTACCGTGGAGAATCTGGCCGCGGCCATGCGCGCCGTCGATCTCCCGGATGTCCGGGAACGGGCACGGGTTTTGGGGAATTCGGCGCGCAACGAAGGGGGCGAGAAACAGGCGGCGGACGAAGTTGAGCGGAGGCTGCGTGAAGCAACGGAGAAATCCCAATCCCGGCCGTTGCCGGGGCTTGCGAAGCTGAACCCGACCTTCACTCTGGACGCGTATGTGGAAAACAAACCGTCGCCCGGAAGAATCACAAATCCCCTGCCGATTATCGAGGAGAGGATCCCAGAGGATATCGTCGAAGAGGATTGATTGCGGGGAACGTCCCGCGTAAACGGAGATTTCCATGAAGAACCAAAATTCGTTGGTGTGGCCGCCCGCTTTTTGTCGCAATCTGAAGCGCAAAATTGCGTACCGTTTCGCCGTTTTAAACTGGGGTACGCGCGGCGATATTCAGCCGTTCGTCGCGCTCGGCGCGGAGTTGGTAAACCGGGGCCACCAGGTCGTTATGGCGGCGAGGGAGCCGTACCGTGCGCTGGCCGAAGAGCGCGGGATCGAGTATTTCGCGATGGCGGAGGACGGGAACGAGGATCTGATGCGGTCCCTGGCCGCCAGCCGATCCCTTCCGGAAATGTTAACTACAAGCACATCTTACTCGCGCGGCATTGCACGGCAGCAGTTGCAGGAGTTTTGGGATGCCAGCCGCGGAGCCGATGTGATCCTGACCAAGGTGATCACCACGCCCACCGCGATCCATGTCGCCGAGGCGCGCGGGCTGCCCGTTTTTTTGGTGCATTTTGACCCGGGCTTTATCCCAACCGATGCTTACTGCTTTGCGGATGGACGAATCCAGGATAAGGGTGGATTCTTCAACCGCTTCATGGCCGGGTTCATGCTCCTCTCATTCGGGTTGTTCCTCTCCGACAAGATCAATCCGTGGCGGATGGAGCATGGATTACGGCCGGATCCGCTGGTGACGCGGAATTGGGCTCCGCACCTTTCGCGGTTTCCGGCGTTTGCGGCCTGGAGCCGCCATTTTATTTCGCGGCCGCCGGATTGGCCGGAGCGGATCGTGCAGACGGGCTGGTGGCGCGTGCAAAATAAAGCACCCGTCGAGCCGCTGCTTCGCACCTTTATGGAAGCGGGGCCGCCGCCCATATATATCGGATTTGGAAGCTGGGGAGTCCATGAAAAAACGGCGGTGACGGAAGTGATATTGGAGGCACTGCGGCTTACGGGAAACCGCGCCGTACTTCTGCGCAATACGGTCGACGAACGGCCGGAGTTCCCACCGGGAGTCCTGGTCTGCGATGATATGCCGCACGATTGGCTGTTGCCGCGCGTGAAAGCGGCCGTGCATCACGGGGGTGCCGGCACTACCGGCGCGGTGATCACAGCGGGGATCCCGTCCATCATTGTTCCCGCCTTCGGGATGCAGGCGGCGTGGGGCCAACTGGTTAACGAGAAGAAAATCGGATTGACCATGGAAAAGCAGGACATGAATGCGGAGCGGCTGGCCTCCGCGTTGCGTGAAGTGGACCGTCCCGAGATCCGGGAACGGGCAGGCGGTTTGGGCGCTTTGGCACGGACCGAGGGCGGCGAGGTGCAGGCCGCGGATGAAATCGAGCGGCGGCTGTGGGAAGCCAGCGCGGGAACATCGGTCTATCCGGTCCCGTTCCTTTCGCAAGTGCATCCTACGGATGTCTCGCGTGAAACCCTGGACCGCCTGCCGTCTCCCGACTCCCTCGAACGGGAAAATATCACGGGCGGCGAAACAGCGCCGGACGTTCCTGAAGAGGAAGCATAATTCCTTTCGGATCCGCCCGCGAGCCGAAACGCCTTTGCCGCCCCGATCTCCCTGGCAGAACGCCGGAGGAAACCCAGGATGAATAGTCCGAACCCGAATTTATCGCCCGGTTTTGTGCATGCCCAAAGCGTCGAACAGAACTCCGCGCCGCTGAAGCTTGTCACTTTCCCGGATGGATTCCGGTGCTATACGCATACCAGCATCGAAGAAACGGAATTCATCTATAACGAAGTTATTATCAACCGGGAATATCTGCGCCACGGCCTGAATCTCGAGGGGGCGTCGTCTATTTTCGATATCGGCGCGAATATCGGGGTCTTCACACTCTTCGCAAGATCTGTGAATCCCAATGCGGTCATCCATGCATTCGAGCCCATCCCGGAAACATACGAGGCCCTGGCGCGCAATGTAGAACTACACGGTCTTTCGAATGTCCACATCCATAATTGCGCCGTCGGTTCGCGGACCGTCGCGCGCCGGACCTTTGCCTACTATCCCAACATGGCCGGCAATTCCACAGCCAAGCCGGCCATGAAAAAACCCCAGCTGGATTTCATGGAGGCCCAACTGGGGAAACCTCTGACCGAGTTTCTTTTTCGATCGGAAACGCGGCATGCCCCCATGCAAACCCTTTCCGCAGTCCTGGACGCGGAAAACATCACCGCCGTTGATTTCCTGAAGATTGATGTGGAGGGGGATGAATTGGCCGTCCTGAAGGGAATCGAAGACCGGCATTTCGCCGGGATTCGGAACCTTGTCCTCGAATCGCACACACCGCGCCTAACGCAAAAAGTCCGCGCCCTGCTTGTTCGAAAGGGATTCGCGGTGTTCTGCGACGCCGGTTTGTCATCCCTGCCGGATGTCTCAGGCGTATACGCGGTTAAGGATAGCTGATGTGGTGTGGAGGCTGGCCATCGATGCCAGACCATGGTCAGAATCTGTCACACCTCAATAAACTCGATCTCCCGCGAGGTCGTATCCAACACACAGAAGGAATATTTCTCCACGGACGTACTTCCCAGCGCGCCCGGATTGACCACCCGCGTCCGGCCGACCCGTTCGTCGCGCCGGCGGTGGGTGTGGCCATGGAAGATAAAATCATAGGTTCCGGATTGAATGACTTGTGCCAGCCGGTCCGCCCGGTTGCCATGCATTAGGGCGATGCGCAGGCCGTCCCGTTCCAGGTGAAGCTCCGCCGCGCCCATAGAACCCATGCCGAGCCGGTCCACCGCCGCGCGGATCTCCCCCGCATCGCGGTCCATATTGCCCTCGACATACTGCAGAGTCCATCCACTGAACAAGCTCACCACCGCCGCCGAGGTAAGGTCTCCACAATGAAAAATCTCCGCCGCACCGCGGCTGCGCGCCAGGTCGAGGGCTTTGCGGATCGCGTTGCGGTTGTCGTGGGTGTCGGAAAATACGGCGATGAGCATTTTTACAGATGGAGTCCGGATTTCCTGTTTTATGAAAAGCCGGGTTAAGTATATATCACGGTGCTTATAAATGAAGAAACAGGTGTCATTGCGAGCGACCCCTTCGCTGCCCCTCGCTACGCTGGAATTTCTGCCTATGGTACAGAGGATCCAGCAGGGAGGACAGCGAGGGCAGGCGAAGCAATGATAGCCTTAGCATATTTCACCATCCGGATAGTCCCAGAGAAGGATCAGCGGACGAGGTAAGATTTTCCGGCGGATTCAACCGGGCAGCCGCTGCTTCCTGACAAGCTGATGGTCCGTATAAGCTGGAAAAACAACATTCCTTCTTAAGTACCTCTTCACAACGGGATGCTTTTTGTGGCTTCCATTGGAGGAATATAACTCTGAACCGGGAAAACTCAATTAATAATCTCCTGATTGGGGAGTAGTAATGCCCTGGAAAACAGGAAAATCCTCACCATCCCAGGTTGCCAGCTGCTAGATCGGCTGTTGTTCTTTATGTTCGTTCTCCATCTGGATTCCTGATGGAATCTTAGCAATTATTTTTAGGAATCATGGAAATGCATCATGCCATCAATAAAATAGGCTTCCTTGGAAAAACCTTCCATCCGTCATGAAGTATTTCCATGACGTTTATTCCTTCGGCTTATTCACCGTATGTCATCGGGAAAATGCGGGCTTGGAAAAAGTTGATTTCTTAATGGTTTCACATGGAATCTGCCAAATTCCGATCCATTCCCACCTTGACGCTTGCATCCAAGTTATTTACACTATTGGCAGACACATTTGGAAGCGTTTACATGGAATTCATCATTACCGGCCGATCGGCCTGTCGCGGCGGATCCGGCGTGCCCATCCCCCACCAGGGATCGGTGGAGCGGAGAAAAACTTTCAATACGCAGGAAAAACTATGCCCCTTCCGCCATGTATTTTCAGGGGTGACATGCTGGCTGCGCCCGGAGAGAAAAATCTTGCAGTAAGTTTGCTTTAGGAGGCTTGGAATGTCGAAAGAACGGGACGATTTTGTTTCCACAAAAATTGCGAAAATGACTCTGGGCGAAAAAGTCGGCCAGTGCCTCACCTTCACCTGGCGCGGCGCCTACCTGACTCCGTCGGGGGTCGAACAGATCACAAAACTGCAGGCCGGCGGCGTATGTCTTGAACCGTATGCGCTCGAGA
>DAOUDU010000133.1:0-2531 GCA_034430775.1 Anaerolineales bacterium | reverse complement strand
TTTCTCGCCGCGGATAAAGCCCGCCTGCAGGATCTGGACGAGGCAATCCGGAAATACCTGGCCTGGGAATCGATCGTCGCGGAGAAAGAAACGCTTAACCTCGATCCGCATCAATTAAAGCAGGCCGAAACGCAGAAGGATGCCGCCGAGAGCGCCATCATCGCCCGCCTGCCGGAAACGTATCAGTGGCTGCTGGTTCCGACGCAAAAGAATCCGACATCCGCCGTCGAATGGAACGCTATCCGCTTAACAGGAAGCGACGCGCTGGCCGCGCGGGCAAGCAAGAAACTGCGGGGCGAAGACCTTCTGGTAACCACGCTCGGCGCATCCATTTTGCGCAAGTATCTGGATGAGGTCCCGCTCTGGCGCGGCGATAACGTTCCCGTCCGGCAGTTGGTCGAAGATTTCGGCAGGTATCTTTACCTCCCTCGCCTGGCCGATTCTGCGGTCCTCGCTCATGCCATCCGCGACGGCGTCGGCTCGCTGACCTGGATGCAAGATACGTTTGCTTACGCGGATGAATACGATGAAGTGGCCGGGAGATACCGCGGATTATTGGCCGGGCGGAATATCTCGATTTCTCCGGATAGCGGCGGCATCCTGGTCAAGCCGCAGCTTGCCCTTCAGCAAATCAACTCCGAGACAGCCGCGTCTCCGGCTGGTCCTTCCGTTGCCGCCCCAGGTGCTCCTGGAGGCGCACAAGGAGCTCCCACTGCAGCCGGTGTGGCAGCCGGCGAATCGTCACCCAAGCTACAACAACCGACACGGTTCCATGGCACAGTCGTACTTGACCCGACGCGCGTCGGCCGCGACGCAAGCCGTATTGCCGATGAGGTAATCTCGCATTTGGCTGGTCTGGTAGGCGCTGCGGTCACCGTAACGCTGGAAATCGATGCGGATATTCCCGGTGGCGTTCCCGAGCAGGTGATCCGAATCGTGACTGAAAACGGAAGGACGTTAAAGTTCACAAGCCAGGGTTTTGAGAAGGAATAAGAACCCCTCAGATTATTACCCTTTCCAAAGTGCGATGTATACCCACTCCGGATAATCCGAGGGTTTGGTTATTGGCCGCCAGTGTTTTAACGCTCTCGGAAGTGAGGCAACAGCGTCATTCCATTTGTCTACATCAGGATTTGGATAGACGAATGCAAGCGCCCACTTGTTGGTATTACCCAATTCGTCTAACTTCTTGAAGTCTTTGATCAACCCCACATGATCATCGCGGAAGTAAAAATGGAGATTACGAGGAGTCCCTGCTGCCTGGCTGATGCAAAGTGATTTCAGTTCGCAAAGATGCTCCTTCTTACAAATGTTTATCTTAAAGTCTACTTGCTTGCGCAATCCATCTCTTGGCGACACTATGTTCGCTTCGCGATTAAAATCATCGATATTCCCTTTGATCTTTAGTCTATTTAACAAAACAAGTAATTCGGCTTTATACCAACCCTCGATACGGCTATCAGCTTGAGCGAAAGTAGAAAAATACTCCTTTCTATGCAAAAACCATTCGTTGATAAAAGGTACAAGGGAATCCATTTTTATATCTCCTTGAGATTAAACGAGGTGATGGGATTTTTCATCACAGCCTGACGTTCACTCAATCTATTCTCCGCCCTTATGCTCCTTTTCCCTCGCCTGATACAAGTACTTCAGCCTATTGTACATCTTCAGGCAGACCCTCTTATGCGCATGCTGCAGGCCGAATGTGTGCGTGAATACAAATCAATTAAACCACCGGCATACTCTACCGCCGGCGGATTTTTATATACAGCCGGGCAGCCGGTGGGATAGAATTTAACGTGGCATAATGAGAATGTGTATAAGGGGTGAGTAGACCCTTAGGGTCTCTACCCCTTTACCGGTCAATCTGACGGTTTGCGGAATAAATCATTTCCCATTTTGCATCATTTTTCGTCGGCGGAGACCCTAAGGGTCTCGCAGGCGGGGATTTTTTATCCCGCCGGCCCGCGCCGGGAGATTATCTATTAGACTCCTGTTTTATAAATAAGTTTCACCAGACCGGCATCAAAACCGAGGCGGTCCCGTCATACCTGCGTGCCCTTGGCAGGTATGACGCCGGCCCCTAATCCACCCGTAATCGGCCCGCTATTTGCCCGGCAACCGTCCGCCGCCGTTTGAAAGGCGCGAGTACACTGCCATTATCTTCATAACAGAAAGGATCCAACCATGAAAAAACATGTCTCCCTTCTTCCCCTGATCGCCTTCTCGCTGCTCCTCACCGGCTGCAACGGGCTGTGGGATTTCACCCGGGCCATCCGATCCATCAAGGCCTCGGATACGATCGTGTCGGAAACGTGCGAAGCCGCCGGCTTCACCGCCGTCGATATGCGCACGGTCGGCCGGGTGGTGATCTCCCAGAGCGGGGCCGAAAGCCTTGCCCTGCGCGGCCCGGATAACGTCGTCCCACTCATCCAGACCTCCGTCCAAGGAGGCGTGCTCGTGATCGAAATGGAGGAGGAGACCTTCGTCACCGAAATGCATGAATCCAACGTCCTGACCCTCACGATCGG
>DAOUDU010000132.1:0-7142 GCA_034430775.1 Anaerolineales bacterium | reverse complement strand
TTTATTCTTGATCTCTCCGAAGATCTGCCCTATTTTGTATTCGATGGTGTTCGGTCCGCTGGCCTTCTGAGTGAAGCCGCGAAGGTACGGGAAGAGCTTTTCATCAACGAAATCACGCAGGTCGTCGCCGGTAAGCGCTTTATTCTGGTCGATCCGGCCATCCTTGCCTTTAGGCGCAGCCCAATTACTCCAACGATACGGCTTGTCGAGGAGGTATGAATACCTTTTCTCGTTTAGTTTGGCTTCAATGGCCTTATCTTCCTCCAAGCCGTCGAGGTATTTCAGGAACAGCAGCCATGATGTCTGCTCGGTATAGTCGAGCTCCGTGGTACAGCCCGCTTCTTTGCGGAGGACGTCGTCGATGTTCTTGAAGGCTTGTTCGAACATTTTCACCTTTTTAATATCTCGGCGATTATGGATCCAATTGACCGATGGTGAGGTTAATTACCGACTCGCTCTTTTGTCGTTTGGCTTTCCGTTGAACTTCGGTTCATTTTACTTTATCATTTTCACAGAGAAAAAGTCCTTGAACCTTTTTCCCAAAACCCAATTCCTCTTATTGGCCCGTTGTGCGATCTCCCCTCAAGCCTCTCCATTTGAGTTTCGGGCTGAAAAAGCCCTATTAATCATGTTCTTGATTTGTTTACTCGTATTAACCGAATGAAGATTTACTCCTGGGTGCTCTGCAGGGAATATCCTGAAAACCTCGTCGGCAAAAGCCTGCCCAATGGTAGAGACTCCCTTGAAATCCAAGACGATTTCCTTGAACCGGTCAAACCTCGATAGCAGCCTTTTGGCCTGTGATCTCGACACAAGATTTTCATCCCCAAACCTGGCAAGGACAACCGGAACATGGGTTTTTGAAAATCCGTAATCCGCCTCACCGGAAGCGAATTTATCGAAGACATCCTGGATTCTACGGTTAGATCGTGGGTCAATAATCATAGAAACTAAGGTGCCCCTGGATTGTTCCTCATCCTCCAACAACCAATCATCGTCTCTTTCCGTATGAGCAAAATAAAGAGAGCCGGATAGAATAGAGAATCGGTCAAAAATGCGTGACGCGAAGAAAATTCCCTCTCCGGTATGGCGTTGAGGATCGGTAGTGAGTTTGCCTTTTGCCAATTCCAAAATCGCATCCCGCGGATCCGGGAGAGTAAATACGCGCTGGATTTTATTAAAGATACCAACTCCCTCATCATCCACTCGAAGCCTGATCCGATGCGGAGAATAATCAAGTTTTACTTCGGCTTTATCCGCCTCTGAATGGTCGATTACATTTCTTAACATCTCCGTGAAACCATATTGGCATATTCCAATTACATTTTCTTTTACTCCTTGGAGCGCGGGCCGAATGGTTTGACGCCATACGATATCCTCCTCGAGCTCAGGTGTGATATGAAGAGGCAAAGTAAATTCAGCAAACGGGACAACCCGATAGCGCCTATCCCGGGTTTTTCCTTCAACTTCAATTCTTCCCTCCTCAGCCAGATTCCTGACATGCCGGAGAACACCTTGTCGGGTAATCCTAAATTGCGCTGCCGTCTCTGCAACAATTCCACGAGGATTGTCATCAATACCCTGGATTAGGAAGTCACGAATATCTTCCGGCCTTCGCTTTTTGTTGGCCATTTTTCCTCTTGATTATTGTAAACTAACCAAGTCATTATTATAAACTATATTTTCCGGATTGTCAACATTGAAATTGGGTTTCAGAAAATAATTAACCGATTGCTGGCTGTTAAACCCCCGTAATAATCTTATCCATATCCATCCTTATCGAACATGCTCCTCGGAAGTTACTTCATCCATCACTTGGCACTTTAAAGGAGACACGATCTGTTCCTTTGTGCATTCCTTATTTTTTCTCCCAACTCTCCTTTCCTTTCATGTCCTTCAAGTTTCCTTTCGTACTCCACGCCTTACCCCACGCCTGGCCAGTTTCGTAGAATCCGACACTTTCCCGTATACTCCCCTTGGCACGCAAATTGCACCCTTTTCCGGGAAGGGATCGGCCCGGATTCGGGCCATATTTCAACGATATGACCATTCGACGCCTACCTGCCATCCTCCTCCTCTGCCTCGCGGCGCTGTTTTTATCAGCGGCCGCCAGCTCATCCGAGCCTGCCCTGAACCAAGGGCGGATGGGAGCACCTTCACCGGCTACACCCGAGGACCGCGCCCGGATCATCGAGTTGGTCGGCGAGGCGGTCGCCGCGCACACGGAGGTGGCGGCCTTCAATATATATAAGGTGACGGTCGAGGAAGTCCTCTTCTCAGCCGACGGCAACTGGGCTCTGGCAACTCTGGCCTATATCCAGCCCGAATCCCACGAACAGATCCCGACCGAACCGGGGATCGCGCTCGGCCGGCGCCTCTCCGAAGATTGGTCTGTGACGCTCCAGGCGGATAAGGACTGGAATACGGTCCTGGCCCAGGCGCCCGAGGACCTGCTCTCGGCCGAGACGAAGAAGACGTTCACCACGCCCTCCGAGGCCGATCAGAAGGCGATGGCTAAGGCGATCGGCGGCTACCACCTGCCCTGGCCGGCCGGCGTGACCCAGCTCCTGACCCAGTCGGTCAACCACTCCTCCTCGATGGCCTACGCCTACGATTTTTACAACGGCTCCCAGCCGATGTGGCCGATCGTCGCCGCCCGCACCGGCACGGTCAAATACGCGGTCTGGACCTACCCCAACGGCTACTACGACGGCAACGCCAACCACGCCAATTATCTGGTGCTCGAGGATACGTCGACCGTCCCGACCACCTACCAGGTCTACCTGCATCTGGCGCAGGATAGCATCCCGGCCGCCTTCCGCACGCCGGGCGCGCGGATCTACCGCGGCCAGTTCCTCGGCATCGCCGACGATACCGGCTTCTCGACCGGCCACCACCTGCACTTCCAGGTTCACACCAACGCCGCTTCCTGGTGGGGGAACTCGATCGATATCACCTTCGACGACGTGGCGATCAACGGCGGGCGCCCGCGCCGGGTGGATGAAGCGGCCTGGTTCGGCGGATCGGGCCAGAATTATTACGTCTCGGGCAATCAGTCCGGGACCGATTTTACGCCGCCCACGGCCGGCATCACCGCCCCCGCCGACCAGGCGCAGGTCAGCGCCTCGACCGTCCGCCTGCAGGGGTATGCCACCGATTCAGGGAGCGGGTTCAGCCACGGCTACTTCATCGCCAATACCGGCAACGGCTGGGAGCAGGTCGGCCCGATCCAGACCTCCTCGCCGTTTACGTACGATTGGAACCTGTGCGCCGCGGGGGTCGGGGCCGGCGCGGTCAGCATCTCGCTCCGCGCCTGGGACCGCGACGGTAACCCGGTGGATGGCTACCCCGGCCTGCGCTCGATCGTCCATACCACCTCCTGCCCGGCTCCCCCGCCGGCCTGCTCGCCTTCCGCCGACCAGGTCGCGCTGTTTGCGGAGATGAATTTCGGGGGCGCCTGCGCGGTAATGGACGTCGGGGAGTACGCCAGCGGCGCGGTCTTGGCGCCGGTCGGCGGCGACGCAGCCGCGTCGATCCGGGTCGGGTCGAACGTGATCGCCACGCTCTATTCCGAAAACAATTATTACGGCCGGACCGAGGCGTTCGATGCCGACGACCGCAACCTCATGGATAATCCGGTCGGCGTGGATAGCGTCTCCTCGCTGCGCGTCGCCCCGCGCGTCTCGGCCCCCGGCCCGGCGACGATGATCTGGCCGCCGGGCAGTGCCACCTTCCAGCGCGGCGACGCCCTGGTCTTCTTCTGGCGCCCCGGTGTATCCGCGCTCTATTCCGGTTTCGAAGCCGATACGGTCGGGCCCTTGGGCGAAGGGCGCTTGCCTTACCGCGTGCTGGATGGCAACGCCACCGGCACCGTCGGAACCCAAAAGTGGTACATCTTCGAGCGTTCCTGCGCCGGCAACCCCATCTGCATCAGCGACTGGCGCGATCGCACCTTCAACGTCGTCGCCGCGCCGGCCTGGCCCGCGGCGCTGACCGCGCCCTTCGCAGACGGAATGGAAACCGGCGTGGCCAACTGGACCGCAACCGGTTTCTGGCGCGTGACGAACTCGCCCGTCGCATCCGGAACGAAGGCCTGGGTCTACAACCGCGCGGAAACTTCAACCTACAACGACGGCTCGCCAAACTACGGCTTCCTCACCTCGCCGCCGGTCTACATCCCCGATGCAGGGTACACCCTGCGCTTCAAATACTGGTTCGACGGCGAAACCTCCAACCCGCACTGGGATCAGCGGCGGATCCAGATCGCCGTCGACGGCGGAAATTACGTCAACCTCTACCAGCTTACCGACGACAAAGAGCGCACCTGGCAATCCGGCCCGGTCCTCGACCTTTCCGCCTACGCCGGGCGAAACGTGCGCGTGCGCTTCGCGTTTTACTCGGGAGATGAAATCGGCAACGGCAACGCCGGCTGGGCGATCGACGATTTCCAGATCGCCGCCCAACCCGCCCCGGCCTGCTCCGACCCGGGCGAATCCAACGACACCGCCGCGACCGCAACCGTCCTCGGCGGCGCGAGCCTCGCCGGGCAGATCTGCCCGGCCGGGGATATGGATTACTACCGCTTCAGCGCAGCCGCCGGCAGCCGCGTCGTCGCCCAGCTCGAAGGCTACGCCGCGCTCAAACCCTACATGCAGCTGATCGGCACCGACGGGACGAGCGTCCTTGCCGCCGGGAACGGCGGATCGGTCGGGTACCAAATTCCCGTATCCGGCACCTATTACGTGAAGGTGCGCTCGCAAAATCATCCCTCCGAAGGCGGGACCGATCACGGCTACACCATCCGCCTGACAACCGATTCCGACATTCCGGCCGTTTCGTGGGTCACGCCGTCGGAATCCGGACAGTTCCTTTCCGCGCTTCCCGCCAACTTGGTCGTGAACGCGAGTGACAGCGGCGGCGTGGCGAAGGTGGAAATCTTCAGCCACACCTCGGATTGGGCCGGCTCGAACTGGGTGCCGGTCTGCACCGATACCAACCCCGCCGACGGCTGGTCCTGCCCGCTCGACCCGGCCACCCTGCCGGAAGGCACGGCGCTCGCCTTCCAGACGCGCGTCACCGACTGGGCCGGCAACCAAGCGGTCGCGATCGTGTGGGAGATTTCCAACGACCGCACAGCGCCGACTCTGTCCGTCACACCGCTCCCCGCCCAGCAGGATTCGACCGTGGTCAACCTGGCCTGGACCGCGAGCGATTCGTTCTCCGGCCTGGCCGGCTTCGATCTGGAAACCCGGATCGATGGCGGATCCTGGACCGATTGGCTCACGGGCCTCGCGCCGGATGTGCGCTCCGCCGTCTACGCCGCCCAGCCCGGCCACGCTTACGGCTTCCGGGTCACCGCCTTCGACCGCGCCGGCAACACCGCCCTGGCCGAGGTAAGCACGACGATCAAATCCTGCACGCCGGACGGCTTCGAATCGGATAACACCCCGCTCACCGCGCGCGAGATTTTCATGGGCGTGCCCCAGCGCCACACCTCGTGCCCGTCGGGCGATGAAGACTGGGTCTTCTTCCAGGTCACCGCCGGCACGACCTACCTGATCCGGGCGCTGGCCCAGGGCCCCACTTCGTGGACGGTGCTTGAACTTGTGAATTCCGACGGTTCGACCGTCCTCCTGCGCGCCTACCCGCCGGATACGAGCATGATCGGCCAGGGCGCGGCGATCTGCTGGATCGCGCCGCGCAACGGCGTGTACTTTGTGCGCGCGTATTCGCAGGATCCGCTCGCCGCCGGGGATGAGACCGCCTACGACCTGGTCGTCTCGACCGGCTACTGCGGCTTCCTGCCGGGCATATTGCGCTAGTGTAGAATCTTCTTACCCCTCCCCCTGCCCCTCCCCAATAGGGGAGGGGAAAAAATGGTCCTTACCTTCCCTCCCCTATTGGGGAGGGTGGCCGAACCTGTCCCGGAGCGAAGCGACAGGAGGCCGGGAGGGGTAACGGACTCTTTCGCACTCGGCGGATGGAGTTGAAAAGGAAGAAGAATCGCTTTCCCCTCCCCCTGCCCCACCCAATAGGGGAGGGGAGAGTACGTAAAAAAATGGCGCTCATTTCCCCTCTCCAATAGGCGAGGGGAGAGTACGTAAAAAATAGCACTCATTTCCCCTCCCCATTCTGGGGAGGGGATAAAGGGGAGGGGTCGGTCCCGCCTTATGAAACTCATCATCCAGATCCCCGCCTTCAATGAAGAAAAATCCCTACCCGCAACCCTGCGGGCGCTGCCGCGCCGCATCCGCGGCGTGCGCGCGGTCGAAGTGCTCGTGATCGACGACGGCAGCACGGATGGCACCGCCCAAGCGGCCAAAGCGGCCGGCGCCAAGGTCCTCTCGCTTCCGGCCCACCGCGGGCTGGCGGCCGCGTTCGCCGCCGGGCTGGAGGAAGCGCTCGCGCGCGGGGCGGATATCATCGTCAACACCGACGCCGACAACCAATATTCCGCGCAGGATATTCCCGCGCTAATCGCCCCGATCCTTTCCGGCCGAGCCGCATGGGTTGTCGGCGACCGGTGCGTGGCTTCGCTGCAATGGTTTTCGCCCGCCAAACGCCTGCTGCAGCGCTTCGGCAGCGCGCTGATCGGCTGGGTCTCGGGGATGCGGACGCCGGATGCCGCCAGCGGCTTCCGCGCCTTCTCGCGCGATGCCGCGCTGCGGACCCTGGTGATGAGCGGCTATTCCTACACCCTCGAAACGCTGATTCAGGCCGGCGCGCGCGGCGAAGCGGTCGCGTTCGTCCCGGTCCGCACCAATCCGCCCGTGCGTCCCTCGCGCCTCGCGAGCGGCATGCTGCACTACCTTTCGTTTTCCGGCGCGACCCTCCTGCGCGCGTTCGTCATGTACCGCCCGCTGCGCGTGTTTTCGATCCTCGGCAGTCTGTTTTTGCTTGGCGGGGTCGCCCTCAGCGTGCGCTATTTGTATTTCGCCGCGGCCGGGTTCGGTGCGGGGCACGTCCAGTCGGTCATCCTCGCCGCGGTCCTCCTGATTGTCGGCGTGGTGGTCTTTTGCATCGGGCTGGTCGCCGATCTGATCGGCTTCAACCGCCGGATACTCGAGGAAGAACTCTTTCGCACACGGCGGATGGAGCTGGAAGGGAAAAAGAAACGCTGACCCCTCCCCCGGCCCCTCCCC
>DAOUDU010000131.1:0-22762 GCA_034430775.1 Anaerolineales bacterium | reverse complement strand
CATCCCGCACGGCGTAGATCAGCTTCTGGGGATCCGGAGCGAGCCGGCTCAGATCCGTGCGGGCACCGACGACGAGAAGATGATTCTTCTGGGGGATCCGATCCTGATGGTGTATCTCCTCCCCCGCCAGGACGAGCACGCGCCGGCCGCCGGGGAAATCCATCCAACGGTCAACGCCGTCGACATAAATGTTATGATCGGTGGTGATGAGGAAATCCAGCCCCGCCTTGGCCGCGGCGGCGGCCAGGTCAGCGTGATACAATTCCCCGTCGGAATAGCCCGTGTGGTTGTGAAGACTTCCGGTCAATTCAATCATTGGCTTCATCCCGGGGGAAGGATAGCACAGCCTCCGGCACTGCGCAATTCATATCATAAATGGATACGATCCCGACCCGTCCGGTAAAGGAAAAAACGCCCGAACCGCCCTCCGACGCGCCGGTTGCCGCTGCGCCGGCTCCGGCCGGCGGTTTGCGTGCGTCGCTTGCCTGGTGGGTGTGGCCGGCGGGCGCGACGATCGGGCTGGCCGCCGTGATCGTCGTTTGGGTCCTCCTGTTTGCCGCCCCGCTTCCCAGCCTGCCCGCGGAAGCCATCCCGCCGTATTTCACGGTCTACCCACCCCCGACCTACACGCCGATTCCGCCCACGCTGACCTTCACCCCGTTTGTTACGGTCACACCCGCGCTTCCCACGGTTTTACCCGGAACGATCGGCGTGGGAGCGATGGTCGAGGTGACCGAGGACGGCCTGCGGCTGCGGGATGAACCGTCGCTGAAGGGCAAGATCCTCAGCCAGGCCAGTTCGCACGAGTTGTTTGCCGTCATCGAGGGGCCGCGGCAGGCCGACGGGTACACCTGGTGGCTGCTGGAGGGGGTGTACGATAAATCGCGCCAGGGCTGGGCGGTGGAGAATTACCTGAGGCCTTCGTAAGACGGGCGGCCGGTTTTTCGAATTACTCTTCTTCTCAGCTTCTTGGCCCCCACGCATTCCTCTCCAAATTCACAACCCGTTATTTTCCCCATGGCCAAATGCCGGTGATGGCGCGCGCGGACCGGGCTGCGGTAAAGGGCCAACCGCGGCATTCCAAAAAAACGAATAAAAGCGGCGTTACTCTTCCTGCACGTGATGCACGCCCTGCCAGAAGAGCGTCAGGACATGCGGATCGTCCACCCGATAAAAAACTTCCCGCCCCGCTTTGCGGCTGGAAACCAGGCGTAGGTGGCGCAACTGGCGCATGTGGTGGGACACGGCGGATTCGGAGATGCCCACCAGCTGCGCCAGGGCGCCGACGTTCTGTTCCCCTGCCGAAAGGCAGGCAAGGATACGCACGCGGCTGGTATCTCCGAAGGCGGTAAACAATTCGGCGACGTGCGCGGCCATATGTTCATCCAGGCTTTCCATTTTACGGGAAGAGCTTTTTTTCGCCATGCCGTCCTCTCTCCTTGCGGCGGGATTAAAAGATTGATATATGAATAAATATTCATGCAATGGAGATGATATGCCCGCTCCGAGGTCCTGTCAATCCCCGTTCGGCGCGGATGTACAATGGGGGTCGGATCAGGAGGAGCATGAAAAAAATCGCCGTGTTGGGATTGGGAATCATCGGGGGCGGTATCGCCCGGAATTTGCTGGGCAGGGGGTTCCCGGTCGTGGTCTGGAACCGGACCCCGGAGCGGGCTGAACCGTTCCGGGCGCTCGGAGCCGGTGTGGCGGCGAACCCCGCCGCCGCCGCGCATGGGGCGGATGTGGTGATTGACGCGGTGACCGATGTGGACGCATCGCGCGGCGTTTGGACCGGGGAGCAGGGGGCACTGGCGGCGATGGCGCCAGGATCCATTGCCGTGGAATGCGCAACCCTGACGGTAAAGTGGATCCGCGAATTGAACGGCCTGGCCGCAGGGAGGGGCCTTGCCTTTGTCGACTGCCCGGTGACCGGGGGCAGGGAAGGCGCGGAGAAAGGAACGCTGACCTTGCTGACCGGCGTCGAGGAGGCTGTGCTTGCCTCGGTACAACCGGTCCTGGAGGCGTATTCCGCGCACATATTCCGCTTCGGACCTCCCGGAATGGGCATGGCGTATAAGCTGATCAATAATCTGATGCTCGCCTCACAGATCCTGGTGACCGGGGAGGGATTTGCCTTCGCCGACCGGTGCGGACTAGACCTTTCGCTTACGGCGGAGGCGATACAGACCGGTGCGATGGCCAGCCCGATCGTTAAATCGAAACTCCCCCTCATTTTGAAAAGGGATTTCTCCGATACGAATTTCGCCTTGCGCTGGATGTTAAAGGATCTCCGCTACGGCCTGGAATATGCGGCCGAGTTGGGCTTGCGCCTTCCGGCCGCCGAACGGGTCTGCGAGTTATTTGCGGAAGCCGATGCGCGCGGGTGGGGCGGGATGGATTATTCCGCTGTGGCGGACCTTTCCCGGGCGCCGGACCGCGGATAACCGGACCAAGGACGCGCCCGATCTACGGCCGGGGGGCGAAGCAAACCGCGGAACCGGAACCGCCCTGACGGAAAGCTGTATTTCGATCTTGAGTCACTGCCGCGCCGCTTTAGCGCGGCGTTTTCTATTTGTCATCCCGGCGTGTTTCTTAATCGATTCCACGGCCGGAGAAGGATGATATGATATTCGCATATCTCTTCCCACGGCTTCAAAGCTCCCGGGATTGGGGATATCTGAAAAAGGTAGAGGAGAATATTCATTATGTTGGCTCCGTTGGATCGCCGATTCGATCCGGGACACCGCGGCGGTCTGCTGATCCTGTTCACTGTAGTCGTGTCGTATGTCGCCGGATTCATCGCCATCGGATCGGCGCTCAGCCCGGTTACCTGGGCGATCCTCATCCTTCTTGGCGCCGTGCATCTGGGGCTGGCGGCGATGGCCGACCGGACCTTCTTTTTCCCCGCCACTCCCATTAAGGTCGGTTTTTATCTTCTCCTTCAAACCGCCATCTGTATGATCGTCCAATACATCGGCCAGGGATACTTTTGGCTGATGTTGATGCCGTTGGCCAGCACGGCGGCGGCGATCCTTTCCCGCCGGGCGATGGCGGTGTTCTTTGTCATATTGGTAGCCGCGTTCGTTTCACCCCTGCATTGGGACCGGCCCGAAAACGCCATCCAAAATTCATTGATTTTTGCCTCTGCGCTTGTCTTCGTGTGGATCTTCACCGAAGTTTCGGTCCGTGAACACCGGATCCGCAGGGATGTGGAACGGCTGGCGCGGGAACTTGAGGAAGCCAACATGCGCCTGCGGGAATCGGCTGTGCAGGCCGAAGAGCTGACCCGCTCGCGCGAGCGCAACCGCCTGGCGCGCGAAATCCACGACAGCCTTGGGCATTACCTGACGGTGGTTAACGTGCAGCTCGAAGCCGCCCGCGCGCTGGTGGAGAACAAAGGCTGGAAGGAAACGGCGCCGGACCTGTATGCCGTGCTTGAGAAAGCCCAGACCCTGACCCGCAACGGCCTGGCCGACGTGCGGCGGTCGGTGGCGGCTCTGCGCGCAGATCCGATGGGCGAAAAACCGTTCCTCGAGGCGGTCAAGACGCTTATCGCCGACAATCAGGAAGCCGGATTGCTCGTTTCGTACAAACCCGCCAGTCCTCCGCGGGCGGCTTCTCCGCAGATCGAACTGGCGCTGTACCGGATCCTGCAGGAAGCGCTGACCAACGTCCGCAAACACGCCCGCGCCTCGCGAGCGGAGGTGCTCCTGGACTACCGTGAAAAATCCGTCCATTTGGAGGTGCGGGATAACGGAGTCGGATTCTCGCATGCGGAAAATGAAGAGGAAAAATTCGGCTTGCGGGGGATCCGCGAGCGGGTCGAATTGCTGAAAGGGACGATGGAAATCAGCGTAAATCCCGACGGCGGGGTGAAGCTGATGGTGGATCTACCTTTCAAGTAGATGGATCCCCCGTCGAGGCATCGGGGGATCCATTTCCTGGCTTCATATGTTTTGCGGACGATTAATTCCCCCACCAAAGGAAATTAATATCGCCGATTCGCCTATCCCAGCCGGGATATTTCCTCTATTCCCTGCGCGCTCGAGCGGAACAGGATAGTACGCGAGGCTCAGCGGCAGGATCTCCCAGGCCCTTGGAAAGAAAAGGTGAAATCCGGGGATGTAATTTTACCGATGTAGGGCAAACGCATCTCGGTGCCGTGGTAGCGCCGCCGGACATCGTCCCGCCTGCAGCTTCGCATTGACCTTCCGGAAGGTCGGCGGAGCATGCCGGCGCTTCGGGTATGTAGTCCGGCGGATCGTTGATGGTGGCATTGCAGCTTTGCCTCGGATCAGGCGGACCTTCCATCAACGGCAGCCACACCCAGCAGGACCTGCCGTCCGGGATCTCGAACAAGCCATGGGTGAGTTCCGGATTGAGGGATAGCAGTTGGAATACTTCCCCCTGCTTCAGGACCGCGATGAGCGAAGTGCGGGCGTCGTCGCCCTCCCGGCAATTGGCATTCTGAATGGCCCGGTATTCGCAGAGGCCTTGGGCCGCCGGCGGAGTATCTGTTATTACCGGAAGGGGATTTTCCGGCAAAGGCGGCAGCGGAGGGTTTGGATTATACGCACCGAGTTCATAGGCGCCGAGATCGCAAAGGGCCCCGTACGGGCGGGGTTCGCCGCGCTGGTCCACGGTCAGGCCGCCGCAATCCGCGGCCGCATCGACGGCTGGACTGCTGGTGGTCAGCGGATGGGTGAGTGTGGGACCGCCGTTATCGGCCAAACCGTTCACGCCGTGGATCGACGTGATCAGGCTGAAGCCGGTGCAGGAACCGTCATTGTTCATATTTTCACCGACAGCGGAAATGGGTCCCGGGCCGGAAAACTGACATCCTGGCATGTCGCCTGCCATGCTGATCACGATCGTATTCTTAAATGTCGTCGGGCCGGACACAACCAGAGTCGCGCTACCGCTTGAGGACTGGTTGTCAACGATGCTTGCGTGTAAAAAGGAAGACTCCACGCCGCCGGTTAGATACAGCCCGGCTCCGTTTCCAAATTGGTTCATCGAGATGGTGCTGTTGACGATATTTATTCTTCCGCTGGACGCGTACACGCCGCTTCCCATCTGGGATTGATTGCGCCAGATCGTGCTCTGATCGATGTCCAGATTTATGCCCGCAAAGGCAATCCCGCCCCCGACCGGATCCCAATGGCCAGTTGAACTTCCCGCCTTATTGGCATAGAAGGTGCTTTGGTGGATTCCAACGGTTATGTCCGGCCCGTCCGAAATTCCAGGAAGCCACCCGGCATACAGACCACCTCCCCTATAAGCCGTATTGGACGAAAATGATGAACCGTTAATGGCCACAGTATCGCTCGTATAAACCCCGCCGCCATATTCCACAGCCTGGTTGGTATCTAAGGTGGAATTTCGTATGGAGAAGGAACGAGTCGCATAAATACCTCCCCCATAGGCTCCGGATAGATTGGACAAGAACCGGCTGTTGCTGATCCTCAGCGATTTGCCTTCATGGCAAAGCCCGCCACCCGACTCGCTTGCGATGTTGGATTCGAAGGTGACGCCGGAAACGATCATTTCTGAATCCGTGGAATTGTCCACTGCTCCGCAGCTGTCGGCCTCATTCCCTGAAAAATCGCTATACCCCAGATCCAGGATGGAATCCTTGATCTGGATCGCTCCGCCCAGTTCGGCCGCTTGGTTTTCCATAAAATTGGAGCTTGAGATGTAGAAGGGTGTATATTCGCCCTCGGCATAGATCGCACCGGCTGTTACCGCGGTATTTTGAGCAAACTGACTTCCGGATATTATCACCCCATCAAGGCCTTCCGCGCCTTCGGATCTCCATAGGCCTATAGCTCCCCCCTGCGACGCGCCATTCCCGGTAAAGGAGCTATTCAAAATTAAAAGGAAACCATTGCTGGAAAAAATACCCCCGCCGGCCGTCTTTTCTCCTTCGGAATAAAGCTTGGTTGTGTCGTTGTACTCGAACCGGCTGCTGTGGAGAACGGTTAATCTCCCCTCCCGGTTGTAAATGGCGCCGCCCTTGCCGGGGATGCCCGGTAGCTGCCCTTCGGCAATATTGTTGTAGAAAAGAATCGATTTGGCAAAGACACTTCCCCGGTTGATGTAGATGGCTCCGCCAAGAGAACGCCATCCGTGACGTATCGTCAGATCGTCCATCCGCAGATATCCATTCGGCTGGACCAGGAAAAACCCGAAGCGCGGAGCGTCTGGCCCCAATCCGATGGTGGTGGCAAGGGTGGCGTTGTTGCCCACGAGCGAAATATCGCTGGTAATGGCGGGTAATGCGCTGGTGATAGCGACGCCGTTGATGGTCTGGGTGTTATCGGCGATCGCAAACGGGTATTCACAATCCGCCTCCAGGTTGATGACCGCCGGTCCTGGATCAATATTCGCCTGATTGACGGCCTCGATCAGGGCCCATGATGAGCAACCCGGATCGTAGATATCCGGGGATCCCGGCGTGGGGGTGCATGCGGAAAAAAGCGCGCAGAAAAGCCCAAGGAAGAAAAATGCAAGCAACCTTTTCATGATCGTTTTTGTTCCTTTCCCGTCCAACTTCCACTATATACCGATTATCGGCGCCTTGGGATATTTATAGAGGTTTTTTGGAGCTTTTACGGCGGAAGCAATCGGGCGGACGGCGGAATCCGGATCACGGTAGGGAAGAAAATGCATGCAGAGGCCGCGCGCGGTGCAATGCCTATCTCTCATGAAGAAACCACCGCCCGGCGTGGATACGGAGCGGTGGTTTCTTCACAGGCCGTGCGGCCGGGATGGGTGACGATTGTCCGGATGCGATCGCCGATCGCATCCGGAGTGCTACGGAGTAATGGTGAAGCTTCCGATCAGCGCATCCAGCAGGGTGATGCTCGGAATGAACGCGGCTTCGGATTGGGCGTTCAATTGGGTGGTGATATCGGCGACATAAGCGGCGTACTGGTTGCCGAAGTCTTCCCAGCTCAGCCCGCCGGGCGGATTATCGGCGTTCGCCGGCAGGATCGGATTCGAAATCCGCAGAACGGCCGAAATGTAATATTGTTCATCGCTGGTAAGGCCCTGGAAGATTAAGAACATATCGTTGTTGTTGATCGGCGCATAGAATTGTGCGTATTCGGAGATGAACCGGATCCCGCTGCCGCTGGCAAAGGAAACCACCTGATATTGGGCGTGGAAAATCTGCGCGGCGCCAAAGAGATCCAACACGGGCAGCGCGTCGGGGCCGGGGGCGCCGCCGGCGATCAGCGCCTTGAGGGAATCCACGCTGGCGGATGCCTGGGGGCGCAATGTCAGAAACTCCGCCAGGCGGTAGACATGGATGCGTTGAAAGAACGGTTGATCAGGCAACACATACCCTGAGAGCGTAACCGCCGTGTATTCGGGGGTTTGCCAGGGATCGACCTCGGTGTTTTCGGGAACCGTCTCACAGTTGTGGCCGGATGCCAGGGCGGGATCCAGGTAGAACGACAGTTCATTGCACTGAACGTTGGTTTCGATCGTCGGGGTCATGGTGATGGTGGGTGTTTCCATCAAGGCGGGGGTCTCCGTCGCCGCCGGCGGCATACCGGTCCCGGGGACCGGCGTCTCCTGTCCCGGCAGGTTGCAGGCAAGCATCAGTACGGCGAGGATGAGTGTAAAAAGGAAAAGTCGTTTCATGGGTCCTCCAATTTGTCTTTCATTATATATGAATCCGGTTTCGACCTACCGGCGTCGTTCCCGCGCGTTTTTTCACAAGGGCGGTGATCCGGTGCGGCTTTTTCCCGGAGTGATATGATAATCCAGTAAAGGGATCTTTCACTTTCCGGCCAAAGATTGGAAAGTGTTCTGGAAGGAGCAGCATGGCATCCATCCGCATTCTCATTGTCGATGATCAAGCCTTGTTCCGGGAAGGGTTGCGGACTCTGCTTTCGGTCCAGGCGGGCTTGGAAGTCGTGGGCGAAGCCGGGAACGGCGAGGAAGCGCTGCGTCTGGCGGATGCCGAAAAGCCGGATATCATCCTGATGGATCTGCAGATGCCGGTGATGGACGGCGCGGTGGCGACGCGCCGCCTGAAAGCCCGGCAGCCGGATGCCAAAGTGATTGTCCTCACCACCTTCGACGACGACGAAAACGTGTTCGAAGGCCTGCGCGCCGGGGCGGTCGGTTACCTGTTGAAGGATACGCCATCAGCGAAGCTGGTGGAGGCGATCCGGCTGGCGGCGCGCGGGGAATCCTTCCTGGAGCCGTCCGTGGCGGCCAAAGTGGTTTCGGAATTTGCGCGCCTCAGCCCGCGGCCGACGGACGCGCTGGCCGAGCCGCTCTCGGAACGGGAAATCGAAGTCCTGCGGCTGGTGGCGCGCGGGGCAAGCAACAAGGAGATTGCCGCCGAGCTGGTGATCGCGGAGGGCACGGTAAAGAATCACTTGACCAATATCCTCTCCAAGCTCGAAGCCGCCGACCGCACCGAGGCGGCGATGAAGGCGAGGGCGTTGGGTGTGATATAGAAATCCGACGATGGACGATAGACGATCGACCATCGACCATCGACCATGGCTGCGGTGTTAATGGGCGCCTTTGGCGTTGACGAAAAATTTGTAAAACCTGACCCCTTCTCTCCCTCTTTCCCCTTTTCCTCGCCTACCTCTACGATCACGCAAGAAGGTTAATCACTCTTCGCGCGTGTTCCTGCCCTAACCCCCTCTCCCAACCGTCTCCCCCTTCCCCGTATGGGGAAGGGGGAGACGGTTATTATTTGATGTTCATTTTTCTATCTCCGCTAGATTATTTCGCTGATCGCATAATTCTGAAACCTTTTTTATCACATCCTCGATTGAGCGATCAACCTGCTCATTGGTTACTCGAAATACCTCGATACCTTTTGAAGATAGAATTCCATCGCGTATTACATCCTGCTGCTTTTGATCGAGGTGGACTCCCCCGTCCACTTCGACCGCCAATTTGGCCTTGATGCAATAGAAATCGACGATAAACCCGAAAAGGACATGCTGGCGCCTGAAGTGCAAACCATTTAATTGGTTTCTTCTCAACCGTGTCCATAGTCTTCGTTCCGAATCAGTCATTTCCCGGCGCAGCCGCCGGGCTTCTCGGAACTTCCCGTCTGGAATTCCCTGCAAAGAATGAATGGAGCGTTTCATGTTATCCCCCTTTGGTTGTGGCGCGAATTTTATCGCATCCTGTCCTAACCCCCTCACCCCCAACCCCTCACCCCCTTCCCCGTAAGGGGAAGGGGGTGAGGGGTGCCGAAGCCTCGATGGTCTTCCGAGGATGAGGCGGGGAGAGGGGGTTAGGACAGCGACAATGCGGGAAGGGGAGAGGAGCGTAGATCCGATGGCCTTCCGGGGCGAAGCGCGGAGAGGGATCGGAGCGGCTGCACGGATAATTATGCGTATCTATAAGCGTAACCCATCCTAAACAACAATCGGCCATAGTCCATCGTCTGTGTCGCATGGCACCCTCCTGCTCTACCCTGTGACCCCCTCCCAGCCGAAGATGTGACCCCGCAATAGACCTCCCGGCCGATGCGCGATACGCGCGCGAAGCGTATATTTCAGTAAGTCCAATTTCGGGAGGTCCCATGCCACTCATTCTGGAAGTCCAGGATCTTGTCAAACAATATTCCGGCGCGGCCGAACCCGCCGTCAGAGGAGTCTCGTTCGGAATCCGGCGCGGCGAGGTGTTCAGCCTGCTCGGACCGAACGGCGCCGGAAAGACCACCATTATCGGGATGCTCTCCTGCTTGCTGAAACCGACCGGCGGCGACGCCACGGTCGACGGCCACTCGGTCCGCACGGATTCCGAGGCGGTCAAACACGCGATCGGAATAGTTCCGCAGGATATCGCACTGTATCCGAGTCTTACGGCGCGTGAAAATCTCCGCTTCTGGGGCTGGATGTACGGCCTGGGCGGGAAGGATCTCGGGAGCCGGATCGACGCGATCCTCGAAACCGTCGGCCTCACGGACCGCGGGAACGACCGGGTGGATTCGTACTCCGGCGGGATGAAACGCCGGATCAATATCGCGGCCGGGTTGCTGCACAAACCCAAACTGGTGTTTCTTGACGAGCCGACCGTCGGCATCGATCCGCAAAGCCGGCGCAACATCCTGGAAATGGTCAAGGCGCTCAATGCGCAGGGGATGACCGTTCTCTACACCACCCACTATATGGAGGAAGCCCAGGAACTCAGCCAGCGGATCGGGATCATCGACCATGGAAAGCTGATCGCGCTGGGAACGCTCGACGAACTCACCCGGCTGGTCGGCCGCCAGGATGAGATCGAACTCAAGATCCCCTCCGAGCACGCCGGGCCCGAACTGGCCGAAGCGCTCGGCAAGGTTAAGGGCGTGCGCAGCGCACGCGCCGAGGATCATACCGTGCTCCTCGTGGCCGACGACGCCAACGCTTCGCTGCCCGAAGTGATCGGTGTGGCCAACGCGCGCGGCGTCAAAGTGGTCGGAATCGACGTCCGCGAACCCAACCTCGAAGCGGTGTTCCTGCACCTCACCGGCCGCGCGCTGCGGGATTAGGAGACGGACGATGAAATTCCTGCGGATTGCTTTCAAAGATTTGACCGTTGCCTTCCGCGATCGGACGGGGCTGCTCCTGATGCTGGTCGCGCCGGTTGTATTGACCTTCGGGATGGCGCTGGTGAGCGGACGTCTGACCGGCCCCTCCGGCCCGACCTTGGCGGATATTCCGGTAGTCATCGTCAATCAGGATGCCGGAGATATCGGCGGCAGACTGGTTGCGGCCTTCTCCTCCGAGGAGTTGGGCGGCCTCCTCGATCCGCAGACGGCGGATGACGCCGCCGCCGGCCGGGCTTTGGTGGATGAAAACGATGCCGCCGCGGCCGTCATCATCCCGCCCGGATTTACGGATTCGATCACCGGCACGGGGGAAGCGCCGGAAAAGGGACGGATTGAGGTGTATGCCAATCCTGAGCGCGAAGTATCCGCGCAGGTCGTCACGGCGATCGTCGAATCCTTCATCCAGCAGATCGCGCTGGGTCGAGTAAGCGGCCAGGTCGCGGTGGAGGAGCTGATCGCGGCGGGCATGATCACTCCCGCGCAAGCGCAGGAAACCGGAGTGCGGGTGGGGGAACGCGCCGCGGCGGAAAGAGATTCCGGGGCTTCGATCCGGCTGATGTCCACGGAAAAAGCGACCTCCGAGGCCGTGGACTTCGACCCGATGGCGTACTTCGGCCCGTCGATGGCGATTTTCTTCCTGATGTTCACCGTCTCCCTGGGCGGGAAAAGCCTCCTGGACGAAAAGGATACCGGTACCCTCGCGCGGCTTTCCAGCGCGCCCATCGGGGAAGCCGCAATCCTGGGCGGGAAGATGCTGGGAATATACCTGACGGCGCTTGCGCAAATGGCCATTCTGATGGGAATCAACGTGGTGTTGTTCCACGTCACCTTCGGGGATCCGCTCGCGCTTTCGGCGCTGGTGGTTTCCCTAGCCGCGGCGGCGACGGCCTGGGGCATCCTGCTGGCGGCGTTGGCCCGCACCCCGGGCCAGGTCACCACCGCGGGATCGGCGATGATGCTTACCTTCGGCGTGCTGGGAGGCAATTTTGTCTCCGTATCGGGGATGCCGGATTGGTTCCGCCTTGTCGGAAAAATCACGCCCAACGCCTGGGGACTCGACGGATTTGTCGCGCTCGGATTGGGTGACGGTCTGCCGCAACTCCTTGGAACACTGGCCGGCCTGCTGGTCATGGCGGTCGTGCTCTTCCTTGTGTCGGTCTGGATTTTCCGCCGCCGGAGCATCCTACGCGGCTGACGGCTCCTCCCGCGCGTTTTCCTTCCGGCCCATGCCGTCGGGTAGGGAAGGCGGCTTCGCAACGGCCGGCGAACGGGAAACCATGAGTGCATAGGAGAAATGACATGAAAAAAATACTCGCCATCGCCTGGAAGGACACGGTGATCCGATTCTCCTCGCGGGGTGAATGGCTTTTTTTCCTCGTCCTGCCGGTCGTATTTACGATGGTGATCAATTTCGGGGTGGGATCCGCCTATGGATCGGATAATGACTCCCGGATACCATTGCTGGTTGTGGATCAGGACGGTGGGGAGCTGGCGAAGGATCTGATCGCAGCGCTCGAAGGTTCGGCCACGGTGCGCGTGGAGTTGACGGGAATGGAGGATGCGCAGGCCCGGTTTAAAGAGCGGGAAGCGCCGGCCATCCTGGTCATCCCCGCCGGTTTGGAAGGGGCGCGCACCCATGGGGAGGCCATCGATCTGGAATTCACCACCGCGGCCGGCAATACGGATTCCATCGCCGCACAGCAGGCGGTCCGGGCCGCACTGGGTTCGGTGGGAAGATCGTTGCAGGCCGCCGGGATCGTCACCGCCGCGGCGGAGGAGATCCGGCCGTTCGCGGATGCCGCCGCGCGGCAGACCTTCTACGATTCGGCGAAGGCCGATGCCCAGGCGTTGTTCGCCGAGCAGCCCGACCGGATCGTGGTGACCAAACCGGGAACGGCGGGGGCCGATCCGGCAACCTTGACTTCCCAAGCCCAGGCATCCGCCGGACAGCTGATCACCTGGGTGTTCATCCCGCTGCTTGGGATCTCATCCCTGTTCGCCTTCGAACGAAGGCAGGGCACATTGCGGCGCCTGATCAGCGCGCCGGTAAGCAAGACCGTCGCGCTGCTGGGAACCATTGCGGGCCAGCTGGCAACGGCCATGGTGCAAATGATGATCCTGGCCCTGGTCGGCACGCTGGTTTTCCGGCTGCCCTGGTGGAATCATCCGGCGGCGACGTTGGCGATGTTTACGGCATTTGGCCTGGCGGCCGTCGCCTTCGGCACCATGCTGGGCACGTTTATCACAACCGAAGCCCAGGCGGGCGGATTAAGTCTGGCGCTGGGAATGTCGATGGCGATGCTCGGCGGCTGTTGGTACCCGCGCGAGCTTTTCCCGGACGTCGTTCAGAAAATCACGCTGGCGCTGCCCACGACCTGGTCGATGATCGGCATGAACAACATCCTGCTGCGCGGACAGGATCTGGCGGGAGTGCTTCCCGTGGTGGGCGTGTTGTGCGGTTTTGCGGTTCTTTTTATCGCGGTCGGTGTGCTGCGGTTCCGGTACGAGTGAGCGGATGGAAAGTCTTTGCGTAGACTTACAAGTGGCGGCATCCGCCCGGCGAAATGCGGGCCGATGCTGATCCCGCGGCGGGTCGGCGGAAGTGCGGATTTTTCCATACCGTTGGAATAATCCCCTGCGGCCGGGATGGTCGATCCCGGCTGCCGGTTAAAAGGAAATTGAAATGGAAACGAAAAGAAACCATCGGCCGCGTATGCTGTCGGCGGCCCTCTGGACGGCGTTGGCCCTGACGGGAACCCTGCTGCTCGCCGGTTGCGGACCTGCTCCGGCGAAATTCGACGCGGACCGTGCAACGATGGAGCTCGACGCGCTGCTGGAATCCAGCGTCCGGGACGGCAATGGCATCGTCAACCGGCATGCGGTGCTGTACATCGAGGTGCCGGCGGTCTCGTTCACCTATTCGGGTGCGGCCGGGCTCGCGCGGGTGGATTCGGGCTTTCCCATGACGGCGGACCGGCCGTTTTTCATCGCCAGCGTCGCGAAGGCCATGACGGCGGCGGTGATCCACCAGCTGGCGGAGGAGGGGGCGTTTGGTTCAAAGGGAATCGATGCCACCCTTCCGGAATTGGACGTCTTGCCTGCGGACGTCCTGCCGGAACTCCACAAACAGAACGGCGAATCGCATGCGCACGAAATCACCCTCCGGCATCTCCTCAATCAGACTTCCGGACTGCGAGATCTGTTTTTCGACGACCCTGTTGCGCCGGTGTCGCTGATGCCCGGAACGGCCGAGGGCGCCGCCCCCGATTCCCTGATCGGTAAGCTGGCCTTCGACAGCCAATTCGGACTTGCGCCGCTTGTGCGCTGCACGCTGGAGAACATTCCGGCGCAATGCCATCCTGACGATTACTTGTTCCGGCGCCGATGGCTCGCGTGGAATGAGGCGGCCTGGCGGAACGATCCCGCCGACCGGATGGCTGGCCTGCTGAATTTCTACCTGGCGGGAATGAACGAACACGCCCTGTGGATGCCCGGGAAGGGTTTCCATTACAGCGACACGAATTATCTCCTGCTGGGGCTGGTTATCGAGCGGAAGACCGGGCGCAGCCTGGCGGAGGCGCTCCGGGAACGCATCTTCGACCCGGCGGGGATGCGGGACACCTACCTGATCGGCGACGCCGCCCTTCCGGACGGGGATGACGCCGGAAAGATCGCGGATGTCTGGGCGTGGAATGAGCCCGCCATGAGCGGAGGCGTGGATTTCTCTTTCGACTGGGGCGGGGGAGGCGTGATTTCCACCATCGCGGACCTGCGACTGTTTCTCGGGCAGCTGAAGGACGGCGATCTTTTCCAAAATCCGGAAACGCTCAATCGGATGCTGGAAGTGCCGCAGGGAATCACGGGATTGTACTACGCGTCCGGCATGATCGTCTTCCCGACCGCGGAAGGATCGGTTTGGTACATGATGGGATCCAACGGCACGTGGGCCGAGTATTTCCCCGCGCAGGACCTGTTTGCGATCGGGACAACGGATGACCTAAGCGATATGCCCAAGCAATTCACGCTGCATATGCAAGCCTTCCAAATCCTCGCGGCGAGCGGCCTGCCCATGCCGATGGCCGCCGCCACCAGCCCGGCGATGCTTGGTCTGGCGGTCTGCGTTCTGCTGCTTTTGGTCCTTCCTGTGATCTGGCTGGCGCGCGCGCTTTGGAGGCGGTTTAGAAAAAGCTCCGGGGTCGCGATGGATAAGTCTGTTCACATCCTGGTCGGCGCGATCGGACTTGCGAATCTGCTGTCGCTGATCATTACCGGGATCGTGTTCGGCGAGAATATATTCCAAATATTATTCGGATTTACGCCGGAAGTCCGTTTGATCCTGAGTGTGACCGCGGTCCTCACGGCAATCCTGGCGCTCGGCATGGGTTTGGCGACTGTCTCGCTCTGGAGGCAAAAGGAGGGAAGCCGCGGCGAGAGGTGGCTGGCCGCTGTCCTCTTCGTCATTACGCTGTCCTACGCTGTGAGTTTGGCCAGGCTGTTGTGATTCAGGTATTCCTGGATGGAGGATTGAGGTTTATGGAAGCGGCCGCGATCATGCATCGCGGCCGGTTTTCATGCAGGGAAAATGATAGGGATAGAAGACGGAAATACTTTCCCGAACGGGTGTTTTTTATATGGGTCAGGATGGATGGTTCGCCCGCCACGCCTTGCGTTCTCTCCCCCCTGGGATTGTCCGTTTTCTGTGAGCCATTCTAATCCCCCCATCCCGAAGGGATGGGGGGAAGTGAACTTGGGGGGAGCGAAACGGAGATCTATACTACACTGACAAAGGCTGATGGATGCCGGCTAATTGCGCGCCGGCATAACGATCAACCCTCACTCCGAGTTCTTCGCCCGCCACTCCATGCGTTCTTTGCGCCAGGTTTCCTCGTCCACGGGAGGCGGCGCGCTTTCCCCGGCCTCCACGCGCACCAGAGTCAATGCGTCATTCGGGCACGCGAGCGTGCAGACACCGCAGCCTGCGCAGCGGATTTTTTCGACGCGGGCCGTGCCGTCGACGGTGATGGCGCCGAAGGGGCAGCGTTCCGCGCACACGCCGCACGCGCTGCAGGCGGTTTCCTCCACCCGGCAGACGAACCCCGAATGCGCGATCACCGACGCCATCCCGCCCTCCGCCATCCCGCGCAGGATACCGCACGAGCAAGTGCAGCAGTTGCAGATGTACCAATTCCCTTCGCGATTATTGGCCACCGAATGCACCAGCCCGGCTTCCGCCACTTCCCGTAAAAGATCCAGCGCTTCCTGTTGGGTCAGCTCCCGCACGCCTTTTCGGCCGTGAAAGGCGCCCGGTGTGGATGACATAACCATGCAGGCTTCCACCGGGTGCGGGCAGGGGCGTCCGATCAGCGCGGTCTGTTTCCGGCAGATGCAATCGGTGACCCCCCAGGCGGACGCCCGCGAGACGATCCCTGCCGCACTTTCGAACGGCGCGATCGAAATGTCCGCCTGCACGCTTTCCTGAACCGGGACGACTCGGTGAAAAGGGGGCTGAATGGCGGATGCCCGGCGGAATGCGGCGTGGAAATAATCCTCGAACCGTTTGGCCAGTTCCGAGTCCATCCGTCCCACCTGCATCTCATAGATGCCCACAACGAAGGGCATCAGGCAGTATCCCATGCCGCCCTCGGACCGCCCGGCGGTAATCAATCCCTTGCGGGCCATTTCCTTCAGCTGGGCACGGATCACGGAAGGATCGCGGTCCAAGCGCGAGGCGATCACCCTCGGAGTCTCCGGATTGGTAGAGAGGTCGGCGGCCAGCGCCGCCTCCTCGGGGGAAAACAGGTACTCGAGCAGGCGCACATGCGAGCCATCTTCCGCCGGCGGGAAACCGTTGGGGAGATCATCGAGGCGCTTGGCCAGGTTTTGAAAAGGAGTGGGATCCATCATGGGCGGAAGTATAACAGGATGAGGGAATTCGAATTAATTCGTCCAGTGTCCATAAGCCGCCGATCCCTCAGGGTCTTTCGACCCTTCGGGATGACACATGCAAGGTGTCATCCCGAGAGGCCTTCAGGCCTCGAGGAATCGGCACCGATTCGATCCCCTTTTGCCGCATCCGCACAAGCGGCAGGCATAAATCGCGAGTGCGGGCCAGGACCCCATGCAGTTCCGACTGATCGCGCACCCGGCCGGTGAGACCGGTGAAAACCCGCCCGCGGGTGTCTTTTTAGATGGTTATATGCATCTCATGGAACCAGTCCAGCCGGGCTTCCATCCAGGTGTCCCCGGACGATGATCTGGTAGGTTGCCGGTTGATCCAATCGCAACAGTTCCAATGACCCGGACATCAGGACACTCCGCAGGGATTCACATCATCCGGGAGCGAAGAAAATTTTAAAAAGGCTGCCGGAGACAGCTTCCTTGTCTCAAACAGCCAGTGGTATGCGCGTCACCCGCGAGGTGGAATTCCGGATGTAATTTATTTTTCTCGCGGCGGGGATATCCTCCGCGGCTATCCGGTTTGGACCGGATTACGTTTTGGGGTGTGCGGCGAAGAATTCCCAAATGGTCCGGGATACCGGCCAAGTGCTTTCCGGCGGCCAGATGTGGCCGACCCCGTAGAGAGAATATAATTCCACGACAGTTCCTGCGGCGCATTCGGGATAAACCCAATGCGTCGCGATCCCATTCCGGGTTTCTTCCGGCAATCCCGCGCATCCGTCGAATGACGCCCACAACGCGACGCTGCCCTGTACCGACCGGATGTCCGGATGTAAATCGGAGGAACGGTCGTCGTCCGCGAAGGGGGAGGAATCGTCGCTCAAACCCTGAATGTGGAGGACGGAGACTTTCCCCCGCGGCCGGCATGGCTCGTATCCCAGATTGCCGGCGACCGGCGCGATGGCCGCAATCGTATCCGAAAGCTCGCAGGCCAGGCGGTAGGCCAGCATCGCCCCGTTGGAAAACCCCGACACATACACCCGCGCGGGGTCGATCGCCAAAAACCCTTCCAGATCGGAAAGGATCGCGCGCACGAACGCGGCCTCGTCGATGGCATTTGTCACGGCAAAGCCGCAGCACAGCCCGGCGTTGAAGGAGAGGGCTTCCGCCGGCCCGGTCCCGTTGGGATAGGCGACGATAAATTGATTCGTATCGGAGAGAGTATTGAACCCTGTCATGGCGACCATGGCATCGCCGTTCATCCGGTGCCCGTGGAAGACAAGCGCCAACGGCACCGGCGATCCGGCGCTCAGCCCGGGTGGAATATGCAGAAGATAATGGCGTGCCAGGCCGTCCACTGCCACCGAGCGTTCGGAATCGGCAGGGGGTTGGGTGGGCGGGTTGGGCCAGGTGAAGGTTGGCGGATCCGGAAGCGTGGAGCCGGAGGTCCGGGGCGCGACAGAAGCACAGCCGGCCAGGAAAACCGTCAATAGGAAGAGTCTACAAGCGCGCGCGCCGGTACGGATCATCGCGAGATCCTTGCGTGTTCTACTGGAATGCGGCGGCGGCCGGGTATACACATGTGTCCGGGTTTCTACTTGATAATCGGCAACCGGATACGATCCCTTCCGAATGGAGGTGATTTTACGCTAAAGGCGCCTAAAAAAAAATCCCCGAAAGCGGGGGGCACCAATCCCATGCCGGACTAAGGAACATGCGCGGTTTCTGCACCGGCCTATTTTCGGCCCGCTAGTCCCGGATCCGGTTCTCCTCATCTATGGTTGCCCCTCCACCGAAGAGCCCAACTGCGGAAACACGATCCGGAAAACGGAACCCGATCCGATACGCGGCGACGCACCCGGGTGACCCGCCCACTCCGAATGATGACGGCGGGATCACAAACATCCACACTCGAAAATCAGGATCGAGTAAGGAGGCTCCTCGGGGGCAGGCGCGGGCATGACGATCACGACATTGTCCGAAAATCCCCCGGAAAATAACGGGAATGATGATTACAAAGGCCTTCCCCGTTGTCATAAGCCGTCTTTTCTACTACACTTCAGGCCATGACAGGTCAGCCGCTGCCACTCATTCATATCGGGGGCACCCCGCGCGAAATGGGCTTGGAATTTGGAAAAGTGCGCCGGGAGTCCATCCTCCATATGGTCGCCAACGTCAAGGGTTTTCTCGAGCAAACCTACGGCCAGATCCGGCTGACATGGTCCGAGGCGATCCTGCAGGCGCACAAATACCTTCCTTTCGCGCAGGAATTCACGCCACGCTACGTGGAGGAATTGCGCGCCATGGCCGAGGGCGCGGATCTGGCCTTCGACGACCTGATGGTGGTCAACTGCATGGAGGCGATCACCACCGACGCCCTCCACCTGCTCGGATGCACCTCGTTTGTGGCGACCGAGGAGCATACCGCAGAAGGCCGCGTGCTTATCGGGCACAATGAGGATTGGCTGCCGGATGACGAGTCGGATGTCTTTCTCCTCCACGCCGAGCCGGATGGCGAACCGGCATTCCTGGCGATGACCTACGGCGCGCTGCTGCCGAACATCGGTTTTAACGCGATGGGCATCTGCCAGTGTTGCGATTCGGTCTACCCCAGCGATGTGCGCATCGGCGTGCCGCGGATATTCGTCTCGCGCGCGGTGCTGGCCGCCCGGACCATATCGGATGCGATGTCCGCGGCAATCGCCCCGCACCGGGCCGCGGGTTACAACCACGTTCTGGTGCATGCTTCGGGCGAAGCGTATAACGTGGAGGTCTCGGCGCGATATTTTTCGATGATGTACGCCCATAGCGGGATCTTGGCCCACACCAACCACTACCTCAGCCGCCGCATGGCGCGGCTCGAAAACGACGCCCAGCACCTGATCGGATCGCGCGTGCGCTACTTCCGCGCCATGCGCCTGCTTCGCCGCACCCACCGCCACAGCCGGGAATCCCTGCAGGGGATCCTGCGCGACCATGTCAACCATCCGAACTCGATCTGCTCGCATGAAGTGATTGACGAAAATCCGCTCGATCAGCAGAAAACCGTCTGCTCGCTGATCATCGACCTGAACGAGCGGCAGATGCACGCGGCCTGGGGCGTACCGTGCGAAAACGAATATTTCACCTATCGTCTTTCCGGCTGACCCTTTTCCATTAAAAAAACTTCCGGAGGATTTACGCATTCCTCCGGAAGTTTTTTTAATTGGGACTATTCGCCATTGCCGTCCCGCGCTACCCGGTTTTCCCGGCGCAGCGCAGGAGGGTGATGTTCCAGAACACTTCGCTGCGGACGATCACCTGCCCGGCCGCATCAAGCGCGACGAACTGATACTGCAGCCAGGCCTCGGTGAAGGCGCGCACCTCAGGGATGTTCTCCGCCCACAGGGTTATTTCGTACTGATTGTTCCCGATCGGCGTCATGGAAACGCCGTCGCTCCAGGCGCCGAGCTTTCCCGTGCTCTGTTCCTTGAGCCGCGCGAAGAACAGGACGTTCGCCACGCCCTCGACGCTGGAAAGGCCGATCTGGAACTTCACTTCCTTCGGACCGCAGGCAAGCCGGGTGTTCGGTCCGGGGAAGTAAAGAGTCTCGGTGGAGACGGTCGGCTTCCCGAACGAAATCATCGCCGGGGTGGGCGTCGGGGTGGAGTCCGGTTCGGTCCAGGCGGGCAGGAACTGATAATCCCACCCGAAGTTGGCGCCGGGATGCATCTCCCCCGCGGTGAGCACAATCTCGGTCTGGACAGCCGCGCTGCCGCTGGCCGGGAAGGTCCAGCCGCCGGGGATGAGGACCAGGTCGTTGCCGTCACCGAGCGCGTCAACCGAGACGCAGTAGGTTCCCGCGGCGAGGCCGGCGAAGGAATAATCTCCGGATGCGTCGGTCACGGCGGTCATCAGGTCGGTCCCTGCGGCGCACGTCCCCGCCTTCAACCGGAGGGTGACGCCGGGGATGCCGGGTTCGCCGGGTTCGAGGATGCCATTGGCATCGGTCGAATAGCCGTCGCCATCGGGATCGCTGCATCCGGGAGGCGGCGTGGCGGGGTATCCAAGCTCGGGAACCGCGCACAGGTCGTGCCACACCTTGCCGCTGATCGAGCTGTCACCGCCGCCGGAAGGTTCCCTTTCGTGGGCACCGCGGTCACAGCCTGCACCCTGCGGCCGGATAACCCCGTGCTGGTCGACCCCGGCGCACCGATCGGGGTCGGCCGAGTCGATCGCCGGGCTGCCGGCTTGGAGCGCGTACAAGGGAGACCAGGTGCCGACCGGAGGCAGGGGATCCAGCATCGGATTGGTGCTGGAGAGATCGCTGGGTTCAACCAGTGCGCAGCTTGCGCCGCTGTCGATGTTGTGCCCGATTGAATCGACCGGCACACCGGCGCAGTTGCCGCCCGAATTATCGCTGAGGATCGTATTGCGGACGGTCTTTTCGCCGCCGCCGCTGTTGTGGATTCCCTCGTTGATGTTTCCGGCGACCGTCACGAACATGAGCCGGATGTTCCCGCCATCGTTGAAGATGCCGCCGCCTCCGGCGTTGCCGGTATTCGCGCCGACGGTGGTGTTGTCGAGGAGCAGACCGGCGCCGGATGCGTTGAAGGCGCCGCCGCCCGCCTCGTCGTAGGCGGTGTTGTAGACAATCGCGCTCTGGTAGAAATGGGCCATCCCCAGGTTGTAGATTCCGCCACCAGTCCTGCCTTCGTTATTGCTTACCATGACATCCCGCGCGATGAGGGTAACGAAACCGTTGAGGATGCCGCCTCCGGCGTTGACACTTTGGTTGTCCTCGATGGTGGAGCTGGTAAGTTCCATATTGCCGTTGTTGTGAATGCCGCCCCCTTCATTTCCCGCGGTATTTCCCTCGACCTCGGTACGGATCAAGGTCGATTGGGTGCCGGGGCCGAGCCACATGCCTCCGCCCGGTCCGTAAGCCTCGTTTTCTGCGACCAGGGTGTGGGAGAGGGTGATCGTTGGCGCGATGCTCCCTGCCTCTTCGGTTGCGATTCCTCCGCCGACGAAGGCGTGGTTGCCGCGGATTTCCGACAGATAGACGCCGAGCACGCTGCCGCCGGAGGAGTAGATCCCGCCCCCGTCGGGTTCGTGATCACCCGCCCAGGTGCTGATGTTGTTTTGAATGGTGCTTTCGTTGACATTCAGGGTCGCGTCGCTGACCCGGATGCCGGATCCGTTATATTCATGGCCGTTCTGGATCACCAAGCCGGACAGGCTGGCGGTGACGCCGGGCAAGACGTCGAAGATCCGGTCGGCCGCATTCCCGTCGATGACGGGGTTGCCGGTGCCGAGGATTGTCACGTTGCCGGCGAGGTCGAGATCGCCGGTGTCGGCGAGCTCCTCGCTGGCCCCGACCCGGGTGAGGATGTAGGTCCCCGCGGGGACTTGGATCGTCTGGGTGCCGGCGCAGACGTTCGCCCGGATCACCGCTTCGCGCAGGGAGCAATCCGCGCCGGTGCAAGCGCCGTCGTTGGTGTCGGCGGTTTTCGTCACCAGGATATCCGCGTCGCACGGGACCGGGCTGCCGCCGCAGCTGACTGTCAAGGCGAATAGGAAAAAAACACAATAGGGGGCAAATCGGGAAATCGACGATCGAATGGGTCTCATGAGCTTCCTCCTGAAAGTTGGTACTGGCATGTGTGACGGTAATCGGTGGCCGAAAAATTTTCTATTTCGTCCGCCTCCGGTTTTTGACTTTCGGTCCACTTTCTGTATTGCGTCCCGCGGCCGGCATCTTCCCGCATTACCCGGTTTTACCGGCGCAGCGCAGGAGGGTGATGTTCCAGAACACTTCGCTGCGGACGATCACCTGCCCGGCCGCATCAAGCGCGACGAACTGGTACTGCAGCCAGGCCTCGGTGAAGGCGCGCACCTCGGGGATGTTCTCCGCCCACAGGGTTATTTCGTACTGGTTGTTCCCGATTGGCGTCATGGAAACGCCGTCGCTCCAGGCGCCGAGCTTTCCCGTGCTCTGTTCCTTGAGCCGCACGAAGAACAGGACGTTCGCGACGCCCTCGGCGCTGGAAAGGTCGATCTGGAACTTCACTTCCTTCGGACCGCAGGCAATCCGGGTGTTCGGTCCGGGGAAGTAAAGAGTCTCGGTGGAGACGGTGGGCTTCCCGAACAAAATCATCGCCGGGGTGGGCGTCGGGGTTGTTTCCGGTCCGGTCCAGGCGGGCAGGAACTGATAATCCCAACCGAAGTTGGCGCCGGGATGGATCTCCCCCGCGGTGAGCACGATATCGGTCTGAGCGACCGTCCCGCCGCTGGCCGGGAAGG
>DAOUDU010000130.1:0-8383 GCA_034430775.1 Anaerolineales bacterium | reverse complement strand
CATCCTTTATAAGGCGCGAACGCTTGAGAAAATAACGCTTTCCCTGGGGATTGCGGTCTTCCCCCAGGACGGCACCAACAGTGCGGCCGTTCTGCAGGCTGCCGATCAGGCTTTGTATCGCGCCAAGCATGCAGGCCGTGACCAGGTAAGCGTGTGAGCATGAGCGTCTCTTCGAATTGAAGGGAATGGAATTAAAAGGAAAAAGGAGTGTCCGATGACACCGGTTCCAGACCGGCCGGCCCCATAGTGTTCGGATGCCCGGCGGCGGAAGGGCTGGCGCGGATGAAGGCCGCTGAACCTGAGTGAGGATCCGGATTCTCTGAAACCGGTTTTTTTTCAAAAAGGGAGAACTCTCCTCTTTGGATCTCCCCCAAGTGGCGGAGATCGATACTCCCCGGCCGTTGGATGCGGCCGGGGAGTATTTGTATTACGCTTAATCTCCGGAAACATCTCTCCACGCTTTCGAGCCCCCATTAAGGACAATCCACTTTTTAATAGGAGCTCGGAACCGCCGGATACGCGTTAACAAAGCAGTCGGGGGTTTTTCGTTGCCGGGCGGATGGTATTTCCACCAATGCTGCGGAGATACTTTACTGGTATACGCCGGGCATCCGCCTCCCATTCTCATCCAAAAGCATATATCAAAACGGAGGAATGAACCGTGGCCAAAAACAGAACGCAACTGCACAAATCGCCGACCGGCATCCAGGGGCTGGACGAAATCACCGGCGGTGGATTGCCTAAAGGCCGCCCGACGCTGGTCTGCGGCAGTGCGGGTTGCGGCAAGACTCTCCTTTGAGGCATCTTCCATCCCCGGCTGATGGATGCCGGTGGAAGGCCTTTCCTTTACGCGGAAATGCCGTTGAGTTTATGGCGCGATGGACGCATCGGGTGAACGAATACATGAAAGGCGTTTGAGATACCATGAGGGCTTCAACCAAGGAAAAAAAGAAGCCGGTCCGGCTGTCCGTGAAAGAATCAGAGATCCGCTACCGCCGCCTGTTCGAAGCGGCCCAGGACGGCATATTAATCCTCAATGCCAAAACGGGAATGATTAACGATGTGAACCCTTTCCTGATCTATTTGTTGGGGTACTCACGGGAGGAATTCATCAAAAAGAAGCTGTGGGAAGTGGGCGCCTTCAAAGATATTAAAGCCAGCAAGGATGCTTTCCTGGACCTGCAAAAGAAGGCCTATATCCGCTATAAGGATCTACCCCTGAGAACGAAAGATGGAAAGCTTGTTCAGGTGGAATTCGTCAGTAACGTATATAAGGCGGGCGGCGAGGATGTCATCCAATGCAATATCCGCGACATCACCGAGCGGAAGCAGACGGAAGAGGAACTGCGGCAGAGCGAAGCAAGGTTCCGGATCCTCTTCGAGCAAGCCCGGGATGTCATCCTTAAGCTGGAGATCACGCCGGAAGGCACACCCATGATCCGGGAAATGAACAGCGAGACGTTGAAGGTCCTTGGATATGACCGGGACGAACTGATAGGCCGGCCGGTGTCTTTCATCGCGGGGGCGCCTGATCCCGCTAAAGTCATCGGTGAGCGGCGGCAAAACGGCCTTTCCGAAAAAGACGCGGTTTTCGAGGTCAAGCACCGGTGCAAGGACGGCACGATCCGGGTTTTCGAGAGCTCGGTGGCGGAGATGAAGATCGACTCGAAGAATTATGCCATTTCGGTTGAACGCGATGTCACCGAACGCACGCGCTCGGTGGACAGGATCCGGCGGCAGTTCGAGCATCTCACCGCCATGAGCGCCATCGATCGTGACATCGCGGCCAGTTATGACCTCGTGCTCACCCTTTCGGAAATTCTCGTCCATGTGACGACGGAGCTTGGCCTGGACGCGGCGGATATTTGGGTATTGGATTCGACTTCGAAAATGCTGCGATTCTACGCCGAGCACGGCTTCCGCACCAAGGCCGCCCGAAAAGAACAAATCCCTTTGGACGAAAGCTACGCCGGCCGCGCCGCGCTGGAGCGTCATCTCGTTCATTTTTCAAATCTGCGCGATGAACCGGAGGGAGATCCGCTGGCGGCGCGCTGGAAGGGCGAGGAGTTTGTCTGCTACTACGGCGTGCCGTTGATCTTCAAAGGGCAAGTAAAGGGCGTATTGGAAGCCTTCCATCGCACCACGCTGGAACCGGATGCCGAATGGCTCGACTTCCTCGACGCGCTGGCCGGACAAACGGCGATTGCGATCGAGAATTCCACGCTGTTTGAGAGCCTGCGGCGCTCCAACATTGAACTGGCTCTGGCGTACGATGCCACGATCGAAGGCTGGTCGCGCGCGCTCGATTTGCGCGACAAGGAGACCGAAGGGCATACCCAGCGGGTAGCCGGGATAACGGTGAGACTTGCGCGCGCCTTCGGCTTGAGCGAGGAGGAACTGGTGCAAGCCCGCTGGGGAGCGCTGTTGCATGATATCGGCAAGCTGGGAGTCCCGGACGGGATCCTGCTCAAACCCGGACCGTTGACAATTGAAGAGTGGGTGGCGATGAAAAAGCACCCGACCTTTGCCTACGAGATGATTTCTCCCATCGGCTACCTGCGGTTGGCACTGGATATTCCCTACTGTCACCACGAGGAATGGGATGGGACCGGGTATCCGCGCGGATTGAAGGGGGCTCAGATCCCGTTGATTGCGCGCATTTTCGCGGTGGTGGATATGTGGGATGCGCTCCGGTCGGATCGCCCCTACCGCGCCGCCTGGAAAGAAGAAAAAGTGTGCGAACATATCCGGAGCCTGTCCGGAACGCACTTTGAACCGCAGGTGGTGGATGTCTTCATGCAAAATTTGGATTCCTTTGAGGCATCTTCCATCCCCAGCTAAGGGGAAACGTTGGAAAGTAATTCCTTTGCGCCGAAAAGCCGGTGAGATATTGGCGCGATGGGCGCATCGGGCGGACTACTACATGAAAGGCGTTTGAGACACTATGAGGACTTCCACCAAGTGTGAAAAGATGCCGGTCCGGCTATCCGTGAAAGAATCAGAGATCCGCTACCGCCGCTTGTTCGAAGCGGCCCAGGACGGCATATTAATCCTCAATGCCAAAACGGGAATGATAAACGATGTGAACCCTTTCTTGATCTATCTGTTGGGGTACTCGCGGGAGGAATTCATCAAAAAGAAGCTGTGGGAAGTGGGCGCCTTCAAAGATATTAAAGCCAGCAAGGATGCTTTCCTGGACCTGCAAAAGAAGGCCTATATCCGCTATAAGGATCTACCCCTAAGAACGAAAGATGGAAAGCTTGTTCAGGTGGAATTCGTCAGCAACGTATATAAGGCGGGCGGCGAGGATGTCATCCAATGCAATATCCGCGACATCACCGAGCGCAAGCAGGCTCAGGATGCCCTGCTGAAGAAGGATGCCATCCTGCGCGAACAATCCATGCGGGATCACCTGACCGGTCTGTTCAATCGGCGGTATTTGGAAGAGACTTTGGAACGGGAATTATTCCGCGCCTCGCGTAAAAACCTTTCCGTTGGCATCATTATTATGGATGTGGATCATTTCAAGCGGTTTAACGACACGTACGGTCACGCCGCGGGCGATGCCATTTTGCAAAAATTAGGCACCTTGCTGCTCGGGTGCGTCCGCCGGGAGGATATTCCCACCCGCTACGGGGGCGATGAATTTGTCGTTGTCTTGCCGGACGCCTCACGGAAGGTTACGTGCGGGCGGGCCGAACGCATATGTGAGGATGCCCGCCATATCACCATCCTTTATAAAGCGCGAGCGCTTGAAAAAATAACACTTTCCCTGGGGATTGCGGTCTTCCCCCAGGACGGCTCCAGCAGCGCGGCCGTTCTGCAGGTCGCCGATCAGGCACTGTATCGCGCCAAGCATGAAGGACGCGACCAGGTAAGCGTGTGAGCGTGAACGTCTCTTCGTTTGGAAGGGATGCGGAAGAAAGGAAAAAAAGGATCTGATGACGCCGGCGCCAAACCGGCCGGATCCATTGTATTCGGATGCCTGGCGGGTGAAGGGTTGGCGCAGACGAAGGCCACCTAACCTGAGTGAGGATCCGGATTCCCTGATACCGGTTCTCTTTTCTCAAAAAGGGGGACTCTCCTCCTTGGATCTCCCCCAAGTGGCGGAGATCAATACTCCCCGGCCGTTGGATGTGGCCGGGGAGCATTGACTATAAGATGAAGCTATGACCCGCGTATATCTTTCCGATGCCAACCACGAGGAACGCCTAGCCCTGCGGCTTATGCTCCAGGACCTGAAGATGGAGGTCATTGGCGAAGCGGCCGATTGGGCGACCACAATCGTCCAGGCGCCAAGCCGCCGTGCCGACATGCTGCTGGTGGATTGGAATTTGCTTCCCCGCTCGCCGACTGCGGCGCTGGATGAACTCCGCAAGTCCTGCCCGGCCGCGCTGGTCATCATTCTCATCAGCCATATGGATGCCCGCCAGCAGGCCGCGCTTTCCGCCGGCGCCGACGCCTTCATCAGCAAAGGCGAATCACCCGAGCGTGTGGCTGAACGCCTGAGAATGGTGGCCGCCGGCGTTCCCATTAAATAACGCCACCGGGCCGGCCGGAAGAACCGATAAAAACGGCTTTGCAGAAGGGTTTGGACATTCTGGATTGTCTGGAGGACCCCACATCAAAAGATAGAAGGCGCAGGGAGTAAAAAGCACCAAAATCCGAGTACTCCCAACATACCCAAAAAGGAGAGAAAAATGAACATCACCAATATCATCGTCTACCTGATCGTTGCGGCCGTGATCGGATGGCTGGCGAGTGAAATCATGCGCGACCGGGCGAGCCTCTTGATCAACATCGTCGTCGCCGTTCTGGGCGCCTTCCTGGCCGGTTACTTCCTCAGCCCCATCTTCGGGGTCGGGACGATCAACGACGCGATCAACCTTCCGACCATGCTGGTGACCCTGCTGGGCGCCATCATCGTGATCGCGATCGTCCACCTGCTCCGCCGCCGAGTCTAACTCCGCGGCCATGTATTCCGTCAAGGGAACCACCGGGCAGGGGTGTGCCACAACACCCCTGCCTATGTCGGAGATGAACCCCCGGTAAAAAACCGGGGGAGCATATTCCAGGAGGAGGTAATGACCAGCAACAAGATATCGGAAGTTCGGATGATGCAAAAAGAACCGGAACGGGAACACAGGATATTTACCTTCAAAGCCACCCAGGTCATCTGGCTGGTGTTCGGCATTCTCGAGGCCATGATCCTGCTGCGGATCGCGCTGAAGGCGCTGGGAGCCAACGCGGCCAACCCGATCGCCGCGTTCATTTACGGGTTCACCAGCCTGTTCCTGTGGCCTTTCGCGGGATTGACGGGAACTCCGGCCTCGGGAGGCATGGTGCTGGAAATTTCCTCCCTGATCGCGGTGGTGGTGTATGCCCTGATCGCCTATGCGCTTGCGAAAATCATATGGGTGATCTTCTACCGCCCGCGCGGGCCGGTGGAGGGCATTACCCAAACGACGACCACCGATCAGCGCACACATTAATCCATAGGAAACGACATGGATATTTCGGCCGGGAAACGCGGGACAAGCGGCAACGGTCGGGTGGATTTCTTTTTGGCCGTCCTGCAGACCGTGCTGGGCTTGGCCCGGCGGTTGATCGGATTTTTTACGGTTACAGAAGCTGACCGGACGAAGGCGGGCATTTATATTCGCCGGGATGGTGCATGACCGTTGGATCGATCGGTGAAGCCTGAAGTGGAATAAACCTCCCGTTTACCGGGGTCGGGCCGATCAGGAGATGAAAAAATGGACAATGCTTTCACGGAAAACTCAGACAGCAGGAATGGAAAGGGGATATTTTTCGGTGCGTTGATCGGCGGTCTGGCCGGCGCGGCGGCTTTGTTGCTGTTTGCGGTCCAATCAGAGAACCAGGCGCGCGCCAGCATCCGGCGGCAAGGCATCGACTGGCTTGATCGCGCGGCCGGCATTGCCCAACCTTCCCCCGTGCGCGGCCGGAATGCCGCCGGCGGGAGAACAGCCGGGAATATGACGGTTCATGTTTCCTGAGATTTTTCCCCGCATCCGCCCCGGCGGCGGGTGAAGGTATTCGGCAGCGAGCCTGCCGCCCATTTCAAATGGAAAGGAGACCATATGCATATCACCCGTAATATAGGCATGCTTTTGCTGGCCATCTTCCTCATTGCCTGGGGCCTGGTAACGCTTCTGGGCATCGGCGGCCTCGGCGCGATCCTGGCGGTCCTCGCCATTGCGGCCGGGATCTTCATCCTGCTGAACCGGTAACTTCCGTGCCATCCGGCCGGAAGGCCCGGTGGCGACCGTCCGATTACTCAAAAGGAGGAATCCCATGTTGTGGACAATCATCATAGTGCTCGTAATCCTTTGGCTGCTCGGCTTCTTCGGCGGCAGCATCAGCCCGAGGTTACCGAAAGTCGGTAGTTGGATTCATATTCTGATCGTGATCGCCGTCATCCTCATCATCCTGAATTTACTTGGGATTGTTAATTTATAGCGCCTCGAATAAAAGCAGGGAGGCAGCCGGTCCGGCTGCCTCTCCGTAATTTTGCAGGTAAGGCTGTGTTCCCATTCCGTAAGAGGAGAATCTCATGAAGAAATGTTATGAGGTGATGACGAAAAACCCCGTTTGCTGCCTGCCAAAAGACGCGGCGGCAAAGGCGGCGCAATTGATGAAACGCAATAACATCGGTTCGATTCCCGTGATCGAAAACAAAAAGTCTCATGCGTTGGTCGGTATCGTAACCGATCGGGATCTGGCGTTGAAGGTCGTGGCCAAAGGGCGGAGTGCCAAATCCACGAAGGTGGAGGCGGTGATGACCCGCAGGGTGGTGACCTGCCGCGCGCAAGAGGATTTGCAGAAAGCGATGAATGCGATGTCAAGGCATCAATTACGCCGCATTCCCGTCGTGGACAACGAATACAGAATCCTGGGAATTATCGCCCAGGCGGATGTGGCGACGCGCGGTAATCGGCTGGAAAAAACCGGCGCGATGCTTAAGAAAATTTCGAAATCCGGCGGGAAGTAACAGAGGAATTTGCAGCCAAACGTATGAAGTCTGGCGGAAGGAGGAGGGAAGAGTTGAAGAAGATCCTGTTCAATTTGGTTTTTCTCGCTGTGGCACTGGCAACGGCCGCGGGCTGTGCCAACGCCACGATCGTTAATGTGGATACGCCCGCCCCGGCGAAAACCGGTACGCCCGCATCCGGTGGTGAGATCGTCGTCCCCGGCGTGAGCATCCAAGTCTACGCACCGGGACCGAACCCGCAGGCCAACACCCCCGATGCGCACGGTCACCCCGCGGGTATCGGGCTGGGAATCTGGCACGGGGTCATCTCGCCGGTGACTCTCGTGGTGTCATTCTTTACCCCCGGCGTGCAGATATACGAAGTGCACAACGACGGGAGCCCGTATAACTTTGGGTTCCTACTGGGGGTGGCGATCGTGTTTGTCCTTCTGGGCATATTCGCCGGTTCGAGACGCCGATAGGGCGAGCCCCCGGGTTTCGAACGTCGAGCCCGCGCGTTATCCAATTCAGCAACATCCGGACCGACCGTCGGATTCCGGACAACGTTACACCCATAACATAAGGAGATACGACAATGAAACCCAGTGCTCCGAAACTCATTACGTGGTGGATCGCTTTCATCCTTGGCGCGCTCGGCCTCCTCGGCTTTCTGGGTACCATAGCCGCTTTGAGCCCGTATGCGTTCTGGTTGGCCTTCTTCGGCCTCGTCTTGATGCTGATAGCGACACTCGTTAAGGATCTCTAGCGGTTCGAACGCGCGGACCCCGGGGATTGAGAATTGCCCCTCTGGCGGCCTCTCGGGGTCCGCGCGCGGTTTTTGGGCTGCGGCTTTCACGCGGAGGGCTGTTTTGAGACTCTCGGAAAGCGGTTCGGCGGAAGGGCGAGTCGGAAAGCGCACGGGATGGAACTGGGAAACGGAATTCAGGAACGGCCGAGCTGTATCGCCGCGCAAGCAGGCCCTGACGGCTAATCGTCCGGACTCCTGGTCATTAAGTGAAATTGCATTCTTCGAGCAGGGAGGAAGAGCCGTGAAACTGACCAAATATCGCCACGTGGCAATCCGCTCGGAAAAAATTGTTCCACATTATTCGACCAAATCCGAAGCCGGATTGGCCATAAAGGAATTAAAATTAATAAAAAGGGAAGTGCGATTGGAAAAGCGAAAGCTGCAAAATAGGAAAAAACAACTAAAGACCAGATACGCTAAAGAGGTACGGCAATATACCTTACTGTTGGACAATAAAAAGAAATATCGCGGCAATGCATTGGCGGTAATTGCGTTCAAGAAAAGGAAAAAACGGCAATTGGCATTATTGAGAGAACCCATTGATGCCAACCAGAGAAAATTGGAAATAATCATTGCCGAAATAG
>DAOUDU010000129.1:0-2021 GCA_034430775.1 Anaerolineales bacterium | reverse complement strand
ACGCGGACGGGGACAAAGGTGGATCGATCCGCCCAGACATCCACCGGATACAGAGTCCCGGCTTTGAGCGCGCCGGCGGTCAGGGGCGCCAGGGCCGCGCCGTCGGACACTCCCGCGATGTGGATTGTTTCGACGCCTTCGATGGTCTCGTATCCGATACGCTGCGGATTCTGAATGCCGGTCTTGAGCACGGCGGGCATGCCGCCGGCCTGGAACAGCGCCGCCCCATTAAATCCCAGGTCGTCGGGTGCATGGGTGAATTGATGGGTGAGGGGATTGGAGATGAAAACGCCTTCCGGCAGCCAGTAGATTTCGATTTCCAAAATGTTGCCGAACAGCGACACCTTCACTTCCGCCCGCACGCGGTCCGGCGCCTGGTATTCCCCCGCGGCCGCGCTGAAGGCCATGCCCGTCGTCGCTTCGAACACGACCGGATCGCCTTCGCGGGTCAGGGAGAAGCGCGCGGTTTTCATGTCCAGAATCGCATCGCCGGCTTTGGAAAGAATCTCGGCCGGGGAGGGTGTGGGCGTGAGCGTTATCGTCGGGGTAAGCGTGGAAGCGGGCGGCGCTTCCGTCTTCAGCGTGGTCTGGGAGCACGCCGCGCCGAGGAAAAGGCACACGGTGCAGGCGAGGACGAAGGTTTTTCTCATGAGGCACGCTCCGTATTCTCCGGGGAAAGCTGCTCCCCCCGGGCTTTCGGGCCGGTTGTGCGTCCGCATCCCATTTCATTCCTACGATATGGGTGTGGGGCGGGGTGTTGCCGTCCGTTCGGTGCAGGAAGCGGGAAGCGTATAGCTCTCGCCGAATAAGACTGCCGGCCAGCATGCGTTGAGGAAGGCCGGCGATGCATCGGTTCCCAGGACGCTGCTGAGTATCCCGCGGAATTGAGCCATTGTCGGGACGGGATGCCGGAATCCTTCGTCCAGCTGCCCACCGCCCGCTTGGTACAGCGCATCCAACTCGATCAGGCTTTGGCTCAGTTGTTCCCAATGGAAACCGTTCCGCCGGCAGAGTTCCTGAAGCAAATATCCGCCGTAATCGCCGGGCGGGGATTCGGGGTGGTAGTCGCAGAAGAACTCGCCGCCTTGCCAATCCATCCAGGCGAATTGGGCAATCGGGGTCACGAAATCGTGCATTGCGCCGGCAGAACGCGGGGTCCGTCCGAAGAAGATCGTGTGCAGGTATTCGTGGATTAGGACCGCCTGGTTTTCCGGCTGGAGGGCGTCAGCGGAAGTGTAGGGTGTTCCGCCAAGGCCTTGGGCGTATTCGAGGAGGTAGGAGCAGACGACCGCGCGGCCGCCTTCGTCCCAGCCGGAATGGGCGAGAGAGCGCTGCTCGCGGAGTTTTCCGCATTTGGCGTCGTCGAGGACGTGGATGTCCACCGGCTGCAGCTCGGGCAGGGTGTCCACCCCGGTCAGGCCGAGGAGATTTTCGTAGATTGCATCGAAACCGGCGTATTGCGCGTAGAAGATTGCCGGATCTACGGTGCAGGGGGAGGGGCAGACGAAGCGGAACGGATCGCCGGTGGCCTGGTACGCAAGATAGTCCGCACCTTCGATTTGAATATTGGTTGCGGCGACGGGAACAACCTCGATGGTCGGGGCATCGGATTCGCCGACGGTAAGCGCAGTAGGGGCGTTCGGCGTTACCCCCGGCTCTTCCTGCGGATGGGGAGAGGCTGCGTTTTGGGCGGCGAGTGGAAAGTTGCACGCCAGGGTGAGGAGCAGCAGCATTCCAAACAGGTGTTTTCGCATGATGAAAGTATTCTACTACCGATGGCATTTTAGAATATTCAGGATGCGGGAAAAAGCGGGCGGATGTTTGCCCGGCGGTGTAAACGCGCCTTTTCCAGTGCGCCGGATTATTTTTGAGCCGTAGGGTTAGTGCTGTTTGCTAAACCGCAGGTTCGTCCGCAAGCAGAAATAGGAGTCATCCGGTGGGCGGGGGGTTCAATCCTCCAGCCCGTACGGGCACAACGCGACGCACCGGGAGCATACGTTCAGCGTGTGTTCGTCGAGCGC
>DAOUDU010000128.1:0-2987 GCA_034430775.1 Anaerolineales bacterium | reverse complement strand
CGCCGCCATGCTGTATTGCCATCTGATCCCGGCCCCAAGACCCCTGGGTACGGCTATTCTCACAACGGCCAGCGTCGCCCCGGTGGTTTTGGGTTTGGCGGCTCGGAACACCTTGGGCAACCTGATTGCGGGGATTTCTTTGATACTGTACCAACCCATCCGGCTCGGCGACAAGGTCCAGGTTGATGCGCCGACCGGCCAGGAAACCGCGATTGTGGAATCGATAAGCCTTGGCTACACAATATTGCGCGGATCCACTGATCAGAAGATTATCATCCCCAACGGCATAATGGCCAACAGCGTGATCATCAACATGGGCCCGGACGGTTCCGCCTAACCGCGTGCTATTGCGAATCCGCGCACGAATCTCCAACTGACATTTTCAAATGTTGCACTCGCGGGACGAAGGATGCCCTGTCGTTTCTGTTCGGTGAGCCGCGGCATGAAGATCCCCTACTAAAATCGGATTCTTCAAATTTGCGTGACGAAATTATTAAAAACGGATATTCTCAATCGTACAAGTATTTTCGATAACTTGCACACATATGCTTCCGCCGGCATCGTGTCCGGCTCCAAGTCCAATCACGCCCCGCACGAACGAGCTACCCCGCCGGTGCAACATACATAAGCATCAGCGCAAAATGGCTGTAGGCGCCCAGAATCACAAAGATGTGCCAGATCTCGTGGAAACCGAACACGCCGGGGAACGGATCCGGCTTCTTGAGCATGTAGACGACGGCGCCAAACGTGAAGAACAGCCCGCCCGCCAACAGCCAGGTGATTGCACCCGGAGGCATCGTGGTGAGGATTTCGCCGACGCCGGCGATGCCGAGCCAGCCCATCAGCAGGTATATGCCCGCGGTGACCCAGCGCGGCGCGTTGATGACCAACAGCTTCACCGCAATGCCGATCAGGCCGAGAACCCAGACGATGGCGAGGAACCCGACCCGCCAGAAGCCGGTGAAGTAGTGCAGGCAGATCGGGGTGTAGGTTCCCGCGATGAGCAGGTAGATGGCGGAGTGGTCGAGCTTCCGCAAAAAGAGGGCCGCTTTGGGGCCGGTCTCGGTCATGTGGTAGATCGCGCTGGAGGAGAACATCAACATAAGCGTGACGCCGTAGAGGCAAAGCGAAGCAAGCTTCGCCGGATCGTCCCTCGCGAGCCAGGCCAGCACGATCGTGCCGATGAGGGCGACGGCGGCGGCGACCAGGTGGGTGAGGCCGTTGACGGGCTCGCGGAGTCTTCGCGGCAACTTTTCCTCCTCGCAGCAGATATGGACGGATCGCGCGCCCGGGCCGACCCGGCCGGGGCGAGTTGCCCGCCGATCCCTTATTCGAACGGTTCCAATATCAGTTGAAGATGCCACAGTTCTTCATTTCCGGCAAACGCCGCAGCCAGGCTCCACGGTTGTGTAAATGTTCGGTTGGGGGCGCCGTTGGTTGCGCCATCCGGTTAAAGCCTCAAACCACTGTAGACAAACACCAGGGTGGTAATCAAGGCGCCCGCAACCGCTCCGGCCGCCAGTTGGGCCGGCGTGTGTTTGCGGCGGTGCAGGCGCGCCCAGGCCACCAGCGGCAGACTTAAAAAAGCCGCCAGCGCAGGCAATCCAAAGACGAACAGGAGTGCGGTGGAAAAGCCGCCCGCGCCGGCCATGTGCATGCTGATCTTCCAGAAACTGGAAATGGTCAGCATGACGATCGCCAGGCACAGGTAGGTCAGGACGATGACGGATAATAGTTGCGGTCCGTGCCCGGCACAAAGCGCCAGGAGGGCGAACGCGTCGCTGCCCAGGCTGACCAGAATAAACCGCGGACGATCGGAACGCCGGGTCATCTCCATATCGCCGACCCACCCGCGCTTGCGGCCGATCCACAGATAAGCCAGCGGGATGCCCGTGACGATAAGGAGCGTCAGGGTTGCCCACCCCATGCCGGGTAGCCCGCCCCCGATCCAGCCGAAGGCCAGAAAGACGGGTACGGAGATCAACGAACTGTCGAACAGGATGGATAGCCATCGCGCCAAACGGTCTGCCAAGAAATGTCTCCTTTATCGCCAAGGATTGTTTGTTAAAAAGCCGGCCGTGTATTGCGGCTGAACACCCGGCGGTTCCTTCGGCTCCAGGTGATCCACCGTATGCTGATAGATCCGTTACGGCAGGGCTTCCAATTGGGCCGCCGGCATCCCGGGCGAAGCGCCGCAATTGGGTTGTGCGCCGGGAAGGTCATGGGCTGTCGTAGAAAAACCTTTTCCGTGATATTGTCCGCGGCGGCGAAACCCACGTTCTGGATCCGGAAATAAGCGGCATTGGATTTATCCCTCCGGAAGGGATCGCCGGTTCCTTCCGGGATCGGATAATCCCCGTTGATCGCGCGGACCCATTCGAGGAAATTCTTCCCGCCGGCAAGCCTGCCCGCGAACGGCAGGAAAAATCTGTTTTTATCCTTATCCGCCATCAACTCGGCGGTTTATCCTTCCACTGACGAAGCTACAGATATTTCGCTACGCTGCTCCAAATCGTGTGTGGTGGAACCTTTGGGCCGCGGCAGACAAAGATGTACATGGGAATGGGCCCGTTGTTTTTAACGGCGGCTTTCATCTCGCAGGTTTGAAAGAACGGCGCCATTTCGTTTGTCTTTTGGGCCACGACGATCATCACATCCCAGGAGGAATTTCCGGGACCCCAGAGGTAATACGTCAGGTGGCTGCTGACCGCCGGCGGAAGATCGTACTGCGGGCCGAACAGATCGATCGCGCCCGCGGGGGCGTACCAGAACGCGAAGATTCCCGCGCCCCGCCGCTCCCCCGCCGGGAGGGCATTGTACACATCGGCCACATCCCGGACGAGATCCTCCCAACCCATCCGCAATTGGAAATACTCCGGAATGTCGGAGCTGTTGCCCATGAAATTCCGAATTGGACGGTAGAGGAATTCGAAGTGCTGCGCGTAGGCCGGTAAAGCCGCGGCCGGGAGGATCGGCAGATTGGCCGG
>DAOUDU010000127.1:0-18281 GCA_034430775.1 Anaerolineales bacterium | reverse complement strand
GTAGTCACTTTACGGATGTTCCGGAGTACGCCACCAGCCGGAGCGCCCGGGGAGTGATTGCATTTGTCTGCCTGGTGGGCCTGATCTGGAGTTCGGCCGCCGCGGTATCGGGTGATCCGGCCGCCGCATGGATTTTACTCCCGGCGGTTTTCTTCATGGTCATGAATGCCTTTCAGCATGTGTATTGGTCGGTTCTGTCCCAAAGCTTCATGCCGGGCATCTTTAGCGCGGTGTTTTTGATCATCCCGTCCGGGGCGTATATGATCCTGCGGGCGGTCGGCCAGGGGAAGGTGCCGGCGTGGTATGCGGCCGTCTGGGCGGTCATGTTCACCGCGGTGTGGATCCATACGGCGCGGGCCGGCGGCAAGATGACGCTTTTCATCCACGGAGTCTACCCGATAGGCCATTGGATTTCGGAACGCATCCCGGGCGAAAAATAATCGTGTTATCCTTCGCGGCCGGAACCGTGAAACACCCTGGGGTTCACAGAACACCAAGGGCGCTCGGAAACAACAGCGGGAGTCGTTAATATGGACATCACAATCCGGGACGCACGGCCCGCGGACGCGGACGTACTTGTCAGGATAATCCGCGAAACGGCGGATGAGGATCATGACCGCTCACCGGTCAGCGAGGCGTACGTCAAGGAATACCTGGCCTCGCCCGGCAGCGGCATCCTGCTGGCGGAAGCGGAAGGGGCGGTCGCCGGACTGCTCAGCTACTCCATCCGCCCGAATCTTTTTCATGCCGCCCCGTCATGCCTGATCGAGTTGCTCGTCATCCGCAAGGACTTGCGCAACCACGGGGCGGGCAGTGCGCTCGTGAAAACGCTCCTGGACCGGGCCCGCGCCCTGGGTTGCGCCGAAGTATCCGTTTCGACGATGCCGGATAATGCCGGGGCAATCCGGTTTTACCGGCGCCACGGCCTGGCGGAGGAAGCGGTCCTACTCGAAAAACACCTCACCGGATAATGCACTGCTGCCGGAGGGATGATTAACCACAACAGGGAGAGCCCTCGGAACAGCTGCTTTTTTTATCCCCGCTTAAGGTATCCCAAAATCCTATTCCAATATACAATCACCATAGACACCCGGATCCCTTGCCCCCCGGTCCTCGCCGGGGAACCCCGACGCGGACGCGGGTATCACAGAATTCCTTAACGAGGATACTGGCGATGAAAAAATCCACCCTCGCTAAATTAACCAACCGGGAAAATCTGCTGGTCCTGACGTATGCCCCGGCCGGGCTCGGCCACCTTAGGATAACCGACGCCCTGTACGACGGGCTCCCAAAAACGGTGAACCCGACCGTGCTGGGCAGCCAGGATAAATCCATCCAGACCCTGCACCGGATCACCAGCATTCATCCCATCGGAAGGGCGGTTTTCGACTGGCTGCAATCCGGCCCCTTCGCCTCGCTCGCCAACGGCCTGTACCGCGCTTCCCTGCGCTGGGATACGGGCCAGGTCTACCAGGAGTTGGCGCGTTTGATGGACGAACGGCTGGACCCGCCCAAGAAGATTCTCGTGGTATCCACGCATTTCGGCCTGGCACACAAACTCGCGGCGGTAAAGAAGAAACTGGAGAAGGAAAAACAGGTCCGGATCGTCCTGGTCGTCTTCGTCTCCGACGACACCTTCCAGCACATTTGGCATGTGGACGGGGCGGACCTGCTGGTGGTGGCCAGTGAATTCACCAAAAGAAAATACGCCGCCTACGGGAACAAAATTGGGCGGCACGTGCGGATAGAGGTTTCTCCGTACCCGCTGAATCCCAAATGGGGGAAAAAGTTATCGGCCGTCGCGATGCGGGAGAAGGCCCGCCAGCTCGATCCCAAGAGCAAAGATTTGATCCATATGTCAATTCCCGTCTCCGGCGCAGCCGTGGGGACCGAATTTTCCACACAGTTGATCAACGCGCTCCGGGAAAAATCCAGCCGGTTCCGTTTTCATATCGTCTCCAAAGACGCACCGTTTACCAGGAACTTCCTGTCTCAGATGGAGGGCAAACCCTGGATCGACCTGCACGTCGGCAAGAAGGACCGGGAAGTGGTGGATCAATACGACCTGCTCCTGGATAAACACATCATCTCGCTCGAGGTGACCAAACCGAGCGAGCAGGCGTTCAAGGCGATCCTGGGGACACAATCGCGGGGCGGCGTGATCCTTCTGTTTTCACGGCCGGTGGGCCAACAGGAATTCGACAACTTGGATTTCCTCGGACGGCACGCCCTCATCCCATCCAAAGCCACCAATGCCCAGCTTCAGGATATGACGGGGAACGGTGTCCATATGGATCCCGGCCTTCGGGCGCGGCTGTTCGAAACGGCCCGTACCTGGCGGGCGGTCCGGATCCCATGGGATCCGCAGCCAGCGGCGGATTTTATATGGTGGCTGTTGACCTCGGGTATGCTGGCGCAGATGATGGCCGGCGGCCAAACCCGCACGGGGCACGGCAGGCACGCGGAATTAGAGGGGATCAGCAGCGTGGACGCGTTTTGGGATCTGGCGGCATCGGTGTAAGGCTAAAAAAGCATCTCTTAAGATCAGGAAATTTTTATTGGGTAGAGGTACAGATTATACGTAGTCAGTTTCTTTCCCTGTTATTCCACTATTAAATAACAGGTGTCTTCCATGGATTCGTTTTCAGTTCCCGGGCCGAAATAATCCGAGCCATCGAAGATGGCATTCCGGAATTTCGCAAAAAAGGTCATGGTATATGCTCCGCGATCTAATACCCCCAAACTTTTCTCCCAAAAGACGTGAAAGGTCTCTTCCTCTTCATATATTTCGGAACGCTCCGCGTCGGAGACGGCTTCTCCGTTAACGATCACTTTTACCAACGCATTCTCGAGGTAATCCCGCGCCTGCTGCTCCGTCTGCGCCTTCCAACCCCATGACAAAATGAATCTGTTGCCATAATCCTCGATTTGCGTATTCTCCTCCCCCAGTATCGTACAAAATGGGGCCACGTAAATAGGATCCACGCCACCGGCATCGATTGTCGGCAAGAGGGATTGGTGATAGAGAGAATCCGCGTCCGTTGTTTCCAGCGAGCGCACCGAGGAGAAGTGATCCATTGCCTGATCCGCCAACGAGCAGGACAGCAATGTCAAACAGAGTACAAGATATATTCGTTTCATTGCGATCCCCATTTTGGTCGATGGCCGATCATCGATGGTCGATCGTCGGTTTCCACATGCACCACGTCCCCGGCCAGGACCGTCCGCCGCGCGCCGCCCTCCAACGCGATAACCAGACCGCCGGATTCTTCCACCGACTCCGCCGTCCCGGTAAATTCCTCCTCCGGCAGGGTCACCTTTACCCGCCGTCCGAGGGTGTCCAGCGCGCGCGCCCACTCTTCCCGCAGCGATTCACCGCGCCGAAGCTTCCCATAGCGCGGTTCGATCTCCGCAAGGATCGCGCGCAGCAGTCCCGCCCGGGGCTGCGGACGTCCGAGGATGGATTGGATGCTGGTCGCGTCCGGCGGAATGCCTTCGATCCGGCACGGTTCGAAATTCACGTTCAGCCCGATTCCGACAATCACATATTCCAGCGTTTGGCCGTCCAGCCCCAGTTCGCATAAAATCCCGCCGGCCTTTTTCCCGTCGATCAGAATATCGTTCGGCCACTTCAGCCGCGCCCCAAGGCCGCAGGCGCGGCGGATGCCTTCCATCACACCGAGCGAAGCGGCCATTACCGGCAACAGCGCCCGGGAGGGCTCGATCGGCGGTCGCAGGAGGATTGAAAAGAGCAGGCTGCTTCCGCGCGGCGCCTGCCAGGTGCGGCGCATCCGCCCGCGGCCGGCCGTCTGGAAATCCGTGACCACCAGAGCGCCCTCCGGTTCACCCGCTTCGGCCAGTGCGCGCGCTTCGTCGTTTGTCGATGAGACTTCGGGGAAAAATATTACGGCGCGGCGGAGCCGGCCTGCGCCGAGGGATTGGGGATCGATGGGGTCGTCAGCGGAGAGTGAGGTCATCATGATTTGGTCATCCGGAGACCTCCTTCGCCGGATGTCATCCCGAGGCCTCCATCGCCAGATGTCATCCCGAGGCCTCCTTCGCCGGGTGTCATCCCGAGGCCTCCTTCGCCGGATGTCATCCCGAGGCCTCCATCGCCGGATGTCATCCCGAGGCCGCTTCAGCGGCCGAGGGATCGGCTGCGCCCGGGGCACGAACAGCGAACACGGATGGACTCTCTTCCCAGTAAATCCACCGATTCCTCGGGCTCTGAAGAGCCCTCGGAATGACCGCCGGCGGCTTTCTATCCCTTCCCCTTCCCCGCCGGTTCGGCCTGGGCCGCCCGGGCCAGCTCCTCGGAATGGTCGGCCAGGCTCCCCAGCACGCCATTGATGAAACGCGGCGCGCTGTCGGACCCGTACAGCTTGGCCAGCTCGACCGCTTCGTTGATCGCCACCCGGACGGGCGTGAGCGCGCCGATGGTGAACTCCCACAGCGCGATGCGCAGGATGTTGCGTTCGACGATCGCGATCTGGTCCACCGGCCACTCGGGGGCGAAGCGGGCGATCCAGCTGTCAAGCCGGATGCGGTCACTTAAAACCCCGAAGACCAGCGCGCGGGCAAACGCGTGCTGGCCTTCGGGGAGCTTGCTTTCCTCTTCGCGCTGGGAAAGAACCATTCCCGGCTCATGGGAGGAGCAATCCAATTCGTAAAGAGCCTGCAGCGCGACAGTGCGCGCCTTGCGTCTTGCCTTCATGGGAAGCCGACCCCCGGACGAGCGCTGCTACGACGGGTTAGAGTCGATGTCCTCGATATGGACGATAATTTCCCCCGCCTTGAGACCGATGATTTCGGTGATCGCCCGGCTCACCTCAACCTGTACCTTGCGCGCCACATCGCGTACGTCGGCGTCGGATTGCACGACCAGGAAGAGCTCGGTGGAAACCGACTCGCCGGCAGTCTCTAGCCGAACGCCGCGCGCCGCCCCGAGTCGGAAAAGCCGATTGACCCCGCCCGGTACCGGGCTCATACGCAGCACACCCGGCACGCTGAGAGCGGCGAGTTTGGCCACCGTGATCAGCACGCCGGGGGCTACAAAGATCTTGCCGGAGGCGGGAGTGGAATCCATGGTCACCTCACATCATCACCATGCCGCCATCCACCGAAAGCACGTGGCCGGTCATGTAAGCGGCCTCGTCGGCGGCGAGAAATTCGACCGCATAAGCGATCTCATCCGTGGTTCCCATGCGGCCGGCCGGAATCATCTTGACCAGCGCTTCCTTCATTTCAGCCGGCAGGACGTCCGTCAGCGGGGTGGGAATGAACCCCGGCGCCACGGCATTGACCGTGATCCCGCGCGAAGCCACTTCGCGCGCCAGAGCCTTGGTGAAACCGATCAGGCCGGCCTTCGAAGCGGAGTAGTTGGTCTGGCCCGCCTGGCCGGCGAGCCCCGAAACCGAAGCCATGTTGACAATCCGCCCGTAGCGGGCCTTCATCATCGCGCGGATGACCGCCTTGGAGCAGTTCCAGGCGCCTTTCAGGTTGATGTCGATAACCTTGTCCCAGTCGGCTTCGTCCATACGCATGATCAGGTTGTCGCGCGTGGTGCCGGCGTTGTTCACCAGGATGTCGATCCGGCCCATTTCCGTCAGAGCCTTTTCGATCATTACGGCGGCGGCCGTGGTCGAGGACACATCGACCGCGAGCCCGATCGCTTTCCTGCCCGTGGCGTCGGCCACTTCCTTCGCCGCAGCCTGTGCTTTTTCGAACTGGATGTCGGCGATGACGATGTCGACCCCGGCCTTGGCCAGCCGGTCGACGATCGCCCGTCCGATGCTTTGCGCTCCGCCGGTTACGACGGCCACGCGATTGGGTGAAAACGTCATGATATCCTCCTCCAGAGGCGGTGATTGGACTTGCTCCCGCGGAGAGGAAAAAACCCTGCGGGAATTATACCCCCAACACAGTGTGCATTTCTTCCGGAGAGCCGGCAGCCAGCGTGCGGGCGGCCGGTGCGATCCGTTTGATCAGACCGGTGAGCACATCCTTGCTTCCGAGTTCGATGAACGTCTCCGCCCCCAGCGCCTGCATGGCGCGGACGGTATCCACCCAGCGCACGGGCGAGGTCAGCTGGGCGTTGAGGTCGTCGCGCAGCGCGCCGGCCGTACGCAAGGGACTGGCGCCGACGTTGCCGATCACCGGAACGATCGGGGCCGAGAGCGGGGCAGCGTTCACCGCCCGGGCGAATTCCTGGGCCGCATCGCGCATCAGCGGCGAGTGCGAGCCGATGCTGACGTTGAGGCGAACGGCGCGCCGGGCGCCGTTCTGAAGCGCGAGCGCCATCGCCCGCGCCAGCGCCTGCTCCTCGCCGGAGATCACCACCTGCCCGGGGCAATTATCGTTGGCAATTCCGACGATGCCGCCGGTTTCCTGCGCCGCCTGGGCGCATAATTCCTCGAGAACGGATGCTTTGCAGTTAAGGATCGCCGCCATGCCGCCGGGCATGTTCTTCCCCGCCGCGCACATCACCCGTCCGCGTTCGCGGGTCAACCGGACGGCGTCGGCGAAGGGGAGCGCGCCCGATGCAACCAGCGCGGAGAATTCCCCCATCGAATGGCCGGCGACGCACAGCGGCTGGAAGCCGCCGAGTGCATCGGTCAGCACGCGCCAAGCCGCAATCGAGTGCGTCAGGAGCGCCGGCTGGGTGTTGAAGGTGTCACCCAGTTCGGCATCCGGCCCCTCCCAACACAGCCGGCTGAGCGGAAAACCGAGAATCGAATCCGTCTCATCGAACAGGCGGCGCGCCGCAGGATGGGTATCGGCCAGCGCCTTTCCCATACCGACAACCTGGGATCCCTGTCCGGGAAAAACGAAGGCGGTACGTTGTGGGTCAAGAGTCATTTTTTATCCCATCAGGTTGAAGTTGGAATTTACCACGGATTACACGGATTGAAAACTGATTTTATGGAAGGCCCATAGAGTTTTACAATTTCGTATACCCGTGAAATCCTATCTTTATCTGTGTAATCCGCGGTTCACCGGTGGTTGCCTTAATAAACACTGAAATCCCGTAGAGGTTGCTTAAATAAAAAAAAGGCCGTCGCGAAACGGCCTTTGGCCATCGTTCCCGAGCTATTGCTTCTTCTCCGCCTTTTTCTTCTTTGGTTCGAGCACCTTCCGCCCGTTGTAATATCCGCACTGCGGGCAAACGGTATAGGCGGGGATTTGCGCGCTGCAATTGGCGCATCCTACCAGGTTGGGCGGCAACAGCGAATCATGGGCGCGCCGGCGATCCCTCCGTCCGGAGGAATGTTTTCGTTTTGGATGTGGGGGCATGATCCGAACTCCTGAGCAATGACATAAAAACGGCCGGAGACTCCCGGCTTGTAGGCGGATTATAACCCTGGCCGGCCCATTGGGTCAAGGAACGGCCGTAACAGGGTCTTGCCGGGCTCCTGCTAACCCTCCCGGCCGGTCCCGGATTACCCGTCCCCGGGTTCTTCTTTCCCGGAGGAGGCTTCCGGCTCCGTTCCTGACTTCGCCGGATCGGCGGTCTTTTCCACCGTTTCGGGGCGGGCCGGTGGCATCTGGGGGACGGATGGGCGGTCGCGATACGGGGAGGCCGCTTCCAGACGGATATCCTTCTCCATCTCCTTCAAGCCCGCAAGTTGGGCATCCCCTGCCTCAAGAATGTCTTTTTCCAGATCCTTTAAATCTTCAAGCTGGGCTTCCCGCGCCAGACGGCTGGGAAGGTTTTGCATCTCCTGGGAGACCTGGCGCATCGATTTCCAGGCATCTGACCGGTAAAGGCGGTTGATCCAGCGGCCGATCTCCTTCCCGCCCTTGGCAAGATCCTTAGGGGAAAAGATGATCAACGCGATCATGATGATGACCAGGAATTCCAGAGGGCCAACGCCAAGAATTTCCATTGCCTTTGCTCCGGACCGTATTATAAAGCTCTACAAGCAGTATGCCGAATCACCTGGAAAAACCGGCTACACCGCGATGGAGCTGTCCTAACCCCCTCACCCCTTCCTCGCTTCGCGAGGATTCCCCTCTCCCCCTTCCCCTTACGGGGAAGGGGGAGAGGGGAGACTGAGCACCGGAGTGCTTCCGGTGCGAAGTCGGGGTAAGGGGGTTAGGACAGAAGAAGGAATTCACCAAGCTTCCATTTATTCGAGTATTTGGTGATCCCCTGTTAACGGCGCCACCGGTGTACTGGGGATTTCCTTCCATGTGGAAAAAATAACTGTAACCGAGTATCCTTGCCGCATGCGCAGGCACATCCTCCCCGCTCTTACCCTGTTTCTGCTTTCTCCGATCATCGGCGAGTTGGTATCCGGTTCGGCGCCGCCTTCGCAATGGCTGGCGCCGACGACTTGGCTGATAATGGTTCCGCTGTACGGCGCCGGAGCGGTTCTGGCGCGCGAGCTGGCCGTGCGCTGGAAATCCGGCTGGCTCGGTGTGATCCTGCTCGGGGCGGCGTACGGTATCCTGGAAGAGGGGATCGATGTGATGAGTTTTTTCAACGCCGCCTGGCCGGATTTGGGCGCGGCGGCGGCGTACGGCCGCTGGGCGGATGTGGCTTGGGTCTGGGCGGTCCACCTGACGGCATACCATGCCGCCTTCAGCATTGCCATTCCCATTCTGTTGGTCCATCTGCTGTTCCCGAAATCGCGCGGCGAAGCCTGGCTTGGATGTGCCGGCTTCCTCTGTTTTGGGGGATTGCTCGGAGCCGCTGTCCTCGGCGGCAACATTTTCTTCCGGGCGGCTTTCCATTATGCTCCCCCGCCGCTGCCCTACCTCGGGTCGATGGCGGCCGTCGCTGCGCTGATCCTCCTCGCGCGCCGGATTCACCCTCCCGCATTCCTCTCCGCCCAGGAGGAAAATCCCCTCCCGCATCCGGTTCTCTACGGGCTGGCAGGGTTTGGATCAACCGTGGCCTTCTTTTATACCGGATGGGCGCTTCCGGAAACACGTTTCCCCCCGTTCCTGACCATCCTCATCGTGGTCGCCATCGCGGCGGGCATCTTCGTGCTGCTAGCGGCCTCGTACCGGCGCGGCCGGCGGTTCACCGACACACGCAAACTGGCGCTCGCCTTCGGCGGACTGATGTTCTTCATCCTGTTCGCGCCGATCCTGGAGGCCGCGGGCGGAAATAAAACCACCGGGGAAAGTTACACCGGGATGATTTGCGTCGGGATGCTGACATTCCTCTTATTGGCGGGGCTTTCGTTGATCGTCTGGCGGCGGGAATGGCGCCTGACCCGGGCGCGGCTTTCGGATACTTTCCCGCGCGAGTAAAAAAAACGGCGGTCAAATGACCGCCGCGCTTCTGTATCATCGGCTTACGGCTCAAAATACGGCTGGTCTAGATCCCCATTATTGTTATAGCCAAAGGATTCCCAATACCCCTTGTACGTGGGATCGTTGGATAACTCGATTTCGGTGACCCACTTGACCCACTTGTAGCCCCACTTGGCTTCGGCGACGACCACAAATGGAAACCCGCGCTCCCGGGGAACGTCCACGCCGTTCATTTTATATGCCAGCAGAATCTGCTTGTCCCGAAGATACGCGACCGGAAGCGAGGAGGTATACCCGTCCGCCGCGTGGAAGATGGCAATGACCGCCGAATCCTGTACTTGCGCTTCCTTGAGCAGATCATCGATCAGCACGCCTTCCCACAGGATCGTGGCATCCCAGCCTTCGACGCAGTGCAGCGTCACCACCTTGCTGTACGCGTCGTGGGCCAGCACCTGTTCATACGTCCACGTCTGCGGGCTGTCGACCAGCCCCGAAACCTTCAGCGTATAGGTGTCGAGGGAAACCGTTTGCGGTCCCTTGATGGAGTTTTCACGGAAGTCGTCCACCGAGGAGAGATCCTCCCCCTCGTAGGTATCAATTTCGACGCGCGGCAGATTTGAAGTCATTTTTTGACCGCCCGTGGCGCCGCACGCGGCGAGGAGCATTCCTCCAACGATTACCAGGACCGGAATGTTCAGATGTCTTTTCATTGGTTAATCCTCTTTCTGTTTACTTTCCGTGGGACGCGGCCAGACGGCAATCCCGATGTGAACCAGGAGAAGCAAGATCATCGGCACTTCAGTGTATGCGTGCAGGCGCTGGGCGACCGCCTTATTCATCAGGTTGAATGTCAGCGGGGTGACAATCCGGTATTCGGCGATGCCGTATCCGGTAAGCAACGTGAACAGCAGGAACACCAACCCCAGCCATCCGAAGATCCGGCCAAGTTTTCTAACTGTTTGTTTTCTTTTCTTTTGGATGTCCATTGCGAATGCCCCTATTTATTATAATTCTTATCCTATAAGTCTACATTAATCTTTGAATAATTATCTTTCTTCAAGAAACAACCCTTTACTCGCGAAGAAACCCGGTGCCAAAGACAGCGGCCGGATGAGACATCCAACTTGGCGCCAAAAAGAGATCCCTCGACGTAAAAGCCTATTCGCGTCTTCCGCCATTGACAAGGCAATGATCAACAGAGACCCTCTTCTATTATGCTTGGAATCCGGCGGTATGTGGTTACGCCGCCGCTGCCAACGCTCTTCAAAGCGTGATTTCCTTGAAGGCGAAGGCCTCCCCGACCTCACACACCGCCGGACCAACTATCCGGCGCCGCTTGCCATTCCGGATAGCACGCGGGTGATCTACCCGAAACCCGTACCCGTTGATCCGCCCAGGGGAAAAGAGGTTATAGTTTCAGTCATTCCCTTCCCCGGATTCGTGAGCCGGCGGAAGTGCCGAGGACAGCAAGGTGCGAAAATCTTCCATTCACCTCCCTTTACTGGCGGTGATGCTTTTTGGATGCGGCATCCTGACCACCCCTTCCACGGTGGTGCAACCCTCCACCGATACCGCCCCGGCCAACATCCTGCCCCCCGTCCGGATCACCCCCACCGCCGAACCCGCGATATTTCCCGGCGGATGGCCGGACGCTTTCGCGATGAACGCGCGCATCGGGCGCGCCGTAAATTTCGGCAACGCGCTGGAGGCGCCGGCCGAAGGCGATTGGGGCGTGGTGCTGCACGAGGAATATTTTCAGAACGTCGCGGACGCCGGTTTCAACGCGATCCGCCTGCCCGTGCGCTGGAACACCCACGCGTTGGAAGAATCCCCCTACACGATCCATCCTTCCTTTTTCAACCGGGTCGATTGGGCGGTGGACAACGCGCTTTCCCGCGGGCTGGTCCTCATCCTGGATTTCCACCACTTCACCGATTATATGGATTGCGCCGCCTGCGAGCGCACGCGCCTGCTCATGTTCTGGGAGCAGATCGCGGAGCATTACCGCGGCTATCCGCCGGAACTGGTTTTTGAAGTGCTCAACGAACCGACCGACGAGGTCGCAGCGGGGGAATGGAACGCCACGCTGGCCTCAGCGCTGGGGGTGATCCGCGCCTCCAATTCCGAACGGACCGTGATCGCGGGGCCGGTGGATTGGAACGGGCTTTGGTCGTTGCAGACCCTGGAACTCCCCGAGGACGACCGAAACCTGATCGTCACCTTCCATTATTACAGCCCGTTCGAATTCACCCATCAGGGAGCCGAATGGGCGGAAGGATCCGAAGCCTGGCTGGGAACGCAGTGGACCGGAAGCCCGGCGGAGGAAAACGCCGTTCGTGGGGATTTTCAATTCGCCGCTGAATGGGGCTCCGTCCACCACCGCCCGGTCTTCCTGGGCGAGTTCGGCGCCTATGAGAAGGCGGACATGCCCTCGCGCGCGCGTTGGACCGCGTTCACCGCGCGCGAGGCGGAGGCGCTTTCCTTCTCCTGGGCGTATTGGGAATTCTGCGCCGGCTTTGGCGTGTTCGACTCCTTGGCGCATGGCTGGCGGGAGCCGCTGCTGCGGGCGCTGCTCCCCAATTCACCGCTCTTGGAAGGCTAGCCGGCCCGGATAGTACGTTTGGTGGACCTGCTCCATTCGGGCCTATCGGCGGGTAAAATAAGCATGTGCCGCGCGGATACTCTGCCGGCCCGCGTCCGTCGCCGCCGCATGCGGCCCGGATTCTGGAGGAGATCAATGCCTTCCGGTTCGCCCTTCCTGACTTGCTTCGAACTTGGCGTGGAGAAAAGCGAACATCCCATCAAAGCCGGGAACAAGTGGGGGAATCTCATACTGGGAGTCCTGCTGACGGGCGCCGGCATCGGCGCGCTGCTCCTGGCGGTGATGGGCGCCGGTTTCACCATGGTCCTGGCGTTCCTGGCGTGCCTGGGACTGGGCGGCTGGTGCATGTACTTGGCCTGGAACGATTGGAACCAGGCGGTGGCCATCTTCGACCGCGGTCTTGCCGTAGCCCGCGGGGACGACGTACGCCAGATCCCTTGGGAGGAAATTACCGCGGTCTGGCAGTCAATCACCCGGCATCACACGTACGGCATACACACCCGAACCACGCACCTCTACTCCATTCAGCTGGCCGACGACACCATTTTCAAATTCGACGACAAGTACAAGGACATTGAAACGCTGGGGAAAACGATCCAAACAAATGTCACCAACACCCTTTATCCGAAGTACATCGCCGCGCTCAAGGCCGGAAGCCGGCTGGAGTTCGGCCCGCTGGCGCTGGATTACAACAAATTGTATGCGGGAAAGAAGGAACTGAACTGGGATGACGTCAAGTCGGTGAAAATCCAGGACGGGTTTGTCTCCATTAAAAAGGAAAAAGGCTGGTTCCGCTGGACGAATGTCGGCGTGCCGCAGATCCCGAACTTTTTTATCCTGTATGCGCTTCTGAAGGAATTCGGTTTGGTGGAGTAATTTCAAAGGCTTTTACCGAAAAGGCGCGAAGACGCAAAGAAAAGCAATACCCAGTCGATCGTTTTTTCCCTGATCTTCGCACAATATCGAAAACAAGTTGCACCGATAAAACCTGAAGTTTCCCTTACACTCTTCTCCCTCTCCCGGCATACCCCCGCTTCGTGATCGCGCAGGTTCACTGAACAAACCGAACCTGCGCCCTCCGCGAGGGCAGGCGCCGGGAGAGGAACGGTTCACACCCCGAGCATTCCGGGATACGAAACAGGGCGAGGGAGAAAAACCGACCCTTGGAAAAATCACCCCTTGACTCTCCCCATACGGGAGGGTGTACAAATACGCGCGAGGCCTCACTCCCCGCGTTCTTCCCCCTGAGAATCGAATCACGCGGGCCAAACGCAACCGTACGGAGCATGGCATGATCAAAATCGGTGATTTTTCCAAACTCAGCAAAGTCTCGGTGAAGACGCTGCGGTATTACGACGAAACGGGGTTGCTCTCGCCGATCGAGACGGACCGCTCGTCAGGGTACCGCTACTACTCGCTCGACCAGCTGCCCCGCCTGAACCGGATCCTGGCGCTTAAAGACCTGGGATTCTCGCTCGAGCAGATCGCCCAGGCACTGGACAGCGGGATCACACTGGAGCAGCTGCGCGGCATGCTTCGGCTTAAACAGGCCGAGCAGCAGCAACGCGTTCAGGAAGAGCAGGATCGTCTGGTCCGGGTGGAAGCGCGGCTGAGACAAATCGAAATGGAGGCCAGCGTGGCAAAATACGACGTGGTAATCAAGAACCTCGATGCACAAAAGGTGGCGTCGATCCGGAAGACACTCGGCACACCGCAGGAAATCGGCGCTTTGTTCAACGACATTTTCGGCTATCTGGGCAAGAAAGGAGTCCGTCCGCTCGGGCCGCCCTACGGGATCTGGCACGACCTGGAATACAAGGAAAAGGACCTCGACACCGAGGTGGCCGTGCCGGTGGCGCAATCCTTCCCGGCCGGAGACGGCGTGAAACCCGCTGAACTTCCGGCGGTTCCCGCCGCAGCCTGCACCATCCACCAGGGCCCATACGAAGATTTCTCTAATGCGTATACCGCGATCATGGGTTGGATTAATGCCAACGGGTACCGCATCGCCGGTCCGTACCGCGAAATCTACCTGCGCGGTCCCAGCCCCCAAGTGACGGATCCGAACACATACGTCACCGAGATCCAGGTCCCGGTGGAGAAGGCGTAAGGCGACCATCGACTATAGACCATCGACCATCGTTGGGCATGGACTGTGAAGGATTGGTTTTATCGATGGTCGATGGTCGGCTGTTGATGGCCGGGAAGAAAACGGCAACCATCCGACGGAGAAAATATGAAGAAGCTAGACCTGAAGAAACAGCTGAGCGGTTTATACAAAACCTCCGCCAAGAAAGTCGACATGGTGGATGTTCCGAAGATGAACTTCCTGATGATCGACGGGAAAGGCGACCCGAACAAGGCGCCGGAGTACGCGGAGGCGGTGACGGCGCTTTACCAGCTGGCGTATGCGATTAAGTTCCACATCAAGAAAGGCAAGCCAGCCGTCGATTTCGCGGTGATGCCGCTCGAGGGATTGTGGTGGGCGGACGACATGAGTGTTTTCGGCACGGGAGAAAAATCCTCTTGGAAATGGACCATGATGATCCTGCAGCCGGAGTTCGTCACCCGCGAGATCGTTGCGGCGATGCGGGCGGAGGTCGCGAAGAAGAAGAACCCGCCGGCGCTGGCGAAGATCCGCTTCGAAGCCTATACCGAAGGACCGTCCGCGCAGATCCTCCACATCGGTCCCTACGCCGACGAAGGACCGACGATAAAAGCGATTCACGAACACATAAAACAATCCGGCCACAGGCTGCGCGGCAGGCATCACGAAATCTATCTGAAGGATCCGCGCAAATCCGCGCCGGAAAAGCTGCAGACGATCGTCCGCCAGCCGTATACGTAAGGGCGCATGGCCGTACGCCCCGACGATGGGAGCATAAGGGCGCACGGCCATGCGCCCCGACGGACAGGAGCGTAAGGGCGCACGGCCATGCGCCCCGACGACGGGAGCGTAAGGGCGCACGGCCGTGCACCCCAACGACAGGAGTGTAAGGGCGCATGGCCATGCGCCCCAACGGACAGGAGCGCAAGGGCACACGGTGGATCGCCCCAACATGATCACTAATACTACGGAAGCCGACACGCTGGGAATCACACTCGCGGGCTTGGTGAAAGCCGGCCGATCCGCGCAAGCCTCGACCGCACTTGACCCGATCCTTTCGTCGAAAGTCCCTTTCCGCCTGCTGGATCGGATCGGCACGCGGATCGGCGACGGCCCACTCCCGGAAACCAATGCCTTCCTGGAGACGATCGCCCGCGGGAAAGCCATGGGCGCGTGGCCGCTGATCGGATCCGCCCTGGCGGCGCAGCTTGGCCGGGATCTGGAAGGGGCCCTGATGCGCTGCCGGGGTTTCATCATCCTGGCCGACGTATGGTACGCCGCCGATACACTTGCCGAACGCGTGCCGGGGGAGGCGTTGGTGACGGATTTCAACCGCGCGCTGGCCGTCCTGAAGGGCTGGCGCTCGGACCCGGACCGCTGGGTGCGCAAAAGCGCCGGCGTCGCCGTCCACCTGTGGACGAAACGCTCGCACGGAGAAGCGCGCCATCTGCCCAAAGTGAAAAAGCTGTTGGCCTTCCTTGCACCGCTGTTTACCGAGGAAGATCTGGATGCGGTCAAGGGAATCGGCTGGGCGCTGAAAACACTCGGCCGCAGTTATCCGGACGCCGTCGCGCCCTGGCTGGCGCGCCAGGTCGGCCGCGCACGCTCGTACCGCGCCTTGATGCTGCGCAAAGCCACGACCTACCTTTCGACCGCAGACCGGAACAACGTCTATCGGGCAGCCTATAAATGAACCTTGAATTCCAGGAATATCAAGCAAAGAAGATCCTGAACATGCACAAGCACGTCGACGGCGGCTGGTTCTGGGATAAATACAGTGCCCACCCATACATCGGCTGCCGCCATGGGTGCGAGTTCTGCTACTCGCGCGGCGGGTATTACCTCGGCAAGCGCGATCCGGATACATTCGATACGCTGATCCAGGTGAAGACCAACGCGCCGGAGCTCCTGCGCAAGGAACTTGCGCGGCGGACACCGGACGTGATCTCCTGCGGGGATTGGCAATTACCGGCCGAGGAAAAATACGGCCTTTCGCGGCGAATGCTGGAAGTGGTATTGGAAGCAGGATTCCCCTTGCTGGTTATCGAACGCTCGCCGTTCCTGCTGCGTGATCTGGACCTGCTGCAAGCCATCAACAAACGTTCCTGGGCCGGCGTGACCCTGAGTTTCAGCAACGTCGATCCGGCGTTGAAGCAGGCGTTCGAACCCCACAGCCCGGGGATCGATGAGCGGCTGAAGGCGATGGACCGCATCGCCACGGCCGGCATTCTCGTCGGGATGAACCTGATGCCGATCATCCCCTTCCTCGGCGACGACGATGCGCACCTGGAGGCGGCGGTCTGCGCCGCGAAGGATCACGGCGCATCCTTCGTCCTGGCCGCCGGCCTCACCATGGCGGGCGTGCAGGCCGAACGGACGCTCGCCGCCGCCAAGCGGCTCGATCCGGCGCTCGAAGCGCCGTGGCGTAAGCTCTACGGTTGGGCCGAAGGCGGGAACCCGAATTACGGACCGCCGCCCGCCTACTCACGCCGTCTCGGATTGAAAATCCGCGAGTTATGCGACCGATACGGCCTGCGCGACCGCATCCCGCGCTACATCGGCGCCGGACCGCTCGCGGTAAACAAACAAATCGCGGAACGGCTGTTCCTGAAAATCCACGAACTCGAATTGGAACTAGCGGCCGAGCAGCGCATCTGGGCTTACCGCAAAGCGGCCTGGGCCGTCGATGAGTGCCCGCATAGCCTCGCCGTGATCCACGCATCCTTGGGCGAACGCGGACTGCGCGCGCTGCCCGGCGTCGGCCCGGGGATCGCCGGAGAGATCGCCGCGTGGCTGAAGGGAAACACTCCTCACCTCGCCCCATCCTAGGCGGGGGAAATTCCGTGGATAGAAGATGCGGTTGCCATCCATTTTTAGGAGAAGCGATGTGAAATCCAAAGTGTCACTCGCCCGGAGTGAAGATCATTATCGCGGCGTAAAGCGATCGCTTCAGCCGTTCCGCCGAAGCTTGGCCGTAGCCTTGTCGGGCGTTCCATTCATCGTGATCAAGATCAACATGGTCATCACAAGAACGCCGCACTACGACAAGGGCGTGGAACTTGCTGTTACTCCGCTGGATGCGTGCAGAAGCTTTATCGATTTTATCCGGCCGTTCTATAAGGGAAGCATCGTCATCGCCGAAGAGCCGGCCTGGGGGGAAGCCCGGACAGGTTTTTCCCTTTATGGCTTTGTGAAACTGGCCAAATCGGATCCGCGGATAAAGCTGGTCGACCTTCGGACCGATCCGGCGGTGGAAACCCGGTTGCCGCATCCGGGAGGCGAACTCCGGTTGCCGCTCAGCAAGACTCTGCTGGAAGCCCCGTTTCTGGTTTCCATCGCGCGGCCGAAAACGCACGTCAACGTGGTGATGACGGGCGGGATTAAGAACGTCCTGGTCGGGGCGATCCGCGGATATGCCAACCGCCGGAAAATGCACGGCGCCAAATACATCCATCACACCATGGCCGTGATCGCGAAGTCCGCCTACCCGGATTTCACCATCGTCGACGGTACGGTCGGCATGCAGGACGGCGGACCGATCCGCGGGACGGAGATCACATCCGGATGGTCGCTGGCGTCCTTCGACGCGCTGGCGGCGGACTCGCTGGCTGTTCATTTAATGGGATTCCACATGGAGGATGTGGGATACCTGCATTTGATTGGAAAAGCCGGGATGGGCGTATCGTATCCCTCCGGCGAAATTGAAATCCTCGGAGCAAAACCCGAAGCACTGGTTATGCCGTATAGGCCCCATCGCAGTTTTTTGAAGGCGCGGGTATGGAAAAAGACTTAAGGATCCTCGCTCTGCCGCAAGTTCGCCGGTGTCTCTTCTTCCAATATGCCCCTCACCGTACTTGAAGAAGCGCAGGAATGGGGAATGTCGGTGGCAGGATCAATCCCATTGTAAAGAGAGGGTAAATGAAGAAAATGTTGCCTATGCTCATCCCCATGCTGCTTTTCTGCATCATCGCCGCCGCCGTCGGCGGATATTTCCTGTATCAATCCTTCACCGGGCCGATGTACCAGCCCGGGATGGTCCGTACGGAAAAGGATCTTCGCGCGCCGCTCGACCCGCCGGCGCAGCCGGATGAACCCGGCGCGTGGCTGGTCGAGCCGGACATCCGGTTGCACTACTTCAGCGCCGGCGAGGGCGAACCCGTGCTGGTCCTGCACGGCGCCGAGAATCTGCAGAGCGAGGAAACGAGCCGGACCTACATGGAAATCTATCCCGGGGCCCGCTTCGAGGTCATCCCCGGCGCCACGCATTTTGCGTTTGAGGAAAACGCGGCGGAGTTCGCGCGGGTGGTA
>DAOUDU010000126.1:0-21620 GCA_034430775.1 Anaerolineales bacterium | reverse complement strand
AGAGAGTCATGGAGAATACAGTAGGATAATCCATGACTACCATGTTCTCCGCGGTTTATTTATCCGGGAGGAATACACCCGCCCTCCGCATCATCACCGCCAACCGGTCCTTTGATCCGATTAATTTGACGACGAAGGCGAACAGCCGGTATACCCGCCGGAAATACGGCGTCATCTCCCCGGTTCCTATCTCCCGGAAACCGAATCTCTCGTAAAACCCCTTCATCGAATAGCGGCAGGTCAGGTACAACGGCCTCCCGGCGGCTGCGGTATCTTCGCGCGCGAGTATCCCGCGCGATGACCGCCCCCGCCGCTCCGCGCCCGCGCGCTTCCGGCACGGTCGCGATCGACGCCAATTCGCGCGACCCGTCGCCGTGGGGTTTCACTGCGCCGATGGCGACGAGCCGGCCCGCGGAATCCTCCGCCAGCAGGAAATTGCGCCAATTCCGCCCGGGCGGGTTGAGACGCTCGCGGCGCACCAGCGCGCGGATGGCGGCGAAGTCATCGCGGACGGCGGGGCGGATGGTTCGGACAAGCGCTGAAGGATTCGGCATGGCGGGATTATATGGTTCCGCAAAAATAATTTCGAAAGCATGGCATCCAGGATCAATCCCTGGATGCCCGCTTAACGCACCCTCGCTCGGCGAGGGCAGCCCGCCCCGGCAGGGCGGACCAGGGGTGCGCTTTTTCAAGCAGTTCTTCTTGTCCTTCCAGTTCTCTTCGTGTCCTTCATGAATAAATACCACCCTCAAATGGACCCTAAGTGGGTCGTCCCTTGAGGCAGGCGCAAGGCCAGGTTGAGTAACCGTTGGGACGGGTCTTGGGCCCGCCCCATGGGAGGAATTATTAGGGCAGGCACAAGGCCTGCCCGTACGAATTAATACATGGGGTGTCCATTGAGGCGGGCGCGAGATCCTATGGCCGCCCTGTTAACGAACAGCGGCCTCAGCCACCCTGCGCTTCCCCATGCCCGCCGGTATCGATCGCCTCGGCCGTCATGTCGCAATACAATTTGTCCGGAAGGCAGTTTTCGCATTCCATCTGCAGCGTGGCGTGACGGATCCCGTAACGGTCGCACAGCAGCCGGTCGATCTTCGCTTGAATCACTGCGCTTTCGCGAATCGAGATCTCCCCCACCAGGATGTGCGCCGAGAGCGTGCGCAGGCTGCGGGAGATCGACCATACGTGCAGGTCGTGCACGCCGCGCACGCCCTCCACTTGTAAAAGATCATCCACCAGCTTCTCTGGATCGATATCCAACGGGGTGCTTTCGAGCAGGATGTGCACCGTCTCGCGCAGAATCCCCCAGGCATTCCACAGGATCAGCAACCCGATCAGCAGGCTGACCGCGGCATCCCAGCCGCTCCAGCCGGTCAGGGCGATCGCACCGGCGGCGGCCAGCGCGCCCAGCGTGGAAAACACATCCCCTAAAAGGTGGACAAACGCGCTGCGGACATTTAGGTCATTCGCGCTGCCGTGCCGGATGACAAGCGCGGTTCCCAGGTTGATCACGAAGGCGACGGCCGCCACCATCGCCATGATCCCGGTATCAACCTCCGGCGGCCGTTGGAACCGCTGAGACGCCTCATAGAAAATTCCAAGCGCGATCAACACCAGACCGGTGGAATTCACCAGCGCGGCCAGGATTCCGGCGCGATGATACCCGTAGGTCTTCCCGGCGTGCGCCGGGCGGAGCGCCAATTGCAGCGCGATCCAGCTTAACCCGAGCGCGATCACATCGGTGATGTTGTGCGCGGCGTCGGTGAGAATCGCCAGGCTATTGGCGGCGAGCCCGGCTGCCACTTCGACCACGACCAGCGCCAAAGTTAAACCGGCGGCAATCCCCAGCCGGCGCGACAGTCCTTTTTCGCCATCCTCCAGATGCACATGTCCTGTCATGGAACCCGTTTCCTTTTCCTTTAATGATTATATCGTCCCCAAAAACCGGTGGTCGAAAACCATTTTCCAGCCTGATATCCAGCCGTTTTCCCCCGGAAAAGGCCGGGGCATCCATCCGGCGGGCCGGGCCTGCCTGCGCTATAATCCCTTCCTAACCCCATGGGGGCTGTGATTATGCCGGGCTGCGAAGCGGAGATCCCGCTCGGGAAAGTCCGTGCGGTGGACAACGGCCTGCGCACTACCGATAGGGAATACCAGCTGGAGCAGCAGCCGGACAAAGAGGTTTTTTTACCGGGCATGCCCACACACTCACTTGAGTTCGTCGTCTTCCTGTTTTTACTGCTCGCGATCGCGGCGGCTTTCGATCTGCGGCTGATCCGTGAGTGGAAACGCCGCAGGGAAAGCCGCACACGGAGCGTGGGGAAAAAACCGGCACCTCTCTCAAAACCGGGCCGCCGCATGGCACAAAAAGCGCCCGGCGCGGCCGGACCCGGAACCACCGGCATCCCGCTTCACGATCCCGGAGCATACGGCACGCGGACCCCGCCCGGGGGAAACGCTCATATGGAGGTGTTTTCGTTGAAAAATAAACCTCGCAAATCCACGGGCAAACGCAGGGGCAAGGAAATCACTCAACACGCATCCCTTTCCGTTCCCGGCAAATCCGGCCGGCTGGCGCATGTCGATATCTCCATGGACCTGCCCGAAGGCGAAAGCATCCGCCTGACGCTGGAGTCGGTCGGCGGGGGGAAGGTACTCCCGGCTTCCGGGAAGGGCGGCACGGGAAGCGTCCCCGAGGCGCGGCCGGCCTCCGGCCCGGTGCCGCTGCCCGGGTCATGGGGAGATTCCATCGGCGGCGCGTTCGCATCGATTGCCGAGCATATCCGGATCAATGGCCGGTCGTTGTTCATTCTCGCGCTCATCCTTTACCTCACCACCCGCCTGATAGGCCTGACGAAGTGGCCGATCTACTTCTTCACCGACGAAGCGGTGCAGACCAACTTTGCCGCCGAACTGGTGGACAGGGGATTCGTCTGGAACAATACGGAGGCGATTCCGGTCTTCTTCGAAAACGCCGGCCAGTACGAGATGAACGTCAGCGTTTACGTGCAGCTCATCCCCTACCTGATCTTCGGGAAATCGGTCTTCGTTACCCGCGCCGTATCGGTGCTGATCACGCTGCTCGGCATGGCGGCCGTGGGGTGGATCCTGCGGCGCGCCTTCCACTTGCCGTACTGGTGGAGCGGAGTGCTCCTGCTTTCGATCGTACCGGTCTGGTTCCTGCATTCGCGGACCGCGTTCGAGCCCGGCGAGTCGATCGCCTTCTATGCGCTATTCCTCTATTTGTACATGCGCTACCGGGAGGGCAGGCCGTGGATGCTGCTCCCGGCACTACTCTTCGGCGCCCTCTCGGCTTACACCTACAGCCCCTCGCAGGTCATGGTTGCCGTCACCGGCGGATTGCTTCTGATCTCCGACGCAGGCTATCACTGGCGCCACAAACGGGTCGCCCTGGCGGGTCTGGGTCTTTTATTATTGCTGTCCATCCCGTATTTATCGTTCATCTACCTGCATCCCGAAGCCAACCGCGACCAACTGGCGATCGTCGGATCGTACTGGCTGAACGATATTTCCCCCATCGACAAGCTGAGACAATTCGCGGGGCAATACCTGAACGGATTGGATCCGCGGTACTGGTTCCTGGCCAATCCGCCGGAAGGCGTTTTCCACGACATCATCCGCCATCTGATGAAGGGCTACGGACATATGTCGCTATGGACCCTGCCGTTCCTTGTCATGGGAATCCTGCTTTGTCTCGGCAACATCCGCAAATCGCACTTCCGGACGGTCCTGATCGCGCTGCTGGCGGCGCCCACCGGCGGCGCCATCGCGCAGATCACCATCTCCCGGGCTTTGGTGATGGTGATCCCGGCATCTCTCCTGATCGCGCTGGGGTTCAGCTGGCTGCTGGCGCTTCTCGAGCGGCCGGAAATTCCCCCCCAACCGGAATTCCTCGCGTGGTGGACGGAACGGGCGGCGCGCATGGCGGCCGTGTGGAACGCTTTGCGCGAGTCGCTTTCCACGCGGCAGGCATTTTCGGGCGTGCGGGATTTTGTGTATGGATGGGGGGAGCGGGCGGCGGAGATCGCCGCCGCATCGCCGGCCGTCGGCCGGATTCCGCGGGTGGCCCTCGCCCTGGGGGTATTTCTTCTCCTCGGATCGGCGAACGTCTACATGCTGTGGGACAGCTTAAGCAACGGCCCCACCTGGTATGAAAACTATGAGCTGTACGGCATGCAGTACGGCGGGCGGCAGCTTACCGCTGCGCTGGAGGAATACCACACCGCCCACCCGGATGCCAACCTGATCGTCTCACCCTCCTGGGCGAACGGAACCAATGAAATCTTTGATTTCTTCCTCCCGAAGGATTTCCCCATGCGCGTCGGGACGGTTCTCGAGTACACCCAGAATTACCTCCCGATCGAACCCCAGGATGTGTTCGTGATGACGTCCGAAGAGTACGGCGTCGCCACAGAAAGCGGAAAGTTCTCCGAAATCCGCGTCGATCAAATAGTGAATTATCCCAACGGGCAGCCCGGATTTTATTTCGCGTACCTGACCTACGTTCCCGGCGCTGAGGAGATCATCGCGGCTGAAAAAGCGGAGCTTTCCAAACCGGTCGAAGAGCAGATCGTCCTGGGAGGGGAAACCATCCGGGTCGTGCATTCGCGGTTCGACATGGGCGAGTTGTCAGCCGGATTTGACGGGAAGCCCTACTCGTTGATGCGCTCCGAGCAGGATAATCCGCTGTACCTCGACATGTTTTTCCCGGCGGTCCATCGGTTCACGCGCGTGTCCGCCCGGGTGGGGGGCGCTCCCACGCGGCTGACTCTCACCATCTACCCGGCCGCCGACGGCGATCCCGCAATATTCAGCAGCATGGTGGAACGTTCATCCGACTACCGGGATGTGGAAATCCTGCTGGATGCGCCTGTGGAAAGCGACCACATCCGCGTGGAAATCGAGACGGTGGGCGAGGGCGAACCGACCCACGTGCACGTCTATGAGGTCGTGCTGGAGGCCGAAGGATGGAAAAGCGGCATCGTCGCCCCTTCCTCGTAACTCTTCTCGCATCCGGCGTGTTTCTGCTTGGGATGGGATATTTTTTCCAATCCGGACAAGCTATATCCCATTATTCGCTAAACCAGCAGATTCCTCTTTCCGTGCCGGCGTGGTATCAACCGCTGAGCGGAGGCATTTGGGGAGCGGCATGGCTGATTCTGGCGGCCGGTTTATGGCTGCGGAAGGAATGGGCCCGCCGGTTAACCCTGATCGTCATCCCGGTGCAACTGATTTTCTGGCTGGGGGACTGGCTGCTTTTCAGCCGGTCGCGTATAGCGATACAATCATTCGTATTCGATCTGGTTTTGCGGCTGGTGCTGTCGGGCTTGGGCGCGGGAATCCTTTTGTTCTCGGGCCGCCGGGAAAAAACGGAAGCTTCGGCGCAGGAACCGGAACGGGAGAGCAAATAACCCCATGTCGGATGGACAGAAAATAAAAAAACTGCACCAGGCCCGTGAACAGGCGCAGCAGGGCGGCGGCAAGGAACGGATCGACGCCCAACACGCGCGCGGAAAACTTACCGCACGCGAGCGGATCGACCTGCTCCTCGACAAAGGCTCGTTCCGGGAATTGGACCCCTTCGTCCAGCACCGCTCCGACCACTTCGGTCTGGAGCGCAAACGCTACCTGGGAGACGGCGTGGTCTGCGGCTGGGGAACCGTGGAGGGGCGGCTGGTATACGTCGCCTCCCAGGACTTCACCGTCATGGGCGGAAGCATCGGGGAAGCGCATGCCGCCAAGGTCGTGAAGCTGTTCGACCTGGCGCTCAAAAACGGGGTCCCGGTGATCTGTCTGAATGATTCCGGCGGGGCCCGGATCCAGGAAGGCGTGTTTTCCCTGGCCGGCTGCGCGGATATCTTCCTGCGCAATACGCTCGCTTCCGGCGTCATCCCGCAAATCAGCGCGATCCTCGGGCCGTGCGCCGGCGCGGCGGTGTATTCCCCGGCGTTGACCGATTTCACCTTCATGGTCCACAACACCTCGCAGATGTACCTGACCGGACCGGATGTGGTCCGCACCGTGACTCACGAGGATGTGACGGCCGAGGAACTCGGCGGGGCGGGCGTGCACGGCAGCATCTCGGGCGTGGCGCACGTGACCGTCGGGAACGACGCCGAATGCATGGAGCGGATCCGCGACCTGCTCCTCTACCTGCCGCAAAACAACCTCGAAGATCCGCCGTGCGTGCCCGCCAGCGACGACCCGCTGCGCACCGAAGAGGCGCTGGACCGGATCATTCCGGAGGATCCCCTCAAGCCGTACGAAATGCGCGAGGTAATCCGCCTGATCGTCGACCAAGGCAAGTTCTTCGAGATTCACGAGGAGTATGCGCAGAATATCATCGTCGGATTCGCACGGATGGCGGGACACACGGCCGGGATCGTGGCCAACCAGCCGGCGGTGCTGGCGGGGTCGCTGGACATCAACGCCTCGGAAAAAGCCGCGCGGTTCGTCCGCTTCTGCGATTCGTTCAATATCCCGCTGATCACGCTGGTGGACGTTCCGGGGTTCATCCCCGGAACATCGCAGGAACACAGCGGGATCATCCGCTCGGGCGCGAAGCTCCTGTATGCCTACTGCGAGGCGACGGTTCCGAAGATCACGGTGATCACCCGCAAAGCATACGGCGGCGCCTACATCGTGATGTCGTCGAAACACCTGCGTGGCGACGTCAATTTTGCCTGGCCGAGCACGGAGATCGCGGTGATGGGTCCGGAGGGCGCGATCAACATTGTCTTCCGCAAGGAATTGGAGGGGGCCAAGGAACCCGACAAACGGCGCAAGGAACTGGTCGCGGAATATGTGGAGAAGTTCGCCAATCCGTATGTGGCCGCCTCGCGCGGATACATCGACGATGTGATCGAACCGCACGAAACCCGGCCGCGGCTGATTAACGCCCTGGCGATGCTGGCCAACAAGCGCGATACGCTCCCGGCCAAAAAGCACGGCAACATACCGCTGTAACGAATTTGTCTTGCATTACCTCAAGCCCTCCTCCGGCCACCTCCCGTCGCTGCGCTCCGGGACAGGTTCTCCCAGCTTATGCTGGGAGAAGGACGGGATGAGGGGGAAACTGAACAGCAATTTTGTGGGTTCGGAAAAACAACAACCCCGGGTTGGTTTTTACGAATGCCCACACCTTATATAAAACGGGATCATTGAGAGGCAGATCTTGCTCTTCAACAAGGTTTTAATCCCCAACCGCGGGGAAATCGCGGTCCGTATTTTGCGCGCCTGCCGGGAACTCGGCATCCCCACCGTTGCGGTATATTCGGAAGCCGACCGCCAGTCGCTCCACGTGCGCTACGCCGACGAGGCCTACCTGCTCGGACCGGCCCCGGCGCGGGATTCCTACCTGCGCATCGACCGGATCCTGGATATCGCGCGCCGCTGCGGCGCGGACGCCATCCACCCCGGATACGGTTTTCTCGCCGAACGGGAGGAGTTCGCCATTGCCTGCGAGGAAGCCGGGATCACCTTCATCGGCCCCAAGCCATCCTCGATCGCCGCGATGGGCGACAAGACCACCGCCCGCCACACGGTCGCCAAAGCCGGGATACCGGTCGTGCCGGGGACCGAGGGCGAAGGCAACCTCAGCGACGACGAGTTGATCGCGATCGCCCCGTCCATCGGATTCCCGCTCCTTATCAAAGCCACCGCCGGCGGCGGGGGCAAGGGGATGCGCGAGGCGATGACAGCCGCGGAACTGCCGCACCTCCTGCGCGCCGCCCGCCGCGAAGCCGAGGCCGCCTTCGGTGACGGCAACGTCTACCTCGAAAAGCTGATCCTCACCGCCCGGCACGTGGAATACCAGATCCTGGCGGATAAGGAAGGCAACGTCATCTACCTCGGCGAGCGGGAATGCTCGCTGCAGCGGCGTCACCAGAAGCTGTTCGAGGAAGCCCCCTCCCCGTTCCTCGGCAGTGACGAGACGCTGCGCCGGACGATGGGCGAAGTGGCCTGCCGGACCTCGGCCAGCGTCGGTTACGTCAACGCCGGGACGATCGAATTCCTGGTCGATAAAGAGCGCCATTTCTACTTCCTGGAGATGAACACCCGGCTGCAGGTGGAGCATCCGGCGACGGAGATGATCACCGGGATCGACATCGTCAAGGAACAGATCCGCATCGCGCGCGGCCGTCCGCTGCGTTACCGCCAGGAAGACGTCAAGATCAACGGCTGGTCGCTCGAATGCCGGATCAACGCCGAGGATCCGTACAACAAATTCACCCCCTCGACCGGAAAAATCCTGTCGGTATTCGCGCCGACCGGACCGGGCGTGCGCGTCGATACCGGCGTGTACGCCGGTTTCGAGGTGACCCCCTTTTACGATTCGCTTATCTCGAAACTGATCGTGTGGGGGGAAACCCGGGCGGAGGCGATCCTGCGGATGCGCCGGGCGCTCGAGGAATACCGGATCATCGGGGTCAAGACCAACATCCCCTTCCATCAGGCGCTTCTGGATTCGCCGCGCTTCCTGGCCGGCGTCTTCGACACCCGCTTCGTCGAGGAGCGGTTCGCGCTTAACGGCACCCCCGACGAGAACGACCACCATCCGGCAATGGCGGCGATCTTCGCCACGCTGGTGGAGCACCAGTCGTCGCAGCGGGCCGCGCAAATGATGGAATCGACCCACCCGCAGACCCGTTCGCAGTGGAAATGGGCCGGACGCGGCGGGAGCGGCTTGCGATGAAATACGCGACGACGATCGGCGAACGGACCTACCGGGTGGAGGTGGTGGACGACCATCACATCCTCCTGGACGGCGAGCCGTATACCGTGGATTTCACCGCGATCGGCAACCAGCCGGTTTATTCGCTGTTGATCAACGGGCGGTCGCTCGAAGCCCACGCCTCCCCGCGCGAGGACGGCTGGCAGATCCTCCTGCATGGAAAGATGTTCGAAGCGCGGGTCGAAGACGAACAGGCAATCCGGGTCCGGGCGCTGGCGCATCCGGCGGCCGAAAACCCCGGTGAGTACCAGTTACGCGCCCCGATGCCGGGGTTGGCCGTCGGCATCCCGGTTGCGGTCGGCGATACGATTGCCAAAGGAACAACCCTGGTGATCCTGGAATCGATGAAAATGCAGAACGAACTCCGGTCCCAAAAGGACGGGGTGGTGCAGGAAATCCGGATTAGTCCGGGGCAGACCGTCGAGCAAAATCAGGTATTGATCGTCGTCGGGTAAGGGTATCCCCCCGCTTCCATGATTTTTCATCGCGAGGTGGTCCGTGAATCCAAAGGAAAAACCCGCCGCGCTCGAGCAGGAAGTAAAATTCTTCCTCGAAAACGCCGAAGAAATGCGCCGGCGGATTGCCGCCCTCGGTGCGCTGCCGTACCAGCCGAGAACGCACGAAGCCAACATCCGTTTCGATACGGCGGACGGCACCCTGACGCGGGCGCGGAAAGTCCTGCGGCTGCGCAAGGCCGGCCCGGTCATCCTGACCTATAAAGAACCGGAGACGCACGCCCCCGCGGGAACGCCCAACCCGGCCCGGCGCAGCCTGGAAACCGAGATCATCGTCGATGACCTGGATAAAACCACCCACCTGCTGCAATCGCTGGGTTTCCGGCCGATTGTCCGCTATGAAAAATACCGCGAGGTCTTTCAATGGAAATCCGTCCTGTTGATGGTCGACCAGCTTCCCTTCGGGGATTTCCTGGAGCTGGAAGGGCCGGACCTGGCGGAACTGCACCAGACCGCCGGCCATCTCGGACTCGAATGGTCGCAAGCACTCCAGGCTTCCTATATGGGGATATTCCTGCTCCTTAAAAAGACATATCATCTGACGTCTCTCGAAGCCGCGTTCGCCACATTCACCGGCTGGGAAGCGAGGAAGACCGCCTCCGTCCTGACCGAACTCCCGCATGAAGGCCCGTATGACAGACAAAACTCCTGAAGCCCGCCGGCGATGGGAGGAGGAAATCCTCCAACCCGCGCTGAAAAAAAAACCGGAGCGGAAAACGGAATTCCAGACTCCCTCCCGCATATCCATGGAGCGGGTGTATCTCCCCGCAACGATGACAACCGGGGAACTTGAAAAGATCGGATTTCCGGGGCAATACCCCTTTACACGCGGAGTCCAGCCCACCATGTACCGCGGCCGGCTGTGGACCATGCGCCAGTACGCCGGATATGCCACGGCCGAGGAATCCAACACGCGGTACCGCTTTCTCCTTTCACAGGGCCAGACCGGGCTCTCGGTGGCGTTCGACCTGCCGACCCAGATCGGATACGACCCGGATCATCCGCTGTCCGCGGGCGAGACGGGGAAAGTCGGGGTATCGATCTTCAGCGTGGAGGAGATGGAGCGGCTGTTTGCGGACATCCCGCTGGAAAAAGTTTCCACCAGCATGACGATCAACGCTCCGGCCGCCGTCCTCCTGGCGATGTACATTGCGGCGGCGAAGCGCCAGGGCGCGGATCCGGCCCGGCTGCGGGGAACGATCCAAAACGACATCCTTAAGGAATATATCGCGCGCGGAACCTACATCTTCCCGCCCCAGCCTTCGATGCGGCTGGTGACCGATATTTTTGCCTACTGCCGGGAGTTCCTGCCGGAGTGGAACACGATCTCGATTTCCGGCTACCACATCCGCGAGGCCGGCAGCACCGCGGTGCAGGAAGTGGCCTTTACGCTCGCGAATGCGATCGCCTATGTGGACGCGGCCCTGCGCGCCGGGCTGACGGTGGATTCGTTCGCGCCGCAGCTGGCGTTTTTCTTCAGCGCGCACAACCACTTCCTCGAAGAGGTGGCCAAGTTCCGCGCGGCGCGGCGGCTGTGGGCGCGCATCATGCGCGAGCGGTTCAAGGCCCGCGATCCGCGTTCGCAGATGCTGCGCTTCCACACCCAGACCTGCGGCTCCACCCTCACCGCCCAGCAGCCGGAAAACAACGTGGCGCGGGTGACCGTGCAGGCTTTGGCCGCGGTGCTGGGCGGAACGCAATCCCTGCACACCAACAGCATGGACGAAGCGCTCAGCCTGCCGACGGAAAAAGCGGTCCGGGTGGCGCTGCGCACGCAGCAGATCCTGGCGCACGAATCCGGCGCGGCCGATACGGTCGACCCGCTGGCGGGATCCTACGCGGTCGAGGCGCTGACCGACGAGATCGAACGCCGGGCGGAGGAATACATCCGCCGGATCGACGGGTTCGGCGGCGCGATCGCCGCGATCGAGCACGGGTTCCCGCAGGCGGAGATCCACGACTCCGCCTATCGCGCGCAGCAGGCGATCGAGACCGGCGGGCAAATCATCGTCGGTGTGAACGCTTTCGCCGACGGCGAGCCGCCCCAGCTTGAGACTCTACGGGTGGATCCGGCGATCGAGGAAAGCCAGAAGGAGCGGCTGCAGGCGCTGCGCCGAAAGCGTGACGGCACGCGGGCGGCGGAACTGCTCGGCCGGTTGGAGCCCGCCGCCAAGGGCGGTGAAAACCTTATGCCGCTTATCCTGACGTGCGTGGAAAACGATCTGACGCTTGGGGAAATCTGCGGCGCACTGCGCGCCGCGTGGGGCGAATACCGTCCGGAGGGATGAATGACCGGGATTGACAAATTAAATCACGTGGCGGTGGTGGTGGCGGACATCGATGCGGCGCTCGCCTTCTGGCGCGACGCGCTCGGGCTCGCGCCCTCCGGCGTAAAAGACATGCCCGAACAAAAGTCCAGGATCGCCTTCCTGCCGCTGGGCGATTCGGAAATCGAGCTGGTGCAGCCCACCGATGCCGATTCCGGTATTGCGAAATTCCTGGCCAAACGCGGGCCCGGAATGCACCACCTGTGCCTGGAAGTGCGCGACCTGGACGGTGCGGTCGGGCGGTTGAAGGAAAAGGGAATTCGTCTGACGAGTGCGGTGCCGATGACCGGCGCCGACGGGCGGCGGATGATCTTCGTCCACCCGGAAAGCGCCGGCGGCGTGCTGGTCGAGTTGTACGAGGGCGGGGAGTTCGCCGATGCGCCGTAACACGGGAAAGCCTTCCCCACGCCGCATAATCCGCATCCTCTGGAGTGCCGCCGCGCCCGAAAGGCGTGGCTATGTATCAGATTATCGGATGCCGCGCTCCTGCAAGCGTATTCCCATAAAATATCGGCCTTCCAACTGCTGAAATCACGAATCCCATAATTGCTCCATGTCTCCTTCACCTTCCTGCAAAGCCTCTTGGCGATTGTAGGAATCCCCTGGAAGGCTGTAAACCAGGTCCATCGCCCGATGTTGGAAGGGAAAAAAGCAATATTGGAATTTCTCCTCTGAATTCTTAATATTCATGACATTATTGATACCATTTATCCTATTTAGTTATATAATCTTTTCATCCACTTTTTCTTTACTAAGGAGCAAACAATGAAAATGAAAAGGAATTATCTTCCTCATCTTATCCAGCTCGGGGCGGTCGCGCTCACCTTGGCTTGTGTCTCCGCAACCGGCTCCACCATTGTCAATTCCACAGAATCCGAAACGTCGCCGTTGGGCGCCACCCACGCCGCTTCAAATACCACCTCCGAACCCGCGGACAACTTCCCCCTCACTCCCGACCCTGTAACCGTCCATGCCGTACTCGATACCGGAAAATCCTTCTCCAACAAATTGCAGGCAAATCCCGGTCTGGCATTTATCAGCCAGATCGGCGGGGAAACCTCATCCGGCATCGAACTCACCATCCAGCTTCCGGAGGGATTGTTGATGGTGGATGGCAATGGAGACCAAGCTCCCGCGTTCGGCACCACGGTCACGATGACCCCTATTTCCGAGATCTCCGACATTCCGTTCCGCAAGGGATACCTGGCGGCCGTTCACCTTGCGCCTGAGGGATTGCTGATGACCGAACCAGCCACCCTGGATATGATCATCCCGGGCGAATACGGACCGGATGAGCTGATTGGTTTTGCAGCCGACGGGACAGGCGAGGATTTCCACCTTTTTCCGATCATCTCCTATTCGGATCCTTATAACCACCAGACGACGGTTTTGTTCAATATCATGCACTTCAGCATGTACGGAGTGGCTCAGGTTACGCTTCAGGAAATCGAGACTCAACAAGCCCATCCTCCCGCCAAGCCTGACAGCCAGGACGAGGACGAATTAGCCCCCTTGGTCCCCCAGGAAGGCGACGCTCTTGCCCCCCTGGTGCCGGTGACGGAAGACACGAAGAACCAGCAAAAGTTAAGAAAATCCTACAACCGGACCGTGAAACCCTATATCGAAAAGCTGGCCAATCTGGATTGCAACAAGGTTGGAGTCGCGGCGTACGAATTCCAGAAATGGATGACCCGCGTGAATAATGCGAACGAGGTAAATCGCTTTCAGGATAAGATCACTGCGGACGGCAATGCGCTGCTGAGCCGGTTAAAGGAATGCGTTAAGGTCAACTGCCCGAACTGCGCCGGCGGAAACGCGGATAAGAAATCCGTGGATTTGTTTCTGGTCCTGACCAGCTGGGGCGAATCGCTCTCCAAATCCCTGGGGGATTTTGAAGGCTCCTTCTACTGGCGGGGCCTCAGCGATATGTGCGCCGAACAGGCCGGAAGGCAGCCGCCTCATCCGCCTGTCGCCGGGGATTGCATGGGGAACGAATGCGAGGCAACACCCACTCCGATGAAATGCCCGTAGCAGGATGATTCAGTTTCCTATTAGGGGAAAAATCTAAGCATTGCGTGGAAGCAGGGACTATTAACACCAGGCCGCGGTTTCAGTCGCGGCCTGGTGTTATTTCAAGCGCCGGCTACGACCTGTGCCGCCGGTCAGACGGAGGATCCCGCGGCTGCCTTCAACACATCGCGGGAAAAGCATCCGCGATCAAAGTCCGCACTTCGTCCAGCCACCGCGCCCTATCCTGCGGCGTGCTGGTGACAATGACCCCGAACATCTTACGATGCACACGCTTCACGCCGCAAAATTCAAAAATGCAGGATTTCCAAAGGGTTTCCAGTGGATCGCCGAACACGGCGGCCTCCCGTTTCGCGGGAGTGTTGGAAGTGTTGAACACGACGGCCGCGCGGGCCTTCAGCAACCCCCGCGGGATGCCCTCGCCCGCATCCCCATCCAGGAATTCGAAGGCGACTCCGGCGCGCAAGACGCGGTCCACCCATCCCTTCAGAATGGCCGGCGGCTGGCCCCACCAATCGGGATGGACGATGACGATTCCATCCGCTTGCGAGATTTCTTCACAATGGGTTCTTATGCCGGGCGGCGGCACGGCCGTATTGGGAATTTCCCCGGCCGGGAGGATCGGGTCAAACCCTTCCGCGTACAAATCATGATACGGGACTGCATGCCCAAGCCGGGTCAGTTCCTGTGCCACCACAGCTGCGAGGGCATGATTGAAACTTCCGGGATCCGGATGGGCCAGGATTAGTAAAATCCGCATTTTTTGTTAATCCGAACGGCAGAAAATTGTCACTACCTGCGCCGCGGCTACGCCGGGCAGATAGTGATGTTGCCGGGGACGATGTTGAGAATGGGGGTATTGGTACTTTCTTCCAGGCCGATGGTTTCCTCGGCGACGTAAATGCAATCCCCGGAATTCACTCCCCGCCCGGTCCATTTACTGCTAACCAGATGCAAGCCCAGCGTTTTTTCGGTAGAGAAATAAATCTTGTAGGTATTGCCATCCCATTCCGAGAAGGCGACGCTTCCCCCCACGCACTTCTTCGTGCCGATATCGTCTCGGGTGACCTCGAGCGCGTATGCGCAATTGGCGGGGAGGTTGGCCGGTCTTTCCGGAGCGGCGGCGGGCTGGGTAACCGGGCAGCGCTTAAGGCTGAAGGGGGTGATCGGCATAACCGGCGAGACCCCATCGCGCGAAAGTTTCCCCTCGGCATACGCGCACTCCCCGGCACTTAACCCGATCCGGTCGACCCAGTCGGGGCCCATCATATACATCTTGCCGCGCTCGCCAAAGAAGACGTAATACGTCCCGTGCGACATGCTGATGCGGGAGATCATCCCGCCCACGCACATGGTTTTTCCATAATCATCCAACCTCACAGAGAGGGCGTCCACGCAGCCGGCCGGCAGTTGGGGGATGCCGGTGGGCAGCGGGGTGACGGATTGCAACGGCAAGGGTGTCGCGACCGTTGCGGCCGGCTCGCCGTTTGCAATGGTGCCAATCCCGGCCGTGGCCTCAGGTGTGTAGTGCGGATCATCCTCTGGAAGCGTAAACGCGCCGCCGATCACCCCGCATCCCGAAAGGACTCCGGCGAGGAAAATGCTGATGAAAACAATGGATGGAATGGATTTTCGCATGGCGTCTCCTGATCGGACCTCCCCCGCCCCTTACGGTTCCTGCTCGCGGTGATCGATAAGGATGTGATCGAGCCCGCGCCCGCCCTCCCACGGATAGATGATCCTGGCATCGGTGATGGCTCCATAATACTCCGGTCGCGCCGTGCCGAAAAGGCTGCGGTGCGGATTGTAATGCAGAACGCACAGTTCCGGCAGTCCGCCCGCGGAGAGGATCCGGTTTTTAACGGCGGTGATGGTGCGCCCGGACCCCCACACATCGTCGACGACGAGAATCCGTTTTTCCTTAAGAAGGGCGTCGTCGGGAAATTGGATGAAGTTGGGCCAGGCCAGAAGGGCGGCTTTGGAGGCTTGTTCGGGGAAATCCACCGACGCGGTCAGCAGGGTTTTAATATCCAGCACTTCGCTGATCATTCCACCGGGAACCACCCCGCCGCGGGTGATGATCACCATCGCGTCGAACTGGCCGCGGAATTGCGGAACCAGTACATCGATGAGCTTATCGACATCGTTCCACGTAAGCAGTTCGTTCCGTTCCGCCATGACGACCTTTCATCGCGCCCGCCGCACTCGGATCCGCAGAATTAAATAAGCGGCCGGGGTTTGCAAGCCGATGATAATGTTGTCCCGCCTGTAATGCAAGCGGGGTATACTTAGACCGAGTCGGTCTTAAGACCGACTCGGTCTAAGGGGGGATTCCATGCAGACGATGATGCCACTAAAGCCGGGCGGTTATTACCATATATTTAACCGCGGCATTAACCGGGGAAATATCTTCTTTGAGGCAAGGAATTACAGTTATTTCCTTTCCCTGTATGCCCGGTATATCACTCCGGTCGCGGATTTGTACGCCTATTCCTTGCTGCCTAATCATTTCCACTTCCTGATCAGGATTAAGTCCAGCGAAGGACTTCACCCGGTGCTGGTCTCCAAAGCGCATAACAGGTTATTCTCCTCATATGCCAAAGCGATCAATAAAGCCTATGCCCGCACAGGCTCACTGTTTCAGCACCATTTCGGACGGATCCCCATCACCTCAACCCGGTATTTTTCAGCCCTAATGCGATACATCCACCATAATCCGCAAAAACACGGCTGGGTTGCCGATTTCAGAGACTGGCCATACACCTCATTTCAACTATTTCTGTCCCATGTTCCCACAATCGTAAAGCGAGCGGAGGCCCTAGACTGGTTTGACGGTACCTCCAGGTTCCAGAAATATCACAGGGCAAAGGGATCGGGGAAAAATATACGGGGATTCCTGGGAAACGATCTCGATTAGCGCAAGACCGACTCGGTCTTAAGACCGAGTCGGTCTTGTGCAATGATCACGCTGTGCTTCCCGCTCACCCGCGTCAGAAACAGAATCCGGCTTTCCCCCCCGCGCAGGCGCAATTGTCTCTCCAGGTCCTCCGGCGCGAGCGGTGAACCGCGCTTCTTTATCACCACCCTCCCGACCGCGTGCGCCCGAAGCCACTCGCGCAGCCGCTTAAGTCCAAAGGGCATTGCCTCCTCTATCCGGTAGGCGTGCGCCCAGGCGGTGGGAGCGGGCTCATCCGCCGTCAGATAGGCGATCTCCGGGTCGATCCTGGCCGCGCCCAGCCGCGCCGCCAGCTGGCGGACCAGCCCGGCGCGCAGGACGGACGAATCCGGCTCGTAGAGGATCCTGCGCGGCGGGGAGAGGGCGTCGCTGGCCGGTTCGGCATCGGTCATCGTCTCACCCGAGGGGAGGATCGTCGCGCGCCGCCGAGCGCTTTGGAAGGCGCCGTACCACAACACCGCTTCCCTTAATTCCCCCTTCCAGGAGATGAATTCCACCTCGCACGGCTCGCGTTCGATCTCCTCCCAGCGCACGCCGGGGGAAATTTTTATGCAAAGTGCTTCGCCCGGGACGGCGGCGCGCCAGGCCGAGACGCTTCCCAGCGGCGGCGAGTAGCGGTGGACCGAGAAGATGCGCCGGTCCTCCTCCCGCCGCGACGGATCACAATACAGCGCAATCCGCAGGGATCGTGCGGCGGCCTTCCGGCCGGCGAAAAACATCCCCGGCCGGAGCAAATCGGTCAGGATGAAACGCACCGGATGGGCCGGGGCACAGGCGTGGATGTTTTCCCGCGCCATCCTCAGGCGGACCTCGTCGCGGTCGACCGCCCATACCGGCGCGCATCCGGCCAGGGCGATCGTATCACCCCCGATGCCGCAGCCCAGATCCGCGATCCCGGCGAAACCGCGAAAGCGGCTTGCACGGCGCCGGGAAACGGCCTCGGCCGTTGATTGCTCGAGCCCTTCGCGGGTAAAGAACATCTCTCCGGCGCGGGAAAATTTTTTCTCCGCCCGGAGGCGCAGCAGGGCCGTCTCGAGCGCGCCGCGCGCCAGCTCGCGTTCCACCCCCTGCCGCTCCAGCGCCGCCAGGTCCGCGAGAAAATTATCCTCCCGCAAAGCAGTCGCCTGCGCCCGGCGGAGCGCCTCCCGGCCCTCGGCCGCGGTCAATCGGGAGAGCAAATGTATGTCCATCGGTGGAACTTTACCCCGATCCGCCGGGCTGTCAATCGCGGACTTGGGGTACAATTCACCCGAGGAGCACTCCATGGCTTCCGATTCAACTCCGCGGAAGGTCCCGCAATCCGATTCCCTCCAGGCACTGGTCGAATCCCTGAGCGCGTACATCGAGCAGTATCACGGGGGCGCCGTCCGCTACCTCGGTGTGGAGGGCGGCATCTTGAAAGTGAAGCTGGAAGGCGCCTGCCTCGGCTGCCCGCTCTCGCCCAACACGCTTCATGGCTGGGTGGAGGGCACCGTAAAGCAGTTCTTTCCCGAAATCGAACGCGTGGAAGCGGTGGACGAGCCGAACGCATGAGCCTTTTCCCCGGCGATCTCCTCCGCGAACGGTATCGAATCATCGGTACCATCGGCAAGGGCGGGATGGGAGCCGTTTACCGCGGCGAGGATACCGTCCTCCAAACCACCGTCGCGATCAAGGAAAACCTCAACCCCCTACCCCAGGCGGTCAAACAATTCAAACGCGAGGCGCTGCTCCTGGCCTCGCTGCGCCACCCCAACCTTCCCCGGGTCACCGATCACTTCATCGAAGGCGATCTGCAATACCTGATCATGGATTACATCCCGGGAGACGACCTTAAAACGATCCTCGAACAACAGGGGGCGCTTTCCGAATCACAGGTGATGGGCTGGTGCCGCGAGATCTGCGACGCGCTGACCTACCTTCACACCCAGCACCCGCCGGTCACCCACCGCGACATCAAGCCGGCCAACATTAAAATCACGCCGGACGGCAAACCGGTCCTGGTGGATTTCGGGATCGCCAAGGCGAGCGAGATCGGCAGCGTGACGACCACCGGCGCGCGCAGTCTGACCCCCGGCTTCGCCCCACCCGAGCAGTACGGTTCCAGCCCGACCGACTCCCGCTCCGATCAATATTCGCTGGCGGCGACGCTCTACAATCTGCTTACCGGGCAAATCCCGCCCGACAGCCTGGAGCGGGCGCTGGAACAAGTCGCGTTAAAACCAATCCGCGATTGGAATCCTAAAATCAGCCCCGCCGTTGACGCGTCGATCTGGAAGGCGATGTCGCTCAGCCCATCCGAGCGCTTCCTGAGCGTCAAGGATTTCTATGCGGGTTTGTCCGGCGATATCGAGCTCTCCATCCTCGCGCCCGAAACCACCCGGGCGGCGGGGCGGGAGCCGCTGACGGTCATCCGCCGCACTCCGGAAAAAACGACCAAGGAAAAGGAACAACCGGAAGCGCCGGGATCGCACGCGCAGGCGGCCGGCGGCAGGAAACTTCCCCTCCCCATCCTCGCCGCGGTTGGCGCGTTCCTCTGCCTGGCGGCAACCGGCTTGGCGGTGGGAGGTTATGCCATAAGCGGCGGCTTTTCACCCGTCACCGCAAAATCCACTCCGACGGCTGAAATCCAAGAGACCCCGGCACGCGACGGCTCTCCGGCCCTGACCGCCCCATCCTCGATCGTGGAAGCGGCGACTTCCACAAAGACCGTCCTTCCTTCACCGACGGTTACGCGTTCCCCGACGATGGAACCCACTCCGATGGGAGGAACGAAGCTGCTGGCCTTTGTGAGCGACCGCGAAGGGAAGAAAAATCAGATCTTCACCTACAACCTGGCGACCAAAGAAATCATCCAGCTGACCACAGACCCGGCCGAAAAGGGGCGCCTGGCCTGGTCTCCCGACGGCCGGAAAATATATTATGAAGCCAAGATGGCGGACGGGAAGAAGGACATCTTTGTGATGAATGCCGACGGCTCAGACCCGGTCAACCTGACCAAATTCGCCGGGTATGACGATCTGTATCCGGCGCCTTCCCCGATCGGCGACCGGCTGGCGTTCGTTTCTTTCCGGAACACCTGGCAGCAAATCTATTGGATGAGCGAAGCCGGCGAGGGCGTCATCAACGTCAGCGCCTATCACAGCGGCGAGCACTTCAACCGGCCGCAGGAATGGGATCCCGCCTGGGCGCCTGACGGCTTTATGATGTATCTGGTGCTCGGGGTCACCGGCAAGGTTCGCGTTTACCGCTGGGATTCACGCAACCCGACCTCCGATCCATACGTCGTCACGATACTCGACGGGGATTACTGGGAGGGCGAGCCGGCGATCTCGCCGAGCGGCGAATACGTGGCCTATACGCACTTCTTTTCAGGCGGCAGTAAGATCTGCATCGCCTATACGGATCTTTCCAAACGCAAATCATGCACCGACGCGCTGACCGACAGTGTCTACAATTCCGATCCGGACTGGTCGCCCGACGGCCAGTGGATCGCCTATACCAGCAAGCGCGGCGGCAACAGCGAAGTGCATCTGGTGATGATTTCCGGAGCGGGGGATATCAACCTGACCGACAATCCCGCCAGCGACCTCTATCCGGCCTGGCAGCCGGCAAAAAGCGCCTCCTGAGGTGGAGAAATGAAAAAGAAGTGGCTTGTACTGGGAATGCTTCCGCTTCTTCTATTCGCCTTCGTCCCGTCCTCTCCCGTACTTGCCGGCGACGCCGATCTGACCATGAAGATCACCACCACCGTAAACACCGACGGCTCCGGCACACTGGATGCCGAAGTCAGCTTCTCGAAGGCCGCGCTGGCTTTTCTCAAATCCATCTACCCGCAGTCTCTCTCCATAGACTCGATGTGCTCCAGCTTCGTCACGGGGGCCAACGAGGCGATCGAATGGGAACAGGAGGATCAGTCCGGGGGCGGCACGGTGTGCCTGTCCCAGCAGACATTCGCCGATCTGAACGAACTGAAATCGCTGACCGGGGAATTCATATTGGAGGCGACGTTCGAGCGGCTGGAAATCTCCGGCGGCCATTTCTATTACGACCTGGTATCCAATTCGGAAAACGAGACAGCCCTTGGACCGATGTCCCCAATCACCATGGCCGCCTATTGGGTCTTGAAGGTTCCCGGCGAGGTTGTGTCGACGAACGCCGACGAGGTCCAAGACTTGACTCTGACCTGGGATTTGACGAAGGTCGGCGTAGGAAGCCATTTCCACGCCGAGTGCAACCTGGGCGGCGTCTTTGATCCGATCCTGATGACCGCCGGCGCCGTCCTGTTGCTGTGCTGCTGCCTGGTGATCCTGATCGCCGGCGGCGCGGCTTTCTTCTTCCTGCGCGGGAAAAAGTCAGCTGCCCCGCAGGGGTGATAAGCCGGGTGACCAGCGTTTGAAAAAACCGTCCGATCCGAAAAAAGGAGGTGGCATGAAAGGAAGACGTTCCCTCGCCTTGTCGTTCCCGGTTGCACTCGCTCTGTGCGCTTTTTCGGCCGCACCGGCGCCCGCTTCGGAGACGGATCCTTCTATGGGCGTACGGATCACATCCGATTTCACATCCGACGGATCCGGCACGGTCTCCGTGGAAATCGCACTCTCCCAGGAATTTATGGCTTTGATAAAGTCCTTCTCCGCAAAAGACGACGCCTATACCTGCCAGACCTTCTTTGAAAGCGCATACGACGATTGGAAAACAACGGAGAAGGACAGCGACGGCGCCCTCATCTGCACGGCGGAAACGGCCTTCGAGGATCTGGACGCATATAAACACCTGGTCGTCGGGGATTTCAGCGGCGCTTCCTTCACGCGGCTGGAAATCGACGGCGGCCATCTGTATTACGATCTGACGCCGCACATGGCCGGGTCTTCGATCCTCGGCGAAATGGAGAGTGGATCGGGTTTCGATGTCGAGGCGTATTGGATCCTCAAGATGCCGGGGGAAATCGTGGATACCAATGCCGATGAAAAAGTCGGCCAAACGCTCACCTGGAACATTTTGGAAATGAATGCCGCCGCCCACATCCGCGCCGAAAGCAAAATCGGCGGAGGCGGCGTGCT
>DAOUDU010000125.1:0-17856 GCA_034430775.1 Anaerolineales bacterium | reverse complement strand
GTAGATCGGTATGCTTACATGAATTATTCCCGTCGTATGCATATGCGCAAAATGACAAATGGGTTATTATATAAAGGAAGCCTGAAGGGGAATGCTTTTCCCGCAAAGGAGGTGTTTTCCCATGAACGACAGTGATCTGAGGAAGCTGATCGAACGGCTGCAAATCGAGATTAAAAACACCAAGACCGCGGATCCGAATGACCAGGAAATGCTCGTTCAACTGGAAGCGGCCATCCGCGAGTTCCTCGTGCGCGCCGACGGGGATAAAGTGCAATATCATCCCACCGCGGTCCGGCGCCTGGAAGACGGCTTGCACCATTTTGAATCCACCCACCCGACCCTGACCAAACTTATCTCCCAGCTGTTGGAGGGCCTGAGCAACGCGGGGATATAGGCCGAATGCGAATCAAACAGCTCGCCGGGATTTGTACGCGGATTTCGCGTAAAATGCCGGATTGCACGGATGAAAGAAAAAACGGCTCCCGGAAATACTATTTCGAAAATTCGCAACTGCTCAGAGCGGAAAAAGCGTACACCGAAACACCGGAAAAATCCGAAAACACCGGGATTATTTAATTTAGAATGGGCAATTACTCATCTTGTTCGAGATAGAAATCAATTTTGTGGAAAAACCATCCGATTGATCCCTCCCTCATCCCCCTCGCATAACCGTTCCGCCGGACGGCAACCGGCTTCACATGCTCCCATCGCTTTATAACCATGCAGGTTCAAAAAGCAAAAGAGAACCTGCACATTCCGCGAGGGCGGGCAGGGGACAGGTCCGGCCCTCCGATTAAACCACTCGAAGGCAGGCTTCGGCCACCTCCCGTCGCTGCGTTCCGGGAGGAAGGGATGAGGGGGAGACACTGAGCCGTTACAGGGTGGCATTTATTGGTGAGCAGGAAAAACTAAATTCTTTTCGGTGTTTTCGGCTCTCTTCGGTATCCCCGGCCCATCCTTCGCTTCGCTCAGGACTGGCTCCCAACCGGGGCGAGCTGCCCCGATGGTGCGAAGCGCGAGCGGGGGAACCGTGTAATCCGCGCACAAACGGATTTACTGTGTAATCCCAATGACGTTATCCATAAATTCCAAAATACTCGTTCAATTGCTTATAATAAAGATGGGTTGACCTTTCCTTTTTGGAGGCAAAAGAGGGTCTATGGCATCCTGGATCGTCCATCTTCGAGTCGCGGAAAATCTGCTGCACATGACCCCCGGCTTAGATCCGGCGCAATTTGCGGTCGGGAATATCGGCCCGGATTCCGGCATCCCGGACGCAAAATGGGAAAAATTTGATCCGCCGGCCGAAGTCACGCACTTCCATGCTCCGGCAGCGAGCGCGCATCAATCCGATGATCTCGGGTTCTACCGGAAATATCTGGCCGGCCGGGCCGGGCCCGCGGAGAACATGAAGGAATACTCTTTTCTCCTGGGGTATTTCTGCCACCTGGTGGTGGACAACCTGTGGAGCGACCGCATCGGCAAACCAACGCTGGAACGCTACCAGGCCCGGTTTGCCGCCGACTCGGATTTCATTTGGGAGGTGAAGAAGGATTGGTATGGATTGGATTTTGTGTACGTGCGCACCCATCCGCAATCCCTCTTCTGGACGGTCTTCCTCCAGTGCGGCTACCCGGTCAACTACCTCGAGGTGCTTAATCCGGAAGGCGTGCGCCAGCGGATTGCCTACATCAAAGACTTTTACCGGCGAACGGACGCGGAAACCGAGGAGATGGTTTCCAGGGAGCGGATCTATCTGACGAAAAAAGCGATGGACCAATTTGTGGAAGAGGCCACGCGGATACTGAGCCGGGGATTATCCCTGCTGCGGGAAAAGCCCGACGAAGCGGACGGCAAGTATTCCATCTTGGAAATAATTAACAAATAGGATGCGGGAAATGCTATGACATCCCCAACCCATTTTCAACACTCTGCTAAAATGCATTACTCATAATTCCGGCGGGGTCGTTTGGCCCGCCGGTAATCCGGTTTTCGGCGCGTGTTTTTTTAGGAGAAAATAATGGAAGCGAAAAAGGGATTCCTAGCGATAGGCATTATTGTATTCGTATGTATATGCGCAGCGGCGGTTCTGGCATTCCTCGGATGGAACTGGCTGAATAATTCCGGCGCATTGAACGCTTTCGCGCAAGGTTTTTCAACGCCCCCGATCGCTATTGAACGGAGCGAATTCGAGGCCTACATAAGCGACCTCGGCTATGCCTGTGACAGTGCGGAAATCCCCGCCTACGGCGATTTTGAGTTTTTCGCCTGCGCCAAGCAAATGCAGGGCGAGACTTTTGATTTGGGGGTCACCTATTCCAAAAAACTCAATCAACTCATCACCGCGAATGTAAGCGTTTCCCAATCGGGAACCGAGGGACAAAAAGAAATTGTTGCCGCAGCCTTCGCCGAATTGGCCCGTATCCCATACAAAGGGGCCGATCCGGATGCGGCAGCCGCCTGGATGAACCAATGCATGGAATTCGAAGGGATCGACACCTTAGACAGTACCAAAAGCATCTCGGGTGTCACCTTTACGTTTTATTTGTACGGGGGCCGGTACCAAATGGCGATTGGTTCGGAAAACGATTATGAATAACCGCCCTCTGAAAATGACGTTGGATAACCTATAAAAGCGGTTCTGCGATGAAACTCACGACCAATCTCTCCGGCCCGTTGATCGCGTTATGGCGCGAGCACGACGCGCCGATCGACGGCATCGAAGTGGGGCCGTGGATTACTCCCCGGAAAATCATCGAGAGTCGATCGTCCTTCCCAATTGTCCCGCGCGGGGATCCGCCTGGCACTTATGGAATGGACGCCCGCTTCGAGCAGGCGGGCATGACGCTTCCGCCGGGTGTCCGCAAAAATAATGCATCCGGGTTCCCGTTCTATTTCCATGGCGGGAACATCCTCAACAGAGTGTCGGTTGTGCCGGGCACGCTGCGCAGGATAAATCGCTACCTGGAGGTCACGGCAAGTCCGTGGCTGTCCCTGCACATCACGTTTCTATTCCCGGGCGTGGTAAAAATATTTACAAAGCGAAATTGGAAATTCCCCTCCATTAATCCTGACCGTGGGACCCGCGGGTTCATCCAAAAAGTGCAAAAATTGGCAAGCCGCGTAAACGTTCCCATTCTGCTGGAAAATCCTGCCCCGATTCCCTTGTATGAAAATCCGGAGATCCAAACGGACCGCATTAATCAGATATTGGATGCAACCGATAGCCGGCTTCTTCTGGACATCGGGCATGCGCGACTTTCGGCGGAAGCGGAGGGGATGACGGTTGAGGAGTATATCCTGAAGCTGCCTCTGGACCGATTGGATCAAGTGCATGTCAGCGGCCCGAGAATGCGCGATGGAAAATTATTCGATGCCCATGAACCGATGCAGGAAGCGGATTATGCGCTGCTGGATTTTGTGCTTGCCCGCGCCACCCCGAAGGTGCTTACGCTCGAATACGTGCGCCGCATCGACCCGCTGCGGGAGCAATTAAGCCGTTTGCGGGGGATAATTAAGAGTCGCAATTTGGAACTTGTGTAAAAGCCGCCTTAACCGTCCGCCCCGCGCTGCAGGGAAAAGCGGAGGGGTTATAAACGTAAAAACAGATGCTTCGCTGCCCCTTCGCGAATGCTTCGCACCGGCAGATCGCCAATGCTCATCGCTTCAGGGGCGGGCGCTCAGCATGACAGCTTGGAATATCACCCTGACCGTCCGCACCTGCTGAATTTACTATAATCGATGGAATGCGGCGGGAGCTCATCCCGGATGTTGCCGGGTGATCCAAGAGGTGATCGTGGAAGACAAAAAGGGAATCCTGACGACCGGGATTGTATTGTTCCTATGCGTGGCCGCAACGGCCGTCTTGGTGGTCGTCGGATGGACCCGGCTTAATACTCCCGGCGCAACCACCCTGAGCCTAAAGTTATTTACCCAGCCCCCGATCGATATTAAAGGAAACGAATTCGATGCCTTCATACGCAGCCTCGGCTATGCCTGCGATGATGAAAAAACACTCACTTCCCGCGAAGTTTCGTCGCTTTCCTGCACCCGGCAAGTTCAGGATTACATCTTCACACTGGAGATCACGTATTCCAGGAAAGAGAAAAAGCCGTTCTCGGTGGATCTGAGCGTAAATCAATCCGATCGCGAGGGACAGATTGACGTTATCGCCGGCGTATTTTCCGATTTGATCCGGATCCCGTATAAGGGCTCCTATCCGGATACGGCGGCTTCCTGGATGAACGATTGCTGGGATTTTAGAGATATCGATTCCTTGACGAGTTCCAAGGAGATATCGGGCGTGACGTTTTTATTTTCCACATATAATGACCAGTACCGGCTTACCATTGGAACAAAGTATCCGTATGAATAATTCCGCCTACCTGCGCCCGGCCCGGTGTGGCATTCGCGCCGCAATTTTCTTTCTGCTTTTTGTGCCCTTTACGGCAAAAAATAACCACAAAGCGCACAAAAGACACAAAATGTTTTTCCAGAAGGATCAGGCCTGCCGGTATCGGCAGTCGGCGTAAGGTGATCCGGAAGCAACGGCCAAAATCCGGGAATGATCGAAAGGAGGGAAATTATTGACCGCCTACATCGTCGTCAGCATCATCAGTGGAATTTTGTTCGGGGTTCTGGATGGCTTTGTCCACGCCAATCCCTTGGCGGTAAAGCTGTTTGAGGTCTATAAGCCGATCGCCCGGACCTCGGTGAATTTCGTAGCGGGCATTCTCATCGACCTTGCGTACGGGTTCATCCTCGCCGGTTTGTTCCTCCTTTTTTACACCAGCCTTCCGGGAGAACTTGGCATTGTTAAAGGGATCTGCTTCGCGTTGATCGTGTGGTTCCTGCGGGTGGTGATGAGCGCGGCTTCACAATGGATGATGTTTACAATCCCGTGGAAGACCGCTTTGTACGAACTCGGCTCCGGATTGGGGGAGATGCTGATCCTGGGCATCCTGTATGGAATTACCCTGAGACCCTAGACCCTTAGGGTCCCGGATTCTGTATACTTCGTGAGCGGGGAGCACGGCGAGACCCTAAGGGTCTGGAGAAAAAACGATTATGAAATATCTAGAGATAACGGAAAAAGACCGGCTCCTGGTTCAGGCCGCGATCGAGGTGGTCACGAAGAATTACCGCGAGGAAAGGCATACGGTCGGCGCGGCGGTACTGTGCCCATCCGGAAAGATGTATTCGGGAGTAAATGTTGAATCCGTCGGATACGGCCCGTGCGCGGAACCGATTGCGATCGGGGCGGCGATCAGCCGGGGGGAGAAGGAAATTGTAACGATGGTGGCTGTCCAGGGGGGAACCACCGGCTTCCCGGTAATCCCGCCCTGCGGCAACTGCCGCCAGCTGCTGTGGGATTATGCGCCGGATTCCGCGGTCCTCCTGGACAAGGATGGCGCGCTCATCAAGGTGGGTATCCGGGATCTTCTGCCGATGGCTTACCGGAACTTCTATGATTAAGGGAAAAGGCTGGATGGGCATTGCCGGCGAAGGGGTCGCCGGCTGGGACAATCACGCATTTTCCTGGATTCCATTCCTGGTATGCCATAGCGCAGGAAGCCGTCAAACGCAGCGGCTCGCGCAGCGAAGTGATTCTCGAGGATACGGGCTGGAGCGCCAATCCGCAGATGTGGGATGTTTCGGATATGAAGCAGGGCTTCGGCCTGGAGTTCGACGCCTGGGGGAGGATCCGGGAGTACTTGGATTATTGGATCGGGTTGGAACGGAAGGGGAAGAAATGAGGGAGGAGCAGGGTGGGATCGAACCGCTTTGTTCCGGCAGAACGGGGTAAAGGAAATTCATATGGATAATCCACCCGAACTGATGTGCCTGTATTGGACGACCGCCGGCGTGTTCCCGGGCCGCGGTGAAATCAGCCGGTTCGATTTTAAAGACCGGGTCGAAGCCGCCGCAAAGGCCGGGTTTAAAGGAATCGGGATCTGGCATACCGATCTCGAGCATATCCTCGTCCACAGATCCCTCAAGGAAATGAAAACGATCCTGGATGACAACGGCATGAAACACCTCGAGCTGGAGTTCCTCACCGACTGGTTCCTCGACGGCGGCCGGAAGGCGGAATCCGACAGCCGCAAGCGGCGGCTGTTCGAGGCCTCTCAGGCGCTGGGCGCCAAGCACGCCAAGGTGGGCGATTTCTACAACTCCGTCTGCCCCATGCCGCGGCTCGTCGATACCTTTGCGGGATTGTGTGCGGAAGCGGCGGCGTACGGCGCCGCGATCGGTTTTGAAATCATGGGCTGCGCGATGATCAACACTATCCGGGACGCCGTCACGATGGTGGAAACGGCGGGGGTAAAAAACGGCGGTGTAATACTCGACATCTACCAGGCAGCCGCGCTGGGATGGACCTGCGAGGACATCCGCCGGATACCGGTCACGTATTTGATGGGCGCCGAGTTGAACGACGGTACTCTTTCCGGAAACCCGCAGCACGACCCATCCAATCGAAGGTTTTGCGGGGAGGGCGGGTACGACATCAGGGGTTTCATTGAGTGTATTCAAACGATGGGCTATACCGGGCCCTGGGCGGTCGAAGTCATCTCGGAAAAACTGGCCGGCTTGCCGCTGGAAGAGTTAAGCGCAAGAGCATTTGATACCACAATGGCGGAATTTACGGGTCGATAATCGGCCCCCCTCCCAACCCTCCCCCATTTGCTTCACGGATTAAATACGCGCAAAAAGAATTCTTCACGAAGCAAATGGGGGAGGAAAAAGGAGAGGGCGGGCCGCGCGGAATTGCGCGGCCCGGATCTTAATTCGGGCAGGATGTTTTTTCCTAAGGCAGCGGCAACGGTTCGTTCTGATTCGTCTCCACGTCCAGGAAGTTCGTGAATTGCGCTTCGTCGACGCTCATGCTGAGCTTCCCGACGATCTCTCCATCCCGCATGATAACTCCCTCGCGCGTGCCGTCGGCTTTGAACGTAATCTCCACCGTATATCCGTTTTCCGCATCCACGCCTGTTACCTTCCCGCCGACCGCGTGGCCCCGCTCATCGAACACATCCAGGTGGATATTCACGTCGAAGGTCAGCAGTCCCAGGCCGGGCGCATCCCAGGTGACGGTCCCTTCGCCGGTCTGGATTCCGTACTCGGGGGTCTGTCCGGCGCCGGGAATAGAGAAATCGCGGCGTTCGTGCACGGTGCCTTCGATGCTCCCGCTCATTTGGGCGGTGATAGCCATCCCGGCCAGCGCGTCATCCGGAGTTGGAGGCGTGTTGGCGTACCAGCCGGTCGTATCCGAGGCGTCGAAGGCGTTCAGGACAACCGGCGGCACACCCATCTTAGCCAATTGCGCCCGGTACTGGCCCACAACCTCTTGTTCGATGTCGGGTGAGGCGTTCCAAAGTTGATAATCCATCAGGGATTCGGCCGGCTGCTGCTGTTCCTTGAGCTTATCCCATAGCATGTCGTTCCAGCCCTGCGCAGTTCCCGCCCGCGGATCACCCGGCTTCAACGCCGCAAGCGAATTAATGAGTGAGCCGAGGCTTTCCGGGTCGGTTTGCGGGATGGTGACCATCCCGGTCGGGATGGTTGATAAGGCCTTGCTTTGCAGGAGATCGGGTGTGACGGCCTGGCCGCCGGCGGTCATGAAAGTCACATCGGGTTTGGCTCCGGCCGCGCCGCAGGATCCCGCCTCGCCCGGGATCGCGCCGCTTTCGGGCAGCGGATCGAGGAAGCCCTGCGGCACCTTGTCGATTTGCACAAGCGGGAGTTCCGGGTGCGTTGCCAGTTTGCCACTCCCCCCGGGCAATCCCGCAAAGAGGGTGGATGTATCGAGCGTTGTCTTGGCCATGGCGGTGGTGTCGGCGTCCAGCTTTTGCTGGATGGTTTCAGTGTTGAATAGAAGCCCGGCCATTTTGGAGGCGACCAGCACATCGGCGGCGTGCATATCCGATGCGGCCGCCGGGGCCGCGGCGGTGTCGGCCGGCGCGGCAGTCGGGGGCTGAGAAATGGACGGCGCGACGCTGCCGCATCCGGCCAGCACCGATCCTGTGAGGAATATTACTGCCAGGTTCTGTTTCATATGCGTTCCTTTCCGGGGGGCGTTGAAACTCAAGAAAAATATTCGGGCGGATCGGAGGATGGGCGGTGATCAGGTGAGACACCATCCTGCATCCCGAAAAAAACCGGTCCGGTACCGATGGATATCTGGAGTACTATACTGCTGAATATTATCTCGATAAAGACAGCGGGGGAAAATTAATTCTTTCTTTACCCGCGTGCGCGTTTCTCCCCGCCATTTTAAGGGAATATTTTTTCCCGCCGGTGGAGTGGAGCCGAAAAATCATCCGCCAATCCCGCGCGGCGGGATGCGTAAAACCCTGTCGGATGAAGGCGGCGGGATAATCGCACTACGAGGCGAGAGGAAGAGGAGCGGGCGGAGCGCGTTTATCGAAGAAAGGAAACCGCCACTCCCGTCGTCAACAGGCAGTTGACCGGTATCAAGACCAGCAGCAACAGCGCCGCCAAAAGAATATTCACAAGCCGGGGGGTCTTCCGCGCCGGAAGCTCCGCGTTTGTAATCGCCTGCCGGATCTCCCCCAATTGCTCGGGGGATGCGCACCGCTTCGGAACCAGGTGGATGGTAAAGTCGGTCGGGAATAAAACCAGCGCCGTTCCGTCTTCCAGCCAATGGGCATACTTCCCCCACGGAATGGTCGATTCGCCGTTCCGGTCTTTGCGGGTGACGCCGCCGTCTGTGAACCGGAATTCCGGTTCGCCGGATAGATTCACGGATTGGGAATAGGCTTTCTTCAGCCTTCGCGGAACGATGAAATATTGCACGAGCCCCGTTCCCATAAGCGTGATGATGACCGTGAAGCAGACCAGGAACCCGGCGGCGGGCATCCCGTCGAGGCTGAAAAAGACCATGGCCATGATCGCGAAGAACAGAAACAGGAGGAGGAAGGCAAGATTTAATAATTTAAATATTCCGGACCTTCCGGCCAGCAGCAGATTCACATGATGGAATTCGTCAAATGTTGGATCGACGCGCATGCGGATGTCCATGGAAAAACTCCTTTCGCGATGCCGCCGCATTTGAACTCCAAGGCGGATGCCGGCCGGACAAATTATTCCGGGGATATTACCATATCCGGCGATCCATCGGATGCGCGGAACGCAAACGAAAACGGCCGCCGGCTTGCATTCATCGCGTATTCGAGTAAAATGGTTTACGAAAATCCGCCGCTTGGAAAGAATCCGTGCGTTAACCGCGGTGGAAAAATCTTGGAAGGAGTGCATGCGGATCGCTGTGCGCAACTTTACCGGAAAGGAACCATCGGCTTTCCAGTGGAATTGGTAAAGGGAATCCCCAAACCGGATATGAAAAAAATCTCCCGTAATGACAAGCCCAAACTCTCTCCCTGCCTGACCTTCCCCTGTTCCGACGAATGCTGCACGTACGGGGCGGATGTGGAAATTGAAGAATATCAACAGCTGATCGACCATCACCTCGCCGTGCCCGAAGAATTCACCGGGCCCGAAGAGGATGACGGGGTCATGCTCTATCGAACGGCGCTTGGTCCGCGCGGATGCATCTTCCTCCTCCCGGAGCGGGGCTGCCGGCTGCATAATACGCCGTTCAAACCCGGAGTCTGCATTGTTTTCCCGCGCGATACGGAGGAAGCGAAGGAAGCCTTCGAGGATGGATACCTTCCCTGTGTCGAGGAAGAGCTTGCGGAGATCGCGGCCCGGGAGAAGGAAAAACGATCCGGAGTCCGGGAAAAAAATCCCGCATAAGAAAATCGCGCGCCCGGCCGGGCGCGCGATTTATTTTGGTCTTCCGATGGGGGTGTTGTGCCGAGCGCTTGTCCCGGACCCGAACACGGTGCCGGGGAGGGAAAACGGAGCCGCGTTTACTGTTCTTTGGATTTCTGATAACTCTCATCGAGCAATTGGTTGAGTTCCTGCTTGGCCTGGACTTGAGAAATGGACATGACGTATTGCCACTCGTCGACCAGCCAGTTGACGGCCCGTTCCAGGATAATCCCTTCCGTATCGTTCAACTTGCGGTTCCGGTTGTAATAGGAGAGATCCCGCACCAGGCGGCACAGCGCGCCGGAGTTGCCCTCCCGGATCCGGGATTGGATTTGGGTTTTGCGTTCCATCCGGTTTTGGGAAAAGGGATCGTAGGGGGCGCGCAATATGGGGAACAGGCGCTCGAATTCGGACCGGGAGGCGGGCGTGCGCAGGCTTCCGTTTTCCGAATGGTCGACCGGAATCCAGATTGTCAGATCTTTTGTGCGGACGACATAATAGCGGGTGTCGATTCCCGCCACTTCCTTGTTCTCCATCCCCACAATGTCCGCCAGACCGTGCGAGGCATGGATGACCTTGTCGCCAACGTGGAATGCCACACTTCACCTCGTTTCCGGGAAAAAAAGCGCGCCGCAATAAAAAAGCCGGCGAAATAAAGAGGATTGTACGGTGGTCTCAAAAATCCGAACGTTGAGAACCCAAGTATACCATTGATCCCTTCCGGCGATTTCCGGGACTGGCATTGCCGCCGGGTTCTGAATACAATTTATGTACGGATCTTCTTCCCCAAGGGAGCGCCCATGGAGCCAAAAACGAACGACCACGCGCAGGTGAACGACAAGCGGGAAATTTTCGGCTGGGCCATGTACGACTGGGCCAACTCGGCCTTCTCGACCACGGTCGGGACCGTTTTCCTCGCCCCCTATGTGGCCGGGCTCGCGGCGGATGCGGCCAAACCGTTCGCGGACGGCATGGCGCGGGTGGCCGGGGTCGCGGTTGCGCCGGATTCGTTCTTCCCCTTCTGCATCTCGATCTCGGTCGGGCTGCAGGTGCTCTTCCTCCCGATCCTGGGGGCGATCGCGGATTACTCCCACTTGCGCAAGCAAATGATGCAGCTCTTTGCCGTGCTCGGGGCGGTCGCGACCGTGGCGTTGTTCTTCACCACGGCCCCGGTCTGGTGGCTGGGCGGATTGCTGTACATCATCGCCAACCTGGCCTTCGGCGCGGCGATGGTCTTTTACAACTCCTACTTGCCGGATATCGCCAGCCCGGATCAGCGCGATAAGGTCTCTTCCTACGGCTGGGCGATGGGGTATTTGGGCGGCGCGCTGTTGCTGGTGGTCAATCTGGCGATCTATCTCCTGCACGACAAGATCGGCCTGGCGGCGGATATGGCGGTGCGGATCAACCTCGCCTCGGCCGGCCTGTGGTGGCTGGGCTTCTCCTTCTTTACCTGGATGCGCCTGCGCCCGCGCCATGCCGCCAAACGCATCCCCGCCGGCGAAAATTACGTCAGCGTGGGATTCAAGCAGTTGTGGGGAACTCTCAAGGGCGTCCGGCGGTTTCCGGAAACGCTTAAATTCCTGCTGGCCTACTTCCTGTACAACGACGGGATCCAGACCGTGATTGCCGTCTCGGCCACGTTTGCCGCCGCGCCGCTGTTGCGCGGCGGGTTGGAGATCGGCCAATCCACTCTTACGATCGTCATCCTGATGATTCAGTTCATGGCCTACTTCGGCGCGCTGCTGTGGGGAAGGCTGGCCGGGCGGATCGGCGCCAAGCCGTCGATCCTCCTCAGCCTGGTGATCTGGGCCGGCGTGGTGATCTACGCGTACCTCGGGCTGCGCGGGGATACGCGGGTGGTCGAGTTCTTCATCCTCGGGGCGTGCATCGCGGTGGTGATGGGCGGGTCGCAAGCCATCAGCCGCAGCCTGTTCGCGCAAATGATCCCCACCAGCCGCGAAGCCGAATACTATTCCTTCTATGAAGTCAGCGAGCGCGGCACATCCTGGATCGGGCCGTTCCTGTTCGGGATGATGAACCAGGTGTTCGGAAGCCTGCGCCCGGCGATCCTCTCGCTGATTTTCTTCTTCGTGATGGGGCTGATTGTCCTGCCGTTCGTCAACGTGAAGAAGGCGGTGGCCGACGTACAGGCGGCCGAGGCGAAAGGCGGATAGGAGGGATTTACCAACCCTTCATGCTGCGGATCCAGGTTGGCGGCCGGGAACGGTAATCCGCTCAGTGTGCGCGGTATCCACCTTGGTGGCTGGCCGCACCGGTGGACCGGTTCGGTTAAGCGTGGTGACGGGAATGGAATGCAACTCAATTTTTTTCCGCTTGGGTTGGTAATCCGTAACAATGAAAAATCCGCGTCCATTTATGCGCGGCATAAAAATGAATCGCTGCAAGGGTACTTCCTGAAAAATCACCCTTCTCGGCGGGTGTCCGCCATCCTATAATCCTCGATATCGTCGAATTGGAGGTCAATTATTTATTCGGCGGATTAGCACAGCCGGAAACCGGGATTTATTTTTCGGGAGGTACCGATGGGTCAGATGATAGCCGTTTGCGGATTGGATTGCGCTGCGTGTGATGCGTACATCGCCACGCAGGCCAAGGATGAGCCCGCCAAGGAAAAAATCGCGGCCCAGTGGCAAAAGAATTACAACAGCCCGGGTATCGACGCCGCCTACGTGACCTGCGACGGCTGCCTGACGCTGAGTGGCCGGCTCGGCGGGCACTGCAAGGAGTGCGAACCGCGCCTGTGCGCGGTCGAACGCGGTTTTGCCAATTGCGGGTTATGCCCCGATTACGGCTGCGAAAAAATCAGCGGCCTGCTGAAGTTCATCCCGGATGCCAAGGCAAGGCTGGACGGAATCCACGCGGACTTGTAGATTCCGATTATTGGGTCATCAAAGGGCATGCCGGCCGGCATGCCCTTTTTTATTTCAATGGATTCCCGCCCTTCGCGGAGTCTTTTTTTAAATGGCAGTACAATGACCGCTATTATGAGGCCAAAGCGCACGCATCGGAAAAATTTCCGATCGGTTGCCTTCGCCGCTGTGGCGATGCTGCTTGCGGGCTGTGGGTCAAAAGCACTCACTCCCGCCTATCACACGCCTGTCCCCAATACGGCGGCCGCCGCGACCGCCGCCGACTCCGCCGTAACGATCCGGGCCGCCACGCCTCCGGTTGAAAACACCTCCGGTACGGTTCTGGCGATTGTTCCCGTCCCGCTTTCCGCCGGCGGCAGGCACACCTGCATGACGACCCGTGCCGGAGAGATCCGCTGCTGGGGCGGCAACGAATCCGGCCAGTTGGGAAATGGAACAACGGGAACGGCGTCGCTTATGGTGGCGGCGGGGGAGATACCGGAAGGCGCGGCGGCGGTGGCATCGGGCACCGATCACACATGCGCCATCGGCGCCGATGGGAAGGTTTGGTGCTGGGGAGGGAATGGCAAAGGCCAATTGGGGGATGGCGCGGCGGCGGACCGTTCCGTTCCGGCGGCGGTTGCGGCGTTGGAAGCCCGGGCGGTCATGCTGGCTGCCGGGAAATCTTTCACCTGCGCCCTTACCGAAACGGGCGGTGTGAAATGCTGGGGGTGGAACATCCGCGGGCAGTTGGGGGATGGAACCTTTGCGGACCGCGCGCTCCCGGCGGATGTGAATGGGCTGTCCGGCGGGGTAATCGCGATCGCCGCCGGTGATGAACATGCCTGCGCCTTGCTGGCGGCGGGAAGCATCCGATGCTGGGGCAACGGATCCGAGGGGCAGCTGGGAACCGGTCTGCGGCAGATAAGCAATCTGCCGGTCGAGGCGGTTGAAATGCCGGAAGGCGCCGTGGAAATTGCGGCGGGCGGAAGTTACTCCTGCGCCCGGACCGCCGTCGGGAAGATCAAGTGTTGGGGAAGTATGGGATCGCTCGTGCCGGAATCCGATTCCCTGGCGGCCCGGGAGGTTGCGGGCTTTCAGGGAGAGCCTGTTTCCATCCACGTCGGATCGGATTTTGCGTGCGCTCTCGACGGCGCGGGCGGAGTGGCATGCTGGGGCGCCAACCTGCTCGGGCAGTTGGGCGACGGGAGCGGCGCGGATAGCCGCAGCCGGCCGGTCGCGGTGGCCGGGTTGACCGGGGCGGCGGCGCTGACGGCGGGGAATGCGCACGCCTGCGCGCTGCTGCAGAATGGCGGGATAGCTTGCTGGGGTGATAATTACCGCTGGCAGTTGGGTAATTTAAAACCGAGTTCCTCTTCCATTCCTCTCGGATTGGATCCCGCCGTGCTTCATTATTATTATTCGGGGATCGAGGCGGTCGCGCCCATGGCTAACGGTCCGCAAAAGTATCCTTCACTCTGGAGCTTGACGGAAGGATTCCGCGGCCTCACGGCTCCGGCCGTGAATGCCTATTCCGCGTCCACCTCCCGCAACGACACCTGGGAATGGGATTTCACCCTGTGCGCCACGGATCAACCCCGCTTGGACGCCCTGCTTTCCAACACCCAAGTTTCCTTCATCATTAATTACCTCCCGGTCTCGCCAAATGCTATCTTGATGTTTCCAAGCAATGTCGGTACGCGGGCCTGCCGCGGCTGGAAGACGGTGCTTTCAGGATGGGAAAACCATGCCTACGAACTGGCCATTCTTTTCACATTCACTGCGGAGGTTTTCGACGGGGAAAAAAGTTACCCGGAGGGAGAGTATTGGCAGATCATTCTGCTCTCGGTGAAGGACTGATCCGCGGGGAGTACAATAAGCCGGCGGCGCGGAAGTGCTCTCGCGCGCCGATTTGCAAAATTTCTCCGGAGGAGATCGGACGATGACGGAACAGAAGAACCCCATCCCGGAAAAAGTCATTATTGCCCAAAAGAACGGCCCGTTCCTGGTCAAGGGGGGAATACCCCTCTACGACAAATTACAGATCGTCTCGGAACACGGCGAGCCGTTGACGTGGAAATTGGGTCAGCGCTACAATACCGGCAATACCTACCTCCTCTGCCGCTGCGGAAAATCCTCAAAGATGCCGTTCTGCGACAGCACGCACGCAAAGATCGCCTTCGACGGGACCGATACGGCCGATGAACGCCCGACCGCGGAGCGGCAGGAACGCTTCCCCGGCGGAACGCAGATCGAAGTCCGGCACGACGATTACCTCTGCATGGAATCCGGATTTTGCGGAACGCGCTGGACGACGATCAAACAGTTGGTTCTGCTCACTGAGGAGATCGGCGCGCGCTCGAACGTAGTCTCGATGGTCGAGCGCTGCCCGTCCGGGTCTCTAACCTACCGGTTGCAGGGCGAGGCGCAGGATATCGAGCCCGATCTCCCGCAGGCGATCGCCATTACGACCGACATACTTTCCACGGGCGCGGTGCGGGGGGCATACTGGGTGATGGGCAACATCCCGATCTACCGCTCCGACGGCAAGCTGATGGAAATCCGCAACCGCGTGACGCTGTGTTCCTGCGGCCTTTCCAAGAAGAAGCCGTTGTGCGACGCGGCCCACCGGGCCGGCGTTGAGGGAAAATCCGGATCCCGCCCGCCCTGGGAAAGACGGGATGCCGTTTCCGGAAGCTAGTTCCGGTCCTGAAACAGCCAACCGACGCGGTCCGTCATACCCGCGTCGGTTTTTTTTGCCTGGGTGCCGAAACCTTTCCGGCCACGGCTGCGGCCGTGGTCGGAAAGAAGGATGGGATTGTGCGTTGTCCCGGAGAAAGGATGCGCATTCAGTGTACGGTAAGATGGGTTAACTTTGACGTTCTCCCATTGTAGAAAAGCGACATTCTGCGCGCCGTTTATTTTGCGGCATTTTTCCGATGTTTTCTTTAATTATTCCTAAGGCTGAAAAATCCAAAAAGACGATCAGCCTCTCCTGCAATCCGCTGTCCCCTGATAAAAAGCGTAAAGAGAATTGGACAGGCGTTACGGGATTTCTTTCCGCATCAACACCGGTCGCGGTGGAAAGAGCCTTTCCGGTTTATACATAAAATCCAATCCTGTACATCCTGAATAATCTTGCCAATACTGTCCACAGACGTTAATTCCTTCGCGTGGAATGGTGCCGGTGGTTTGACGCGGTTGTTGGTATACTCACTTCCTCGCCGTGTTTCGTTCCGGCGGAAAATGGAAACCGTGTGGAATCTGCGAAGGCTGCCCCTCCGTATCCTTTCCAAAAGCCCGGGCTTCCCCTGGACGAACGCGTACGCGACCTCGTGACGCGGCTCACCCTCGAAGAAAAAATCGCCCTGCTGACCCAGGACCAGGCCGCCGTGCCGCGGCTCGGGATTCGCGCGTTTAAAACCGGCACCGAGGTCCTGCACGGTGTGGCCTGGCTGGGGGAAGCCACGGTCTTCCCGCAGGCGATCGGCCTGGGGAGCACATGGAACCCCGGCCTGATGCGCAGGATCGGCGCGGCGGTTGGGGATGAAATGCGGGGATTCTATTTCCGCGACCCGGAGAAAAACGGCCTGAACGTTTGGTCGCCGGTCGTGGATCTGCTGCGCGATCCGCGGGCCGGCCGGAACGAGGAGGGCGTTTCCGAGGATCCATTCCTGACCGGGGTGATGTCCAGCGCGTATGCCTCCGGACTGCGCGGCGACCACCCCTTCTATCTCAAGACCGCACCCACCCTCAAGCACTTCTTCGCCTACAACAACGAAGAGGCGCGCGAGACAACCGATTGCAGCATCGACCCGCGCAATCTGCACGAATATTATTGGAGGGCGTTCCGGCCGGCGATCGCGGCCGGCGCGGCCCTGGGCGTAATGACCTCCTACAACCTGGTCAACGGACGGCCGAATACGCTCAGCCCGCACCTGGAAGACGCCGTCCGGACCTGGAACGGCCAGACTCTGTTCATCGTCAGCGACGCAAGCGGCCCCTCCCTGATTGTCGATAAGCAGAAATATTATTCGGATCACGCGGAAAGCCACGCCGCCGCGCTTCGGGCCGGGGTCGACAGCCTGACCGAAACGAAGGACACGAAAGCCGCCACCGCGGGATACGTGCGGGAAGCACTCGGGCGCGGACTGCTCGCGCCGGAGGATATCGACCGGGCGGTCTCCCATATCTTCGCCATCCGCATCCGGCTCGGCGAATTCGACCCGGACAACCCCTATGCCGGCATCACCGACTCGGTCATCCTCGCCCCGGAACACGCGGCGCTGGCGCGCGAAGCCGCCCGGCAGCAGATGGTCCTCCTGAAAAATGACGGGGATATGCTTCCGTTGGACGCCGCCCGGCTGAAAAAACTGGCCGTCATCGGCCGCCGGGCGGACGAAGTGCACGTCGATCATTACAGCGGCACGCTGCCTTTCTCCGTCACCCCGTTGGCCGCGATCCGGGAAAAGCTTGCCGGAAAGGTGCGGGTCGATTATGCGGCGGACGGCTCGGCCGATTCCGCCTGCCGGCTTGCGTGCGCCGCCGACGCGGTGATCGTCTTTGCCGGCAACCATCCCACTTGCAACGCGGGCTGGGCGCAATGCCCGGACCCGACCGAGGGCAAGGAGGCGGTCGACCGCAAAGCGGTTCACTTGGCGGAAGAGGAATGGATCCGCCGGGTGCACGCTGCCAACCCGCGGACGATCCTGGTTCTGATCTCAAGTTTCCCCTATACGATCGTCTGGTCGCGGGAGAACCTCCCGGCGATCCTGTGGTCATCGCATGGGGGCCAGGAGCTTGGCGGCGCCATCGCCGATACGCTCTTCGGCTCATCGGCCCCCGCCGGCCGCCTGACCCAGACCTGGGTCCGGACCCTGGACGACCTCCCGCCGGTCGCCGATTACGACATCATCCGCGGAAAACGGACTTACTGGTATTTCGAGGGCGAACCGCTCTTCCCATTTGGGCACGGATTGACGTACACGGCGTTCCGTTATGACAATCTGCAACTCGACGCGGATCGAGTCCGGGCCGCGGGATCGGTTTCCATTTCGTGTGATGTGACCAACACCGGTTCGCGGGCGAGCGATGAGGTGGCGCAGTTGTATGCGCATGCGCGCGCATCGCGCGTGAAGCGGCCGCTCAGGGAGCTGAAGGCATTCGAGCGGATCCGCCTCGCGCCGGGGGA
>DAOUDU010000124.1:0-14819 GCA_034430775.1 Anaerolineales bacterium | reverse complement strand
TGACCGACTTCATCCTTGACCATCTCCTTTCGCTGATCCTGTGGACCCCCGCGCTGGCGGCGGCGCTGTTGTTCCTGCTGCCCGGGCGCGAGCGGATTCTTAAAGCATTCGCCATCGGCGCGAGCCTGGTTCCGCTGGTCCTATCCGTCATCCTTTGGGCTGCGTATGACGGCGCGGCGGCGGGATTCCAATTCGAGGAGCGGCTGACGTGGTATGCGGCCATCGGCTCGGATTACCACCTGGCGGCCGACGGACTTTCGATCCCGCTGGTGCTGCTGACCACGCTGATCACGCCGCTGGCGCTGGTTGTCGCCGCGAATGTCCGCGAACCCCGCCCCGGCCCGGCCGTGGCGGGGCGGGGGAAGGCGCGCATCTTCCTGGCGTTGTTCCTGCTCCTGGAAACCGGGATGCTGGGCGTTTTTCTGTCGATGGATCTCCTGCTCTTTTTTATATTCTGGGAAGTCGGCCTGGTGCCGATGTTCTTCCTCATCCAGCAGTGGGGCGGCGAGAAGCGGGATTACGCGGCGTTGAAATTCCTGCTGTACACCATGGGCGCGTCGCTTGGTTTTCTGCTGGCGATCCAGGTGATCCGTCTCGCCGCGGGATCGTTCGATCTGCCGTCGCTCTACGCAAGCTGGCCCGCGCTCGCGGAGGGAACGCTGTTCGGCTTGCCGCTTTCCACGGTGAAGGCGTTGGCCTTTTGGGGGCTGACGATTGCCTTCGCGGTCAAGGTCCCGCTCTGGCCGTTCCATACCTGGCTGCCGGATGCGCACACCGAAGCGCCGACCGCCGGCTCGATGATCCTGGCCGGCGTGCTGCTCAAGCTGGGCGGGTACGGCTTTATCCGGCTGGTCCTGCCGCTCTTTCCGGATGAAATCGGACAATTCGCGCCGGCGCTTGCGGTTCTGGCCGTCGCGGCAATCGTCCTGGGCGCGCTGGCCGCCTGGTCGCAAAATGATTTCAAACGGCTGGTCGCCTATTCGTCGGTCAACCATATGGGGTTTGTCATCCTGGGCGTTACCGCGGCCGCCCTGGCGGGGGCGGAGACCGCGGCGGGGAGCTTCGCGCTGCGCGGGGCGGTATTGCAGATGTTCACGCACGGGCTGAGCGCGGCGGGGATGTTCCTGCTGGTCGGCGCGTTGTATGACCGCACACACACCCGCGACCTCGAAGAACTCGGCGGCCTCTTCCCGCGCGCCCCGGTCTACGGCGGGATCCTGATCTTCACCGCCATGGCTTCGCTCGGCCTTCCCGGTCTGGGCGGATTTGTCTCCGAAGTGATGGTCATCCTCGGTTCCTGGCGGGTCTTCCCGCTGCTGACCGGGATCGCGATGATCGGCCTGTTCTTTACCGGGGCGTATATTTTGAAAGCGATCGGGAAGGTATTGCATGGCGCGCTTCCCAAGCGGTGGAAAGATGCATCGCTCGAGATCGGTTTGCGCGAACGGCTGGCCATGGCGCCGCTCATGATTTTACTCCTGGCCATCGGCGTATGGCCGGTTTGGATTCTGAAAATGATCGGAACGGCGATGCGATGAAAGTCCTAACCCTCTCTTCCCGCTGGAGATCTGTAAGATCACCAGATCCCCAGCACTCCTCTCCCCCTTCCCCTTACGGGGAAGGGGGAGAGGGGAATCCTCGCGAAGCGAGGATGGGGAGAGGGGGTTAGGACAGGGATACTCATGACATCCTTTCCTTTGCTCTCCTTGCTCGTTTTTCTCCCCGCGGTCTCCGCCGCGGCGCTGTTGCTGTTCCCGGACGGGCGCAAGCGGGCGATCCGGTGGTTTGCGCTCGCCACGGCTGCGCTGGCATTGGCGATTGCCGTCCTGGCGTATTTCTCCTACGACGTGCACGCGGGGGGGTATCAATGGGAGCAATCCGCCCCGTGGATTCCGCGCTGGGGTATCGGGTATCACGTCGGGGTGAACGGGATCAGCCTGCCGCTCGTCCTGCTGACCGGCATCGTGATGTTCACCGGTGTGCTTGTTTCGTGGGGAATCGACGACCGGCCGCGGGAGTTCTTCGCGTTTCTCTTCATCCTCGCCACGGGAGTCTTCGGCGTTTTCGTTTCGCTCGACCTCTTCCAGCTCTTCTTCTTTTATGAGATCGCGGTCTTCCCGATGTATCTGCTGATCGCGCTGTGGGGCTGGCCGAAGACCCGCGAGTACGCGGCGATGAAGCTCACGCTCTACCTTTTTCTGGGATCGATGGTCGCCCTGATTGGCGCGCTGGTGCTGGTGTTTTCCGCAAGCACGCCCACCTTCGACTTGCCCGCGCTGGAAGCGGCCGCGTTCCCCGCGGACCTGCAACGAATCGTGTTCCCGTTTGTATTTCTCGGGTTCGCGGTGCTCGGCGGCCTGTTTCCATTTCATAATTGGAGCCCGGACGGGCATGTTGCCGCGCCGACCGCGGTCTCGATGTTCCATGCCGGCGTGCTGATGAAGCTCGGCGCGTTTGCCGCGCTGCGGGTGGGGATCCTGCTCATGCCGGAGGGCGCCAAATTTCACATGCCCTGGATCCTGATGTTGGCGCTGGTCAATGTGCTGTATGGCGCATTCATCGCGATGGTTCAAACCGATTTCAAGTATGTGATCGGATTTTCCTCCGTTTCGCACATGGGTCTGGTCATGCTCGGATTCGCCGCATTGAACGGCGAGGGATTTCTCGGCGCGACTTTACAGATGTTTTCGCACGGCGTGATGACTGCGCTCTTCTTCGCCGTGGTCGGGATGGTCTACGACCGGACCCACACGCGCGAGATTTCCGCCCTTGGTGGGCTGGCGCGCAAGATGCCGCTCGCGGCGCTGGCGTTCATCGTCGGCGCGCTGGTCTCGATGGGCATGCCGGGCTTTTCGGGGTTCATCGCCGAGTTCCCGGTCTTTCTCGGCGTATGGCAGGTCCAGCCGGCGGCGGCGGTCGCGGCCGCGCTCGGGATTATCGTCACCGCGGCTTACATCCTCCGGATTATCCGGCGCGTGTTCTTCGGGCCGATTTCTTCTGAGTACGACCGGACCGTATCCCGGATCACCGTCAAGGATTCTTTCGCGCTTGTTGTCCTGATGCTGTTCCTGATCGGGATGGGTGTGTATCCGGCGTGGATCGCTCCGCTTGTGGAAAGCGGCGTTCAGCCGGTATTGAGGATATTAGGGGGAGGATGATGCTATTCGAACCTCTCGCTTTATGCCGAACCGATTCCTCCCCCTCGCCTTCGGCTCGGGCTCGGAATGACATATTGCGGATGTCATTCCGAGGAGACCCCGCAAGGGGTCGACGAGGAATCGGTGACGGGTGGATGATGTGATGTCTCTTCTTCCGGAACTTCTGCTTCTCCTCCTGGCGCTGCTCATCCTCGGGCTGGATATGATCCTGCCGGAGCGATGGCGCGCCGGGTTGGGATGGGTGACCGCGGTCGGAACGGGCGGGATCCTCGCCGTCGCGCTCTTGGGAGGCGGCGCCTCGTCGGCCGACCCCGCGACGGCGCACGCCGATGCACTGGCGTTCTTCTTCCGTGCGCTGTTCCTGCTGGGGGCGATGCTCGCCGTCCTGATCTCGATCGACAGCGTTGGGGTCGGCCGGCGCGGCGAATATTACGCGCTGCTGATCTTTTCGACGATCGGCTTGTGCCTGATGGCACAGGCGGCGGACCTGGTGATGTTGGCGCTCGCGATCGAGATGGCCACCATTCCGCTTTACATCCTGGCGGGTTTCCTCAAGCGGGATTCCCGCTCCACGGAAGCCGGATTGAAATATTTCCTTTTCGGTGCAACGGCCTCCGCGGTGATGTGGTACGGCTTCTCGCTCCTCTACGGTTTCACCGGCCAGACCGACCTAACCGCTGCGGCCGTTGCGCTGGCCGCGGCCGATCCGGCGATGTTGCTTGCAGCGGCGATACCGGTCCTCGTGGGATTAGGGTTCAAAGTCGCCATGGTCCCGTTTCACTTCTGGGCGCCGGATGTATATGAAGGCGCTCCGATCCCCATCGCCGCCTTCCTCTCCACCGCCGTCAAGGCGGCCGGCTTCGCCGTCCTGCTGCGGATCCTGCTCGCGGTTTTTCCTCCGGCGTCGGCTTCCTACTGGGGCCTGTTGATCGCCATCCTTTCAGCGGTGACGATGACGCTTGGAAACCTGCTGGCGATGGTTCAGAAGAACATCAAGCGGCTGCTGGCGTATTCCGCGATCGCCCATGCCGGTTACGCGCTGATCGGGCTGGTCACCCTCAACCCGGACGGGTTGGCGGCGACCGTGTTTTACCTGCTGACCTACCTGCTGGCGAACCTGGCGGCCTTCGCGGTGGTCGCGCTGGTTTCGAACGCGGGGGGGAGCGACGATGTGACGGCGCTGGCCGGCCTCAGCCGCAGATCTCCGGCGGCCGCGCTGGCGCTGCTGATCGCGCTGCTCTCCCTGGCGGGGATGCCGCCGCTGGCCGGCTTCGCCGGAAAGGTATTCCTCTTCGCTTCGGCCGTGGAAGCCGGGTTGACATGGCTGGCCGCCCTCGGCGCGCTGAATGCAATCCTTGCCCTTTACTATTACCTCGCGGTGCTTAAATCCGTCTACCTCTATCGCGCCGAAAACGAGCGGGTCGCGTTTCCGATTCCCGTTGCAGCCGCGCTTGCGCTGAGCGTGTGCGCGGCGGGGATACTCATCCTGGGCATCGCCGCTTCGCCCTGGTTTGAAGCGGCGATCCGGGCGGTGCGGCCGCTCTTCCCCGGCTGACCCGTTCTCGACCTTCTACTCCCGCACCCCATGCCAAGCCATCCGACGTCGGCGCATCTTTTACATCGCCGGCCATCCCGTTCTGGCGTGAATCGGCGGGTTGTTTTCGCCGATGGGAGATGCGCCGAAGGGCGCAAACCCGCGGACGGTCCGCGGTAGTGATAGAATTGCCCCTGCCATGGACAAAGCGCCGCCGTCATCAGGTTCTCTCTCGGCCAAGATCACCGGGATCCTACTGGCGGGCGGCTGCCTTACCGTGGCGCTGATATTGGGGGCGGTGTTTTTGGGGGTCTGGCTGGACCGGGCGCTGGGAACAAAACCGGCTTTCACGCTTCTGATGCTGTTTGGCAGCATGCCCTTAAGCCTGTATCTGATCTATCAACTCGGAATGCGGTCCGTAAAAGGGGCGACGGTCAATCCGCCGTCCCAAGAGGTCGACCACGATGACAATGAAGGTTAAACCAAGGTGGCGGTGGGGCGTAAAACGCTGGATTGTTCTGGCGCTCATGATCCTGGGCGCCGTTCTGGGAAGCGTTTTTATTCCGATCCAACCTGAGATCACCGTCGCCGCGGAACGATTGAGCGAACATCCGCTGTTTACGCTGCCGGTCATCGGAGATTTCTACCTGGTCAACACGCTTCCGACGCTGGGGTTAACACTGGTGCTGCTCTTCCTGATGGCATTCTTCATCCGCCGTTCGCTCCTGCGGAGCCTGAAAACGGATCTTGTCCCGCAGGGGATCGGCAATATCGCCGAACTCGCGCTGGAGATGATGTACAACCTCACCGAAGGCTCGACGGGCGCGAAGTGGGCTCCGGTCATCTTTCCCTGGTTCGCAACGATCATCCTCTACGTGCTATTCGGCAACCTGCTGAAGCTCCTTCCAGGTTTCGAATCGATCGGCGTCTTGCAGCCCGCCGAGTCCGGCTATGCCCTTTCATCGATCGGCGGAGCCTGGGCGACACTGCTTCCGGGGAAAGTGGAATCCGGCGGCTATAGCCTGGTCCCCTTCTTCCGCGGGATCACCGTGGACCTGAACTTCACCATTGCGCTGGCGCTGATCTCCGTGATCATGACGCAAATCGTCGGGTTCCGGGCCCGGGGGCTGGGTTATCTTAGCAAATTCTTTAATTTCAAAACCATGTTTAAAATCCCCTTCTTCGGGGCGATGGATTTCCTGGTCGGGCTGCTGGAGCTGGTTTCAGAGCTTTCCAAAATCATTTCGTTCGCATTCCGGCTTTTCGGCAATATGTTCGCGGGCGTGGTACTGGTGGCGATCGCCGCGGCGCTCATCGGGAAGATAACCATTCTGCCCGCCATGTTGTTTATGTTTGAATTCTTCATCGGCGCCATCCAGGCGTTCATCTTCGGGATGTTGACGATGGTGTTCATGGGCCAGGTGACACAGGGGCACGGTTCCGGCAAAAAGCAGGCGGGGGCGCAGTAGTACGATGCTTTTTTGATTCTCTGGGTTTTGGAGGTTCCGAATGGATTCAACGACAATGCAAGTCCTCGCCGACGCCCTCGTGTTGGCCCTGCGGTACGTGGGCGCCGGGCTGGCTATGATTGGCGCGGCGGGCGCCGGGGTGGGAATCGGGTTAAGCGTTCAGGGTGCGCTCACAGGCATGGCGCGCAACCCGGATACCTATAGCAACCTGTTGGTTAATATGATCCTCGGCATCGCCTTCTCCGAAGCGATTGCCATTTATTGTATGGTGATTGCGTTCCTGATCCTCTTTAAGGTCGTATAAGCTGGGAGGCTGCTTTGGAACAGTTAGGTATCAATCTCGGTCTGCTCATCGTCCAGGTCCTGGCGTTCACGATCGTCTTCATCACCCTGGCCGCATGGGTCTACAAACCGTTTACGGAAATTATCACTAAGCGCCGCCAGACCATCGCCCAGGGACTGGAAGACGCCGAGATGGCCGCCGAGGCCCGGGCCAAGGCGGTCAACGAAGCGCAGCGAATCCTCGATCAGGCGCAGCAGGAATCCTCGCAAAAGCTCCGCGAGGCGGCCGAGCAGGCCGCCAAGGCGAAGCAGAGCGTGCGCGCGGATGCGGAAAAGGAAATTGCCGCGATGCGGGACGCCGCCCGGGCCGAGATCGAAGCCGAACGGAACCAGATGCTGGCGGATTTGCGGCCCAAGGTGGCCGCCCTTGCGATCGCCGCCGCGCAGAAGCTGATCGGAGTCGTCCTGGATGAAAAACGCCAGCATGCGCTGGTCGACGAATTCTTCAGCGGTATCCGCTCCGGCAAGGTGGCGCTGCTCGAGGAGGGCGGCGAACTCCCCTCCGCGGCCAAAGCCGGAGTGACCAGTGCGTTGCCGCTGTCGGAGGAGGAGCAGGCTTCCATCCGCAAGGAGCTCGCCGCGAAGGCAGGGGCGGGGATCGGGATTACCTTCCAGGTGGATCCGGACCTGCTCGGCGGATTGAAGATCCAGATTGGAGACCGCGTGATCGACGGGTCGGTCGCCGGACGGATCGACAGCCTGCGGAAATCGATGCAGTAAATCGCGACGAGCGGGGTGGTGGTCCGGGTTGGCCGCGCGAAAGGACTCCGTCGGCCCTCCTTTCCGTGAGGAAGTATCCCGGGATCCCGTCCCGGCGGGCTTTATCCCCGATGGATTGGCTTGGATTCTTCATCCCCTTTACGATCTGCCCAAAACGCGGGATTATCCGCCGCCGGAGTTGTTAATCCGGCGCTAATCCTGCATTCGTTATAATGAAACTTCACGGAAATACGCGGAAGTTGCCTGTCCACGGCGGCTCCGCGGCCTTTCCGGAAAAATCCTTTTTACCGCAAGTGGTTGTGCTAGACAATGATCGACAAATGCGGGAAAAACTTTACCCCGGGTATAGTCGCGGTTTGGATTGGCCCTCCATGCGTCTTTCCCAGCTGATTTCCGCTCTTCCGCAAGGCGTTTTTCCCCCGGGAGAGGACCCCGAGATTACCGGCGTGGCGCAGGATTCGCGTCTGGTCAAGCCCGGGAACGTGTTTGTAGCCTGCACCGGCGGCACGGCCGATGGGCATGTGTTCATCCCGCGTGCATTGGAAGCCGGAGCGGCGGCGGTGGTCGGGGAACGCGGGCAGGGGGCGGCGGGAGTGCCCTACATCCGCGTCGCCGACAGCCGCCATGCCCTGGGATTGCTTTCGGCGGCGTGGTTCGGGTTTCCTTCCCGTTCGCTTGTATTAATCGGCGTGACCGGAACAGACGGCAAGACCACCACGGTCAACCTGATTTTTAACATCCTGCGCCAGGCGGGCTTCCGCGCCGGAATGATCGGTACGGTGGGAGCGGTCATCGACAGCGAGGAACTGGATACCGGTTTTCACGTCACCACGCCCGACTCGCCCGCCTTGCAGGCCTATCTGGCGCGGATGGTGGCTTCGGGGCTGACCCACTGTGTGATGGAAGTCACCTCGCACGGATTGGCCCAGCAGCGCGTGGCCGGGTGCGATTTCGATTTCGCCGCGGTGACCAACATCACCCATGAGCATCTGGATTACCACGGCACGTTTGAAACCTACCGGGCGGTGAAGGCCGGGCTTTTTTCCGGACTCGGTTCCGCCCCGCCGAAAGCCGCCGTGCGGGAGCGGGCGGCGGTCCTGAACGCGGACGATCCCTCGTTTTCCTACCTTCGCGGCCAGACGGCGGTGAAGGTTGTAACCTACGGCCTGCGCCAGGCGGCCGATATGTCCGCGAAGGATATCCGCCTGTCCGCGGACGGGATCCAAATGACGCTGCAGTTCCAAGCGCGCGCACTGCCGCTGACATGCGGCCTGCGGGGCGCCTACAACGCCGGAAACATCCTCGCCGCTCTGGCGGTTTGCATCGCCGGGATGGGGGTCGACGCGCAAACCGCCGTGGATGCCGTGGCGGCCATGCCGGGAGTGCCCGGCCGGTGGGAGCCGATCGACCTGGGACAGGATTTCCTGGCGGTCGTGGATTTCGCGCACACGCCAAATTCGCTGCGGCATACACTGGAAACCGCCCGGAAGATTGCCGGAAGCGGCAGGGTGATCGCGGTATTCGGCGCGGCAGGATTGCGCGACCGCGAAAAGCGGCGCCTGATGGCCGCGGCCGGGGTGGAGCTTGCGGATATGACGGTTCTGACCGCCGAGGATCCGCGCACGGAATCGCTGGCGGATATTCTCGAGGAGATGGCCGCCGGTGCGCGGTCGCGCGGCGGCGTGGAAGGCAAGACATTTTTCCGCGTACCGGACCGAGGCGGGGCATTGCGCTTTGCCATCCGGTCGGCCCGCAAGGGCGACGTGGTGATCACTTGCGGAAAAGGGCACGAACAATCGATGTGCTTCGGAGAGGTTGAATATCCATGGGATGATCGGCAGGCCATGCGCGCGGTTCTGGCGGAACGGCTGGGCACGGCCGGACCGGAACTGCCGCAATTGCCGACATCTCCTTCGATGAAGGAGGAAAGTTGATGAGACATATAGTACGGAATCCCGGCTTCATCCTTCCGGCGTTGGCGGCGATTGCGTTCCTCGCGGCATGCCAACCCTCGACGGCGATCACCCCCACGCGTGATCTGCGCGGCCTGGGGACCCCGCTCGTGACACAACAGAAGTGGGCCAACCCGCCGCCGATGCTGATCGATCAATCGAAGTATTACATCGCCAATTTCAAAACCGCCAAAGGCGATTTTCGGGTCCAGCTCTTGGCCGATAAGGCCCCCTTCACGGTGAACAACTTTGTGTTCCTGGCACGCGAGGGATACTACAACAACACCACTTTCCACCGCGTGATTACGGATTTCATGGCCCAGGGCGGTGATCCAAGCGGGACGGGGAGCGGCGGTCCGGGATACACCTTCGATGATGAGATCGACCCAGATCTTAAATTCGATAAACCGGGCGTCATGGCGATGGCCAACTACGGCGCAAATACCAATGGCAGCCAGTTCTTCATCACCTTCAAGGAATACCCGGATCTGAACGGGCGCTATTCGATCTTCGGCCAGGTGATTTCCGGGATGGATGTTGTCCTGGCCCTGCAACTTCGGGACCCGAGCACCAATCCCACCACGCCCGGGGACGCGCTGTATTCGGTGACGATCGAGGAAAGCCCGATCAACCTGCTGCCGCCCCCCACGGCGACCGCGACCCTGAATATACCGCGCCAGACACCAAGCGTGAAATCGCTGGCGACGCTCGAAGTGACCGCGCGCGGCAATCTGTTCACCGGGCCGCCCGACATGGTGATCGACCCGACCCACGCCTACCAGGCTTCGATCCAGACGACCAAGGGCAAACTGGTCTTCGATCTGTGCGCCGCCGAAGCGCCGGAAAGCGTGAACAACTTCGTAGTCCTTTCGCAAATGGGCTACTGGGATAACTTCCCGATCAATTACGCCGAGCGGCACAAGTTCATCCTCACCGGCCAGCCGAGCGGCATGCAAGACAGCAGCATCGGGTACACCATCCCGCATGAAACCGGATGTTCCAACGAGGCCGGTGCGCTCGGGTACTGGACTCCCGAAGGCGCGACCGAATCCGGCGCCGGCCAGCTTTACATCCTGATGGTGACCAATAGGGCGCTGGACGGCAAGACCACAGCCTTTGGGCGGTTGATCGGGAATAACGCGCTGGCGCTTCTGAATATGCTGACCACGGAGGATAAGATCCTTTCGATCACGGTCGTGGACACCGGCATGGCGCCGACCGTCACACAAACCCCCACACCGGGACCGACCCGGACGGCGACTCCAACCCGCACCGAAACGCGGACCCAGACATCCACCGCGACAAAGTTGGGTGTTCGGTCCTGAGTAGCGGCGATAGAAAAAACAAAGCGGCCCGTCCCCCTTCAGTCCCCCCATTTTCTGATGGAAAATGGGGGTGAAGAAGGGGGGAAAGGGCCGCTTTCGATTCCCTCCCCCCTCCGGACCCCCTTCTGCTCATATCAGGTTCCAATGCGGCGGAATTTTGTCGTAGAGCAAATGGGGGGACATGTACTCGGGCGGGGCGAGGAGGTTGGGACGATGAAAAGGAGCGGCGCATACACATCCTTCATCTCCCCGATCCAGTAATTGCTTCTCCTCCCAACCCGGCATACAATAGAAATTAGTGGCCGAAAGCCCCCGATAGGCCAAGGTGTTCGAAGATGCCCCACGAGCTGACAAACCGCAGGCCCAAGGTCATTCTGCTCCCGATCCTATTCGGATTGCTGGGATGCAATCTTGTCGGAATCGCGGCCATGAACAATGCGGCGACGCAAACGGCATTTGCGCTGTCGGTCATCCAATATTCCACTTCCGCCGGCGGGCGCTTCCCCTCGCCGACCGGGACAGCGGCCGGAATCCTCCCGCGGACGCCGACGGAAAGCGGACCGCCGCCGCCGTTGGAGTCTCCCGTCCTCACCACAACATTCACCCCCTTGCCCTCCGCGACCGCGGCGCACACCGCCACCCCGCCCGGCGCGAACGGCATCACGCGCTACATCACCGATCCGTTGACCCGGGATTACGCCCCGCAGAAGAAATCCCCCTCCGGATCGGATGAGTATCGGCTCAACCGGTACGAGCGGCCGTATACCGCGGAGGCCATGGATTACCTTCCGGATGTTGACCTGACCCGGCTGGAGATGAAGATCGCGCCGCCATGGATTTTTGTCACCTTCTTCATTGCCGGGACGCGGCCGGAGGGGATCGGACGGACGATGTACGGCGCCGAATTCGATGTCAACCGGGACGGGCGCGGGGAATACCTGATCTGGGGGGCGTCGCCCGCGGGCGCGGCGTGGACCGCGGATGGCGTCGAGGTCTGGAAGGATTCCAATGGCGACGTGGGCGGCCCAAATCCGCAATTGACCAATGCCCCCTGGACCGGCGGCAACGGGTACGATCAAAACCTGTTTTCCGGAGGGCAGGGGGTGGATCCGGACCTGGCTTGGATCCGGCAAATCGAAGGAGGCGCGAAGGTCCAGCTGGCGTTCAAGTATTCGGTGCTTGGCAACGCGTCCCAATTCCTGTGGAACGGGCTGGCGGATTTCGGCGTGCGGCGCCCGGACTGGCTCGATTACAACGATCACTTCACGCAGGGAGAAGCCGGGTCGCCGCTTCCCCTTCAGGCCGATTATTATCCGCTCCAGGCGCTGTTCGGAATCGACAACACCTGCCGCGACGCCTATGGTTTCTCCCCGATCGGTTCCGAGCCGGGCTTATGCCTGTATGAGGGAAGCATAAGCGGCGCGGTCGCCTGGGATATCGACCATAATGGATTGCTGGATTCCGTCGAACTGACCTCCGCGATGATCGCCGGAGATACCGTCACGCTCGGCCGGGGCCCGTGCCCGGCCGCCGGGGACCGATTCGTTGTGACCGATGCCGAAGGAAAATACAGCTTCCCGGCCCTGGCTCCCGGAACGTATTGCGTGGGTTTGGTCCATACGATTCCCAACCCGATATCCATTTCCCCCATTCCGGTCAACCTATCCCCCGGTGCAAGCGAAGTTATCAACCTGGCTGTGCCCTGGTAATCTGACACCGGAGGATGCGGGCTTCCATGAAGGAGGTGTGATGAACAACAGGCTTTTCGATCGCGTTAAATTCCTTTTACTCGTGTTCGCGCTGCTTTGGATTTTCGCATGCAATCTTACGGTAGCGGCGCAATCCCCGGCGTTCGGACCCTCGGCAAGCCCGACGGTTTTTAGGCCGGGTGAAACCGGAGAAGCAACAGTCACCCCCTCTGTGACGGTTCCCGCGCAGGTGTTGACGCATACGCCGACGTACACCATTGTCCATCTGGTCACCCCGCCCGGAACCACGGGGACCACGCGGTATATCACCGACTTCGACACCCAGCCCTACGCGCCGCAGAAGAAGACGATCGGCGGCGACGAATATTTTAACAACCGCTGGGAGCGGCCCTATACCGCGGAAACGATGGACTATCTTTCGGATGTGGATCTGATCCGGGTGGAAATGCGGGTTGCCGCGCCGTGGATCTACCTTACCTTCGAATTTGCCGAGCCGAGCGCGGAGGGAATTGGGCAGACGATGTACGGCGCGGAGTTCGATCTGAACAAGGACGACCGCGGGGATTATCTGATTTGGGGGGCGTCCCCGCCGAGCGGTGAGTGGACGACCGACGGGGTCGAGGTCTGGAAGGATACCAATAATGACGTGGGCGGTCCGAACCCCCAGGGCGCGAACGCGCCCTGGGATCAGGGAGACGGATACGATAAAAATCTCGTGGCCGGCGGCGTGGGCGATGATCCGGACCTGGCATGGACGCGGCAGATCGAAGGCGGAAAGAAGGTCCAACTGGCGTTCAAATATTCGGTGCTGGGCAATGCGTCCCAATTCCTGTGGAACGGTGTGGCGGACCTGGGAGTGCGCAACCCGGCTTGGTTTGATTATAACGATCACTTCACCCAGGCGGCAGCGGGCTCGCCGCTGCCGGTGCAGACGAGCTTGTATCCGCTCAAGGAGCTATGGGGGCTGGATAACACCTGCCGCGATGCCTACGGCTTCACCCCGACCGGGACGGAAGCGGGATTATGCCTATACTACGGCACCATCCAGGGGACGATCTTCCGCGACTATTATTTCGCGAATCCGCCTGCGATGACCGACAACGGCGTGCACGACGCCAGCGAACCGGTATTTGCGCATGGCGACGTGCATCTCGGCCAGGGTGCCTGCCCTTCCTCCGGCTATAAAAGTGCAACGACCGGATCCTCCGGCCAATATGCGTTCCCCAATATCCCGATCGGCACGTATTGCGTGGAGTTTTTCTCCGGAGGCATAGACTTCTATTACACCTCGCCGAATCCGGTTACGGTTGTGCTTACTCCGGGCGAGATCGAAGTGGTTGACTTCGGCGTCAATTGGGAAACTCCGCCGATTTAGAGGAAAAAGACCGGCGCGGTCATTTCGACCGCGCCGAAAACTTCTCAGACGAAATCCCTTTGTGCGCGGATGGCACGGATTATTCAGATTCCGCGGATAATCCGAATTTAATCCTTTCCAGGATTAATTAGGTTTCAAAAACACTGCCTATGGAAGTGAGTGGAGTGAAAAGGTTCCACCGATGGGGTGGAGAATATTATCGGGCAGAATAATCATGTGAAAATCAGGCGGATGTGTTCTGAAAAGATACGGGAAAAGATGTTCTTCAACCCGCATCATGGCTCGATACTCCCTCCCCCCAGGGTTCCTCCATTTGTGAGGATGGTTTTGGTCCCCCCATCCCTTAGGGATGGGGGGAGCGGTCTCGGGGGGAGAGGGACCGTAAGGAAGTCCGGCAACCGGGAAGAGGATAAGGAAAGAGAGAACCGGGACGAGCGCACCTTCCGGGTGCGGCATTCCCGAAGCCGCCATATATGGCGGCGGGAATTCACTCTTTTTTCGGCGTAATCCGGTACTGCTCGTGACATCCGCATACCATTCCCCCTGGATGGATGAGACGGCGATCCGTCGAACGGGACGGGCACCCGCGCATCCTTCGTAAAGTTTGCGCGGTGAGGGTTCTCGCATACAATAAGCGAACACCGCGCGCACAACCGGCCGGGGGTTCGGGCCTTTACGCCAAGGGTCCTCTCCTCCTTCTTGCCGTCGGCACGGCCGGCGGATCGCGAAGAAGAGCCTTCGGTTGAAAGAAAGGATGACGATGCACACTCATTACCGCAAACCGGTCTATTGGATGGCAGCTCTTTCTCTGCTGGCGCCGGCGTGCCTCCTCTCCGGAAACGCCGCGGCGGGAGGGGTGACCGTGATCGTGATCACGGCCACGCCGACCACGCCGCCGGATGCGGGCGGGGGCGCGCCTCCGGCGGATACGCCGGGCTCGGTTCCCACGCCGACCTTCACGGTCATCCACCAGGTCACGCCGCCGGGGATGAGCGGGACGACGCGCTACATCACCGACCCGGAATCCAAAGATTACGCGCCGCAGCAAAAAGCGAACCCGGGGGCGGACATCTTCGCCGAAAACCGATACGAGCGTCCGTTCACGGCGGAGCCGATGGCGTACCTGGCGGACGTGGACCTGACGCGGGTGGAGATGAAGATCGCCGCGCCGTGGGTGTACGTCACGTTCTTCCCCTCCGGGACGCGGGCGGAAGGGATCGGGCGGACGGTGTACG
>DAOUDU010000123.1:0-7495 GCA_034430775.1 Anaerolineales bacterium | reverse complement strand
CGGCAAATCCTCGCCCTTCGCGAAAACGACAGACTCGCCGCCCGGTTGGTGGATTCCATGAAAAAGATCCAGCACCAAGCGGATGCGCTGATGGAATCCAACCGGAAATTGGAGATTGATATCCGCAAGCGGGAGCGGGCGGAACGCGCGCGCTCGCAAAGCGAGACAATGTTCCGGGTGTTGTTCGATCTTTCTCCGGACGCCATTATGATTCTTGATCCCAATTCGCCGGACATGTCATGGCCGATTGTGGATTGCAACCGTGAGGCCTGCCGGATAAACGGCTACCTGCGCGAAGAGTTGGTCGGAAAATCCATAGACATCATCAACCTGACCCGCGGAACCCCGGAGGAGCGCAGGGCCTTTCTGAACGCCGTGCGGGAGAAGAATGTGCATAAACAGGAGGTCCAACACCGGCGTAAGAACGGCGAATCCTTCTATACGGATGTCACCACGTCTTTCCTCAATGTTGACGGACGCGAACTCATCGTCGGGATCGACCACGACATCACCGAGCGGAAACAGAAAGAGGATCTCATCAGTCACCGGTTGGTCGAACTTGAGGCCATCAACCGGGTTTCCTCCACCCTGCGCGCAGCCCAGACACTCGGGGAAATGCTTTCGCTTCTGATGGATACGACCCTGAAGGCGGTGGGCGCCTCGCAGGGAAGCATCTGGTTATACGATCAGGACACAGAATCGTTGAATCCCGAGGTCGTACGCGGGTATGAAGGGCCGGTGGAGTATGCGACCCGGCCGCCGATCGACACGGATAGGGGCATCGCCGAGTTCGTCTTTGCCGGCGGGAAACCGTTGATCGCCGGCGATCTGCGGCAATCGACGGATCTCCCGGAGGAGATGCGCCGTGCGTTGCCCGAGGGCGTCGGCGGAGCCGTCCTGCCCATACATGCGGAACAGGATGTCATCGGAACGCTGATCGTCAACATCCCGCCGCTGCGGGAACTGGCATCGCATGAAGTCCGCCTGCTCACGACCTTAAGCGAAATCGCCGGGATCGCCATCCGGCGGATCAGCCTAAGCCAGCAAACGGCGCGGCGTTTGCAGCGCCTTTCGGCGTTAAGTGAGATCAGCCGCGCCATAACTTCCAGCGTCAGCCTGCAACTTAATCTGAGCATGCTGCTCAATCAGGTCGTCGCCCAGTTAAATATTGACGCTGCTGATGTTCTGTTGATGAACCCGGTTCTGGGAATGCTGAATTTTGCCGCCGGAAAGGGATTCCGCACCCGGACCATGGAGCGGACCCGCCAGAAGGTCGGGGAAGGCTATGCGGGCCGCGCCGCCATGGAGCGACGAATCATTCACTTCGACGATCTGGGCGGGCGGGACGACAATCCGCTTCTGATGAAGGTTGCGGGTGAAGACTTCGTCAGCTATTACGCCGTTCCGTTGATCGCCAAAGGGCAGGTCCAGGGGGTTTTGGAGATCTTCCACCGCACGCCGCGCGAGCACGATGCCGAGTGGCTGGAATTTCTGCAGACCCTGGCGGAGCAGGCGGCTATCGCCATCGACAACGCCAATATGTTTGAAAACCTGCAGCGCACCAACCTCGATCTCGTCCTGGCCTACGACGCCACCATCGAAGGCTGGTCGCGGGCGCTGGATTTACGCGACCGTGAGACCGAGGGGCACACCCAGCGCGTGGCGGATCTGGCGATCCGGTTGGCGCGGATGTTCGGCCTGGATGAATCCGAGCTGACCGGAGTCCGCTGGGGAGCATTGCTGCACGACATCGGCAAGATGGGCGTCCCGGATGAAATCCTGCTTAAACCCGGCGCGCTGACCGGTTCGGAATGGGTGATCATGAAAAAGCACCCCGAACTGGCGTATGAGATGCTCTCGCCGATCCAATACCTGCGCTCGGCGCTGGATATCCCGCACTACCATCATGAAAAATGGGATGGCACGGGCTACCCGGAGGGATTGAAGGGCGAGCAGATACCTCTGGCGGCACGAATCTTCGCCGTCGTGGACGTTTGGGATGCCTTGCGATCGAACCGTCCTTACCGATCCGCCTGGCCCGAGCCGAAGGTGCGCGAGCACATCCGATCCCTGGCGGGCAGCCACTTCGATCCGAAGGTCGCGGAAAGGTTCCTGCAATTCGAAGGGCTTGACGATTCGGAAGGTTAACCCGCGAAGCCGCCTCCCGGCGGAAGCCTCTTGCGTTTTCCGTTGTACATCGGATCCATGGTCTTGCGCGGATCGATGCCGGGTTCCCCCAGTACTATTATTTGCTGTCCTCGCGCTGGACCCGCGGATTCTCCCCCCGCGAGGGATGGACCGTAACCCTTGGCGTTTTCCATTTGGAATTACTCCCGTCACGTTTTCACGTATAATCGGTGCGGGGGATCGTCAGCGGTGATGGTCCCTCGATAGTATAGCCGGGTCCGATAGTGAAATGTATTTCAGGATATCCGCCGATGGAAAAAAAAGACGCCCTTTCTAAAATTCTTGCCGTCGCGGGAAGCGCGCTGGCCTGGATTCCCATCCTCGCGCCGCTCGTGATCAGCGTATTGTTCCTGGTTCAAAGCGGATTGGCCCGGTTCGACTATCTCATGCCGGCTGAGCTTTTTCCGATAGCCCTCCTGGGCGGGATCTTCCTTCTTACGGCGGCACTGCGTATGCGCAAACGCCGCGCACTCATCGGTTGGAGTCTCGGGCTGGCGGTCGTCCTTCTATTTAGTATGCAGGCGCTGGCTGTTGTCACCGGGCTGGCGTCGGGTGCCACCAAGCCGGCCGGTTGGCCCCTGGCGCTGGTTGTCGCATCGCTCGCCGGGTATGTCATGGCCGTCGTGGCGCTGGCGATCGGCGGAATCCTCATTTTGCGCGATGTATTTGGGAAAACCAAAGTGCCGTGAACGGCGTGCGGGTATTGGGATCGGATTATCGCTGCGGGCTTTCCGATTATTACATCCTTTTATAACCACTCAGGGATCGCTTCAATGCCAAGGTAATGGCCAACGGATATCGCGGAAAATATCGGACCACGCAGATGAAAGAAAAAATAATTGATCCGCGAAATCCGAATAGTTCGTGATATCCGTGTACGAACGGATTTGGACCGAGGAAACACATCCTTTTTTAGAGGAGAAACCGATGGATCCGGTATCGAAAAGCGCCGCCCTGGAATGTCTGGAAAATGATTGGTCCAAATTCGTGGCGCAATGTGAATCCCAGACCCCGGAGGCGAAGGGGAAATTTCTTCAGCGGCAGGGATTTGCCACCTACTCCGCCTTGCTTTTGCATATCCGCGCCTGGTGGGGGGAAGCCATAACGAATCTCCAGGGCGTTGTGGCGAATCCGGAGTTTAAAACCCGGAAGTATGATGTCGATCGGTTCAATGCGGAAGCGGTTCGGGCCGGTAACGGCAAAACCGAGGAAGCGGTCATCCGGGAATTTGAAGAGACACGGATCCGGCTGCTGCGCGTGGTTTCGGGCCTGAACGAAACGCAAATAAAAAATGAGGAGACGCAAAAGCAATTGTATTGGATGATTTGCAACCATTATCGGGAGCATCAGATATAAAAAAGACCCTCGTCGTGCAAAAACGAGGGCCAAGACCGAACATCCATCGCCGGAGAGGCGGCGAATTACACTCCGCGCGCCTCGAAGGCCACCTCCGGATATTCCGGCGATGCGGAATCCAGCAGCGGCACCACTTCTCCTTTCAGATGTTTGTCGAAAAAAGCCAGTGCGTACGCGTTGACGATGCGGATGCAGCGGCCGGGGTTGATCGGTCCGGTCCCCAGCGCGCCCGCCAACACGGGTGAGATAAGCGGCAAGTCGGTGAAGTTCATGTGCCCGGCGCCTGCAATCACCAGCGCATACGCCGGCTGTGTGGCGCGCTGAAACGCCTGGTCGCTGGCCGTGTAAATTAGATTGTGATAATTGGAGTCCGTATACAGCACGCCGCTGTACATAAGCATGAGGGGGTGCGGAAAGGGGGCTTCCTTGACGGATGCTTGATCATCGGCCAGCGGACCATCCAGGTTGAGAACCGCCTGGCAACGAACATCCTCGCGGCAGAATTCGGAGACGCTTGCCCCTCCCAGGGAATGGCCGATCCATCCGATCCGCTGCAGATCCATCCGCCCGGCCAGCGGATCTTTCCCGGAACTGTTATCGATTTCCTCCAAACGGTCCATCACAAAACGCAGATCGGCCAATCGAATGGATATCCAGCCGGACAGGATGCGCGCATTTTCCTCGGGCGAGGTGAGCGCCGCCCGGCTTTGCGCCTGCGCTTCCTGCATGAATATCGGGCTGATCAGGATCGTGTGCCCATCCGGAAAATTGGCGTAGGGGGTTTGGTAGGTATGGTCGATGGCGGCGACAATGAAACCGTGACTCGCCAGTTCCTGATAAGTGGAAATATTACTGTCGCGCGGGCCGAATGCGCCCGGCGAGAAGACGATCAGCGGATACGACGCCCGGGCGGCCGATACCGGCGCAATCCCATCCGCGCCCGGCACGGACTTGTCCACCGGGTACCAGATCCCGACCGGCAGTTCCCGGTAGTCATTCGGATCGTCGGTATACGTTTCGAGGCGGGAGGTATCTTTCCAGGCATATGCGATCGTGCCGACCGCGTACGGGCCGGTGGCTTCAGGGATCGGGTGGAACGGCAGCGCCAGCGGAATCGCCGCGGAGAGCAGGAGCCACGGGAAACCGATCATGACGGTAAGGATCGCCTGCCGGCGTCGCTTTGGTTGTTCCGGCGACGGCCGGAAAAGACGGCTTAGCGTGATGACGAAAATGGCGCCCGTCAACAGAAACGCGGGAAACATTCTAAAGCTGAATTCGTCCAGAAAAAATTCGAGAAGGCATAAACCCAACGCCAGCGCGGGCAGGAAATCCATTCCACGCGGCCTTCGGGGCACGGGCAGAATCGGCCAAACCAAATTGATTAAATTGAGGAGAAGAATTAGGCTGATTATTGACTGTAAAAGCATACGGAGCATCCTTTGTGAAACCGCTGAGAGATGGTAGCCTGCGATTAATTTATTCTGCAATATTCCCCCGGGGATTTGATGTGCCGAAGGTCATATTGCGGATCACATTTCCGCCAATGATCGGTCATGGTAAAGTCCTATCCAATACCCAAAGGATGTATACAACCGGCGGGTAAATTGGCTCCGGGGCCGTCTTGTCTGTACGCAGCGGGCGAATGCCATGCATCACCGTTGCGGAAATTAGTTTTACGGGAGGTTTCCAATGTTGTGGGTCACCCGTTCTCATGTTCACGTGGACCGCGTCGCCTGTCCGTGGCTGATTACCCGCTTCGTCGACAGCGAGGCCGAGTTCCTGTTTGTCCCTGCCGAAAGCATCCGAAAAACGGCTCAGGATACCGGCGCGACACCCTTTGACGCCTCCGGCGTGGAACTCGGCCACGCAGAGGGGCGCTGCTCATTTGAATCCATCATCCTGAAATTCGGATTGAAGGAGCCGGGCTTGCTCCGCATGGCGAAGATAATCCACGCCGCGGATGTTACCGAAGACCGCGACACGGACCCGATTGGGCGCGGGCTGGAAGCCATCGCCGTCGGGTACAGCCTGCGCTTCCCCGAGGACCGTGAAAATCTGGAGCGCCAGTTCGAAGTCTACGATTCACTCTATGCCTGGTGCCGGCTCGAGGCGGCCAAGCCATGAGCCCCTCCGTCCATCCGACGGCGGCGGCGGACCCCGCCGTCGTTTCCCGTTACCGCGCGGAAATCCGGCTTCTGTTCACCACCCGCATTGTGCGCCTGTTCTGTTATGGTTTCCTTTCCGTGGTGTTGGCGCTCTACCTGGCGCAGATCGGATTGGCGGAGACGCAAATCGGGCTGCTCTTTACCTTGACGCTATTCGGCGACGCGGGGATTTCGCTTTGGCTGACCACGTCCGCCGACCGCTTCGGCCGGCGCCGCACACTCATCATCGGCGCCCTGCTCATGCTCGGCGCGGGAGTCGTGTTCATCCTCACCCGCAATCCGCTCCTGCTGATGGCGGCGGCGATCATCGGCGTGATCAGCCCGAGCGGAAACGAAATCGGCCCGTTCCTCTCGGTGGAACAGGCCGCGCTGACCCAGCTCCTTCCGGACGACCGCCGCACCCAGACGTTTGCCTGGTACAACCTCTCCGGGTCCTTCGCCACCGCAGCCGGCGCGCTGGTCGGCGGCTGGCTGGCGCAATTCCTTCAGCAGGGCGGGTGGGCCGCCGCTGATTCCTACCGCGCTGTGCTGGCGGGATACGCCCTGGGAGGGATGGCGCTTACCGTTCTCTTCTCGTTGCTGTCGGCCGGTATCGAAGTGCGGATGGCAGATGCGGGCCCTCCGGTTAAAAGGACTCTCGGATTGTATGAATCGCGAGGTGCGGTATTGCAGCTGAGCGCATTGTTTGCGCTCGATGCCTTCGCCGGGGGATTGATCCTCCAGAGCATGGTGGCGTACTGGTTCCATCTCCGCTTCGGGGTGCCGCCGGGCGTCATCGGCAGCATCTTTTTCGGCGCCAATCTCCTGGCCGGGGTCTCGGCCCTGCTTTCCGGCGCCCTGTCCCGGAGGATCGGGCTGATCAACACCATGGTCTTCACCCATATCCCCTCGAATATATTACTGATGCTCGTGCCGTTGATGCCGTCCCTGCCGGCGGCGATCGGCATCTTTCTGGCGCGGTTCAGCATTTCGCAGATGGACGTGCCCGCCCGTCAATCGTATACGATGGCGGTCGTCGCCCCCGATGAGCGCTCAGCCGCTTCGGGCGTCACCGCCATTGCCCGCTCCGTCGGCGCCGCACTTTCCCCTTCTCTGGCGGGAATTTTTCTTTCCATCCCCGCCCTTGTCAGCGCCCCGTTCTTTTTCTCCGGCGGATTGAAAATCGCATACGATCTGCTGATCTACCGCGGGTTTCACTCCCGCAAGGCGCCGGAAGAACGCTAGGCCGGCTTCGCAGGTTCAGGCATCCGTGCTGTGATCGGTTGCGCGTTCTCCTTGGAGGCGTTCGGCAGGCACAACGGCGTTCCTCCTTTTTGCCGACGGTCCGACGCCGTATTTCCACAGCGCGCCGGATGGCCGTCGGTTTCAAGCAATCGCGTATATAATCACAAAGATCAACGATCCTTTGGCTGACTATGGCCGCCGATCCGGTCCGCGGGACTGCCGGGTATGGATGCCGGTTCATCACCGGTGGATCGAAGGAATGGGAAGGCGGCCGGGAAACGCACCGGACCGGCCGGATAATCTCCAAAAGACCGTCAAGGCCATTCGCAGACGGATCAGGCAGCGGAAAGAACTTACATGCGCGAAGCATTTCGACGCCGGCCAATCAATTTATTATCTGCAGCCTGCCTCCTGGCATTGGCCGTCGCGGGTTTGACCTTGGGGATTCTATGGGCGGTCCGGGATCCGCGCCTGCGATCCGTCCTGTTGGACGGAATTTCCGCGATTGCCGATCTGGCCGCGTGCATCGCATTGTTCCTCGCCGCAAGACGTACCGCTGTCCG
>DAOUDU010000122.1:0-5000 GCA_034430775.1 Anaerolineales bacterium | reverse complement strand
CTCGACCTCACGATCATCTCCGCCGTGCTTCCGGCGGTGGTGGCCGACCTGGACGTTCCGCTGCAGACCGGATTGGATGAAGCGGCCTGGGCGGTGACCGGCTACCTGCTGGCTTACGCGGTCAGCATGACCTTCATGGGACGCATCTCGGACCTGTGGGGGCGGCGGCGCGTGTACCTGCTCTGCCTTGCCATCTTTTTCCTCGGATCCGGATGGGTGGCGGCTTCACCCGGCATTCCGGCCGAGATCGCCTACCGTATCGCGCGCCTCGTTGCCGGCGGACGGCCCGACCACAGCCTGATGGCGCTGTATGCGCTGATCTTCGGGCGGGTGGTGCAGGCCTTCGGCGCCGGGGCGATGGTCCCGGTCAGCATGGCGCTGGCGGCCGACTTGTTCCCGCCCGAACGCCGCGCCATCCCGCTCGGGCTGATCGGCGCGGTCGACACCGCCGGCTGGGTGCTGGGGCACCTCTACGGCGGGATCATGGTCCAGTTCTTCGCCTGGCCGGTCTTGTTCTGGATCAACCTGCCGCTGATCGTTATTATGTTCGGGCTGACTCTGTGGGCTTTCCGCGGACTCTCCGAAGCCCGCAGTGCGACCCCAATGGATTGGATCGGGGTGTTGTGGATCACACTGGCGCTCACCGGAGTAAACCTCGGTCTGGCGGCGGGCGATGCGGGTGCGGATGCCGGTGCCGGTATTTCCCCGCTGCCGCTGGCGTTGGCGCTGCTCGCGTTCGGCGCCTTCATCCTCCATGAACTGCGCACACCCCATCCGCTATTAAATCTCCGCCTTTACCGCCGGCGGAACATTTCCGCCGCGAGCGCGCTCAACTTGATCATCGGCTTCTGCCTTATGGCCGGGCTGGTCAGCGTGCCGCTCTTTATCAATCTTGCCGGCGCGCAAGACATCGGCCAGGGCGCGCTGGTCAGCGGCTTCCTGCTGGCGGCGTTCACCATCCCGCTCGCGCTGGCCGCATTGCCCGGCGGGTGGGCGACCGGCAGGTTTGGGTACCGGTTGACGACGTTGACCGGGCTCGTGATCGCCTTGGCCGGGTTCCGGCTGATGACGCAGTGGAAACCCGAAATGGCCGCGCAGGCCGTGGCGTTTTTCACATCCGGCGCCATCCCGGACGGATCGGGGTTGTTGCTGATGATCGCGGGCCTGGCCCTGGCGGGGATCGGGCTGGGGCTGACGATCGCGCCGATCGGCACGGCGGTGATCAACGGCGCGGGCGTCGCCGAGCGCGGCATCGCCGCGGCGTCCGTAATCATCCTGCGGCTGATCGGGATGAGCTTGAGCGTGAGCCTCCTGACGACCTACGGCCTGCGGCGGACGACGGAGATCAGCACCGAACTGCTGCAGGGGGTGGCCTTCAGCGATCTGGCGCGGATCGTCGAAGCCGGCTTGCAGACGGTGACCCGCGTGACGGCCGAGATGGCATGGATCGCCTTTGCGGCGGCCGCAGCGGGGCTGATCCCGGCGCTGCTGCTGCGCAAGCGGGATTAACGGGCGTCCTTTGGACCCCCGGCAACGACAACGACGCCAATCCGGCAATCCATTCACATACACAATTAATCCCAGCGCGTGATACGATCTTCCCATGATCGCGCTTATCGGCAGCGGCGAATACCTTCCTCCCATGGAGCCGGTCGACCGGGAATTGATCCGGCGCCTGCCTTCACCGGCGCGGGTGGTGTGCCTGCCGACCGCGGCGGGGACCGAGGGACCCGGGCGGATCGGGTATTGGACACGGCTGGCGGTGGAGCATTTCACCCGCTTGGGAGCAAACGTCCGGTCTTTGCCGGTGATCGATTCCGCGAGCGCCAATAATCCCGCCTTGGCGGCTTCGGTTGTCGAGGCCAATTTCGTTTACCTTTCCGGCGGCCACCCGGACTATCTCTTTCGAACGCTCGACGGCAGCCTTGTCTGGCAGGCTATCCGCGCCGTTTTGGAAAAGGGCGGCCTCCTGGCCGGATGCAGCGCGGGCGCGATGGTGATGGGCGAAGCCATCTTCTCCATTCATCTACGGTACCGCCTCCCCGGCTTCGGGGTGTTGCCCGGCGCGATGGTGATCCCGCACTTCGATGAAATCCCGCCATGGATCTCCACCCTGCTTCGCCTTTCGGCCGGACGCGGGTTGACCACCGTGGGAATCGAGGCAAACACGGCGCTGTTTGTGCAGGACGGAAAGATGGATGTGATCGGCAGCGGCGGGGTGACGGCGTGGAATCGGGCGGGGAAAAAACGCTATACTCAGGGAAGTTTACCTGCTTGGATGCGGTCCTGAAGCGACGGATGCGAATCGATTTACTGCTTCATTCCAAGGGGTACGATCCGAATCCCATCCTTGGAGAAATCAACCATGCTCAAGGAATTCAAAGAGTTTATCCTGCGCGGGAACGTTTTAGACCTGGCCGTGGCGGTGATCATCGGCGGCGCATTCGGGAAGATCATCAGTTCGCTGGTATCCGACATCCTGATGCCGCCGCTGGGCCTGCTCCTTGGCAAGGTCGATTTCAACAACCTGTACATTAACATGTCGGGGACCCCATACGCCTCGCTGGCTGAAGCCCAGGCGGCAGGTGCGCCGACTCTCAACTACGGCGTTTTCCTTGACAATATAATCAGCTTCCTGATCATCGGGGCGGCGGTGTTCCTGATCGTTAAACTGGCCAACCGCCTGCAGCGGCTGAAGCCTGCGGAAAAGCCCACGCCGACGACCAAAGAATGCCCGTATTGCATCTCCAATATTCCGATCAAGGCCGTCCGCTGCCCGAATTGCACATCGGAAATAAATTGAACAGGGCGTACTGGATGCCGACCGCGGGTGGAGGGCCGGGCATGGTGTGAGATCGTCATCCCCGCGCGCCCCAAGCGGGGAGCCATGAGGCCCTGAAATATAGACACCCTGGATGCCTGATAAGAACGCTCGGGCATGACGACCATTTATCCCGCGGGTATCCCGCGGGGGTAGGCGCCGGTATGGCGTTTTCTGGGATTTCGCTGAGAAAACCCCGTTCTTCGAAAGGTGTGAATTAGTATTAAACTTCATATGAAAAAGAATCTCCGCAAAACCCGCGCATCCAAACCAAAAGCTGAACCGGTCGTATCCAAACCCGGGCCTGCGCCGATTGCATCCCCGGCGAATACCGCCCCGGCCTTGAAAAAGACCGGCCTCCAATTATCCTGGCGAACGCTCTTCCTCCAAACCCTCCTCGCCGCCTACGCTTACGCCTTCATGGAGTGGCTGTTCTTCGCGACCAAACCCTCCTTCATGGATGCGCTCGCGCTCGGAAAAAAAATGGAATTGTTCCTGCTGACCGGCCTGATCGTTGCCGTATTCGGGCTGACACCCGTCCTCGTGTTACGTGTGCTCGGGCTGATCCCCGGCCCAACCAAGCGCTTCCAGGTGTTCCAACTCCTGGCCGGGATTATCCCGGCGCTGCTAGCCGCGGCAATGAGCCTGCTGCTGATCGACAACTTCACCTATACGGTGTTCCGGTTCGGAATCGTCACCAGCCAGGGCGCCCTGCGGGCCGGATACGCCGTGCTTGCGGTTATCCTCCTACTCCTCTGGTACCGGCAGGCGTTGACCCGCGCGATGGTTCCGGCACCCGTTCAATCCAAACCGAAAGCCGCCGGTCCCCGTTCGCGCCGCCCCGGCGTATCGGCCGCCGCCCTTGGATGGAGCGCGGGTGTGGCGCTGACCGCCTTGTCCATCGTCATCGGATTGGTCCGCATCTTCACATCCACCGCCGTCGCCGGGGAAACGGCCGCGGCCGCCGAACGCCTGCCCCACATCGTCCTCCTCGCCGGTGAAGGGCTGGATTCCAAGTGGATGTCCGTATACGGATATCCGCGGGATACCACTCCCAACCTCCGACAGTTGGCGGAGACCGGCCTGCTGGCGGAGAATAACTTCACCAACGCGGCCCACACCACCGGATCGGAGTTCTCGCTCCTGACCGGCAAGTATCCCGCCGCAACCCGGCTGCTCTATTCGCCCAATATTCTCCAGGGCCGGGATGCCTACGAGCACCTGCCGGGCATCCTGCGGCGCGCCGGCTACACCACCGTGCAAATCACCTTTCCGTATTACATCGACGCCTACGACGTGAATATGCAGGAAGGTTTCGATGAAGTGAACGGCCGCTCGCTCGGCGAGGAAGGGATCTTCCCCTTCGCCCGCCGGTTCCATTGGGAAGATGCGGGGTATTTTCTGCCGCAGCTCACGGCGCGGATCTTCGACCGGCTGCGTCATATTTTTTTCCTGCGCGAGATGCCCGACCCGTACCATGAGGTGATCCAGGCGATCGACCCGAACCGGGTCGCGAAAATGACCGACCAGGCGCGCATCGGGCGGCTGACCCGCGTCCTGCGGGACGCCGAAAGCCCGACGTTCGTGCATGTCCATCTGATGGAAACCCACGGGCCGATGTTCTACCCCCGCTCGCGCGTGTTCTCCTCCGCGGAAATCCAGGATAAGGAATGGATGCGGGATTTCTTCGATGATGCGATCCTCGACTACGACTCGTACGTCGGCGAGTTCGTGGAGTATATGAAAGGCGCGGGCCTGTGGGACAACACGCTCCTGATCGTCTATTCGGATCATGTCGACGGCTGGAAAAGCAACGATCGGATTCCCCTGCTGATCCATTTCCCCGGCGGGGAGCACGCCGGAAGGATCCGCACCAACACCCAGAACCTCGACATTGCGCCCACCATCCTGGATTACCTCGGGATGGAGAAGCCGGCCTGGATGTCCGGGCAATCCCTGCTGGCGGGCGAACCGCCGGCCCTGCGGCCGATCATCAGCGCCGGTGTGCTCCAGAGCAAGATCTATTGCGCCCCGCCCGATTGGTGGTGTTCGATCGACCCCGCCATCTCCCAGCCGCCCTTCTTCCAGTTCGGTTTTCTGCAGCTGGTGATCTGCCAGAAGATGGCCAGGCTGGATCTGAACATCAATTATTATTCTGAGCTGGCGGTGTTCGACCACA
>DAOUDU010000121.1:0-10254 GCA_034430775.1 Anaerolineales bacterium | reverse complement strand
GTGCTCGTCCTGGCGGGGGAGGAGATACACCATCAGGATCGGATCCCCCAGAAGAATCATCTTCTCGTCGTCGGTGCCCGCACGGATCTGAGCCGGCTCGCTCCGGATCCCCAGAAGCTGATCTACGCCGTGCGGGATGCGGGCGGCGCGGCTTTTCTGGCGCATCCCTACGATGCGGCCGCGCCGTTGGCGCATGAGGATGCACTGGGATGGGATACCTTGGACGTCCAGGGTTTTTCCGGATTGGAAATTTGGAATTTTATGAGCGAGTTTAAAACGCTCTTTCACAACCGGTTCGAGATGATCTTCTACGCTTTCTTCCCCTCAGCGGGAATTCTCGGACCGGACCCCCAAACCCTTGCCCTCTGGGACCGGTACCTGGCGGAGGGGCGGCGGATGTCCGCCGTCGGCGGACCCGATGCGCACGGCCATTCCTACGCGATCGGGCCGCTGCACAAAGTCGTCTTCCCGTATGAATACCTGTTTCGCGCCGTGACTCTGCATGTGCTGGTGGAAAAGATCAGCGGGGACGCGCAAACGGACGGCCGGACGATCGCCGAAGCGCTGCAATCGGGCAGCGGATGGGTGGCGTACGACCTTCCAAAATCGACCAAAGGATTCCGGTACAGGTCGGAGGCGGACGGCACGATCACCGGTCCGGGCGGAGAGGTTCCGTTTGCATCCGGTCCTGTGCTGAAGGCGGACCTTCCGCATCCCGCCGAGTGGCGGATCATCCACGCCGGCGAAGGAATCGTTGCGAGCGGCACGGGGGCGCGTGTGGCTTTTCCCCCGCGCGGGCCGGGCGCTTACCGGCTGGAAGCCCGCCGGCGCTTCCGCGGCCGGATGCGCGGCTGGATTTTTTCCAATCCGATTTATATCACTTAAAATCGGACCGGAAAACTGGAAGCGCCACATTTCTTCATTATTATCATTAAAAATGAGCTCCTCACCCCGGGATTAAGGCAACCTTGCAGGACCCGCAGCCGGGAATGATAAAATAAGCGCCGATTGCCCGCTTTAAATAAGGCGGCCGATTCAAAATTTTTTAAGTGTACTGAAGGAGAACTCCATGAGGTCTGCCGCAATTCCCATGCTTGCCTTGCTCGCGCTGGCAACTGCTTCCTGCAGTGCGCAAACACCCCCCGTTACCCCGACGACTGCGGTCCAGTCGGATACGCAAACCGCGCCCACCGCGACGCCCGAGCTCCTGCTTTCCACGGATACCCCCTCCGGACCGCTGGGCTCGATTTCCGGAACCATTAAACCGCCGCCGATTCCGCAACCGGCCACCGCCATCCGCATGTACGCGCGTCAAAAAACAACCGCCTTGGTATTTTTCATCGAGATCCCCCTCGACCAGACGGCGTACACGATTTCCGGACTGCCGATGGGGACCTACACCGTGTTCGCCTGGTATTACCCGGACGGCATGCCCGGCGCGTATACCTCGTCCACAGTGGACGTCGTCGAGACATCTTCCGACCAGTTGAAATGCAGCAACTCGCTGATCGATATCGTCCTTACCGAACGGAAACCGGATTTTCAGGGTGCGAATATAAACTGCTGGGCGGGGAACTACTTCATCTATATGACCCCCATCCCATAAGCGGTGTTGCCGCGTCGGAAAAAAACGCCCGGAGCATTCCGGGCGTTTTTTTCGTTCATTCCCCCATAACCTGGACGACCAACTCCCGCTTGCGCGGGCGGATGTCGAAATCGACGTAGATGACCTGCTGCCATGTTCCGAGCGTCATCCTCCCCCCGGTGAAGGGAATGGTCAGCGATGGGCCGAGCAGCGCGGCGCGCAGGTGCGAATGCCCGTTGCCGTCGTCCCACGCTGCGTTGTGGTCATACGCGCGCGCAGACGGGATCATCTCCTCGAACATTCTCTGCAGATCGGCCACACATCCCGGTTCGTATTCGATCGTCGTCAGCCCGCTGGTCGAGGAAGGGCAGAAGACGGTCACCGTTCCCGCCGCCAGTTCGCTGCGGGCAATCACTTCCTGAACCGCGCCGGTGATGTCGCGGACCTCGGTGTGACCGTTGGTAGAGATGCGGATCGGATAGGTTCGCACACTCATGAAAAACCCTCCCGGAGGAATAGATGGAATCCCCATTCGCGATGTGTTCTATTTTTACCACTTTTCACGGGATCGGCGGTTCGCATTCCCCCACCCCTTTTCCGGCATCGTCCGACCCCGGTGGATGTACTTGTGAAAATATTCCATCCCAAAGAGCACATGGAGCACAAATTAATTTGTGCCTTATCCGCCTTTTGCAGCCGACCCTTATCGCCCCTTTTCGGAAACGAAAACTCTTAAGCTCCAGTGCGGTTTCTTGCAAATTGCGGTAAAGACATCGCGCCGTACAACGCCGTTATTCGCGGTCTGGCCGAACGTTGGGAAATCCCCCTGATCGATGTATCCGCCGAATTGGCCGGACTGCCTAACGGCGGCGTCGGCCTGGAGGGCATTCACCTTTCCCGGGTCGAATCGGCGGTATTCGAGGCGCCGTATCTCAAGCATGGTATGACAGTCAGGAATTTGCTGACGCTGCAGGCACGGGACTCGGTGTGGCGCTCGTTTCCGCCCTCCCCTCCCCCTTAAAAACACGTCCCCCCATTTTCATCACCCAATATGTTCCGAATGCGTTCCAACGGATTGATGAAAATGAGGGAACAAGCGGCGGGAGAAATTCATCGAACAGCACAGAGAAAGGTCGTCCTTCCCGCGCCGCGCCACGTCGGCCGGAAGTGCCGGCTGGATTCTTTTACGCTTTCTTTCCTCTGTAAATTCTGATCTCGGCTTTTTCCAACGTTGCCAATCCCGCGTTTATCTTATCGTCAATATATTCCATAAACTGTTCTAATTTTTCCTTTTCGTCCACAATTTCAACTACGACCGGCAGGCCTTCCGCCAGAACTTCAATTTTTTGCGTTTTGATGGAACGGCTGCTGGCGCCATATCCCATTATGCCGCGAAAAACGGTCACTCCCGCGAGGTCATTTTTATCCGCCTGGTGAACGATCCACTCATACAAGGGTTTCCCTTCGTGTTTCTCGTCTTCTCCAATAAACAGTCGGAGAAGGTATCCTTCTTTCCGTAATGACATGGCTACCTCCAGACGGATTGAGCAATCCATCGCCCCGCAATAACGGCGGATAATCCAATGAACAAATGCATTCCCACATTTACACACCCTTGAAGATATTCGCCGCCCCGGATGAGATTCATCGTTTCATTACTGAAGGTGGAGAATGTCGTGAAACCTCCCAGCAAGCCGATGAATAAAAAAGCCCTCCATTCGCTGTCGATGATTCCCCTGACATCGGAAAGATACGACAGCCATCCAATCAACAGACACCCGGTTATATTTACAACCAATGTTCCAAAAGGAAACGACGCATTATTAAGTTTCTCTTGAACAAGAGAACTGAGCATAAAGCGCATTATGGCGCCGATCCCTCCCCCCAGCCCGATAATCAGCAGTCTCTCCATTTTCCGACTCCTTCAATTGAGATGTAGGAGTCATCAGCTTTTCAGCGATTTTTGCGGACTCCATCGCTACCCCATTCAAGAACGATTCTATTACTGGCCTACGGCGGGCCGTTTATACATTATGCCAGTTGGCTGGAAGCTTCGGAATCCCCCACGCGGGGTCCGGGCGCCAATCGATCCATGATCCATCAAACGGATACCTTCGATGGGCGATCCTCTGTACCGCTTCCGCTTTCGAATTCTCAATTCCCCTTACCCATTCCGGTTTTATCCCACCCTCCCGGATTCCCGCCTGAAATTCATCCACATCCTTCCATTTCCATTTATAGTTATCGTCTATCACAATATCGAGATCCAAATCCAAGGTGTCAAATCCGGATTGGCTTCGCCAAAACGGCAATTGGAAGTTAATATAATAGCAATTGAATGTATCCTGCGCGTGATGCCAAAACACACAGCAGGCGTAGAATTTTTCGGGTTCGAGGAAATAGAGTACGCGATTTGTCTTCCAAATAAATTCGTTGAGGAGGAGGGGGTCTCTTCTTGCCACTTCCCAACGCCCCGCCCCGACAGGATTGTTCGATTTTCTCCATCCCCAATATTCTCTTGGAATAGCGCATTCGGCGCCCGGCGACAACAACAAAATAGTCTCTTTTTTATCGTCTTTTACAACCACCACGGATTGCGCCAGCCATACGTGATTATTTACAATTCCGCGGAATACGCAGGATTCTCCCGCCGGATAATATTTTGTCATATGAAAAATCCTCCGGCGAAATCACTTCCCATCGAATAGCTCATAATCCATTGTAAAAAATGGCCCGGTTCGTCCTTATGCCTCGATGCTGATCAATACCGCCCGCGCCACCTGGCGGTACCGGTACTCCCCGCTGTAGGAATCGTACCCAAGACAGGTGATCAGGGTAAGCCAGGAGGATTTTTCGTGGCGGAACGGCGTGATGTCCGTCGGCAGCACCGAGTTATTGGTGCGGATTTCATAGATATACCGCTGCCCGCCGGAAATCAGGATGACGCGGTCCCCCCAGCGCAGCGCCGACAATTGCACGAACGGTCCCGGTTCGCCGTTCGGCAGATAAACGTGCGCTGTCAGAACGGAGTTGCCGGCGCTCCCGGGATACGCGGTCCCTTCCAGGTAACCGGCCTGGCCCCACAACCATGTCAGATCCCAACCGTCGGCAGTGATCGGAACACCGACAACGGGCAGGTTCTGATTGATACGCGGAAGGAACAGCCGCATCCCGGCCAGATTTGCATATTGTTTTTCGGCCGGCTGCAACGGAAGGTCGGTCACCGTGTCGGGCGCAAAACCCGTTTCCGGAAGAGGCAGCATCCCGACGGTTGCGGCCGAGGTGACCTGGTAAACGTCGGCCGGGAAAAGCGGATCGTAACGCCGCTCGTGCGAATAGGGCTGGTTGAAAACCGAAAGGTACGTGCTGGGAGGCGCGGGTACATCCCCCGGCAGGCTGGTCCACTCCGCGCTGGCCGTGTTAACCACGCTGTCGCCGACCGGTATCACACCGAAGACGGCCTGGAATTCGATCGTGGATTCCTCCCCCACTGCCAGGGTGCTCCATCCGGCATGCATTATCAGGTTGCCGCTCACCGGATCGACAGCCGTATCGTCCAGAAGCGTGGGCGCCGCGCCGCTCCCGGAGACGAAGCGCAACGATCCCGGCACATACGTCACATCGTCCGGCAGGATATCGTTGATGACGGTGTCGTAGGCCGCCAGCTGGCTGTCGGCCGTGTGGAAGATTCGGATCTGGTAGGTCAGCACCATGTATGGGGTGGCCAACGGTCGGTCGACGGTCTTTTCCAGGCCCAGATCGGATTCGATGATCCGCACCGGGGCCGTCTGCCGGCGGATGCTGCCGCTCGTCCATTGCATCAAGGCACTGTTGGCCAGCGTAATCTCGCGGACATTGCCGGTCGTATCCAGGACGACCACGCGGTAGCGGATGGTTATGCTCTCGGAGCTGGTGGCGTTCGCGTTGGTGATCGTTCCGAAACTGAACGCCACCGTGCCGCCCGAGTCGGTGATGAGCGGATTGCCGCCGGGCCCGGCGGCGGGCGCGCAGTTGCCGGGAGTGTTAAGCGCGATGGCCGAGCTGGTAAGGCCGCCGCCGCCGGTGATATCTTCGCAATCCACGAACGCCAGTCCCGTATCCAGTGAATCGATGACGGTGTACGTGTCGGTGGAAGACGGCGGTATGGTGAGGACCAGTTGATAGGTCAGGATCTCGCCGATGGTGACATCCGGGAGCGCGGTGACCGGGGACGGGTGGCTGTCGGCGACAAGCGATTTAACCAGGTCGCGGTCCGTGTTCAACGGTGCGCTGCTGGCGGCGGCGTAATCGTTCAGGCCGCCCGGCCCGTCGGCGCCGGTCCGTTCGTTGGCGTCCAGGCCGGGAAGCGAGCTCCAGGTGGCATTGGCGGTGTTGTTGATGATCGTCCCGAAGGATGCGTCCACCGTTGCCTGGTAGGTGATCGTCAGGCTTTCCCCTTGCGGGAATGCATCCACCGAGAAGAACATCAGGTTGCCGATTGAGCCGTTGTATACGCCCGTTAATCCGCCGCTGGCGACATAGGATACAGACGCCAGGTCCAGCGTCAGATCCGCCGGCAGGGTATCGGAGATTTCAACGTCGAAGGCGGTGGCCCCGCTGGCGGAGGCGTGGTCCACCACTACGGTGAAGGTGACCACCTGCCCGGGCGCGGGATTCGGATCGTCGACCGATTTTGCTATCTGCAGAGTCGGTTCGACGATGGGGAGATCCACGCTGTCGGTGAAGGTATCCAGACCGATGAAGAGGCTTCCGGTATTGGTCAGCGGCGGCGGAGAAGCCTGGTTGCCGATTTCGTTGAGCAGTACCGCCTGGAAACAGATCAGGAAGGCGTTGTTCCCGGAGTCGTTGTCGTCAAAGACGTCGATCGAGCCGAAGTCGAAGGTCAGGTCCGCTCCGCTGCCGCCACCGGGCGGAGTAATGGTCAACGTCGGTACGGGCAGAGTCCCGCTAAAGTCCGCGCCCAGACTGCTGCAGCCCGCCGGTGAACCGGCCGTGGTAACGACCTGCATGCTGCCGGGAATGTAGGAAAGGCCGGCGGGAATTTCGTCAACCACCTGCAAAGCCGGCGTGTTTCCTTCCGGGAGCGTGACCAGCAGGCCGAAGGTCACCACCTCGCCGATGGCTAGGTTGTTCCCCAGGGTGTGCACCGCGGAGGTGGCTTCCACCGATTTGCTGAACAGCGGATCGGTGACGTTTAGCGTGGCGACATCCGTCCGGTCATAATCGTTGGGATTTCCGGTCGGGCCGTTCGAGCCGTCGCGTTCTCCGTTTCCGGCTCCGGATGAGCCGGGCGTCGCATCGCCTGTGCCGTTCAATCCCGGGAGTGAAGTCCAGATCACCTCGGCGGCGTTGTCGATCGCCTGGCCGGGATTTACGCCGGTCCCAACGGCCACCTCATAGGTAATGATGACCTGGCTGCCGACCGGCATGGATCCGATCGCGAAGCGGACGGTGCCGCCGGAAGAGGCGTCCACCACGCCCGTAACCCCGCCGCTGGTGGAATAGGCGACCGATCCCAGGTCGAGGGTCAGATAGGCCGCAGGAGGCGTATCGGTGAACTCAATTTCGAAGGCGGTGGCGGTGCTGTTGGTCGGCGCGCTGCCGTCGTTGGTGATCGTGGCGGTGTAGGTGATCACATCGCCCGCATCCACAGTGGTCAGCGCGGAGTGCGTTTTGTCGAGCGTCAGGAACGGCTCGACGATCCGGACGCGCAGTGCGGCCGAATCACTGCCGACCTGTACCGACGGTACCCCGGCATAGGCGCGCACGAAGTTGTCGCGGTTATCGCCCGAATCGTTCTGGTCGGAGGTCAGGTTGTGGACCAGCGCGTTGAACTCGACCACCACGAACTCGCCGTCATCGTCCAGATCGGGGTTGGTCAAATCCCCGAGTTTTATATAAATATCCGTGCCGTTCCCGTAACTATCGGGGTCCACCGTGGTGCTGTTGCTGCTCCCGACGTTCCAGTCATCCAGCAGGCAGGGCAGCGCCGCCGGCGTGGTCGCATCCGCAACGCTGCCCGGCAGGTTGCATCCGACGGGGGCCCAGTCCGAGGGGATCGCGGGAATGTTGCCGATTCCCGCGGACGTTATCCCCCCGTTCGAGACGAAACCGATCCGTGCCGTGCCGTCGTCAAGAAAGATCAGTCCGGCCGGCAGAAGATCGCGGAACTGGAAATTGACGCTGGTGCTCTCCGGGATGCGCGCCGCGATCCGGTAGCGGATGACCTCGCCGATCGCGACCGTTTCCACGCCCGAAAAGCCGGTGTGCGGCTCGGAGGTGGAGACGATGTATTTGGCCGGCGCGCCGCTGATCGTGGCGGTGGCGTCGTCGGTCTCCGGCGAGGGCGTGGGTACGTGGTTCGGCCCGCCCTCCTCGCCGGCGTAGCGGATCAGCGTTTCGGTATTGATGATGTTTCCGGGCGCCACGCCGGTTCGGATTTCCAGATCGTAGGTGATCAGGATGACGTTGTTCCCCAGGTTCGGGTCGTGCGCCTGGCAAACGCCCGACCCGACCGGATCGATCAACTCGATCCCCCAGCCGAAAATATCGTCGGCGGTATCGGCCGTGTCATCCGGCCCGCAGGGATTGCCGGGCCAGGAGCCGGTGCAATCCCCCGGCGCGGCGATGCCCGTGTAGGCAATCGGCCCGGTACGGTTGCCATAATAGACCTGAAGGTTCAATCCCGTGCCGGGTATCTGATATTGAGATTGCAGGATGTCCTGGATCTGGAGGTCGAAGGCGCCCTTCAGGCTGGTGCCGGTGTTTTCGATCGTGATCGCGAAGGTCACCGTATCGCCGGCGTCCACGTCGCGCACATTGCTGTTGATCGGCCGTGCGGCCAGGCCGGCGGAATTGACCGTTCCCGTCCAGCGCGGCGCCGACCCGGGCGCGAGGAAGGTCACACCCGCCGGGCCGCGGTTGGCGGGCGCGAAGACGTTGTTGGGGTTGCTCGTCCACACCACGCCCTTGGTCGAGGAAAGCGCCGGCTCGGTCAGGATCAGTTGGACGATCGCATCCGACGGGACCTCGCCGGCGTTGGTGCTGCCCTCGATCGCGTGCGCCTGGTTGGTCAGGTACATCTGGTCGGCGAACGGCTCGGTCGCCACAACGACGGTAAAGAGGATATCCACCGTGGTGGACAGGTCGCTTGGATCGTCGAAATCCCCGTAGAAGAAGCCCAGCCGGTTGTTGGCCGCATCCGCGCTGATGGCGGGGACGATCGTCGAATAGTCGTAGAAGGTATCCGACGGGCCGAAGTTGGCGTGGCCGGGGAGGGGCGTGACGGACGGCTGTCCGCTTTGTCCGACGGCGTCGAAGGCCCAGGCCGGTCCGTTGCCATGCGCCGGGTAGTCGTCCGCATCCGGATCGGCGACGAAGAAGATCGGCAGCGGCATGTAATCCGCGAACTCCAGGTTCTCCTCGTCGCTGGTCGGCATTACATAGGTGATGCGGTAGGTGACCGAATCGCCCGGCTGGATCCGCGCCGGCGAGGAAAAGGAGGTGCTGCCGTTGATCGCATAAATGCTCTTGGTCAGGGCGCCCGACCCGATGTCGAGCGTTTCGTCCGCGTCGTCGATGACGGTGACGTTTCCCGGAACGGGGAGCAGGGTATCGGTATCCAGCAGGCGCCCCGCTATGGAGGCATCATCCCGGAACGTATCCCCCTGATCCACGCTCCAATCGCCGGATGGGTACGTGTCGGTGAAGTTTTCCTGGATGACGGCGTGGAAATGGATGACTGCGGTCGTCGGGCCGTCACCGGCGCCAAGCAAACAAACGGGGTCCGAACTCCCGCCGGCCGGATCGACGCAGCCGCCGATCATCCTGCCGTTCTGGCCGCGGGTGATGATCTCATCAGAAATCCGGAAGGTCAGGTGGGTCGTGCCGTCGGTGGCCGGGTTCGTCTCCGGTGGCGGCGGTCCGTCGGTCAGGTCGATCCGCGATGTGTCGACCGTGAAGTTGGCCGCGGTAAAATCCGCGGCGGACAGGATGTATCCATTCCCGCTCACTTCGAGGGTCGGGATGAACGACGGATCGAAATGCTGGCCGTCGGAGAGGATGTCGGTCAGAACAATCTGGTCGAAGGCGAAGAAATCCGAAACCTGGATCTCCAGCTGGTAATCCAGCACATAACCGGGGTAATACTGTGCGGATGGATTGGCGATGGACTTCTGCACGGCCAGCGAGCGGTCGGTGAGCGTATGTTCGCAAAGCGCCGGGTCGACGGTGACGGCCTGGGTTGAATCACGCGTGTCGATCGGAACCCACGATCCGGAGGCCAGGGCATTGTTGCAGGATGACACCGCCACGCCGTCGGCGGGATCGATCACCCGCGCGCCGTTGGCGTCGTCGCGCGGGACGAAAAAGGAGAATGTGGCCGCGGCGTCGGCGGTTCCCGCGCCGCCGGTGATCGACGCCCAGTAGACAATCAGATCGTTTAACGGCGGATTCTGGGCGGCCCCGGGAGTGGGCTCTTCCTCCACGACGTATCCCGCCGTCGCCGAGTCGAGCGAAACGTATTGCAGATTGTTCGGGAGCTGGTCGATGATGCGCAGATCGGTGATCGGCTGGCCCGGGGCGATGTCCACCGTCACTTCGTACTGCCGGGTGAAGTTCGGGCCGGTCGCCGTTTCGGCCGAGAGGTCCGCCGGCCCGTCATAGGTTTT
>DAOUDU010000120.1:0-5480 GCA_034430775.1 Anaerolineales bacterium | reverse complement strand
AACCCAAGCGTGGAAGCGAAGGGATGGACGGATCCGATTATTCTTCTTGTTTGAACTGGTAGCCCTTACGAAGGCGGTTCCCATTGTGTTATTATCGCTTGCGTCGCATGCAGATGAGGAAATCCGTGGAAAAAGCTATAATAATTAACATTCATCGAAACGAAGGCAATCCAGGAAACGGATACCGATTACCAACTCTCCCATTCCGCTATCCGGATCGTTTCATGGATGCCGGCTTGTGGATAAGCGCGATGATGGCATTATAGGATTGCTATTGTTTGGTTCATGGTGTTCGAGGTAACCATCAGGAGCGTTTGGTTTTGCGAATTCTTATGTTGCACAACCGTTACAGGATTAGGGGCGGGGAAGATGAGTCTACCGACCTCGAGGCCGCATTATTGCGCCAATACGGCCATGATGTGGACTTGCTGCTGTTCGACAATAAAGATATTACTCGGCGCAATTTGCTCGCGGTCGGTCTGGGATCTGTCTGGTCGCAGGCGGCGTATCGGAAGGTAAAAAAACAATTATCGGAAAAAGAATATGATCTTGTCCATATCCAGAATTTCTTCCCGCTGATTTCCCCCTCGGTGTATTACGCGGCCAAGGCCGCCCAAAAAACAGTTGTGCAGGCGCTGCGCAATTATCGGCTGGTCTGCCCCAACGGCTTGCTGTTCCGGGCAGGTATTCCTTGCGAAGATTGCCTGCGAAAGGCCGTACCGTGGCCGGGTGTGGTGCACCGTTGCTATCGCTACAGCCTCTGTGGTTCCATATCGGTTGCAGCCATGCTGACGATCCACCGTATGCTGGGCACTTGGCGGAATAAGGTGGATGGTTATTACACTCTGACGGAATTTGCCAAAAACAAACTCTTGCAGGGAGGAATTTGCGGCGAGAGGTTATCCATCAAACCGAATTTGGTCCATCCCGATCCGTCGGTGGGAAGCGGACCGAGGGAATATGGTTTTCTGGCGGGGCGGCTGGTCGAGGAAAAGGGGATTTTGGTAGTGTTGGAAGCGTGGTCTCAATCCAAGGATCAGATCCCTCTGATGATTGCCGGAGAAGGACCGCTGGATTCAGAGGTGGGGGCAGCTTCCCAAAGAATGCCATGGATTACCCATCTCAATAAGATACCCAATGTGAAAGTCCATGAGTTGATGGGAGAAGCCCGTTTTGTTGTTTTTCCATCCGAGTTGTACGAAGCGTTCAGCCGGGTCATTGTGGAAGCATACGCCAAAGGAACGCCGGTCATTGCCGCCAATATCGGTTCCACAAAAGAGCTTGTGGAAGATTCTCGGAACGGTTTGCTCTTCGAGGTAGGTAACAGCGCGGATTTGGCGCGCAAAGTGCAATGGGCATGGACTCACCCGAAGGAAATGGCGGTAATGGGTGAGCAGGCAAGAAAGGATTATGAAGAGAAATATTCCACAGAGGCAAATTATAAGCGGCTGATAGAGATCTACCGTAGAGCAATCGAAAACAACAAATCATAACCTCACTTGGCGGCTTCCTTCCAGGCTTGAAACATTAAAATCCCCCACAAGCTGGATTGCCAATTATGGGCTCCACTTAAATGTTCCGCCCATTTCTTCCGAATGGGTTGGGGAGAAAAGAACCCCTCCGTCCGAAGCCTTTGTTCGTCGATAAGCGATTCGGCCCATTCCGTTAAAGGACCGCGCAGCCAGGAATCCACGGGGACGCTGAAGCCCATCTTCGGCCGTTCGATCATTTTCTTTGGGACATACTTATAGAGCACCTGCCGAAGGAGCCACTTCCCCGTTCCACCGCGGATCTTCATGTGTAGCGGCAGTCCCCAGGCGAATTCCACCACTTCGTGATTGTCTAGAAAAGGGGTTCGTACTTCCAAGCTGACGCCCATACTGGCCCGATCCACCTTGGTCAGGATGTCGTCCGGTAAATACGTGGCCAAATCGAGGAACATCATTCCTTCGGCGCCGGAGCCGGACCGCGCCCAGAGGGCCGGGTCTTTCAAAAGCGTGACCGGTTCGTGCGCTCCCGGAACGATATCGGCAGGCTTTTTCCAGTGGGTGACGAAATCGTAATACATTTCCGCGGAGTTCTTCGCGTTCAGAACTTCGGTCAATCTGCGGACCTTCAACTCGGGATTGGCGGACAGGCGTCGCGCCGGAAGGATCCTTCCAGCCATCTGCAATACGTCCGTCCATGTGGACGTGGGGACCGCCTGGATCGCTTTGGCGCTCAGGCGGCGCAGGCCGCCGGGTACCCAGCGGATAAGCCTCCAGATGGAGGGCATCCAGGAATAATGGCGATAACCGCCAAACAGTTCATCGCCTCCATCGCCGGAAAGGCTCACGGTCACATCCCGGCGCGCCAGTTTCGATACCAGGTAGGTGGGGATTTGAGAGGAGTCGGCAAACGGTTCGTCGTATAACGACGGAAGCAACGGAATAACGTTCCGCGTCTCTTCGGGCGTGAGGTACAGTTCGGTGTGCTCGGTTCCCAAATGGCGGGCGATGGCCCGGGCGTATCCCGCCTCGTCAAAATCCGCTTCCCGGAAGCCGATCGTAAACGTCTTGACCGGCCGGCTGCTCTGCGTTTGCATCATCGCGACGATGGCGGAAGAATCCACGCCGCCGGAGAGAAAGGCTCCCAGCGGCACATCGGCCATCATACGCAGGCCGATAGAGTGCCGCAGGAGTGCGTCCAGCGCTTCGACCGCCTCGGGCTCGTCTCCGCGGAAAGGATGCGCGCGGTTGTGCTCCATGGCCTCCACCGCAGACCAATACGGGGAGGGGGTTTGTGAATCCGGCGGTTCTCCCTGTTGGATCGACAGGATACAGCCCGGCGTGAGTTTGTACATGCCGCGATAAATGGAGAAGGGGGTCGGAATGTAGTTGTATCGCAGATACAGGGCCAGCGCATCACGGTCGATTTCGGCGTGGAAGGCCGGATGGGCACGCAGGGCTTTCAGTTCGGAGCCGAAAATCAGCGTTGTTCCGGCCCAACCATAATACAGCGGCTTGATCCCCACCCGGTCGCGAATCAGATGCAAGCATCGTCGGCCGCCGTCCCAGAGGGCGATGGCGAACATGCCGTTAAATCTTCGGACAGCCGATTCGAGACCCCATTGACTCACGGCGGCCAGAAGGACTTCCGTGTCGGAATGTCCCCGAAAGCCGTGCCCCAGGCCGATCAGTTCGGTTTGCAGTTCGGCGAAGTTGTATACCTCGCCGTTGAAGATCATGGTGTAGCGCCCGTCGGCGGAAGACATCGGCTGATGTCCGGCCGGGGAAAGATCCAGAATCGCAAGGCGGCGAAAACACAGGGCAATCCCCGCTCCAGGATCGCACCATATTCCGCTGTCGTCCGGGCCGCGATGAACAAGCGTTTCCGTCATCCGGGCGGAGATGGCGCGCAGGTCGTCGAGGCCGTAAGTAAGTGAGTAATTCAGGAAACCGGTGATACCGCACATGAAAGGTATGTATCCGTAAGTGGGGGTTCCGGATGGATTACGCTCGTCCGAGCGATCTTAATGCTTCGACGGTTTTTGAAATCATCGTTTCCATGCTGTATTCTTCCAGAATGCGTTGGCGGGCCCGCTCGCCCGGAAGCCGGCCGTCCAGATCGAGGTTTCTCAACATGGCAACCATTCCGTCTTTGAGCGCCGCCGGGTCGCCGGCCGGGACAACCACCCCTGTCTCGCCGACGATCCGGGCGGCATCGCCCACATCGGTCACGACGCAGGGCACCCCGCTAGCCATGGCCTCTGCCACGGTGTTGGGAAAACCCTCTCCGGAAGAGGAGGATACCAGCAAATCGAGCGCATTGTAGACGGAAGGCATGTCGTTTCGCTCACCGGCCCAAATTAAACCACTTCCCAATCCCAGCGATTTTCCCAGAGAGAGAAGCCCGGAGGCATAGGGTTCGGGGCCATCCCCCACGCAGACAAACCGCAAACCGTTTTCCTCCCGGTGCAGCAGCGCCGCCGCTTTCAGGAAAGTCGGATGATCCTTCATCGGATCCAGGCGTCCGACCAGGCCGATTAGCTTTTCCTTCCTTTGAACGCGCCACTCCCGCCGCACATTTTCGCCGGCTTCCAAATTCGGAGAGAAGGATTGCGTGTCGATTCCATTGGCGATGACCAGGAGTTTCGATTCCGGCAGGCCGCGCTGCTTGGAATATTCCATCCCGGCCCGGGAATTGCAGATGATCAAATCCGCCATTCCGGAGAACCATCCCTCCAGCCGGAATGCCAGGCGGGGCGGCCAATCATACTTCTTCCAATCCATATACGATGACCGCACTGCCCATATGATCCGACTCTTCGGGAATAAAGGTTTGAGAAGTGCGGTGAGGACGTTGGGGATTCCCAACCAGCCATGGAGAACCTCGGGATTTTCTTTTTTTACGGTCTTCGTAAGATTGGCAAGAAATCCAATGATGTCCCATCGCCCCTTTTTGCCAAGGTGAATCACCGGCACACCACCGGCGTCCAATGCCGATTCCAGCGGGCCGCCCCCGTAAAAAACGGCCACTTTTACCTGATGCCCCATCCGGCGCAAACCGGGGGCAAGGATCGCCAATTGGCGCTCCGCGCCGCCCAGATCCATGGAACGGGCAAGGAACAGTATGTTCATCGTCAATCCAAAAATTTCGAGATATACTTTTGTGAGTATGGGGGCGGAGTGAAAGGATTAACTTGGCTTTGTCCGGGTAACTTGCGGGGAGTGCGCATTTCTATTGAGATAGTGTCAAGGTGCAACATTATGGCTTTACTACCTCCCGCGCCCAGGACCTCTCCGCGGAATACCAGTTGACCAACTGTTGTATCCCTTCCTGCAAGGGCACTTGCGGTTCCCAGCCGAGAAGTGTGCGGGCTTTTCGCACATCGGCTTGATTGGTGAGCATGTCGGCGGGGTTGGGCGGCCGATACTCTACGGCGGCCTTTTGGCCGATGGTTTTCTCCATCAGGGTGACCAGGGCATTTATGGTAATGACCTCGTGGCCGCCCAGGTTGATGATTTCGAATCCGAGCGGTTTTAGCGCGGCGATAGTGCCGCGGCCGATGTCGTCCACGTAAGTAAACCCGCGCGATTGCGATCCATCTCCATAGATTTGGACGGGCTCTCCCTCGCATATCCATTTTACAAAACGGAACATGCTCATGTCCGGCCGGCCGGCAGGCCCGTAGACGGTGAAGTAGCGCACAACGGTCACGTCAATGCCATACAGGGCATGATAACTGTGGCACAGGGCTTCCGCGCCTTTTTTGCTGGCGGCGTACGGTTGCAGCGGATAGTCGCTGTCGGCTGTTTCGGGGGTGGGAAGGGGCGCGTTGGCGCCGTATATACTGGAGGTCGAAGCCAGGATGAATTTTGGTATTTTCCTGCGGCGGCAAAGTCCGAGCAGGTTGAGGGTACCGACAACGTTGGTTTCGAGAAAACTCCACGGGTTTTCGACGCTGGCGCGCACTCCGGCGCGCGCCGCCAGGTTTATCA
>DAOUDU010000119.1:0-4147 GCA_034430775.1 Anaerolineales bacterium | reverse complement strand
CTGGCCGGCGAGGCCGGGAAATTGGCGCGGGCCGGGGCGGATTTCGCATTCTTCGCCTCGAACACGCCCCACATCGTTTTCGACGAGGTCCGCGCGCAGGTACCGATCCCGATGCTCAGCATCGTGGAAGCCGCCGGCGAAGCCGCGCGGTCGCTCGGTGTGAAACGGGCGGGGTTGTTCGGCACGCGCTTCACCATGCAGGCGCGGTTCTATCCGGACGTCTTTTTGCGTCAGGGCATCGAGGTTGTGATTCCGAATCCGGAAGAACGGGAATATATTCACGGGAAGTACATGAGCGAACTGGTCGCGGGCGTTTTCCTTCCCGAGACCCGCGCGCGGATGCGCGCGATCGCCGTCCGGATGCGCGACCAGGACCGGATCGACGGCTTGGTCCTCGGGGGCACGGAACTGCCGCTGCTCCTGACCGATTCCGCGGGATTGGATTTCCCGTTTCTGGATACCACCAAGATCCATACGGAAGCCGCGGTGGCGGAAATGCTGGCATAGACCGGCCGGTAAAACCGCCATCGCCGATCCTGACGCCAATCCCCGCCACGGCTTTCGCCATCGCCGCCCGGACAAGCCGATTCCCCCTTAACCTTTCTGCCGGTTGGAGAGCCTCCATCCTGCAGCCGTCGGATTTCAATTTCCGGCGGCATGCGGTACAGGCGGATTGCCGGTATCATATGAAGCGATCCGAAAGAAAGGTTGAGCGAACCCATGCACAAGCCGAATGCGGAAAAGGTCATTGTCGTAACCGGCGCAACCTCCGGGATCGGCCTGGCGGCGGCGAAGCAACTGGCCCGCGCGGGCGTCGTGGTGATCGGGATCGGCCGTTCGGAGGAACGCGGCCGCGCCGCTCAGGAGCAGTTGCGCGGGCTGCACCCCGCCTGCCAGGCGCTTTTCCTGCGGGCGGACCTTTCCCTTTTACAGGAAGTCCGTTCCGCAGCCGGAAAAATCCGCCAAACGCTTGCCTCCTGGAACCGGCCCGCGCTGGACGGTCTGTTGAACAACGCCGGAGGATTCGCCTTCGAGCGAAGGGTCACGGCCGAGGGCTTCGAACGGACGTGGGCGCTCAACCACCTGGCGCCGTTCCTGCTCACACACGAACTGCTCCCGCCGCTGCGGGCCGCACCCGCGGCGCGCGTGGTAACGGTCAGTTCTGGTTCTCACTACGGCGCCCGCATGCATTGGAACGACCTGCAGTTGCGCCGCTTCTATTTTGGTTGGACCGCGTACAGCCAAAGCAAACTGGCAAACGTGCTCTTCACCCTTGAGCTGAACCGCCGTTTGGGGGAAGCCGGCGGCGTGCAGGCCTATGCCGCCGACCCGGGCCTGGTCCGTACCGGCATTGGGAACAAAGGCACCCCCTTCTGGGTGGGCTGGGGTTGGAGACTATGGAGCGCGCACGGGAAAACGCCGGAGGAAACAGCCAAGTGGATCGTGCGCTTGTTTCTGGATCCTTCCGTGAAGAGGAATGCCGGCATCTACTGGAAGTACGGACAGCCGGTGGATCCGGATCCGGCGGCGCTGGATGAAGCCGCCGCCCGGCGGTTGTGGGAAATTTCCGAGGCGATGTGCGCCCTCGCCCCCAGCCCCTCACACCGCCGGTAAAACACCAGCTTCCCCTCTCCCAGCATACCCTCGCTTCGCGAGGGTATGCGCCGGGAGAGGGGTTGGGGTGAGGGAGAGAAGAAATTCCTCTAAATCTGTCTTTTTCAATAATTAGTATTTCCATCCAAGCAGATTCCAATAGTTCAAACTCCAAAGAAATACGACCGAAACGGCGAGGACGAGCGAGTAGAAAATCCGCTCGGCTGTGTGCCAGTATTTTTCCAGCCAGGCACGGAAGAGGATGTAACCCGCCGCAATCGATAACACAAGCAGAAGCACGGGCAGCGCGAGAACGATGTTCAGCAAACCCAGCTCCCCGTACACGATCCCGTTGAAGGCGAGCACAAAACCGATAAGGAACAAGAGGCCGGCGGCCGAGAGCCCAAGGAAAATCCGGCGCCCGATCACGGCCGGTTTGGGCAGGGACCCCGGGCTTTTCCGGAACCGCGCGGTGATCCAGCGCGCCATCGCGAGAACCAGTGTCGTCAGGAACAATCCGGCGCCGGCGGCCAGGAGGATGTAATGCAGCGTAAAATCCGCATACCAGGGTAATTTCTCCAAGGCCGTCGCGGGATCGTCCCCGACGAAAGCCTGTATGACATTCCCATTTTGGTCCTTGCGGAAGATCAGAAGGTTTTGGGGGTCATCCTCCTGAACGAACACCAAAGGTTCGACCGGAATGAAACGGAATACGCCGTACCAAGCCGAGGAAATCCGCAGCGCGCCGTCTCCGACGGTTTGGACGATGATCGGCTCAAAGAGCATGCCGGCTTTTTCCACCGTGGTCTCCGCGAAGCGCCGGGTTTGGCGGTAACTGCCTGCAAACTTCGACAACTCAGCGGGCGGGATAATTACCTTGGCCGGATCGTCCGGGACAGAGGGAAAGAAAGCATCCAGGAATTCTTTCTGCAGAAGATATTGCGCGTTGAACGCGGTATCGGTATTGTAGGAGACAAAAACTCCCAAATGCTTTTCCGGGATGAGCGCCAGCAGGCTGTGAAAGAGGCGCGTGGCTCCTTCGTGGCCGATCACCCTCAAGCCGTTGCGGCTCATTTCATAGAACCCGTACGCAAACCCGTTCAGGCGCGGATCATGGCCGAACAGGCGCGCATGCATCTCTTCCGCCGTATTCTCCTGGAGGATGCGCTCATCCCGGTACAAGCCTCCCTGAAGATGCGCGGACATGAACCGCGCCATATCCGCCGCGGTGGACGTCGCCCCGCCCGTGGGGAACGGGACAGGGTACTCAAATCCCGTTTCCGTAAACTGCCCGCCGGCGGACACATACCCCTTCGACATATCAGCAGCCCAATCTTCGGGCAAAGGCTGGCGGACTGTCGTATGTTCCATCCCCAGCGGCTCGAGGATGTTTTTCGCCAGATAGTCTTCGTAGGACAGGCCGGACACCCGCTCGACGATGTATCCCGCCAGCGCCGCGCCGTAATTGGAATACGAGGATATCCCGCCGGGCGCGCGCACCCGCGCCGGGATATGCGAGGCCAGCCATTCTCCAAGGGGCGTCATGTTCTCCGGAGTCAGCGCCTGGTAGCCGGTCACCCGGTCCTCGAAACCGGCGGTGTGCGCCATGAGGTGACGCAGGGTGACCGGTTGGAGATACGACTCCGGGATGTGAAAATCGAGATACCCGTTTACGTCCGCATCCAGATCGAGATGTCCCCGCTCGACCTGCTGCATCACCGCGGTCCAGGTGAACAGCTTCGTGATCGAACCAATCCGGAACAGAGTCGAATCCGGTTTGACTTCGATCCGGTTCTCCACATCAGCATAGCCGTACCCCTTGGCAAAAACCAGCTCGTCTCCCTCGACGACGGAGACGACCGCCCCGGCGATATGAAGGGCGTTCAGTTGTTCCGGTATGGCGCGATCGAAGAACTCCTGCCATTCACCGGCGGCGGCCGGTCCGGCCTGTGCAAGGGCGGCCGCAGTTGGGCGGCAGAGGCTCGCCGCCAGCGCCAAGCAAAGCGCGGCCATCGTGCTCTGAAAGCATTTTGTAATCATGGTAGATTTCCTCCGTTTTGGATTTTAAAAACTACGCGATCGTGTTATCCATTCCAATCCCCCATCGAGAGGGTTTTCATTTTCCCGGCGCCGGATCCTCCCCGCGGATGAACAATTCCCCGTCGGCTCCCTCCACCGTTTCCCCGGGATAGAAACCGATGTTCAGCGTGTACGTGGCGCCGTCCTTCGGGCGGCGCTTTTCGTATTCCTCGAGCAATTTCATCAACCGCAGCTGAAATTTTGGGACGTCATTCGGCGCGAGTTGCAGGTTTTTCAGCAGGCCGAAGACGGCCGCCGCTTCCGGCTGACCCTTCAGCGCCCGAATGGCCGCCGTCAGGCTGTCATGGAGGATCGACAGGGCCAGAGTCTTCTTATCGGCCAGCGGCTCACCCGCCAGGTTAACAGTAAAATGAAAGGCGACCGCGCGGTAGAACTTTTCCAGATTTTTCCCCGTGTCCCTTTTCTCCACCAACCGGATCAATCCCGCCTTCTCCAGGAGCTTAAAATGATGCGT
>DAOUDU010000118.1:0-8100 GCA_034430775.1 Anaerolineales bacterium | reverse complement strand
TCATCCCTCCGGCGCGGGTAAAAGGATAGTCCATGAGTTGATGGCTGTAACATAGAGGGATGGCATCCATACGTGATGCTCCCCGCCGCCCCTTTAATCACGCCGGGGTTGCGGCGGTAAAGGTCAGCCCGGCTTTCCCATGGTCCACCTTGATCCTATCGCCCTCCTTGAAATCGCCGCTTAGTATTTTCAACGCGAGCGGGTCCTGCAGTTCGCGCTGGATGGCCCGCTTGAGCGGGCGGGCGCCGAAGGTCGGGTCGTATCCGACCTCGGCCAGGTAGGCGCGGGCGGCTTGGGTCACATCCAGTTGGTAACCTTTATCGGCCAGCAGGGCGGTTACATGGCGCAGCTGGATATCCACGATTTTCACCAGATGTTCCTTCCCCAGCGCATGGAAAATCACGATCTCGTCGATCCGGTTAAGGAATTCGGGGCGGAAATGGGCCTGCAGGACGTGCGTGACGGCTTCCCGGGTGGCAACCTGGCCGCCCTCCCAAAGCTGGCTGCCCAGGTTGGAGGTCATGATGATGACGGTATTGCGGAAATCCACCGTGCGGCCCTGGCCGTCGGTCAACCGGCCGTCGTCCAGGAGCTGCAACAGGACGTTGAACACTTCCGTATGGGCTTTTTCAATTTCATCGAAGAGCACGACGCAGTACGGGCGGCGGCGGACCGACTCGGTCAGCTGGCCGCCTTCCTCGTACCCGACGTATCCCGGAGGCGCGCCGATCAGCCGGGAAACGGTGTGCTTCTCCTGATACTCGCTCATGTCGATCCGGATCATGGCGTGCTCATCGTCAAACATGAACTCGGCCAGGGCGCGCGCGAGTTCCGTCTTGCCGACGCCGGTCGGTCCGAGGAAAATGAACGATCCGATCGGACGGTTCGGATCCTGCAGACCGGCCCGCGCGCGGCGGACCGCGTTGGCGACCACCCGCACCGCGTCATCCTGCCCCACCACGCGCTGATGCAGGTTCTCCTCCATGCGGATCAATTTCTGCGTCTCGCCCTCCAGCAACCGCGAGACGGGGATGCCCGTCCAGCGTGCAACGACCGCGGCGATTTCCTCGGCGCCCACCTCCTCCTTGAGGAGCGCGCCTTCTTTTTGCATCGCCTTCAGGCGTTTTTCCGCTTCCGCCAGTTTTCCCTCCAACTCTCGCAGTGTCCCGTACCGCAATCGCGCCGCCTGTTCCAGATCCGCCATCCGTTCGGCGCGTTCGATTTCGGTCTGAGTCCCGTCGATGCGCTCCTTCAGCGTACGGAATTCCGCGATCAACTGCTTTTCATTCTGCCAGCGTGCGGTGATCTGGCGCGAGCGCTCCTTGAGCTCCGCCAGTTCCTGGACCAGTTTGTCAAAACGCTCCTTGGAGGCTTTGTCTTTTTCTTTTTTCAGGGCTTCGCGCTCGATCTCGAGCTGCATGATCTCCCGGTCCACGTCGTCCAGGACCTGCGGCTTGGAATCGATCTCGGTCCGCAGGCGGGCGGCGGCCTCGTCGATCAGGTCGATCGCCTTGTCGGGCAGCTGGCGGCCGGAGATGTAGCGGTGGCTGAGCGTGGCCGCCGCGATCACGGCCGGGTCGGTGATCCGCACGCCGTGATGGACTTCGTAGCGGCCTTTCAATCCGCGCAGGATCGAGATCGTCTCCTCCACACTCGGCTCCTCCACCATCACAGGCTGGAAACGGCGCTCGAGTGCGGGATCTTTTTCAATGTACGTGCGGTATTCGTCGAGGGTCGTCGCGCCGATCATATGCAATTCGCCGCGCGCCAGCATCGGCTTGAGCATGTTGCCGGCGTCCATCGCCCCCTCCGCTTTGCCCGCGCCGACGACGGTGTGCATTTCGTCGACGAACAGGATGATTTCACCCTGGCTTTCGGTAATCTCCTTCAACACGGCCTTAAGGCGTTCTTCGAACTCGCCCCGGAATTTGGCGCCCGCAATGAGCGCGCTCATATCCAACTGGATCAGCCGCTTCTTTTTAAGCCCTTCCGGCACGTCGCCGTTGACGATGCGCTGGGCCAAGCCCTCGGCCACCGCCGTTTTGCCGACGCCGGGTTCGCCGATCAGGGCGGGATTGTTCTTCGTGCGCCGGGAGAGGATCTGGATCAACCGGCGGATCTCCTCGTCCCGGCCGATTACGGGATCGAGTTTGCCCTTGCGGGCCATATCCGTCAGGTCGCGGCCGTACTTTTCCAGGGATTGGTATGTGGATTCCGGATCCGGGCTGGTCACGCGCTGGGTGCCGCGCACGGATTTGAGTGCGGCGAGGACGGCGTCCTTTGTGAGACCGAAGCCGGCCAGCCGCTTCCCCTCCGAAGAATCCGTCAATCCAAGCAGGATGTGTTCGGCCGAGACATAATCATCCTGCATGCCCTTGGCGTAGCGCTCGGCGGCGTTCAGCACGTCCGCCGCGGCCGGCGACAAGCCGACCTCCATGCTCGCGCCGCCGATCTTCGGGCGCTGCTCCAATTCCTTTTCCAGATCGGCGCGCAAGGCCTGTACCCCGCCGGCGATCTTGGTGACAACAACGGGCACAATGCCATCCTCCTGGCGGATAAGGGCCAGGAGCAGGTGCGCGGGTTCAAGCGCCTGATGATGGAGGTCGCCGGCGATCTGCTGCGCCAGCATGATCGCCTCCTGGGATTTTTGGGTGAATTTATCGAGTTTCATTCTTTCCTCCCATTTCTAATGAAGAGACCACGTGCCTGCACGGAAATAACGCCCTCTTTCCTTCTTCCTTCCAGATGCCAAGCGACAGCTCCGCGGGTTGATTCTACGCCGGATATCCTTTCCGCGCAGAGCGACACCGTAACCGGAATTATTCGGCGGTTAAGTGTTACGGATGCCGCGCCGGCAAGGCGGCGGCTTCTGTCGCATTCGATATTCCGCCCTGCGGCCACACCGTTTAATCCATTATGCGGTGTAAATATATAATTTGCGTTAATCATTGATAGGTATTACCTTTATGCGTACTCGGCATAAATTATTATATTTTTGCCAGGGCGGTTCTTAGGGAAGTTACGGCTTAACGAACCGCACTCCGGGTAAACCCATGGGAATCCGGCCCGAAAGACTCCTTTTTCACTCGCGCAAGAGTGAATATTCGTATGCATCCGTCCAGATCGGCGAACCGTCCTCATTGGTGTGAACGAATCCGTACTTCCGGAAACTGCCTTCCCGTTTGAAGCCAACCCTCTCAAGTAATTTCCAGGATGCCGTGTTGCGGGGATCGCAGCGGGCCATGATCCGGTGAATATTGAATTTTTCAAACCCGTAGGCGGTTAAGGCCGCGGCGGCTTCGGATCCATATCCTTGGCGGTGGAATTTCGGATTGAAAATATACCCCAACTCCCAGGTCAGTAACCGCGCCGGCTCCGCCTGTTTAAAATACAGATGGCCGATCATTTTTCCGTTTGGTTTCAGTTCCACCGCCAGAAAGTCGCTTCCCCGGGACCGCTCCCGGGATATGACTTTTGCCTCATCCAACGAGACGGGCTTCCCGGGCTCAAAGGCATACACGACCGGTTCGGATAAATACTCATATAAATCCATGAAGTCATCCGGTGAAAAACGCCGTATCAACAACCGCTTCGTCTCGATCACGTAATATCACCTTTCAGATAAACACTCTACCGGACGGACGGGCAGCCCGCTCCCGGGGAAAGGGAACGGCTAATGTCCTTCCTGGGCCTTCACGTAATGATCTTCCGCATCGCCGTGTTTGCTCTCATTCAGGAGGGAGCTCAGCTCTCCGAGATGATAAAGACTGTGCCGCAACAGGAATATAACCACCCCTAAATGTGTTTCACCCGCCCACGGGAAGGCGGTATTCTTCGCGGAATAATCCAATTCCGAGAGCCACTTTTCAGTTTTTGCATGGAACAGCTTTATGCCGTCGAGGATATCCTTCCGCGAAGGCAAGCCTCCCTCCGGCGCCTTTTCCCAATCGGCCGCAAACGGTTTCCCCGACGGGAAAAACAGGTCGGAAGAGTCTTCGATATAGTATTTTGTCGATTTTAGTATATGAAAAGACAGCCTTGCCGGACGGATGGCGCGCCTGCCCGCACGGATCCATGCTTCGTCATCAAAGTCATTCACCAGCCGCTCAAATACCCTCCACGTGTGCGCAAACTGAGGTTGAAATTCCTGTTTCATCGCGATCTCCATGAAATATGTATTTGGGATCTTCAGATCGTCGTATTCTACTCGATCCGGGAACATGTCCCGCCGGCGTATATATTCCCGAGTGTTCCGGCTCCAGCCATGCGGGGATCCCGCACAAGCATTTCAGGTTTTTGCGTTGGTGTTTACCATTCACGCGCGAAGGGTCATGCGGTAAAGGACCAATACGGATAAAATAACATTATTCGTAGCGGGATAAATCCAGGGGAGAGAATGTAAATATGCCTGCGCAACCCAATATGGTGATCTTCGGCGCAGACGGCGTGCTGTACAGGATCATATGCCGCCCGGCCATTACCCCCGCGAAACGGCCGCGCCGGACGCTCTGGTCTATTCTGGGATTTTCTCAAAAAAGCGACGGCGAAGAATAATTCCGAAGTAAAATGCTCGAACGGTTTTTTACTCACGGGGAACTGGTGATGAATCCAAAGGAATATTCACCCATATCCGAATCCAGTAAATCCGTTGCAGTAATCACTATTTCGGTCGGGGTGGTCGCCCGGTAGCCCTCCGGAACCGTTGCGCTGAGCACAAGCTCGTCGCCCGCAAGGGATTCGCAGGTATTGGGGAAGACGCTCAGTAAGAATTCGCCGTTTTCATCACTTTCGGGCTGATGGAGATAGTTCTCCGCATTTGCTCCGCCCTTGAGTTCAAAGACAACTCCTTTCAACGGCTGCTCATTGGCTTCCCTTAACCCGTTCCCGTTGGCGTCGATCCAGGCCTTCGCCGTACCAAGATAGCATCCGTCCCTAAAAACCGGCCATTGACCAAGAAGGGAGCAGCCGATGATCAGCGGGAAAACGAAAAAACAAATCCGTGTCTTCCTGTACGCCTGCCCGGTTCGCATCATTTATCCTCCCAGCCCTTGGATGGATTGAAATCAACCGTTCGGCGCATATCACACCCAGCGTCCGATATCCCGATTCGCCCAGACATTTTATCCGAAAATGGGAAATGGATTCTCCGCTTGAATACACGCGGCAATGTGCGTTCGAAGGGAATTCTCCCATCCGGAAACAAGAAAAATCATCCGCCGCCACCTATACTTCGGTGGCGGCGGATTGTATACCATCGGGATCGCGGGAAGCCTTCCGCCTATTCCAGCCAGGACCAATGGAAATCCTCCCGGTTGATTACGCCCGGATCGTTCATCAGGATGTCGTAATTCTTATTGGCGATCAGGGACCAGCTCTCTCCGGGATAACTATGCCAGCTGACCCAATAGGCAATCCGGGGGTAATTGTTTTTCATCTTGACGATGATTTGCGAGGTATCCCAGGATCCGATTTTCGCCGCGGGCCCCCCGATCGTCGGACCCAGTTCGGCCATGCCCAGGGGCTTCTTCATCGAAACGTATTTGGCGTAATCCCCGATGATCAGGTTATCGGCGTAATTCGTGCCCGCGACGATGTCCACATAGGCATCTCCGGGGTAGGCCCAATCCACGGTCCGGTTCCAGGTTGAGTTGTTCCCCTCCCCGAAGGACGCGTTGGGGGAATACACCCAGATCAGGTTGTTTAATTGTTTTTCCTCGGTGAAATAGTCGCGCATGTGCCGGTAGACGTTGCCGTACGGCGCGGGATCGTACGGATGGGACCGCATCCCCCACCAGAACCAGTTCCCGTTCATCTCCTGCATCGGACGGAACAGGACGATCACTCCCGCATCCCTCAGCTCCGTCAATGCCGCCGCGACGCGGTCCAGCTTCCTCATCCAGGCCACGTTCACCGGCTTGGCCGGGTCGATAAGGTCGTTGAGGCCCTTTACCTGCGCGAAGCTGTCGGCATTTTGCGAACCCGCCGGACCGTCATACGATCCGGGATTTTTTACCAGGTCGGATTCATCGTTGACCCAGGGATTGAGCGGGGTGAGCGTGATGGTGACGATTCCGCCCGCCTTGGCGTAATCGATCAGCGCCTTGTTGGCTTGCGTCAGCTCTTCGAGCGTGAAGATTTTTAAATACTCATAGTCCACGCCGATAATTCCAACCCACTGCCCGGTCTCGGTGTGCAGCTTTTCGATCATATTCGCGTATCCGCGAGCCCATGAAGTGGAGAGGATTTCCGTTCCGTGGTAGCAGTTCTGTCCGCTGATGACGCCCGCGAACGGTTCATTCGACAGATTGGTGATGTAATCCAGGATTTCCGTTCGTCGGGCATCCACGATGGCGGTCGTGAAACCCTCTGTTGGTGTGACCGTGCGCTGTGCCGTTTCTGTTATGTGTATTGTCGGCGTCGGCGGCACTTCGGTTGCAACCGGTACGGACGCAACAGAAATTTCCGATGCGCAACCCGTACTTGCCGCGCCTAAAACCATTGCGAGCATCGCCACGGAAAATATTTTTTTATTCATCGGTTCCCTTTACTGAGGGCTGAGTGCGCTTCCCTTAATTATTCTATATCGAACCAACGATGGGGACGGGATTCCGTCGGTATTTATACAAGATTAACGAGCGCGAAGGCCGATATGCGGAAACCGGCCAATAAAGGGGGTTTGCGCCTTCGGTTGGTGGAATTGGGAGACACCCAACAGGATGGCCTATGCTCAGCCGCACAGCCACGTATGATCGGCCTTCTTCCCGCAAGAGTAATCGTGCGGAAAAAACCAGCCGCAGAAAATACGGCGGGCCTACGTATCGCCAGGTTTTTGTACAGGGGAAACTGCCGCCGTTTTAATTGCGGGAAACGTGAATGCGCAACGGAGGCCCGCTCACACTCCAGCCTCGACCCGGTAATACGCGCAACTTCCGACGGCCGGCGCCCGCACGGAAAGACCTCATGCGGCGGCCGGCTCCGGAATATACTCGGCCCAAAGATCCTCCACTCTCTTCGCTTTTTTCCCGATCTCCCCGCTTTCAAAATGATTAATCTCAAACAGCTCCGCTAATTTCCCGTAGAGTTGCGGCAACCCCAGAATCTCTTCGACCTCCTCCCGGACCCATTTATCATACGCGATGGGATACACGCCGCGCGAGATGAACAACCCCTGCAGGAATTCTCCGTACGCGTGCCAGAGGCGGTGAAAGGCCTGAAAGTGCAAACCGCGGGCGAGATACCCCGGGATGTGGTGCAGATTATTCATCCCGAACCGGCGCACCATCTCCAGGCGTTCCCGGCGCAGGGCTTCCCCGTAATACGGCAGCCATTGGTGTTTTAGCCGGCGCAGGTAATCGCCTTGTTCCCACAACGGTACGCTGTACGCCAGGAAATTTCCAATCGCCAGCTCAAAATCATCCGGCCCGGAGGTCCAGTTGTGACACCCCGGTTCAAACCGTCCATGCACAAACTCCAAATCCACCTGCGAGTATTTCCCGACGGTTCGCAGCGCCTGAAACACGGGATCGGTTTGGTTTGCGGATTCCCACGCCCGCTCCAACGCCGGCCCTTTTTCCTTCAGGGCTTCGGGTGTGAGCAGTACCGCAATATCCAGGCAGCTATCGGGTGACGCTTTTCCCCGCGCACAGGAACAGGTTAACAGCACGGCAGTTACTTCCGGTTGACGGTTGTAGATTTCAACGATGCGCGCGGCCGCCCGTTCGTGCTGAATTGTGGGGTAGGCATGACGAATGGCGTACATGGGTCTCCTCGCTTATTTCTTACCTGCAGCCGTCTCCCGGAATCCATCGAAACGTCCGTATACCACCGGCGTGTCGGCGAGATGAACATAGCGATCGGGGTCGGACATCTCACGCGCCATGCAATTCGGAATCGCGGATTTCATTTTTTCAAAATCCGCATCCGAAACCGCGCCGCCCCCTTTCGCCCGGATCAGCGGCACCGGGCATTGGAGGCTTCGCAAGAAAGGATACCAATCACTATAATAGGCGATATTCGCGGTAATGGCTTGGGCACTGAACATCATCCCGGGTCCCGCTTCCGTTTCCGTCAGGCTGTTCATGGAATATTGGTAACGGAACT
>DAOUDU010000117.1:0-20932 GCA_034430775.1 Anaerolineales bacterium | reverse complement strand
GAGATGGTGATGCCGGGGGACAACGTGAACCTGAATGTCGAGCTGATCGTGCCGGTGGCGCTCGAGAAGGGTTCGAAGTTCGCGATCCGCGAGGGCGGCCTGACCGTGGGCGCCGGCGTGATCACCGAGATCATCGACTAGGCGATAAATATGGCTCGACAGAAAATTCGCATCCGATTAAAAGCATACGATCACCGCATTCTGGATCAATCCGCCAAACGCATTGTCGAGGCTGCGGAACGCAACGGCGCCCACGTCGTGGGGCCGGTGCCCCTGCCGACGGAGCATGAGCAGTTTACCGTCAGGCGCGGAGCCTACATCGACAAGGATTCCCACGAACATTTCGAGATCCGGACCCATAAACGGCTGATCGAAGTGCTGGAACCCGATGCGAAGACGCTGGACGCGCTGATGCGTCTGAACCTGCCGGCCGGCGTCGATGTGGAGATGAAGATCTAGCCCGAGGAAATCACCGGCCGGCAAGAGCCCGTTCGATCCTTCGCTTCGGCGCAGGCGGCGGGTTGACTGCCGGACGCGGGGATGATGCAGCCCCTCCCAGGCTGACAGTCCCGGGTTGTGTATAGGAGAAAAGAATGAAGGGATTAATCGGGAAAAAATTGGGCATGGCCCAGATATTTGACGATGCCGGACGCATGATCCCGGTCACGATCATAGAAGCTGGGCCGTGTTTTGTTGCCCAGGTCCGGACAAAGGAAAAAGAAGGGTATTCCGCCATTCAGTTGGGATTTGCCGAAAGCAAGAGCAAACGGCTGACGGCGGGCCAACTCGGCCATTTGCAGAAAGCGTCCCTCCCGCCGCTGCGCTACCTGCGCGAATTCCGGATCGACTCCGATCAGGCGCCGAAACAGGGCGATAAGGTCTCCGTCGATATTTTTCAAACCGGGGAAAAAGTGGACATCGTCGGTACCTCCAAGGGCAAGGGCTTTCAGGGCGGGATGAAACGCCACGGATTTGGCGGCGGCCCCATGACTCACGGCGCATCCGACCGGCAGCGCTCCCCGGGCTCGATCGGGTCTACGACGACCCCCGGCCGGGTTTATAAGGGCAAGCGCATGGCCGGCCATATGGGCGCCGCGCGGGTCACGTCATCCGGATTGCGGGTGGCGCTGGTCGATGCGGAACGCAACCTGCTGGGTGTCGCCGGCAGCGTTCCCGGCCCCAAGGGTGCAATCGTCCTCATCCGCGAAGCGCGCAAGCAATAGGCCGAACCCGAGCCCGAGATGCCAGAAGGGATGCGATAGCGATGGAAGTTGAAGTCGTCAACATGAAAGGAAAAGTGGTGCGCTCGGTGGAACTGCCGGCCGCCATCTTCGAAGCTCCGGTCCGCAAGGACTTGATGCACCAGGCGCTGATCTATCAGCAGGCGAACGCGCACCTGGGAACGCACAAGACCAAAGGCCGCGGGGAAGTCCGCGGCGGCGGACGCAAACCGTGGAAGCAGAAGGGAACCGGACGGGCCCGCCAGGGTTCGACGCGCTCTCCGCAATGGCGCGGCGGCGGCAAAGTCCATACCCCGGTCCCGCGGGATTATTCCATGAAGATGCCGCGCCAGATGCGCCAAGCGGCGCTGCGCTCGGCCCTCTCGGCCAAGCTGACCGACAAGGCGGTGGTGGTAGTCGACCGGATCGCGCTGGCGAAAGTCAATACGGCGGCAATGCTGCAGGCGCTGCAGGTGGTGGCCGGTTCCGAAAGCGCGCTGGTGGTGCTGTCGGAGCGCAATGAGATCGTCGAACGCTCCACGCGCAACCTGGCCCAGGCCAAAACCCTGCGCACCGGATACCTGAACATGCGCGACCTGTTTAAATATGAAAAAGTGGTTCTGTCGCTCCCGGCCCTGGATCAAATTCGGGAATGGCTGGATCCCGGGAGGGCGGAATGACAGAGCATTTGGAGAACGTCCTGCGCCGGCCGATTATTTCCGAGAAGTCCATCCGGCTGGCCAAGGAAAACCAGTACACCTTCGAGGTCGCGCGGGGCGCAACCCGAATCCAGGTGAAACAGGCCGTCCTGAAGATGTTTGAGAACGTACAGGTCGCGCAGGTGGATATTGTGAATGCCACGCCGAAAGTTTCGCGTTCCCTGCGGACGCGCCGTTTACGCACCCGCCGGGCAGCCTATAAAAAGGCGATTGTCACACTGTCCAAGGGGACCATCCCCATTTTTGAAGGGGTGAAGGGATAATCCCATGCCGGTAAAAACATACAAACCCACCTCGCCGGGACGGCGGGGGATGACCAGCTCCACCTTCGAGGAAGTCACCAAAAGCCGGCCGGAACGGTCGCTGATCGTCTCGAAGCAGAAACGCGGCGGCCGCAACAGCTACGGCAAGGTGACCGTCCGCCATCGCGGGGGCGGCAATCGCCAGCATGTCCGGATTATCGATTTCAAGCGGGATAAGCGCGACATTCCCGCGCGCGTGCAGGCCATCGAATACGATCCGAACCGCTCGGCCCGGATTGCGCTGCTGGCGTACACCGATGGTGAAAAGCGCTACATTATTGCGCCGCTTGAGCTTAAAGTCGGAGATAAGATCCTCTCCGGGACGAAAGCGGAGATCCACCCGGGGAACGCCATGCCGATCTCGCAGATCCCGGTCGGTACGATGGTTCATAACATCGAACTGGAGGAAGGCAAAGGCGGGCAGTTGGCGCGTTCCGCCGGCACCGGGGCGCAGCTCCTGGCCAAGGAAGGCCAGTACGCGCAATTGCGCCTGCCATCGGGCGAGATGCGCCTGATCCGCCAGACCTGCTACGCCACGATCGGTGTGGTGGGGAACGTCGACAAACGGAACATCAAGCTGGGCAAGGCCGGACGCAAGCGCCATATGGGCGTGCGCCCGACCGTCCGCGGCACCGCCATGTCGCCGCGCGATCATCCGCACGGGGGCGGCGAAGGCCGCCAGCCGGCGGGCATGCCCGGACCGAAAAGCCCGTGGGGCAAACCCACCCGCGGGTATCGAACACGCAACAACAAAAAGACCGACCGGTTTATCGTCCGGCGCCGGCCGTCCAAGCGCAAGTAGTAGGACCCGAGCCGGTCCGCTGAGGAGAAGCAACCATGTCGCGATCGCTGAAAAAGGGGCCGTACATCGAGCCCAAGCTGCTGAAGAAGGTCGAAGCCATGAACCAGAAGGGCGAGAAAAAAGTCGTCCGCACCTGGAGCCGGGCCAGCACGATTTTTCCGCAGATGGTAGGACACACGATCGCCGTGCACGACGGGCGGCGGCACGTGCCGATCTACGTCACGGAAAACATGGTCGGCCACCGCCTTGGTGAATTCGCCCCCACCCGGACCTTCCGCGGCCATGTGACCAAGGAATCCGTCACGGCGGTCGCGGGCGGCGTGGCGGCGCCGGCGGCGGGAGTGGCAGCGAAGAAGGAGGGCGGCAATGACTGACGTCCGGGCCAAGATGCGCTATGCGCCGTCTTCGGCGCAGAAAATGCGCCAGGTGATGACCGCCGTGCGCGGCCGGAGTGCGGAAGAGGCGCTCACTTTTCTGCTGTCCATGCCGCAAACCGGGGCCGCCCGGCTGGCCAAGCTGCTCAAGTCGGCGATAGCCAATGCGGTTCAGAACCAGGGGCTGCACAAGGAAGATCTGGTCATCGCCCAGATGTTCGCCGATGAGGGCCCCACTCGTAAGTGGCGCCGCTTCGGCGCCCGGGGTCGGTTCAAGCCGATCCTCCGCCGGTCATCACATGTGACCATCGTGTTGCGCGAAAAAGAATGATTGCGCGCTTCAGCGCCATTTAGTTCAGGAGCAGGTATGGGTCGCAAAATCCATCCAATTGGTTTTCGTCTGGGGGTCAACAAAACGTGGGAGAGCCGCTGGTTCGCCGAGGGCAAGGAATACGCCCAACGGCTGCACCAGGACGCCGAGATCCGCAAAATGATCATGAAGAATGCGTCGGATGCGGCCATCGCGCGGGTAGAGATCGAGCGCGACCACAATCTTGTACGTATTTTTGTCTTCACCGCCAAGCCGGGCGTGTTCATCGGCCGCAAGGGCGCCTCGGTGAAGGAATTGCGCCAGCACCTGGAGAAGCTCACCGGCTGCAAGGTGGACCTGAAAGTCCAGGAAATCACCCAGCCGGACATGGAAGCTTCGCTGGTGGCCGACAACATCGCACGCCAGCTGGAGCGGCGCATCAGCCACAACCGTGCCATGAAGCGTGCGGTAGCCCAGGCCATGCGGCAGGGAGCGCTGGGTGTGAAGGTAATGTGCGCCGGACGGCTCTCGGGAAGTGAAATGAAGCGGAGCGAGTGGATGCGCGAGGGGCGCGTCCCGCTGCAGTGGCTCCGGGCGAACATCGATTTCTCCCGCACCGAGGCGCTCACCACATTCGGGCGGATCGGTGTGAAGGTATGGATTTTCAAGGGGGAAGCGCGTCCGGATACGGAAGGTAAAGTGGAAATGACGGAAGGCGCGTACATTTCCGAGTAATCGGCAGTTTTCGGAGCCCGGTTGCGTCCTCTGGGGGGCGGCGCCGCAGGGATCCGGTGATGGAGGAAGATCAGCATGTTGATGCCAAAGCGCGTCAAGTGGCGCAAACAAATGCGCGGCCGGATGAGAGGCCACGAAACCCGCGGCACCGAATTGGATTTCGGCGAGTATGGATTGCAGGCGGTCGAGCCGGGCTGGCTTACCCAGCGCCAAATTGAAGCGGCGCGCCGCGCTCTGGTGCATTCAATGAAGCGCCGCGGCAAAATCTGGGTCCGCATTTTCCCCGATAAGCCGATCACCATCAAGGCGGCGGAAACCCGGATGGGAAAAGGCAAAGGCGCCGTGGATCATTGGGTGGCGGTGGTAAAACCCGGCCGGATCATCTTCGAAGTGGGCGGTTTGCCCGAGGAGGCCGCGCGCGAAGCGCTGCGGCTCGCGGCCTTCAAATTCGGCCTGAAGACGAAGACGATCGCCAAGCTCGAAGCCGCCGGCGCGAAGGAGTAACGGATGAATACCAAGGATTTGCGCGCGCTGGATACGGATGAATTGCTGGTCCAGCTGGACCAGGCCCGCAAGGAAATGATGAACCTGCGTTTCCAGTTCACCATGGGACAGCAGAACGACACCTCGCGGATACGGATTGCCCGGCGGAACGTCGCGCGCATCCGCACCCTGCTGCATGAGCGGGAGCTCGAGCCTGCTCCGGAAGGAAAGACCACATGACAACCAATCCGCGCCGACGCATGATCGGAACCGTGATCGGTACCCATATGACCAAGACGGTGGTGGTTCGCGTGGACCGCACCGTGCGGCACCCGCTCTACGGCAAGGTGGTTCACCGCAGCCAGAAGTTCCTGGTGCACGACGAACAGGGCTGTCAGAAGGGCGATCGCGTGAAGATCGTGGAGAGCAAACCCATCTCGCGCCGCAAGCGCTGGGTGGTGGAAAATGTCATCGCCCACGACCGCCGGATCCACGAGGTGGTGGAAACGCCGGTCGAGACGGGAGACACACCCGAAGCCGCGGCCGACGCTCAACCCGGAGGTGGGGAATGATTCAGCTGGAATCCCGCCTCGTTGTGGCCGATAACACCGGCGCACGCGAGCTTCTGGTGATACACATTCAGGGCGGATCGCGCCGCAAGACGGGACGCATTGGGGATGTCATTGTGGCGGCCGTGAAATCCGCCACGCCGCAGGGAACGGTCAAAAAGAGTGAAGTGGTCAAGGCGGTAATCGTCCGGACCGCCAAGGAGTATCGGCGCGACGACGGTTCCTACATTCGCTTCGACGACAACGCCGCTGTCATCCTCGATGCGGACGGGCAAAACCCGAAGGGCACGCGCATTTTCGGACCGGTGGCGAGGGAATTGCGGGAGAAGGGTTTCATGAAGATCGTCTCCCTGGCCCCGGAAGTCATCTAGAGGAGCACATCGTGGACATCAAGAAGGGCGATACCGTGGAAATTCTGAGCGGGTCCGACCGCGGCAAGCGCGGGCTCGTGCTGCGCGCGCTCCCCAAGGAGGAGCGGGTGGTGGTGGAAGGGATCAACGTACACAAGAAGCACACCCGCCAGACCACCCAGACCGGATCCGGTTCTTCGATCAAGGGCGGCACGGTGGAATTCCCCGCCCCGATGCATATTTCCAACGTCATGCTGGTGTGCCCCAAGTGCGATAAGCCCACCCGCGTGACGCGTCGGGCCGGCGATGAACGCCGCGGGCGTTATTGTAAATCCTGCGACAACCCGCTGGATTACGCCGGCAAATAGGAGAAAGAAGCATGACGCATTATTTGCAGGACCGTTACCGTAAAGAAGTGGCGCCCGCACTGCAGCGCGAGTTTGCCTTTGCCAACGTAATGCAGATACCAAAGGTGCGCAAGGTGGTGCTGAACGTGGGCTGCGGCGAGGCGATTGACAATCCCAAGGCGCTTGAGGCCACGGTGGGTGATGTGACCGCGATCGTGGGACAGAAGCCCGTCATCACCAAGGCGAAGAAAAGCGTGGCGAATTTCAAACTCCGCGAAGGCCGCCAGATCGGTGTGACCGTCACCCTACGCGGGGAACGGATGTGGTCTTTTCTTGACCGGCTGATGAACGTCGCGCTCCCGCGCGTGCGCGATTTCCGCGGCGTACCGCCGGACGCATTCGATGGGCGCGGGAATTACACACTGGGGCTCAAGGAACAGCTGATCTTCCCCGAGATCCAGTACGACAAGATCGACAAAATCCGGGGATTTGAAGTGACCATCGTGACGTCGGCGCAGAACGACCAGGAAGGGCACCGGTTGCTGCAGCTCATGGGCATGCCATTTCAGAAGGGATAAGGCGATATGGCCAAGAAATCCATTATTATCCGCGAAACGCGGCGCAAGTACGAGGAACGGGTCCGCAATCGCTGCCGGGTTTGCGGCCGGCCGCGGGGATATATGCGCAAATTCCAGTTGTGCCGGATTTGCTTCCGCGAGCGTGCTCTCAGCGGAAAAATCCCCGGCGTGGTCAAATCGTCTTGGTAATCGACGGGCGATCGTGGCCCCGAGAAGGAGAGTGGTCTTATGACTGTCGTTGATCCTATTGCCGATATGCTCACCCGAATCCGCAACGGTCTGCTGGCCGGGCATCCGCTGGTGGCGATGCCGACTTCGAAAATGAAGACGGCCTTGGCCGGGATTCTCAAGGACGAAGGGTATATCGAAAAGTTCGAAGTGGTCAGCGAGGATAAGCCGCAGGGAATGCTGCGGGTGTATTTGAAATACATGGGCGAACGCCGGGATCGGCGGCCGGTGATTACGGGCCTCGAGCGGGTCAGCCGGCCCGGACGCCGTGTGTACGCCACCAAACGCGAGATTCCGCGGGTGCTGTCCGGGCTGGGTGTGACGATCGTCTCCACCCCGAAGGGAATTATGACCGGCACCCGGGCGCGGAAACTTGGCGTGGGTGGTGAGGTGATCTGCAAGGTATGGTAATTGCCGGCCCGGTCTTCGGACCGGACCGATGAGGCAGAAGGAGGTTCGCGTGTCACGGATCGGTCGAATGCCGGTGAAAATCCCGGCGGGAGTCAAAATCCAAATCGAAGGCACCACCGTCAAGGTGAAAGGACCCAAGGGGGAATTGGTCCGCACCTTCCCGGCGTTCCTGAGCTTCAATACGGAAGCCGACGCGCTTGTGGTCCAGCGCGAATCCGATGCCCGTTCCCACCGCGCTTCGCATGGGATGGCGCGGGCGTTGGTCCAGAATATGGTTACCGGCGTGAGTCAGGGGTTCCAGAAGGACATCCAGGTGGATGGCGTGGGCTATCGGGCCGAATTGAAAGGCGCCGATCTGGTGCTCTCCGTGGGTTTTTCCCATCCGGTGACGATAAAACCGCCGGAGGGCATTTCCTTCGCGGTCGATGAAAAGGCGCGCATCATCCACGTCCAGGGTTTTGACCGCGAGCAGGTGGGTCAAATGACGGCCGATCTTCGGAAGATCCGGCCTCCCGAACCCTACAAGGGAAAAGGTTTGCGCTATGTCGGCGAGAAGGTCCGCCGCAAGGCCGGGAAAGCCGGCAAGACCGCGGCAGTGAAATAATCCGTAATCTCAGGATCCCGCGCCCCGGTTTCGCATTTGAGGAAACCAGGGTCCGCGGCCGGCCCCGCGGTGTGTTGCCGGGGCAGGATGTTCGGGGATTTCCAATGGCGAGGTTAGGAAAATGAGTCCGAAATCACGCGAGCAAAAACGAATCAGGCGCCACCTCCGGGTCCGCAAGCACGTGGCGGGCACGACCGATCGGCCAAGAGTCTCGGTGTTCCGCAGCCTTTCGCAGATTTATGCCCAGGTCATCGATGACAGCACCGGCTGCACCCTGGTGGCGGTTTCTACCGTGGACAAGGAATTACGCGAAAAGATCAGCAAGTTAAAGAAATCCGAGCAGGCCAAGGAAGTCGGCAAGGCGCTTGCCGAGCGGGCGCAGTCCAAAGGCATCAAGCAGGTGGTCTTTGACCGCGGCGGATACCGGTATCACGGACGTGTGAAGGCGCTGGCGGAAGCTGCCCGCGCCGCCGGTTTGCAGTTCTAGTTGGAAATAGCGCGACAGCGCGATGGAGTAAACGATGGCACGATTCAACAGACGGGAATCCGAGGACATCAAACCCGAGTTCGATGAACGCGTGATCGATATCGCCCGGGTGGCAAAAGTGGTCAAGGGCGGACGCCATTTCACCTTCCGGACCGTGGTGGTGGTGGGCGACAACAAAGGGCGGGTCGGGATCGGTATTGGGAAGAGCCGGGTGGTTCCGGATGCGATCCGCAAGGGCACTGAAAAGGCCCGGCGGGTGATGCACAACGTCCCGCTTTCCAAGGCGACCATTCCGCACGAGGTGATCGGAAAATGCAGCGGTGCGGTGGTTCTCCTCAAGCCGGCATCGCCCGGCACGGGTGTCATCGCGGCAGGCGGCGTGCGCGCCGTCCTGGAAGCGACCGGAGTGCATGACATCCTCACCAAATCCATGGGCTCCGCCAATGTTTTGAATGTCGTGTCGGCTACGATGGATGCGCTGGACCAGCTCAAGGATCCGAAGCTGCTGGCGGCCGCCCGCGGCAAGGAAGCGCACCACGTGATGCCGTTCTGGGAGCGCAAAGCCAATGACTGAGAAGAAGACACCAAAAAAGGCGGCGGCGCCGGAGACCGCGAAGCAGGTGAAAGTTGCGAAGCCGAAAACCGCGAAGCCGAAGGCCGCACAGGCGTCGCAAGCCCGCATTTTGCGGATCACACTTCTGCGCAGCCCGATTTCCGAGACCTACCGTCATAAGGCCACCATTCGGGCGCTTGGGCTGAAGCAGATCCGCCAGACGGTCGAACAAGCGGATACGCCGCAGCTGCGGGGGATGCTGGCGAAGGTGAACCACATGGTGAAGGTGGAAGCTGGGACGGGCAAGGAGAAATCCTCATGAAGTTGCACGAACTTATACCGAATGCGGGCGCCACCCACCGGCGCAAACGCGTCGCCCGGGGTATCTCGGCCGGCCAGGGCAAGACGGCCGGACGCGGAACCAAGGGCCAGGGCGCACGCCAGGGCGGCGGCCCATCCCAATATTTTCAAGGCGGCAACCTGCCGTTCTTCCGGAAGCTTCCGTTCAAGCGCGGTTTTTCCCCGCTGACTCGGGTGCGGTACCAGGAAATCAACCTGGATCAGCTGACGGATCTTCCGAAGGGGACGGTGGTAACCCCCGAATTGCTGACCGAGGCGGGGTTGGTTAAAAACGCCGGACAACCGGTCGTTGTGCTCGGACGCGGGGAGATCACGTCGGCGATAACGGTCCGGGTGCAGAAGGTAAGCGGCGGCGCCAAGAAGAAGATCGAGGCGGCGGGCGGAATAGTCGAAGCGTGGGAAGCCCCAAAACCCGAAGCCGCGAAACCGGATACCGGTGCATCCAAACCGGAAAAGAAGAAAACCGTGAAAAAAGCGGCCGTGAAAAAGGAAGCGGGCGCGTAACATCGCGGCCGGGCGTTTATTGGAGGAATCATGTCGATGCTGAGAAAGGCGATTAGTTTCCTGAGGCACCTCTGGGCGGCGGAGGATTTGCGCAACCGGGTCCTGATCAGTGTGGGTTTACTGGTCATCTACCGGGTGGCCGCGCATATTCCCGTGCCGGGGGTGAACCTGGAAGCGCTTCGCAGCCTGCTTTCGACCGAGGGCAGTACATTCCTCAACATGCTCGACATGCTTTCGGGCGGGACGCTTTCGAACTTCTCCGTGATGGCCATGGGGCCGTATCCCTACATCACGGCCCAAATCATCCTGCAGCTCCTGGCCCCGATCATTCCGGGGATGGAACAGCGGCAGCGGGAGGATCCGCAGGGCGCACGCCGCTGGATGGAACGCTGGACGTATTACATCGCGGTCCCGATGGCCGCGCTGCAGTCGCTTTCGCAGATCGGCATTGTGAACGCCATCAACACCAACACCGCCCAGCCCATCCTGCCGAATTTCGGCTGGAACCTGCCGTCGGTGGCCGTGATCGTCACGATGACCGCCGGCACGATGTTTGCGATCTGGCTGGGCGAGCTGATCTCGGAATACGGGCTGCGCAACCAGGGTCTCTCGCTGATCATTTTCGCCGGAATTGTCTCGCGCATCCCCGCCAATCTGGTCGGAATGATTACCGGCGGCACGGTTGGCATGACCAGCTTCGTCGTGTACCTGTTGGTGATCGTTGCGGTGATCTTCCTGATCATCATCGTCCAGCAGGGGCGGCGCAACATCCCGGTGATGTATCCCGGGAGAAGGATCGGGTTCCGGCAGGCGATGCCGGTACGGGCCAACCTGCCCTTGATGGTCAACATGGCCGGCATGATCCCGCTGATTTTCGCCGGGACGTTCATCTCCATGCCGAGCGTTGCGGCCGGATGGATCGTCCAGGCGGTGCCGGATACGACCAACTGGCTTAACGGCGCGGCGATGAGCGTCGTGCGGTTCATGAATGGCGCGAGCGCGGGGTATTACATCATCTTCTTTGTGCTGGTCGTCGCGTTCACGTTCTTCTACACCGACGTGCAATTTACGCAGGCCAACTTCGCCGAAAACCTGCGGCGGAGCGGCGCCCAAATCCCCGGTGTAACCTCGGGCGATGCGACCCAGAAGTACCTCACCCGGGTGATGCGGCGAATCACTTTCCCGGGGGCCTTCTTCCTCGGGTTCGTGGCGATCCTGCCCTTCCTGGTCGGGCTGGTCGTCGACTTGGGATCGCAGCGCAGCCAGCTGCTGATCACCTCTTCCGGATTGTTGATCGTAGTGGGCGTCGTCCGCGAGCTTTACTTCACCCTCGAGGCGGAGTTGAAGCTGCGCGGGTACGACGAATCCCTTCTGGTGAAATGACATGGCCGAATTAATCGTTCTTCTCGGACCGCCCGGGGCGGGGAAAGGCACCCAGGCAAAAGTGCTCAGCCAGAAACTTAATCTGGCGCATATTTCCTCCGGCGACCTTTTCCGGGATCATCTGCAGCGCAAGACCGAGTTGGGAGTGCTGGCGCAGGGGTATATGCAGCGCGGGGAATTGGTGCCGGATAATGTCACGATCTCCATGATCCAAGACCGGATGAGGAATCCGGACTGCGCCAAAGGCGCCATCCTGGACGGTTTTCCGCGGACCGTGCCGCAGGCGGAAGCCCTGGATCTGTTCCTGGCCGATTCAAAATTGGGGACAGTCCGCAAGGCGCCGTACATCAAGGTGGAGGAGCAGGTTTTGGTGGACCGGTTGAGCGGACGCTGGTCGTGCCGCGCCGGCGGGCATGTATACCACGAGAAGTTCAATCCGCCCGCGGCCGCCGGAAAGTGCGACGTGGACGGCTCGGAACTTTATCAGCGCGAAGACGACAAAGCGGAGACCGTGAAAAACCGGATCCGTGTGTATTTCGAACAAACCACTCCGCTGATCGAATACTACCGCCGCAAGGGGGTGCTGGCGGAGATCGACGGTGGCAAGCCGATCGACGACGTGACCAAGGAACTCCTGGCTTCGGTCAGGTAAACGGCGGCCATGGCTTCGTCGCGCGGCATCACGCTGAAATCGAACCGGGAACTGGCGATCATGCGCGAAGCCGGCCGGGTGAACGCCCTGGCGCTTCAAGCGGCGAAAGCGGCCATTCGTCCCGGCGCGACGACCGCCGATGTGGATGCGGCGGCCGCGGAAGTCATTAAAAAGCTGGGCGCCAAACCCGCCTTCCTCGGGTATGGATCGCCGCCCTACCCGGCGGTGATCTGCATCTCGGTGAACGAAGAACTGGTGCACGGCATTCCCGGGAAGCGGCGGATCCAGGAAGGCGACCTGGTCAGCGTGGATTGCGGGTCGATTGTCGATGGGTACGTGGGCGATTCGGCCTTTTCCATCGCCGTGGGCGAGCCGGATGATCTCACCCGGCGGCTCTTGACGGCGACCGAAGCGGCGCTGGAGGCGGTCATCGCCGAAATGCACGTTGGCAATAAAACCGGCGACCTGGTATCGGCCATGCATAAAGTGGTGGAAGCGGCGGGATTCTTCCTGGTGCGGAATTACACCAGCCACGGCGTAGGCCGGGCAATGCACGAAGAACCGCAGGTGCCGAATTATATGAAGCCCGGCACCGGCGCCGTGCTGCGGCCCGGAATGACTATCGCAATGGAACCGATGGTGATTGCCGGGACGCCCGAAACCCGGGTGCTGGCCGATGAATGGACGGTCGTTTCCGCCGATGGATCGCGGACGGCGCATTTCGAACATACACTCGCCGTGACGGACGGGGAGCCGCTGATCCTGACGCAACCCTAACCGAAGCAGGCGGTCTTTTCGGAAAGCAAGGCCGCCGGTATAATCAAGTGTTTGGCTCAGGCAATAAAAAGGAGTGCAGGAACCATGAAAGTGTCATCTTCCGTACGCAAACGCTGCCCGAAATGCAAAGTTGTCCGCCGGGCGGGCAAGGTGTACATCATTTGTGAGAATCCGAAGCACAAGCAGAGGCAGGGATAACCATGGCTCGTATCGAAGGCATCGATCTGCCCCGTGAGAAACGGGTCGAAGTGGGCTTGACCTATATTTTCGGCATCGGCCCCGTTCTCTCGAAGCGCATCCTGCAGGAGACCAAGGTCAATCCGGATACCCGGATCAAGGACCTGACGGAAGCCGAGGTGACTGCGCTCCGGGAATACATCGGCAAACACTTCACGGTGGAGGGAGACCTGCGCCGGGGAGTACAGATGAATATTAAACGGCTGGTGGAGATCGGCTGCTACCGCGGTCTGCGCCATCGCCGGAATCTCCCGGTGCGCGGCCAGCGGACGAAAACAAACGCCCGGACGCGCAAGGGTCCGAAGAAAACCGTAGCCGGACGCGGCCGCCGGCGCGGAGCAAAGAAGAAATGAGTCGGGTTTTCCATCCCGCGACAGCGGGATAAGCCCTGCCGCCGGCTGGAGACATGCCGGCGTAACGGTCGAGGGCGCGCCGTGCCGGAAATCCAATGGGGTCACCCCCCTCCCGCGGCTGGGCGGATTTCCGTCGCACGGTTTTCATCCGGAAACATCGGTTCGATTTTTGCAGTGAGGGAATATGGCAGGAACAACTCGCGGCGCACCACGTGCCACCGGAAAGAAAGGCAAGCGAACGGTCGCCTACGGACAGGCGCACGTCTATGCTTCCTTCAACAACACCATCATCACCATAACGGACTCGCAGGGCAACACTGTTGCCTGGGCCAGCGCGGGGACATCCGGGTTCAAAGGCTCCCGCAAGAGCACGCCCTTCGCGGCCCGGATGGCCGCCCAGCAGGCGGCCAAAGCGGCGCAGGATATAGGGATGCAGGAGCTTGACCTATACATCAACGGGCCGGGACCGGGGCGGGAGGCCGCCATTCGCGCCGTCCAGGGAGCGGGGCTTAAAGTCCGCTCGATCCGGGATGTCACTCCCGTTCCGCATAACGGTTGCCGCCCGCCGAAACGGCGCCGGGTGTAGTCCACCGATCACGGGCCGGCGCCTCCGCACAGCGGGAGCAGCCGGCCGAGGAAGGAAACAAGCATGTCGAAGAGAATTGGGCCGGCCTGCAAACTATGCCGGCGTGAAGGCGATAAACTTTTTCTGAAGGGCGAGCGTTGCCTGAGCAATAAGTGCGCCTTTGATCGGCGCGGGTTTGCGCCGGGTGCGCACGGCAAGGAAGCACAGTTCAAGCGGCAGCGGCTTTCCGACTATGCCCGCCAGTTGCGCGAGAAGCAGAAGGCGCGCAGGGTGTATGGCATCCTCGAAGCCCAATTCCGCCGCTATTACACCGAAGCGCTGAAGAAACGCGGCATGACCGGGTTGAACCTGCTGCAACAGCTTGAAAGCAGGCTCGACAACATCGTCTACCGGATGGGCTTCGCTGAGAGCCGGGCCAAGGCGCGGTTGCTTGTAACCCACGGACACTTCAATGTTAACGGCCGCCGGACCGATGTCCCTTCTTACCTGCTCCGGCCGGGCGATAAGATCGAAGTCCGCGCGGGCTCGCGCACCCGGACGTACTTTAAAGGCCTAACCGAAGCGGCGGAAAGCCGGACAGTCCCGACCTGGATTACCAGGGATCTGGAAACGCTTTCCGGCGGGATGGCCAAACTGCCGGAGCGGCATGAACTGAGCGACATCCGCCTGAACGAACAACTGATCGTCGAGTTTTACTCGCGATAACGTCCGGAGGCCGGTTCCGCCGCGGAAGATTTCCGCGCCGCGGATGCCGGTCGTGGTTCGACACGACGGCGCGCGGTCCCACAGGGTGCGCCGGAGGAGAGAATCGACGTGAGTATATCCACCAATATGGTCATGCCAAAGATCGAGCGCGACGCCGTGGCGCAGAACTACGCCCGCTTCGTGCTCAGCCCGCTGGAAAGCGGATACGGAATCACGCTCGGCAACGCACTGCGCCGGGTGATGCTCTCCTCGCTGGAGGGCGCCACCGTCACTTCGGTGAGGATATCCGATGTCTCGCATGAGTTTTCCAGCATCCCGGGGATCAAGGAGGACGTCAGCCAGCTCCTCCTGCAGGTCAAGCAGATGCGGTTAAGTATGGTCTCCGGCGAGACCGCGCGGATGCGCCTTGAAGTAAGCGGCGAGGGCACCGTCACGGCGGCCGATGTGGTTCCGCCGCCGGAAGTCGAAATCGTCAACCCGGACCTGTACCTGTTTACGGTCGACGACCCGAAAACCAAACTGGACATGGAATTCACGGTCCAGAAGGGACGCGGCTATTCGCCTTCCGATGAACGCGGGCGGATGCCGATCGGCGAACTGCCGGTGGACGCGATCTTCTCGCCCGTGCGCCGGGTGAATTTCGACGTCGAGCGCGCGCGGGTCGGACAGGATACCAACTACGACCGGCTGGTCCTCGAAGTCTGGACCGATGGAACGATCCGGCCGGAAGAGGCGCTCAGCCAGAGCGCGGGAATTCTGATCGCCCACCTGCGGGATCTGGCGGGCGTGAGTGAGGAAAGCCTGACCATCGGGACGACGGAGGTGGTCACCCCGAAGATCTCGAGTGAAGTCCTCGAGACGCCGATCGAACAGCTCGACCTTTCGGTGCGGGTATTTAACTCGCTCAAGAGGACCGGGATCACCACCGTCGGCGAAGTCTTGGAACTCCTGAACAAAGGCGAGGACGCCGTACTTTCGATCCGCAACTTCGGCGAAAAGAGCCTTGATGAACTGCGGGAAAAATTGCGCGAGAAAGGCTTCCTGCGCGGTCCGGAATCGGAAATCGCGGAAGTCGCTCACGAAACAGAGACGGAGTAGTCAGCCATGCGACACCAGATTGCCGGAAAAAAATTGGGGCGCTCCACAGGGCATCGGAACGCGATGCGGCGCACCCTGATCAACCAATTCCTGGAACACGAACGTATCCACACCACGCGCGCCAAAGCGGTTGCAATACGCGGCGAGGTGGAAAAGCTGGTCACACTCGCCAAACTGGGAATTAAGGCGGGTGATCAGAAGATGGTGCATGCCCGAAGACTGGCGGCATCCCGTCTGGCGAATGCCGCGTCCGTCAAGCGCTTATTCGACGAAATTGCACCGCGCTACGAGAAGACTCCCGGCGGCTACACGCGGATCCTGCGGCTTGGCGCACGCAAGGGTGACGCGGCGGAAATGGTGCTGTTGGAATTCGTCGAATAGTAATGCGGGCTGGGCCCCCGGGTTCGGGAGGGGGAAGATGGCACGTTACCAGGCAACGATCGCATACGATGGGACCGCCTTCCGGGGGTTCCAGGCGCAGCCGGGCTCCCGGACCGTGGAAGGCGAAATTCGGTCGGCGCTTGAAACTCTGGGCCGGCGGGATGAACCGCTGCTGGCCGGCGGGCGCACCGACGCAGGAGTGCATGCCGCGGGGCAGGTGATCGCCTTCGACCTCGCTTGGATGCACCCGGCGGAGGAATTGCAGCGCGCGATGAACGCACTGTTGCCGGACGACATCGCCTGCCCGGCCCTGCGGTGCGAGGCGGATGATTTTCATCCGCGCTACCACGCGCTGAAGCGCTGCTACCGCTACCGGGTGATCGCGGCGCCCTGGCCGGACCCGCTGCGGGAACGCTACGCGCTGCGGGTGTGGCCCGCTCCGGATGTGGCAGCGATGGCCGAGGCGGCGCGCGATCTTCCGGGAAAAAGGGATTTCGGCGCCTTCGGCAGCGCCCCGCGCGTGGGATCGCATACTGTACGAACGGTCCTGCGGGCGGATTGGCTGCGGAAGGAAGAAGAGCTGGAATTTTGGATAGAAGCGGACGCCTTTCTGTTCCGCATGGTGCGCACGATTACCGGAACCCTGCTGCAGGTGGGCGGCGGGCGCAGGACGCGTGAGGCCTTTGACGCACTGCTCGCATCCCCCGCTTCCCCTGCTTTGCAGGGACAGGGGAGGGCGGCACCACCCGCACCCGCTCACGGGTTATGCCTGATGCGGATCGAATATCCCGGCGACGGGCGTTAAGTCTCCCGCCGCCCAATAAGTAAGTTCGTGGAGAAAAACGACGTGGAAAAAACATACATCCCGAAAGCCGCCGATATCAAGCGGGAGTGGTACGTGATTGACGCCGACGGCGAGGTTCTGGGCCGTCTGGCGAGCAAGGTGGCTGCGGTGCTGATTGGCAAGCACAAGCCGACCTTCACTCCGGGAGTGGAAGGCGGCGACGGCGTGATTGTCGTCAATGCCACCAAGATCCGTGTCACCGGAAAGAAACTCACGGATAAAGTGTACTATCACCATTCCGGATATCCGGGCGGCATGAAGAGCGTATCCTTGCGCGACCAGCTGGCCAGGCATCCGGACCGGGTGATCCGCGCGGCCGTATGGGGCATGCTCCCCCACAACAAGCGCGGCAAATCCATCATCAAATGGCTCAAGGTATACGCGGGAGCCGAGCACAAACAGGAAAGCCAGCAGCCCAAGGTTCTGGCGTAAGGAAAGGATCGATCGATGGCGACAAAATATTTCGAAGGCGTCGGTAGGCGCAAGGAAAGCACCGCTCGGGTCCGGATCATTCCGGAAGCCGGTGGCTTGACCGTGAATGGAAAATCCGCCAAGGATTACTTCACCCGCCTGGGCGACCTTGAAAGCGCCTTCTCGGCCCTGCGCGTAGTCGGCCGGGAGGAATCGATGTCGGTCAGCGCTTTAGTGTTCGGCGGCGGCGTGACCGGGCAGACTGAAGCAGTGCGCCAGGGTGTGGCGCGCGCGCTGGTGAAGATGGATGAAACCCTCCGCCCGGTGCTTCGCAAGGAAGGGCTCCTCACCCGCGACGACCGGATGAAGGAACGTAAAAAGCCGGGCCTTAAGCGGGCTCGCAAGGCGCCCACCTACACCAAGCGGTAAACATTCACCGCAGGGCGTTCCCATATCGATTTTTCACGAGCCGGGGTACACTTGCCCCGGTTCGGTTTTTAACCCCTAACCCTTACTTCTCCCTCATCCCGTCGGAAAACCGCCGACTCCCTTCTCCCAGCGTACGCTGGGAGAAGGGCTGGGGATGAGGGAGAAGGCTGGGATGAGGGGGAAGGATGGAATCCATGTCAATCAAGATCACCATCGTCGGGCTGGGACCGGGCGGGGAGGGGATGCTCACCGTGGAGGCGCATGAAGCGCTTTCGGCGGCGCGCGAGGTATGGGTTCGCACCGCGCGCCATCCGGTCGTCGATGCATTGCCTGACCTTGCCTGGAAGCCGATGGATTCCTTCTACGAGAAGGAAGATGATTTTTCCGCGGTCTATCAGGCGATTGTAGACGAGGTATTGCGGCTGGCCCAGCGGCCGGAGGGCGTGTGCTACGCCGTCCCCGGGAGCCCGCGGGTGGGGGAATCCACGGTGCCGCAGATCCTGGCCGGGGCGAAGGCGCGCAACCTTGAGGTACGGATAATCGAAGGGCTGTCGTTCATTGAGCCCATACTCGGGGCGCTGGGCGTGGACGCGCTGGACGGGCTGTATGTTTCCGACGCAGTGGAGCTGGCCGCGCGGCATCATCCGCCGTTCCCGCCTTCGGCGCATGCGCTGGTCGCGCAGCTTTTTTCACGGACGCTCGCGAACGAGGTCAAACTGACGCTGATGAACCAGTATCCGGAAGAGCATCCGGTGCGGCTGATCCATGCGGCGGGAACGGATGCGCAATCGGTCGAGGAACTGCCGCTGCATGCGATCGACCGCAGCGAACGGACCGCCCACCTGACGACGCTCTACATCCCGCCGCTGCCCGGGGCGCTCGAGGCATTCCAGGAGACGATCGCCCACCTGCGCGCGCCGGAAGGCTGCCCGTGGGACCGGGAACAAACCCACCTATCGATCCGCGGCAATCTGCTCGAGGAAGCCTACGAAGTTCTTGCGGCGCTCGACCGCGAGGATCCGCGGGAATTGGCCGAGGAACTCGGCGACTTGCTGCTGCAGATCCTCCTGCACGCGCAGATCGCAACCGAAGCGGGGGATTTCCGGATGACGGATGTGGTGGCCGGGATCGACGAGAAAATCCACCGGCGCCACCCGCACGTTTTCGGCGATAGCCGGGTGGACGACGTCGGGGAGGTGCTTTCGAATTGGGAGCAGATAAAAGCCGAAGAACGCAGCGGTAAAGAAATGGGCGGAAAGGGATTGTTCGACGGCGTGCCGCTGGCGCTGCCGGCGCTCGAACAGGCCGAAAGCTTGCAGAAGCGCGCGGCGCGGGTCGGCTTCGATTGGCCGACGATCGAGGGCGTAAAAGCCAAGGTGGCCGAAGAGCTGGCGGAGCTGGAAGCCGCCGGGGACGCACAGGAATGGGAACATGAACTGGGCGACGTTTTCTTCGCGGTCGTCAACCTGGCGCGCTGGCTGAAGGTGGATGCGGAATCGGCGCTGCGCGAATCCAACGCCCGCTTCCGCAAACGGTTCGGGTATGTGGAGGCCGCCGCGGCGGAGCTGGGAAAGCCGCTTAAGGAGATGACGCTGGAAGAGCTGGATGCGTTATGGGAAAAAGCGAAGCGTGAAGAAACGAACGCATAGGTTGTTTGCCGCCGAGGGCACAAAAGACACAAAAAACCAGTGAAAATTATGGAAATATTTTTTGCATGCTGTGCCCTTTGTGGCGACTGCTTTTCCTCCCCCGGACTTCTTTATTCTTGAGACGCCATCTCCATGAACGCCGCGTCCACGTTTAAAATCCCATACCCGTAACTGTTGTTGGGAATTCCCGATTCGGTATCCCCGCCGCACAGGCAGGGCGTCCCCTCCGCCTCCATCACCCCGCACACTTGGGCGATCGTCACCGGGTCGGCCGAGCGGCGCAGGATGTCCGCGGTGCGGTCGATATCGCCGATGAGCGCGGGGAACGCCGACCACAACAGCGCCACCGCGCCGGTCACATGCGGGGCGGCGATCGACGTTCCGGCCGAGATGGTGTATTTTCCGCCGGGAACGCTGGAGCGGACCAGCCAGCCGGGAGCGGTGATGTCCGGCTTAAAAAGCCCGCCGGCCGGGCCGCGGCTGGAAAAGAACGCCAGCCCGTCAAGATCATCGTTCGCGCCGACGGTGAACACGTCGCCGGAATTGGCGGGCGGATCGCCGGCCGTCCCGCAGGCCGGGCCCTCGTTGCCGGCGGCGGCGACCATCATGATCCCCGCCGCGCGCAGGATGCGGAAGGCCGGGGCGAGCGTGGCCGCGCCGCAGCCTTCGCGTTCCGGGCAGCCCCACGAGTTATTGATCACGTGCGGGGCAAGCTCAGGCCGGCCGTCGTGGAACGAATCGCCTTCGAGCGGGAATGGCGCCAGGAAAAACTCCATGCACGAGAGATACATCCCCGGATTGCCGATTCCGTAGCGCATATTGCGGCAGGCGATCCATTGGGCGCCGGGCGCCATGCCGATCCGATTATCGTTTCCGTCATCCCCCAGGACCGTTCCCAATGTGTAGGTTCCATGTCCGACGTCGTCCCACGGCGCCGGTGTGTCATCCCACGGGTCGTACCAGTTGTACTCGTGGGCGCCCGCTCCATCCGACAGGCCGCGGTATTGGGATTGCAGCGCCGGGTGAGTCCAATCCACGCCGGTATCCGCCAACCCCACCACGATCCCGCTTCCGTCCACACCCTGTTCCCAGACCGACGGCGCGCCGACGGCGGTGATGTTCCATTCCACGCCCTGACCCGGAATGGGAAGGGCCAGCAGATCCATGGTCTCGTTATAATTCGCAATCCGCACATTCGGATTGCGCAGCACCTCCTGCACCTCGCTGCGGCCGGCGAAGCGCGCCATCCAGTCGGCGCGGCCGCGGACTTCGATCATATTGATCAGGTAATGCGGGCGGTACTCCAGGCCCAGGCGGTCGAGCTCCATCCGGAGCGGCGCCTGGGCGCGTTCGGCGGTGTCGGTGAGCGTTTGATAGATGAACGCGATCCGCTCGGTTCGATCGGGGATGGATGGCGCGCCCGAAATATCGGCTTGTTCGCGGAAGACGATCAGGAATCCGTCCTCGGTGAAGCCGGGGTTTCCCCAGGCG
>DAOUDU010000116.1:0-2053 GCA_034430775.1 Anaerolineales bacterium | reverse complement strand
CAAGACATTGTCATGGAGCTTTTGAACGACCAACTCCCCTTCAGCCGGATGCCAGAAGCCTCTGAATTTGAAAATGCGGCCTCGCCCGAGGCTCTGGCCTCCCTTTTAGTTCCGCAGACCGTATTGGAACAGGAAAACTACCTGCAAATTGATGGAACATATTGTGCGGGATATGTAATCCACGATTTCGTTCCCTACCAGCCTGCCAACATGAGCATGCTTCCGGAACTTCCGGGAGCGATGGCCGCCTCCCTATATTTGGAGGTAAAGGATCCGGCGGAAATGGCGGAACGGTTGAAGAACCGCCAAGTGCAGCTGGCTGGAAATCGTATCTCTCGCAATAGATACGGGATGGTTGAAGACAACATAGCCGACGACGAATTTGCCATGGTTCAGGCCTCGCGTCGCATGGTGGAAGTCACTCGTCAAATGCCGATTTACATCCGTTTCTATGTCCAGCCATCCGCGGCCACGCTTCCGGCGCTGGAAAAACAATGCAAAGACCTCGAACGGGCGCTGCGCCTGGCGGGAGCGGCTTTTTTCCCCGTCCGCTGGACCCAGATGCCCCTCTGGGAATCCATTCTTCCCTGCGGGATTAATTCTATGATGCAAAAGCCGCGCAATATGACTGCCGAATCTCTTGGACCGTTCTTCTGGCCCGCACGGACTTCCCTCAACGAAAGTGAAAACGGAACCTATGTCGCAGTTGATTTGGACGCCGGCACACCCATTTTCTACGATTTCTTTGGCGATAAAAATGAGCGCAATCCCTCCTGGTTGCTCCTGGCAAAGCCAGGCGGCGGAAAAAGCGTGATGATCCGCTCCATGGCGACCGCCGGAAACATTGTCGGCGGTAGAGTGTTCATGATTGATCTCGAAGGTGAAAACAAGGAATGGTGCGAATACTACGGCGGCCGCTACATCGAAATCGGAAAGCCCGATGGAGAGACGATCAACCCTCTCGATGCCCCGCCGGACTCGACCGAGCCGATCGAGGACTCGATTCATCAGTTCCTTTCTTTCTATCAGATCATCATGGGGCTTTCCGAACCGCTTCGGGAAGGTGCTGAAAAGAACGCTCTGATTGATGCCTACATGAGTGTGCTCGAAGACCGCGAATGGATCCGAAAAGACCCCGTGTCAGGCGTGTGGACCCCGGCGCTATCTCCCGAGGAATACAGCAGCCAGAACGCGCCCGTTCTTTCCGATATCACCAGCGTGTTGGCCAATATGGGCGAGGTCGGTGTCAGCCTGACGGAGAAATTTCGCCAGTTCTCCGATAAATCCGGTTTGTATGCCCGATACACCAACGCACGGACCTCCTTCAACATCCGCACCGAGCAGCTGGTCGTGTTCGGCCTCAAGCACCTGGCGGATCACGATCCGGTGATGCTCAATCTGTGCCTGTTTGAGCTGTTCCAGCAGATTTGGACCGAGATACTGCGTAGTAATTCTCAGAATCCGGAAACCCGCCATTACGTTATCTTGGATGAGGCGAAATTTCTGTTGGACATTCCCACGGCCGCGGATTGGATTGAAAAACTAGGGACTCGTCTCCGCAAGCGCCGTGGATCGATCGGCTTGGCCTCGCAGAAGGCGCATGAATTTTTGGACAATCTATCCGGCCGCCGCATTCTCAGTGTGATGGGCACCAAGTTCCTGCTGGCGCATGAATCCACCGAAACCGGCATGCTCCAAGAACTGCTTGGGATTAGCAAGGGAGAAGGGTATTACCTGACCAAGGTTGAGAAAGGTCATGGTTTGGCGCTCTTCCCTCATGGAATACACAAGCGCATTCATGTCGATATGCCCGATGAATGGAAATCAATCCTCGACAAGGGCAACCGGATCAACTGAGGAAAAACCATGTCAGGTATGCGCAAGTTATTCATGTTCGCTTTTACGCTCGGCCTTCTGTGCCTTGGGTGTTATGCGGTTCCCTATGTTGTGTTTGCCGGGATCATGGTGGACTCGATGCCAGTTGGGAAGGAGCAGGGGGAAGCATGGATGCGCGGTACGCCGCAGCTTGTTTTTGAAGGTGGAATTGAGTCCG
>DAOUDU010000115.1:0-5603 GCA_034430775.1 Anaerolineales bacterium | reverse complement strand
TCGTCCGCCGGACCGACAATCAGCTTATTGCGCGGATTCGGCATGACCTTCATGGCCTGCAGTTGCTGCCGGCGCACTTCCGGATTCGCATATTCGCCCTCGGCGACAAGGATCAGGGTCGGGCACGCGATCCGCGCCGGGTCAAAGACGCAGTCGCGGTTCTTTTCCACCATCGCCGTGACATCCTCGATCGGCAAGCCCCAGCGCCAGGCTATCAGACGCAGCATGCGCATCTGGAATGGCGCCTTTCGGTCCGCGACCCACCCGATCAGGCCCTTTAACCTCGGGATCGGTGAATGAAGGAATATCTCGTACAGGTCGAACACCATGCTGTTGGCGATGCAGGCCTTGATCCGTTTTTCGTATGCGGCCGCGCGCGGAACCATGTAGCCGCCGGCGCTGATCCCATACGCGGCCAGGCGATCCGGATCCACGTCCGGCCGGCTCAGGAGATGATCCAGTACCGGTTTCATCGGGGTCTCGAAGTCGTTGCGGAAATACAGGCCCGCAAAGGGCAGGTCACCCTGGCCGGGCAGGTCAACGGTGGAGAAGTTGTAGCCGCGCCGGAGCGCCGCCGGGGCAATGTAGAGGTACAGGTCTTCGGTGAACGTCTCCCCGCCGCCGATCATCAGCAGCGTACGGCGGGGTTCCGCGCCGCGAGCCGCTTTCTGGAAATACCCCGGCAGGGCGCCGCCTTCGAACGGGATCGAGAGCGTTTCCACCGGGATATCCTGCAGGGAATTCGCCTTTTGGAAGCTTTCGCGCATTAATCGGACGGCCGGCTTGAACCGGTCGTCGGTCGGGAGCATCGCCCCCAGCGCGGCCCGGTAATATACAAAAGCCCGCAGCAGGGTTTCGCGTGCGCTGACCGTATGCCCCGCTTCCAGCATCGCCCGGGCCCGTTTATGAACCCGCCCGGCCAGCGCCATCCATTCCCTCACCCAGCTTTCCGGATCGCCGTCCTTCATCCGGGAGGCTGCGTAGAACCCTTCGCCGATGCCGGCCCCCCCGTTCACACAGCTGCCCATCGCCCACTGGAAGGCAAAATCCATGTCGTTGGCTCGAAAACGGAGTTTGTGGAACTGCCGGTGGAATTCAAGCTCCTGTTCCTGCCTGCGATACGACTGGTTTTTCATAATCCTCCTTATAATGTACATCATGTTCATTATTGTTCTTTTTGTATAATATATGATACGATGACCATGCAGGAAGGGTAATGAATCCCGCCCGACAGTTTCCGGGCCGGTTCATAATTGGACAGGAGACCAGGAATGGATGCGCCCCAACCCTCCCGGCATGAACGCCGGCGCCGGCAGACCCGCAAGCAATTGATCGAAGCGGCCGTACAGCTGGTATTGGAAAAAGGGTACGCGGCGGTGACGATCCAGGACATCACCGACCGCGCCGATCTGGGCCGCGGCACGTTTTACATACATTTCAAGGACAAGGAAGAGGCGGTCTGGTCCGCGATCGAGGATGGGTTGCGCGCGACCGAGGCAGACGCGCACCGCCAGTTCCCCGGCGGCATGCCGCCCCAACCGGAATATTACGCTTACCGCAATATCTTCCGCCATGCCGAACAAAACAAGGATCTGTATAAGGTCATGCTGGGCGGGCAGGGTTCCGGGGTGATGACCGCCCGGGTGCAGAATCACCTGGCGGCGGAACTGACGCGCGACCTGTCCATCCTTCCATCAGACGTTTTCCTCGAATTCCACATCCCGGAAGGGATATTGGCGCAGGTGATCACCGGCGCCGTCATCCAGCTGGTGCGCTGGTGGCTGGAAACTCCCAATAAATACTCCGTGGAAGACATGGCCGGGTTGCTCTACACCGCCCTTCACCATAAGCCGCCTCCAAAAAAACCCCTTTAAAATCGGCTTTTTTCTTCCGCCATCACCAACAGGCGGCATACTCGATTCTCCGGTCCCCCGCCATTCCGCGAATTCCCCACCGCGGGGCCGAAAGTGACAATCCGCCCTTGACAATCGGACAAAGGAGTCCTATTATTTTGATATTGATTATTATTATCATATAGAATGCGGCTATCAATTGGGGAGCCGGGTTTTTCCCCGCGCATTCGAAACACAGCCCGATGGGGACGGGCATTCCAACGAAAGGAATCACCATGGTACCCAGCGAGGATTTTGCCGGCGCCATCCGCCGGCGGGGATTGAAACTCACCCGCCAACGTCAATTGATACTGGCGGTATTACAAAGCAGCCGCGGCCATCTCGACGCCGAGATGGTGTGCGCCAAGGCGAAAGAACAGGATCCACGGATCGGCATCGCCACGGTCTACCGCACCCTGGCCCTGCTTAAACAGCTCGGCTTGGCGGAGGAACACGATTTGGGGGAGGATCACGGCCATTTCGAGGCGGTCGATAAAGGCAAGCCCCATTTTCACTTCACCTGCGTCAAGTGCGGAAAGATCGTTGAATTCGAATCACCGCAGGTCATGCGGCTGGCGCAGTCCCTTTGCACAAAGAAAGGTCTGTTGGTATCCGAGGTTCATCTGCATTTAAGCGGGTACTGCCGGCAGTGCCGCCCCTCCGGCAAGGGTTGTGAGGAAAAGTCATGAGCAGAAGGCATCGCGGCGGCCCCGGCGGCCGGGAGCACCGGCATGACAACCGCGACATGATCCTGATGGCGCTTTCCGACTCGCCGCAGACCCTGGCGGAGATCAAGGAGCATTTCTTCGCCCTGCCGCGGCGGTTCGGCATCTTCGCGCCGATCTACCGCATGTCGCCGGCGGACGAAAGGCGCTTCGAACAGGAATTGGCCTCGGATTTGGAGCGAATGGTCTCCGAGGAACTTGTTTGCCGCAATGACGATTGTTTTACATTGACCGGTCTCGGGCGGAAACAGGCCCACAGCCATCTGAAGGGCATCCGCCGGGCGGTTGCGCTGGCGGCCGGACTGATCCGTCCGGAAACGGTTTCGAGGATCACGGTCGTGGTCCACCTGCTCCTGGCGGCGGTCAAGCTTCCCACCGCGATCCTGTCCGGAAGCGCCGGATTGCTCAATGATTCGATCGACACGCTGCTCGACGGCCTTTCCAGCATCCTGGTGTACTTCGGCGTGCGTTTCCACAAGGAACGGGCCGCGAATGTATTCCTGGTGACCCTGATGCTGGCCACCGGCGGGCTGACGCTTTTCGAATCGACGCGGCGTCTTTTCATCCCCCACCAACCGGATGCGGATCCCGTCGCTTTCCTGGCAATTCTCGTTTCGGCTTTGGTATGCCTCTTCCTGGGGTTGTATCAGCGGTATGCCGGCTTGCAAAGCGGTAACCTGGCGCTGATCACGCAATCGGTCGATTCGCGGAATCACGTCCTGGTGGCCGTGGGAGTCACCGCCGGATTGATCGCCGCCCTGCTCCGGTTTCCGCTGCTGGACGCCATCATCGGAGTGCTGGTGGCGGCACTGATCCTACGCAGCGGATTCGAACAGGCGGCAAGCCTGATCCGGTCGTGGGATAGCGGCGAGGTCGATCTTTCCCGTTACTCGGAAAAATTCTTCAGGAAGTACCGGGAATTCCGAAAAACCCAACTCCGGGACTGGATGCTGTTTCTGGTGGAAACCCGGAAAACGGCCACGCGAGCCGGTCTGGCGGAGGAAGCCTGCCGTGCATTGACGTTCGATCAGTTTCCGGTTCTGCGGGAGATCGGCGCACAGGACCGGAATGAGATCCGGGAACAAATTACACAGTGTCTGGAGGATGTGTTTGCGAAGGGGTGGCTCATGGAGGAGAACGGTTCCCTGCGCCTCACACCGGCGGGAAAGCGCAGGCTGTGGCTGCAAACCCTTCCCGTGCGCCGGACAATGAGCCGCTCGCTGATCTATCATCCGTCACAAACAAACGGCAAGCGGAAGTCCGAAGCCGGAGACGGCGAAAAATAATTCTTAGGAAAAGGAATTTGCATGAATACAAAAAACCGTCAACTGGTGACCGCCCTGGCCGTGTATGCGGCCTTCACCCTGCTCTTCCTGGCCGCCAACGTCATCAACTGCCTCGGCGAACGCGACGGAACGCTGGAGGTGATGGAACCGATCGCCGGGATGATCCTCGGGTTCCTGGTGTTCCCGGTCTTCTGCATCGGGCTGCCGCTGTGGCTGGGCCGGCACTGGAAACTTGAATATTCCTTTTGGCCCCGGAAAAAAAGCTGGCGGACAGGCATCGCCGTCGCGGCGCTGTATGTGGTCCTTACGCAGCAGCAATCCATTGCCCTGCTTGCGGGGATGGGGATCCCGGCCGCCGACTTCCTGATTCACTTCACTTCCTCGGCCCTGTTCCACGCGTCGTACTATGCGCTCTTCGGCGTGCTGCTGCTGCCGGTCTTGCGGCGGCGCTTCGGCCTGGCCGGAGGCCTGGCGGGGACGGCGTTGCTGTTCGCGCTTTACCACCTGGCGGGCTTCTACTACTTCCCCGCCGGGGTCACGCTGGCGTTGCAAGCCTTGCTGTTCTGCTCCTTCCTGGCCAACCTGCTGATCTACTTGTGGACGGAGAATTTAATCCTGGTGGCCCTGATCCATACCATCGGCGGAAGCGTGGGATTGGCCGTGAACGGCACGCTGTTCAGCCGGGTGGATGAAATGCTGATCATCTCGGCGGTCATCCTGGCCGGGTTCTTCGGCTACATGATCGTCTACCACCTGCGCCATCGCGGCCGGCCGTACCGCACGGAGTGGTGGCTGCAAACGACAATCTCGGATGCGAAGGAGGCGGTGTGAAACATCCACTGTATCCAATGGGCGTCACGTTAATCAGCCTGGCGGCGATGCTGGTTCTGCACTTCCTCCTGCCGCTGGGCACGCTCATCCCCATGCCTTCGACTCTGCTGGGGCTGGTCCCGCTGGTTTGCGGCATCGCGGTCAACCTGGCCGCCGACCGGGCTTTCCATGAAGCCGGAACGACGGTCAAACCGTTCGAAGTGTCTTCCGTGCTGGTCACCGGCGGCGTCTATCGCATCAGCCGCAACCCGATGTACCTGGGTTTTGCCCTGCTCCTGATCGGGGTCGCGCTTCTGCTGGGGAGGGTGACCCCGTGGGCCATCGTGCCGGCGTTCATCCTGCTGGTCGACCGTTGCTATATCGCCGTCGAAGAACGCATGCTGGAGACCCGGTTCGGGATGGCATGGAAGAAATATGCCGCCCAAGTCAGACGCTGGATCTAGCCGGTTGCGTCCAGAATGCCATCGAGGAAGCCATGAAATCCGATTCGATTTTCCGCTTCATCCTGATCGTCGCAGTCCTGGCCCTGGCCGCCATCCGCGGGTATTTCCAATCGAAGATCAGCCGCGATACGTCGAAGTTCCATTTTCAAGAAGACGCCGCCAGCCTGATCTTCGGCGGAACCGCGGCCATCGTGAATATCGTGTTCGGCGCCGAATACATCTTCTTCCCCGGCGCCTTCGCCTTCGCCTACACCCTGCCCTTCCCGGAGGTCGTCCGTTGGATCGGCGCGGCGATGCTGGCGGCGGGAATCGTGGTGCTGGGAACGGCGCATTACCACCTGGGATTGTCGTTTTCCTCCTTCGTGGGCTCGAAGAATGACCATCGGCTGGTGCAATCCGGACCGTACCGCCTTATTCGGCATCCGA
>DAOUDU010000114.1:0-2012 GCA_034430775.1 Anaerolineales bacterium | reverse complement strand
TGATGCAGCCGCTCGGGCGGGCGGGACGCCCGGAGGAAATCGCCGCCGCTGCGGTTTGGCTGTGCTCCGACGCCAGTTCCTTCGTCACCGGGCAGACGCTGGTCGTCGACGGCGGGATGACGGCGGCGTAGATCCTATCAGGCCGGTCGAGCCCGCCCCGGCTTCGCCGCGCGGGCCGGGGTAGCGGCGTAGCCGCGCATCGAGGCCGCGGAGCCAACCAGTGGTCTCAATACGACCGCCAAAGGATAGCGGTCTACTCGACCAACTTTTTGCCTCCACCGGGAGCTTGAGAAAGCCTTGTCGCCCGTGGTACAATGCCGCCCGTTCGCTCGAAGGCAAGCCCCCATCGTCTAGTGGACCAGGACGCGGCCCTTTCAAGGCCTAAACCGGAGTTCGAATCTCCGTGGGGGCACAGACACCCAGAGGCGGAAGACCGAAATGCAGGAAGGTCTTCCGCCTCTATTTGGATATATCATGCCCCTCCTCCCCTCGCCGCATTGGGAAGGGTGAGAGGGGTAATGACCGGGAGTATACTTATTCTTCGATCTCTAAAAAGGACCGTTCATGAAATTTCGACCGGCAGGCAATGCTCCCCGCTCCGGATTTTTCGGGGCAATGGAGGAATAGGATGACCAAAGCCGAAAAACGAAAACTGGGCGTGCTGACCAGCGGGGGTGATGCCCCGGGCATGAATGCCGCGATCCGGGCGGTGGTTCGCACCGCGCTTGACCACGGATTGGATGTGTACGCCATCACCGAAGGGTACCAGGGGATGGTGGACGGCGGGGACGCGATCCGTCCGATGACCTGGGATTCGGTCGGCGGCATCCTGCAGCGCGGCGGGACGGTGATCGGCACCGCGCGTTGCGCGGCATTCCGCACGCGTGAAGGCCGGCTGAAGGCCGCCTTTAATCTGATCACCTTCGGGATCGACGCGCTGGTGGTCGTCGGCGGCGACGGCAGCCTGACCGGCGCCAACCTCTTCCGCCAGGAATGGAGTTCGCTTCTCGAAGATCTGGTTAATTCGGGCAAGCTCGGCAAGGAAACCGCCAAGCAGCATCCGTACCTCACGATCACCGGGCTGGTCGGGTCGATCGACAACGATTTCTACGGCACCGACATGACGATCGGCGCCGATACGGCTTTGCACCGCATCGTCGAAGCGGTCGATGCGATCTCCTCGACCGCCACCAGTCACCAGCGCACGTTCGTCGTCGAAGTCATGGGCCGCCACTGCGGCTATCTGGCGTTGATGAGCGCGCTGGCCTGCGGCGCCGACTGGGTGCTGATCCCGGAATCCCCGCCGGATGTGGAGCACTGGGAGGATGTGATGTGCGGGGTGCTCAAGGCGGGCCGGGCAGCCGGCCGGCGCGACAGCACCGTGATCGTCGCCGAGGGCGCCACCGACCGCAACGGCAAATCGATCACCAGCGCCTACGTGAAGCAGGTGCTCGAGGAGAAGCTCGGCGAGGATTGCCGCGTCACCATCCTCGGCCACGTCCAGCGCGGCGGTTCGCCGAGCGCGTTCGACCGCAATCTCGGGACCCTGATGGGGTATGCGGCCGTCGAGCAAATCGAAAAAAGCAACGCCCAGTCCGAACCGATCGTGGTCGGAATCCGCGATAACCGCATCGCCTTCACCCCGTTGATGGAATGTGTCGAAAAAACCCAGAAGGTGACGAAGGTCGTGGGCGAGAAGGATTACGCGCAGGCGATGACCCTGCGCGGGGATTCCTTCAAGGACACCTTCCGGACCCTGCGCACGATGGTCCGTTCGCTGCCGCACACGCCCAAGCCCGGCCTGCGGCGGCTGCGGATCGCCGTGCTCAATGCCGGCGCGCCCGCGCCGGGAATGAACACCGCCGTCCGCTCCGCGGTCCGGCTCGGGATCGATAAAGGCCACACGATCCTCGGCGTGCACGGCGGCCCGCAAGGGCTGATCGACGGCGATATCCAGGAGATGAACTGGATGAGCGTCAACGGGTGGGCGCCGCGCGGCGGTTCGGAGCTCG
>DAOUDU010000113.1:0-8826 GCA_034430775.1 Anaerolineales bacterium | reverse complement strand
TGAAGGAATACAGATAATCCAGTGCCTGTTGATAGGAAAATTTTTCCACGCGGGGGATTGTACCCGGTCGGGGTTGCGGCGGGCAAGAAGGGTCTATTTACTTACCTCTTCCTAATCTCCTCCCCTGGGTCGGGAGGGAAATTATGTATTGCATTCGATCCTTACCCCTCCCTTACCCCCCCAGGATGGGGAGGGAAATTATGATTGCATTCGATCCTTACCCCTCCATGGCCCTCCCCAAAATGGGGAGGGAAATTAAGTAATAGATGTCCGTTTTCCTCCCCTCCCCATTTTGGGGAGGGGTTGGGGGAGGGGTAAGTTCTTCATCGCTTTTCTAATCCTCCACACACCACATCCAAATCAGCAAGTACATCCTTGAGATTGATCATCACTCGAGAATTGGGAAATCGAACCACGCGTAATCCCATCGCCTTCAGGAAGAAATCCCGTTCATCATCCATTTCCTTTTGCGTTTTATGCACTACTCCATCAATTTCCACAACCAGCCGCAACGAATGGCAATAGAAATCAACAATGAAGGGGCCGATTACCGCCTGTCTTCGAAAATGCAATCCGCGAAATCGATGCGCTCGAAGATGATTCCAAATAATCCGCTCTGACTCCGTCATCGCATGACGAAACGTCTTTGAGCGTTCAATCTTCTTCCGGCTTATTTTTCTGGAAAAAAGAATAGGTCGATCATCCATATATTCCCCTGAGTGGTTACACCTGCCCGCGTTCCTTTCCTACCCCGCCCTGGCCCTCCCCAAGGTGGGGAGGGAAATTATGTATTGCATTCGATCCCTACCCCTCCCTAACCTTCTCCAGTGTGGGGAGGGAAATTATGTATAGGCTGTTCGTTTTCCTCCCCTCCCTATTCTGGAGAGGGGTTGGGGGAGGGGTCAAGATTGTATTTCCCTCGGGAGCGCCAGGTAAAAAGTGCTCCCCTGCCCCAGCTTGCTTTCGAACCACACCTTGCCGCCGTGCCACTGGGCGACGCTTTTCACGATCGCGAGGCCTAATCCCCACGCCGGATACTCCGGATCGTCGCGCGCCGCGGCGCGGAAAAATTTTTCAAATATCCGCGGCTGATCGGCGGGCGCAATCCCGATTCCGCCGTCTTTCACCGCAATAACGACCGCATCGACGGTGAGGTCGGCGCCGACTTCTACCATGCCGCCGGGCCGGTTAAATCGGATCGCATTCTCCATCAGGTTGCCGAGCGCGCGCTCCAGCAGCGAGGAGTCGGCCGGGATGGCCGGCAAATTTTCCGGGATGTGCATTTGGATTTTAACTCCGGCCGCCGCCGCTTCCGGTTTTAATTCTTCCACGACTTGTGAAATAACCGCCGCCAGTTTCACCGGAGCGAGACGGACCTCCGCGCCGCTTTCGACGCGCCCCAGATCCAGCAGATCCTTTACCAGACGGTTCATTTGCTGGGCGGAGAGGCGGATACGGCGCGCATATTCCTGCTGGGCCGGATTGAGCGGGCCAAGCATCCCGATCATGTGGACCAGACCTTCCATCATCGTCAGCGGACGGCGCAGATCGTGGCTGACGGTATGCACGAATTCGGATTTCAGCTCATCCAGCTGGCGGAAGGAGGTCACGTCCTGGAGAACGCACACCTGCCAGACCCCCTCCCCGTCGGCGCTGCGCACGCTCCGAACGACACCCTGCAGCCGCCGGCTTTCGGCCCCGGTAAATTCAAGATGGCGCGGCTGGACCGCGCTTTCCATGAGGAAAGCCACCAGGTCCGTCTGGGTTATGCTTTCTGAAACCGGGCGGCCGGCGCCGAGGAAGTGGGAACCCAGCATAACCTCCGCGGTGGGATTGGCGTATTGCACCCGGTCCTCCGAATCCACAACCAAGACACCCTCCGGGATGGCGTCCAGGATCGCGGCCAGCCGCCCGCGCTCGTTTTCGGTTCCATCGAGAAGACGCGCGTTGGTGACCGCCAATGACGCCTGGTTGGCAAACCCTGCCAGGAGATCGAGCATCCCCACCTCGAACGCCTGCGGCCCGTGGAAGGCTGCGCATAATGCGCCGTACAGCGCGCTGGCTCCCGCAATCCGGACGATGACCAGCGCGCCGATATCCGCCGGAAGTTCGTCGAACACACCCTCGTCTGCACCTGAATTGCGATTGGCCGTCCAGGGAGCCAGCCGGCCGTTGGTTTGATGGGATTGGACGAGCGCAAGAATCCGATCGTCGATCGCCTCCAGCGCTTCTCCTTTTTCGCCGAGATGCGGATTGCCGCCGGGAAACGGTCCTCGCAGAGAGGGCGTAAGGACAACCCGCACACCATCCGCTCCCGTCGCCGTCCGGACACTGTGCAACAGAATCTCCATCGACCGGTTCATATCCAGGGTGGATGTCATCCCCTGAACCGTTTCCAGAAGCAGTTCCTGATCGCGGATCTGCCGCCGCAGATTGCGGCGCATTGATTCCAAAGACTTGCCAAGCCGACCGATCTCATCCTGGCCTTCAACCGTCACCGTCCGCTCCAGGTCGCCGGCGGCGATCAGACCGGCCGATTCGGCCAGCCGTCGCAGGGGCAGGGTGATCTGCTGGGCGATGAACAGCGCCAGCGCTTCGATGAGCAGCGCCATGACCAGCGCGAAAAGCCCGACATGCAAACCGGTTTCCAGTGCGGCCCGGAATGCGAATGCTTCCGGAACGCGGATGCCGACTTTCCAATCCGGATATTGCAGCGGCAGGAGGTAGGAAAGCCGCGTTCCGCCGCCCGGCATCGTGCCGATGAACCACTCGCCGCCGCTCGAGTCCGATTCCGGGGACGCCTTCTCGATCCACGGTTCGGCGTTCGCGGGGTACAGAACCCGGTTGGTCCGGTCGAGGAAAACCCCCTGCCCGCCCTCGAGCGAACGGAAAGCGGCGGGAATGGCTTTCAATAAGGGATTCGTTTCGAGCGCGGTCCGGCCGATCAGGGCCCCGCGCACCTTTCGCTCCGTATCCCAGACCGGCTGGGTGAACGCGATCCAAGTTCGGCCATTGTCATCGGGCGGCAACCAACCTTCCCAGGCGATCCCGCGCAGGGCAAGCGAACAACCTTGCGCCTCTTCGACCGTCTGGCAGAAAGGATCAGTACCCGGAGGGAATGCTGCGGCGATCGATCCGTCGGGGGAAAGGAATGCGATCTGCTCAAAAAACGGCGGCTGGCTCAGGTGCGCGCCGAGGAACTCGGCAATAGAATCCCGGTCGAGGCTGACCGGCAGGCTGCCGCCCATCCCTTCCAGCAGCGTATGGCCTGTGGTCAGGGCAACAGGCAGCTCGGTTCGGGCGGTCATCGCGACGCCCAGCACTTCCTGCCGCAGCGTGAGCCGCGCCTGGCTGCGGGCATCCACCACCACGATCGCGGTAAGCGCCGCGGCCATGAAGGAAATCGGGAGAATCAACCATAGGCTGACTTTCCAGGCCAGTGACCGGTCGTAGCGCGTGCGGCGGAGGAGCTTTGGCGAGTGGCCGATGGAAGGAACCGCCAGCCGCAATGCTTCGACAATCACCGCCCCCGCCAGCCCTTCTACCAACAGCGCCGGCAGGAAGCCGGGAAGCCGCCCGAGCGCATAATCAAACAGCATGATCGGATCACCGCGCGCGGAACCGAGTTCGCTGCCGAACCGTAGCAGGATCAGGAACAGGCACGAAGCCAGCGCCGCCCCCCACGGCCTGCGCAGCAGGGAAAAGAACCTGCCGGCGTAATCCTGCCGTACCAGTTCGGCGATCGCCCAGCCGGTCAGCGCATATTCCAGGATCGTGGCAGCCTGGTGTGTATCGAACACGGATCGCATCGCGCCGATAACCAGCCCGGCCGTAAGTGCAGGCATCCGGCCAAGGAGGATACCGGCCAGGAGCAGCAGTGCGATGCAGAGCAGGCCCGCCGTAGGCTCCACTGCGGCCAGCGGAACGCCGGCAACCGTTGTCGCTCCCGTCGCCGGGAATCGCAGAACGGCCAAAGCGCCGGCCGGGACGGCCAGCAGCAGAATTCCAATGGAAAACAGCACCGGCAAAACGCGGATTTCTTCCCGGCGGGGAAAAGAACGGGTGAAGGCGAACGCGAGAAGCAGCGTAAGGACAACCGCCCAGACCAACTGCGCGGGAAGCACGGGGAGACCCGGCGTTGCGGATAACCAGACCTCAAAGGTCATCAGGCGGCCTCTTGGGAAGCGGCGTCATCATATCCGATTATATTGCAGGATGCGCCTTCCGACCCCCGCCACTTGTCTCGTCCGGGCAAAGATAGTACACTTCTTTCGATGGATTAACAAAGGAGAGAACGCGGTATGGCGGAAAAGATTCTCGTCGTCGACGATGATCTGGACACCCTAAAACTGGTCGGGATGATGTTGCAGCGTCAGGGCTACAACATCGTTGCCGCCATCAACGGCGCCCAGGCGCTCTCCAAAGTCCCCGCGGAAAAACCGGACCTCATCCTGCTGGACGTCATGATGCCTGACATCGACGGGTTCGAGGTCTGCCGCCGTATCCGGAAGGATCCGGCGTTCGCCTCGATCCCGATCCTGATGTTTACCGCTAAAACCCAGGTGGACGACAAGGTTCAGGGATTCGAATCCGGGGCCGACGATTACCTCCCCAAGCCGACCCATCCCGCCGAACTGCTGGCCCATGTCAAAGCGCTGCTCGGCCGAAGCCGGGTGACCAGCGCCGCCACGACCGTGCCGGTCAAACGGGCGCGCATGATCTGTATGATCGGCGCCAAAGGCGGGCTCGGCACAACCACGCTGGCGGTCAACATCGCCGCGACGATGGCCGGTCGCAAACAGGACGTCATCCTCCTCGAGTTGCGCCCCGGGTTGGGGATCGCGGGCGCCTTGCTGGGGATTAACAAACCTTCGGGGCTGACTGCGCTCCTGCAGCGCAAACCGGAGGAATTGATCCCCGCCGTCGTGGAGAAGGAAATCGTGGGCCATCCGTCCGGATTGCGCGCCGTGCTGGCCTCCTCTGAGCCGCACGATTACGCGATGATCGTGCAAACCCCCCGGATCGAAGCCATCGTCACCTGCCTGGCCTCCATGACCCAGAACCTGATCATCGATCTCGGATGCGGGCTGACCGAAGCCACGGCGAAACTGCTGATGGCCGCCGATCATGTGATCATCCTGGTGGAACCGATGCGCCATACGGTCGCGATGGCCAAGGCGTTGATGGACGACCTGGAAACGCTCGGCCTGGCGAAATCGCGGATCGAATTCATCCTGGCCAACCGTGAACGCTCGAGCCTGCAAATGGCGCGCGCCAAGGTCGAGGAACTGCTGACCCAGCCCGCGATGGGAATGATCACGCCCGCGCCGGAGCTTGCCTACCAATCGGCGGAGAGCGGCGTGCCGATCGTCGCCCGCGACCCCAATGCGATGGTCTCCGATCAAATCCGGCAGGTCACCGACCGGGTGATGGCAAAATCCCGCGGTTGAACCGTTTCTAAAACGGATACCCCATGACCGCAGAAAAAGCTCTTTCCGGTCCCGATACCGCCATCCGTAATTACCCCACCCTCCTGCGGCGGTATGCGAGCCTGCTGGAGCTGATCCACCGCCTTTCCTCCACCGTGAACCTTGAAGACATCAACAACCAGGTTATCGACGGGACCGTCTCGCTGCTCGAATGCAAAGCGGCGGTCCTGATGATGGTGGACATCGCCAACAAGGATATTCAGATCGTCGCCGCCACCAACCTCGATCCGGCGACGTATCAGAATCGCGCCATTCCCGCCGAGACCTCGATTGCCGGGAAGGTGATCAAGGCCGGCTCGCCGATGCTCATCCGAGCCGGAGATGCATCGGCCAAGAATACCCTGTTCGAATTCACGGCCTTTGCTTCGGCCCACCCAAAATCAATCCTCGCCGTTCCGCTGAAGAGCAAAAGCGGTTCGGTCGGCGTGTTGGAAGCCGTCGATAAACTCCACGGGGATTTTAAACCCGAGGATTTTTCCTCCTTGGAAGCATTGGCCATTCAGGCGACGGCGGTGATGGATAACCTGCGCCTCTTCCGCCAGAGCGATCTGATCGCGGAACTGGTGCATGAAATCCGCACACCGCTGGCGGCCCTCGCCACTGCCTCGGCCCTTCTCGACCGGCAGGACTTAAGTGAAACCCAGCGCCATTCGGTGCTTTCCACTTTTCGCCATGAGATCCAGCGGCTGAACGAGCTGACAGATGACTACCTGGACCTGGCGCGCCTGGAATCCGGACGCACCCGGCTGAGCATCGAGCAATTTTCCGTCGCCGCGCTCATCTCGGAATGCGCGGAGATCATTTCCCCGCTGGTACACGCACAGGGGCTGCGCTTCAGCCAGGAAGTCGTCCGGGATGAACTGGATCTAAACGCCGACCGGATGAAGATCAAGCAAGTCATCTTGAATTTACTGAACAATGCGGTGAAATACAATGTTCCCAACGGTGAGATCATCCTGCGGGCTTACCATGGGCCGGTCGCCTCCGGGAAGACGCAGGAGACCATCTGCATTGAAGTTTCGGATACCGGTAAAGGGATCCCCCTGGAGGGCTTGCCGCACCTGTTCGAACGTTTTTACCGGACGCAGGAAGGATCCGGGTTGGCGCGCGGGACCGGCCTGGGATTGAATATTTCAAAATATATTGTCGAAAGCCATCATGGAAAATTAGAGGTAAAAAGCCAGCTCGGGGAGGGGTCGACCTTCATCATCCGCCTGCCGATCACACCTCCCGGCCGCTCCACCGGTCCGCTCGCCGCGGGGGGAAAGACTTAGTCCACGGATTTCACCGAAAAACCCCGATGACACCGCCCCTCATCCCATCCTTCTCCCAGCTTACACTGGGAGAAGGTAGCCGAACCGGAGCGTCTATCCCTAGCGCAGCGAGGGAATGCGACGGGAGGCCGGATGAGGGAGGGTAAAGCGTTATTCTTTCCTTGTACATCCAGCAATCCGTGATCCCATCATAACCTTTACTACGTCACGCATTGTCTCCACCAGGAATACCGGCCTACCAATTTCCTTCTCGATCATACGCGCCGTGAGATCGTCGAGTGAGGCTTCCGGCGCCGGGCTGAACATCACCCGCGGAAGCAGTACGGGACCGGCGCCGCCAACCGCGTTGAGGGCGGTGATCACGTCGCGCGCGGTCAGCAAGCCGGCGACGGTGACCGTTTCCCCGAAGCAGCGGTTCGGCGTCCCGATCACATGCAACGCGCCTCCGGTCAAATGCGATAATTCGGCGGCGGCGGATTCGAGCGTTTTCTGGAACAGCCGGCCGGTAACGAGCGCCATGGCTTTCCTCCGCAAGCGGATCTTCCGTCCGGCGAGTGTCCGTTTGACGGCCTCCCAGTCCTCCAGGAAATTTCGGGCCAAGCCGAGGCCGTTCTCACGCAGGTCGATCTCCTCATACGCCGCGAGCGGCGGCACGGGCCTCCCCGCCGCCAGGAACCACTCATCGGTGAGGAAGGCGAAGCGCGACCCCAACCGCGGAAGAAAATCCTTCTGACAGCGTTCCACCTGCGCAATTACTTTCTCCATCCCCGGGCGGCCGTAGGGATGGATGCCGTTTTTCTGGAAACGTGTCACCCCGACCGGAACGACCGAGCAGGACCGAACCTGCGGATACAATGCGGCCAGATCCGAAAGAGTGCGCTCCAAGTGCGCGCCGTCATTCATGCCCGGTGTAAGGACCACCTGGGTGTGAACCTCGATCCTATTTTCGGAAAGGAACTGCAGCCGGTCCAGGATATCGCCCGCCGCGGGATTCCCCAGGCAGCGGACGCGCACGCGCGGTTCGGTGGCGTGGACCGACACATACAGCGGCGAAAGGTGCTGCTCGGCGATGCGGTCCCAATCCCGCGGCTTAAGGTTCGTCAGCGTGACAAAATGCCCGTAGAGGAACGAGTAGCGGTAATCGTCGTCCTTGATATGCAGCGTGCGGCGCATGCCGGGCGCCATCTGGACGACGAAGCAGAACGGGCAGCGGTTGTTGCAGCGGCGGATGTCGGTGTCGAAAGTCGGGTGGGCGAATTCCAGGCCGAACGTTGAACGGGCGGACCGTTTCGCTCCGCCGGAGAGGGTCCGGGCGCCGCGTTTCCACGTCAGGCGGACGGTTTCCTCCGCAGTGTAGTATTGCACGTCGATCGCATCCGCGACGGGCCGTCCGTTCACTTTCAAAAGCCTGTCGCCCGGGCGGATGCCGGTCTTCGCGGCGGGGGAACCGCGCCGCACGGCGGTGACCAGACCGCCGGTTTCTTTTACCGGAAGGGAGGGATTCTTTACGGGCAACTGGGTTTGATCGTTTCGCCGGTAGCGTGGGCAAGATCGGCATATACGCCGCGGCGCTCCTGCGGGAGCAGCGCGGCCAGGCGGTACATCGCTTCGTCGGTCATCTTCCGCAGCCACTCGCGCGGCACCTTGCCATCCGGAAGTTGGAAGCAGAATGGCTTGCCGAAGCGGATTTGCGCGCCGGGTTTGGCCCAGCGTTTCGGGCTGAGCGAGGGGAACCCTTCGATGCCGTGCACGGCGGCCGGTATCACGGGCACCCCTGTCCGGGCGGCGAGGTAAGCCATCCCGTCTTTGGCCCGCCCCATCGCAGGCCTGCGCGTGCCTTCCGGGGCAAGCAGGAGCAGCTCGCCGGATTTAAGCACCTTCACGGCCTGTTCGAGCGCATCGCGATCGATCGCGCCGCGTTTGATCGGGATCGCCCCCCATAACTTTGGAAAGATACCCCAGATCGGAACGTTGCCGAAATCGAAGCGGGCGACCGGAACCACGTCGCGTTTGACAGACTTTACAACCGTCACTGAATCGACCAGCGAAGTATGATTCATATA
>DAOUDU010000112.1:0-13252 GCA_034430775.1 Anaerolineales bacterium | reverse complement strand
GTCATTCCGAGAGGCCTTCAGGCCTCGAGGAATCGGTAATTCATGAGCGCAATAAATTTTCCGGTGAAGAATGCCGTGCCTTCTTATACGGAACCGATTCCTCGGGGTCCAAGGACCCCTCGGAATGACCTACTACGTCCGCATCGGCCGGATACGAACCGTGTGGATCTCGCAGCTTGCGGTGTGCCGGTATTCCAGGATCTGCTGCTCCGTGTCCAGCGCCCAGGATCCATCGGATACCGTGATCTCAACGCCGTTTGGGTATTGGAAGTTGGGGATGAAAATTTCCGTCGGCGCGGCCACACGCGGGTCGTGCCGGAAGGCGCACGCGAACAGCCGGCGGCGGCAATCGAAGCCCATGTGCAACAGTGCGCCCGCCACCGCCCGCGCATACGGCCGCGCCACCGCCTCGAGCGCCCGGCCGCCCGAATTCACATCCTTCGGATCGCGCTGCTGGTCGCGGCTGAAGATCGAGAGATCTTCCTCGTTCCACCCATCGCCGTGCACGTTGGTGTTGTCGGCGGTGTAATTCCAGATCGTTCCGGAAAGCAGCGTGTCATCCAGCGCACGCAGCATGCGGTCCATCGCCCCGATTTGCTTTCGAAAATCCCCCGTCTGGTACGCCCGTTTGTTTTGCATATCGTATGCGATTCCGAATTCACCGATCAGCACCGGCGGATTTCCAAGCCGCTCGGCCGCCTGGCAGCGGTACCGGTTCAACTGTCCGGCGAACGAACGCCGGATGTACCACGGGGAAATAATCAATCCGCCGCTATGGATATCAGACGCCAGCCAATTCGAAAAATTTTTAAATAACAGGACGTACCCATCATACCAGTGCGGGGCGTAGACAATGTTCGGCGCCTGCCATACGGGAGGCTGGGCTCCCGGTGAGCTCTCAACGAAGACCATCGCCGTCGGATCCACCTTGCGGATCGCCTCGGTATAGCGGCGCGCGAAGGGGAGGTAGTAATCCTGCGAGAAATCCACCCGCCTCCCATTCCGGACGGCGAAATAATCCGGCCGCAGGCAGCGCGGGTTGCCGTCCGCGCCCGCATCCCACACTCCATGCTCGCGCCACAGGGATTCCTTCCCGGGCCGCCAGGCGTTGGCGCGCTTTTCGTTCATAATACAGCTGCCGGTCCGCCGGAATCCCGAGCGGCTGGTTTCCCACACTTCGACCGCCTGCGAATAGCCCGATCCAAGCAGCATCGATTGATACGGGCTCGGCATCGGACCGACCTTTACATTTCCGCCTGGCAGACGTAAATCCTCCCAGCCGATGAACCCCTTCCCGGGCTCGTTCAGCGTGTCGTATCCGATCACGCACGGAAGATCCTTCAACCGGCGCGCCAGATGGCAGACGGCATCGATGTAATGGCGTTGCAGGTACTCCTGGACCGGTTCGCTTTCAATGCGGGTTTCGGGAGCGAAGTCGTTGCCGCCGAAGAAAAGCGTAAACATCGTTCCGGTTGCGAGCTTGCTTTCATTGGCCGGCCAGATCATCCGCGGAAGCGGCCCCTCGTAATATTGATGCAGCACAGCTGCCCCCGATTCGTGCAGGCGGCCTATATCCAGACCGACCGCCTCGAGTGTCCAACCCGGCGCGCCGTCGCCGCCGGAAAAACGGCTCCACATGTCCTGGTGCGGGTCGATATACATCGAGAATCCGTGTCGGCCCGCCTTTTCCACTACAGTCCGCACGTATTCGATGTATGCATCATCGTATTGTCCCGGACCGGCGTGTTCGATCGCTTCCCAGGTGACCAGGTAACGAAGGAAGTTGAACCCCCACGATTTCAACCGGACGAGGTGCTCATCCGCCTCTTCCAGCGGGAACGGCCGGCCGATAAATGACACATTCCGGTGGTCGAGAAAGCTCTCACGCCGGTAGGTGGCGCCGTTGGGCCGAAAGGGCACCTTCGTGCTGCCGCCCAGGTTCACACCCCGCAGCAACAGCGTGCGCCCGTGTTCGTCGGTGAAATGCGGGCCGGTGATCCGTATCATCTTCAATGCTCCCTTCCGGCCGAGGAATCCCGGTCATTGTCCATCTCCCAACACTGTATACCAAAAGAAGAAAAAAGAAACCTCTCCAAGAGAGAGGTTTCCGACAGACCGATTCGAAATCCCAGCGGGTCGGACGCGGGATCAGGAAAACAATCGGAGGAGTCTCTCCGGAATCTGCGGGGCGCTGATGAGAATATCGGCGATGGTCGCGACGACCGCAATCCCGCCGGAGAAAAGAAACATGCGCCGAGGGAGTTCCCCCTGCCGGAATCGGAGGACCGCCAGCACGCTCATTACGACGAGGAACGGATACATGGGGTACCGCATCCGGCTGGTGACGATGATCGGGATCACGACCGCCGGCACCGAAAGCGCCAACAGGGAGAGAATCCGGGCGGCGGCGGGGCCTTTTCGTAGGGAGGAAACCACCCCTGCACCGCCCAGCAATAAGTACGTAAAATAAAAAGGCGCCGAGAGAAGGAAGGTTAATATCCGCGCGATCCCCGACAAATGAAACCACCAAGCCGAGGTTCGGATGACGCTGAAAAATTTTGCGGTTTTCACCGCTTGGAGTTTTAGGAAGCCCCCTGGATCCGATGTGAGGAATGTCAGGTACTGTTCCATGCCGTACCGGTCCGCTTCCAGAATGCCGTGCTCGGATGTGTAATTGGTAATTTCCTCCGTCGGATGCGGCTCCCCGTCGGCGTCCGGGTTGTTCCCCACCCATAGGTCGTATCCTCCCGCGGCCGTGAGCAGGACGAAGCGATCGTAAACGGAATAATTCCGCCAGGCCCATCCCCCGAGGAAAAGCGCCTGGATTAAAAGGACCGCCGGTAAAAGGGCCCATTTCTTCCGGATCACCAGGATTCCCAGGAACAGCAGCAGCGGAAGCAGGGCGATCGGACGGACAAGAATCGCGCAGGCCAAGAGGACGGCAGTGCCGAGTGCCGTTTTTACGGCGGCATCGGCGACATACGTTACGATGCCGAGGGCGGCCAGGATCAGCAGGGATAAAAATAGGGTTTCCGTCAGGAGCATGGCGGCCAACTGAATCAAATCCGGATTCAATCCATAAAGCGCCGCCGCCAAGAGGGAAAATCCCCAATGCCCTCCGGCCGGTGCGAGGATCTTCCGGGCCAGGAGGAAGACAAGAAATGCGTTCAGGGTGTGCAGCAGAGCTTGGGCGATCCAGGCCGCTTCCAGATGATGCCCGAACAACCGGTATAGACCGGCGAGGGAATACACATAGCCCGGTCCGACGATGGCGATCGCCGGATCCTCCGCCAGGGCGTTGGTGTCACCCACTTTGAAACCTTTTCCTTGCGCCAGGTTCCACGCGATCGTGTCGTACCAACGGGCATCCGCAACGGGGGTGATTCGGAAACCGAAAGCATAAGCCATGGAAATGCCGAATATGACCAGCAGGAAAACCGCGATCAGCACAATGCGATTCTTTGGAATATCGGAATTCACCTACTGGCTCCTTCGGAACCGGCTTTTGGAAGAGCGGAACATATCCGGGAATATGAAGCAGGATATTATATGCGATTTTCCGAAAAAACCATTCGGAATCCAATCAGCGAGGGAAGGGATTCCCCCGGATGAATGGAGTCGGAAACCTATATGGATTGGAAGGCGCGACTTTCCACCCCAAGGATACGCACACCGGCCTCGCTGATGAACCGGCGGATACCCTTAGGAATGCTTTCCTTTCAACTGCTCCTTGAACACCGCAGAAAGAACCATATTAATGATCGTCACAATCACGGCGCCCAGGAAGGAAGCGATGAAATCCGCCTGGAACCCAAAGCCGATCAAGCCGCCGATCTGGCCGGTCAGCCAGAAGAGGAACGTGTTGATCAGCAGCGTGAACAGGCCGAGCGTGAGCAGGATGAACGGGCAGGTCAGGAACTTAAGCAACGGCGCAAAAAGCGAGTTGACCAATCCAAGGATTATCGCCAGAACGATGACCGTCGCCCAGTTGGTGGATTCCACGACCAGCCCCTGCCCCGTGCCGAGAGCGCTGTAGATGACCGGCACCAGGCGGAGCGCCGCGTAAATGGCGGCCACATTAATTCCCAATCGAATGAGAAAACGGGTCATAAGACACCTCCCTAAAAAGTATATCGCATCCAGATGAATGTACGACGTTTCTGGAACCCGAGTTGTACCAGGGTTTCGGCGGAGGCCTCCGGAGTTGTCTCGAGTAGGAGACTCTGAACCGGGGGAAAAACGTTCCATGCCGCTTCCAGCAATCCCGCCTCCACTTTTCCCTGGGTGCCCACGCGCTGGATCAACACGCCTTCCCAATTGGGTGGGCGGCTGAATGCTGAAAGCGAGGCTACGACGCGGCCGCCGCATCGGGCCAGGAAGTGCTTCTCCGTCTCGCCTGTCAGGAACCTATCCAGGCATTTCCGAAACGAAGGCCGGAACGCCCGCTCCGAAAGCGGCGTATTCCAAGCCGCGCCGTGCGGGCTGATCTCTCCCCACAAGGCAAGTTCTTCGGCCCACTCGGAATTTTTCCGCGGTCCAAAGGAGCAGGGAGATACGCCGTCTTCTTCGGCTTGGGCAACTCGCCGTTCTTCCCGCGGACGAAGCCAGGCGGTTCGTCCGCCGACCTCGGCGAATCCAATTTCCCGGTACATCCGTACGGCGGATTCGTTTACCGCATCCACCTGCAGGTAGACGCTCCGGCCGCCCGCGCGGCGGATCGTATCCAGCGCATGCCGGACCAATTCCCGCGCGATCCCCTGCCGGCGGCATTCGGGATGAACCGTCACATTCGAGATCAACCATGCGCCGCGCTCTGGAGTGCGGCGGGTGATGGTGATAGTACCCGTGATCCTTCCCGCCTCGTCCCAAACGGACGCAAACGCCCATTCGCCGGGCTGGATCACCCCGATCCGGTGTGAAAGGTTCCATACCCGTTCACCCCGCTCGGCGACTGCGCGAACGTCGCGCAACATCTGTCGTGATGAATAATCCAGCACGCTGCCAAAGCCGGTTTCGATCAAACGGGTGATTTGGGGAACATCCTGCGGGAAACGCGCGTTCCGGGGGCCGGGTTCGGATGGATTCGGATTCATCTTAAGGGAAAGAGGCATTCGGGACCGGCTGGCGCCGCGGCGTGGGTCATCAGGATCCCTGGAATCGGACCAGCGTTCCGAGCGTCCGGAGAAAAATTTTCAAATCGAGGACCAGGGAGCGGTGGCGGATGTAATACAGATCGTATTCCAGCTTGAGCGCGGTATCTTCGACGGTCCGCACATATCCGAAATTCACCTGGGACCATCCGGTCAGGCCCGGCTGGATAAGAAGCCGGGCGCGGTAGAAGGGAATTTGTTTTTCCAATTGCGCAATCAACTCCGGCCGTTCGGGCCGCGGACCGATCAGGCTCATATCCCCGCTCAGCACATTCCAGAACTGCGGGATTTCATCCAGCCGAGTCCGCCGCATCCATTTGCCAACCCGCGTCACGCGCGGATCCGCCGTCGATGCCCAGCGCGCCTCGCCGTCGGCTTCGGCGTCGTGCACCATCGTCCGGTACTTCCAAACCCAGATCGCGTGCCCGCCCTTCCCCGACCGTTCCTGCCGGAAGACGATCGGGCCGGGGCTGTCCAGACGGATCAGCAGCGCGGCCAGGGGAAAGGTCACAATAAAAAAAACCAGCCCGGTGAGCGCGGCGAGGATATCGATCAACCGTTTCAGCGGGTTGTAGAGATCATACAGCCGGACGCTGTCGAGGAACGAGGTCAACAGCCAATCCGCGCTGAGGTATCCGATCGGAACGCGGCCCAGCAGGGATTCATACAAGGCCGGCATCCGGATCACCTCCACGCCGCTCTCCTGGCAATCGAGAATCGCCTGGAAGAGTTCCGGCCGGATCTCTCCGGTGATCGCGAGAATCAGGACCGAGATCCCCTGATCCCGGATTGTCTCTTCCAGTTTTTGCCAACCGCCCAGGACCGGGACGTCCAGGACTTTACCGCCTTGCTTTTGCGGATCATCGTCGATCATTCCGCACACACGGAAGTGCCCCGGAACTTCCTTGGTCAGAACGTGCAGCATCATCGCGCCTGCGCGCCCCGCCCCGATGATCACCACCGGCCGCTGCAGCATCGGGTGCGTGAACACTTGAATCGCCAGCATCCGCCAGCCGAATTCCAACGCGGAGACCGCGAAGAGGAACACCAGAATGGCGATGCGGGGGAGTGCCCCGCCGGCAAAAAAGTACATGCCCAAGTACGGAATCAGGGAGATGCCGGTGGCGAGGGCCAGGCCGAACATCGTGCGTTCGCGGTTATAGGCGACGTGCGGGTCGTACAACTGGAAGATGAGGAAAAACCACAACGGCCCGAGCAGCAGGAACGGCGTAACGGCGTCCTTCGACCGCAGGAAACCGATCGGATCCGCCAGCGCGCCGTCGATCCAGACCCAGACCGTCCAGGAGATCAGGATGGCCAGGACGACGCATACCAGATCCCCCGCCAGCAGCAATGCCTGCCGCTCGGACAAGGTCAGACCGGAACGGGGAATCGAGGAAGTGGTTGCCATATGGAGACGGGTTAAGCCGCGGGCTGCCGGCGGAAATATTCGATGATCTCGTCGAGTGTTTTGGCCAGGGTTATCTCCGGCTGCCATCCGGTCACGCGGTGGATCTTCTGAATATCGGGTATGCGCTGGCGCATATCCTCGAATCCGCCGTTGTAGGCCTGCTGGTAGGGGATGAACGTGATTTCAGAGGCGGAGCCGATGCGGCTTTTCACCGTCTCGGCCAGGTCACGCATGGAGATCTCTTCGGTGGAGCCGATGTTGAAGACCTGCCCTTCGGCGGCCGGATTTTCGATCAGGAGCAGGATCGCCCGGACGACGTCGCGCACGTTGCAGAAGCAGCGGGATTGCGCGCCGTCATCGTACACGGTGATGGGATCCCCCCGCAGCGCCTGGCTTACGAAACGCGGAATAACCATGCCGTATTGCCCGCTTTGCCGCGGTCCGACGGTGTTGAAAAACCGGCCGATGACGACCGGTAAATACTGCGAACGATGGTAAGCCAGCGCCAGAAACTCGTCCAGTGCCTTCGAGGTGGCGTAGGCCCAGCGGGTGACGGTGGTCGCGCCGAAAACACCGTCGTCTTCCTCGCAAAACGGAACCTTGTTGTTTTTTCCGTACACTTCGGAGGTCGACGCCAGGAACACCTTGCGCCGGTACCGGCGGGCGACACGCAGGACCGCTTCGCTGCCCATCACATTGGTCTCAATCGTGCGGACCGGATCGTTGACGATCAGCTCGACTCCCACGGCGGCCGCCAGGTGCAGGATGCGGTCGCATTCGCTTCCCAGCCGGTCCATGACCGTTTCGTTGGTGATCGTTTCGATGGCGAACCGGAAATTTTTATCGGCGGTCAGCGGTGCGATGTTTTCAAAATGGCCCGTAGACAGGTCGTCGATGACCGTCACCTGGTCTCCGCGCCGGAGCAGCGCTTCGGCCAAATGGCTGCCGATGAATCCGGCACCGCCGGTGATGAGCGTATGCGTCATGTCGTTTTTTCCTTTCGACGGGTTCCCAGGACCGCTTCTTCCAGCGCCCGGGGTAAATCGCCGGGATCGTTCCAAATAGCATCAGCCAGGGGAACGGCGCCAGAAATTTCCACGCCGGGTGCGGCGAGCCATCGGCTTTGCCCCGCGGCCGCGGGAATTTTTCCGGACCATCCCCCGCCGCGGCAGGCAATGACCAAATCCGCCGATCGCAGCAGGGATTGGAGATTTTCCGGGCCGGGATCGTCCGGACACGGGAGGATTCGTCCCGCCAGCCGGAAGAGTTTTTCCCATTCGGTTGCCGGCCCGAGGGCCGCTCCGGCGCCCTGATCCAGCCAGCGGGCGAACGCCTCCGGTTCCACTGCCATCGCCCGCAGGAAATTCTCAAGTATCGGCTTTTCGGTTTGCGGCGAGACGGCCACCACCACATTGGAAGACAGCTTTCGCGCCGCGGCGATCGCCGTGATTCCCTGTGTATCTTCAGCCAGGATCACCACCATGGGATTATTGGGCGGGATCGGCGGCATCCGCTCCAGGATGACAAGTGCGATCAGCCCGGCGGCCAATATTGCGCAGAATAGTACCATTGCCAGTCCCGGCGACGCATGGGTCATGAAAATGGCGAGAATCCCCAGAATCCCCGCGGCCAGATACATCGAAAAGACGGCGCGGTGGTCGCCCAGCCCGAGCCGGGCCAGCCGGTGAGACGTGTGATCCGTCCCACCCTGGGAAACCGGGCGCCGTTTCAGGATGCGGGTGAAGGTGACCAGCGTGGTGTCGAAAATCGGCAGGCCCATGATGACAATCGGGACCATCCAGGTAGACCCGAGTGGCAGTCCGCTTGGAGAATACCGCACACCGATCACCGCCAGTAAAAAACCAAGCAACAGCGAACCGGTATCCCCCATGAAGATCATTGCGGGGGAGATGTTGTAATAGAGAAATCCCAGCGAGGCGCCGGTAACCGCTGCGGCGAGGCTCGCCACCAGTCCCTGCCCGGCCGCTGCGGCCAAAATGGTAAAGAAGAGAGCGGAGACGGCCGCGGTTCCCGCCGCCAACCCATCCATGTTGTCCATCAGGTTGACCGCGTTGGTGATGCCCACGAACCAGAATAAACTGATGGCGATGTTCACCACCGGCCACGGGGTGAGTTCCACCCGCACCCCGGCGGCTGTTACCAGCAGTGCCGCGGCAACCTGCGCCAAAAGCTTTGCGCGCGGGGCGATTCCGCGCCGGTCGTCCCATAGGCCGACAAGCATAAGCAGCGTTGCGCCGATCGCCACCGCCAGCATTGGCAGCCATTCGGTCGAGAAGTCCACCTGAAACAAGGCGACGCACAGGGCAAGGTAGATAGCCAATCCGCCGAGCAGCGGCATCGGACGGACATGCATTTTATACGGTTTGGGTTGGTCGACAAATCCCGTATGAGTCGCCACCCGCCCGATGAGCGGGGTGGCGACAAACGCGGCCAGGAACGAAAAAATTATAAGCGGGAGGTATACATCCATTTGTGGATCACCGCGGGCGCGATCCGCCCGATTTCAGGTTGACCAATTCCCCGTACAGCGCAGCCATCGCGGAAAGCATCCGCTCCCGCCCGAACCGCTCTTCCACTTCACGGCGGGCCAGTGTACGCATCCGGTCTGTTGTTTCCGATTCCGTGAGCGCCGCGCGCCACGCCCGGCGCATCGCGTCCGGTTCGCCCGGCGGCACCAGCCGGCCGGTGATCCCATTCCGGACGACATCCGGCACACCCCCCACCGCGGTTGCCACCACCGGCACCCCCGCGGCCATGCCTTCGATCAGCGCCACCGGTGTGCCTTCGTTGTCGGAGGTGAGTGCCAGCAAGTCCAACCCCGCATAAACCGGGGCCATGTCTTTCCGCCAGCCCAGAAACCGGATTCGCTCCGCGATTCCCATCTCGGAAGCAAGATTCCTCAGGGAATCACGCAATTCCCCGTCTCCGATTATGACAAACCGGGCTGAGCTTCCCGAGTTTACCATGCTTCGCGCCGCCTCCAGGAAAAGGCGGTGATTTTTGATCGGAACCAACCGGCCGACGATCCCAATGACAGGGTCCCCGGCACGAAAGCCCAGTTCCGCGCGCAGTTCTCCGTGCCGCGCATCGCTCCCGAGCAGGGGGGCGAGATCCATTCCCAGTGGAATGACCTCGATCTTTGCCGGATCGGCAATGCCCATCTCGGCCAGATCGGCTTTCAGCGCCGGGCTCAGTGTGACAATCCGGTCAGTAACCCGGGTCAGGTTGCGCTCTATGCCGCGGAAGAAGCCCTCCAATGGCCGGGGGAAATATCCGCGCAGGACATGGCCGTGAAAGGTATGGACGATTACCGGGACTCCCGCGCAGCGGGCGGCGGCGCGCCCCACGGCTCCGGCTTTTGCGGTATGAGTGTGGACCACGTCCGGTTTCCACTGGCGGAAAATGCGCAGGAGATGGAAAAAAGCGATGATATCCCCCGGCCCAAGGCGGGGGTAAAGGGACGGGATGCTTTCCGGCCGGACGCCTTTTTCCTCCGCCAGGTAATGCATTCCGGCTTCTCCGCGTCCCTCGCGGCCGGCGATCAGCCGCACCGCGAACCGGTCGGCGGAAAGCCCCGCCGCCAGTTCGATAACGTGCGTCGCCGGCCCGCCAACGTTCAGGCGCGCGATGACGATCGCAATCCGCAGAGGTCGGTCGGTTGTCTTGGGCATGGTCAGCGGAAACTTGGGACGATTATAAACCAGGGTGTGGCGGGACATAGGCGATCTCCCGCATCGCCCAGCATAAATGGATGAAGGGTTGCCGGGGAGGAATATTTCAGTATGTACGATTCAGCCGGCGGCAGGGCCCTCGAACCGTTGCGGGGTACTCGTAAAAAGCGATGAATAAATCTCCGCCGTCCGCCGCGCCATCCGTTCCACGGGAAATTCCGACCGCACCCGCGCGTTCCCGGCCCGGCCCATCTGCCCTGCGCGCGCCGGATCCGAAAGCAGCGAGAGCATCGCCTCCGCCAGTTCCGTTTCGTCTCCGGGGGATACCAGCAGGCCGGTTTCTCCCGGCACCACGATTTCCGGCAGGGCGGAAACCCGCGCGGCAACGACCGGCTTCCCGAGCGCCATGGCCTCCAGCGCCACCAGGCCGAAACCCTCCCAGCGTGACGGAACCGCCAGCAGGGAAACATCCGCCATGATATCCGCAATGTCGTTGCGCCAGCCGAGGAACATCGCCCGCCGCAGACCGAGCGACCGCGCCAGTTTCTCCAGCGCCGGGCGGTCCGGGCCGTCGCCCGCCAGCACCAGCCGCGCCTCCGGAAGCCGGGTTTCCACCTGTGCAAACGCGCGCAGCAGCACATCGACGCCTTTCTGGCGCGTCAACCGCCCGACGAACCCGACGATCGGTTCCGACGTGGCGGCGATCGCGCGCCGGAAGGCGCCGGGATGCGCGGAACGCTCGCAGGCATCGGCATCCATCCCGTACGGAACGACGTCAATCTTACCCGGGTCTGCTTTTTCCACCGCTATGAGAAACCGCCGCATGGCCTGTGAGATCGCGATGATACGGCCGGCGCGCCGCAGGGACGGGGCAAACACCGGCCGCAGCAGCGGCCAGCGGCGGAAGCGGTCGTCGTTGTGGCGGGAGACGATCAGCGGCCGCGCGGGAAACTTCCGCATCGCCAACTCCCCATACACTTCTCCATGCGGCAGGTGCGCATGCAGAACATCGAACGGCGCGCGGCGGAGTAGATCGTCCAGCCGGGAAGGAAGCGTCGGGTCGAGGTGCCAGCGGATGGGCAGGGAGAAAACGGGAATGCCTTCCGATTCAAACCGGTTGCGCAAGTCGTGCTGCGGGCGCCGCGGGTCCTCAAGCAGAACCACCGAGGATTCCACGCCGAACCCGCGCAAAGCCGGCAGCAGCGCCAGCAGATGGGTCTCCGCGCCGGCAATGCCGGAAGCCTTAAGCAGGTGCAGGATCCGCATTGAATAACTACCGGCCATGTTCCTTCGATTCCAAACCGCCTGCCATGAAGAGATAAGCGCGAGCCGCACGGTTTTCCCAAGTATTGCCTGCGACGGTTTCCCGTCCGCCGCGTGCCAACCGCTCGGCCAGATCGGGATTATCAAGTATTTTTGCCATCCCATCCGCCCACGCCTTTGGATCATCCGCAGGCACCAGCAACCCGTTTTTTCCATCCTCCAAGACATCTCGGATGACCGGGAAATCCGAGGCTATTACGGGTACCCCTGCCGCCATATACTCGAATAATTTCATTGGCGAGGCATATTCCATAAAATTCTTGTTACGCGGGAACGGGATAGTACAGATGTCGCAAGCTTTCATCCACCGTGCCACCTCTGCCCGAGGTTGAAAATCCACAATCCGGAGCATCTCCCGCGGAACCTTCACCGAATCGGCGATCCGGTAATACTCCTCTGCAAATGATACGGGGCCTCCAACGCATACCAACAGCGGCGGCGCATATCGGTTCTGTAAAAAAGCCAAACTGCGCACAAGAGTGGGGATGCCCTTCTCGACCCCGTAAGTGACAAACACGCCCACATAGCCTATGATCGGCCGGTCTTGCGGAAGCCCGAGATGACGCCGGCAATTTTCCTGGTTCTCATCAATCGAGAATTCTTCGAGCGATACGGCGTTGGGGAGCACGAGAATAGCCTCCTCCGGTATTCCGATGCGGACGAATTCCCTGCGTAACCCCGACGTCGTCACAATGATTTTCTTCAGCCGCCGAATGATTGGCGCGAAAACCCGTAAAAGTTTGCTCGAGAGACCGTGGCATTCATACACCAGGATGTCTTCTCGCCGGATACCGCGGATACATTGTGCCAAGACGACAAAAAAGTCCTGCGTCCAGATCATCACCCCATTTTTGTCCCTCCAGCGGTCCACCAACCTGATGGAGGCCACTGCAAACGCCAGGATCTTTACCACTGACCATGCGGGAGAGACATCGGAATAAAACAGATCCAGGATTGGGTAGACGGGGGTCGCCTCCGCGCGGAAATTTCTCTTCACAGGAAAATGAGCAAACAGATCCGGTTGTCGCGGAAGATCCATATTCCGCGCTTGGCGCGGGGCCAATTCTGGAAAAATCAGCGTAACATCCACTCCAAGGCTTGCGATGCTTTCGCACTCCTTAGCAATTTGATATCCATATGCTTTCCCTGTCGGAAACCGGGAGCCGGATAGAAACAGCACTTTCTTTTTTATACTTTTCAAGGCATCCAAATTGTCATCTCCGTATGAAGTAAAAAAGCCTCTCGAGGGAAGAGTAGAGCGCCGGTACCTGCCAATTCTTCACAACCAACATATTCCCCTTCGTCGTGAGGGGGACATCGGCATATCCAAGACCGATTTCCCACCAGGGATCGCCAAGCTTTTCTTGGTCATCTTTTCCTATCCTCAAGAAAAAATTGGTCAAGCAAGGCACGATACTTTTCGGCCAGCGCGTCCCAATCGAACACCGCCGCGGTCTTCCTCCCATTCCGCCCCAGCCGCGAACGTTGACGCGGATCCCGGGCAAGCGCCACCAGCCCGGCGGCGAAAGCCTGGGCTGTCTCCACGGCGATCCCCGCTTTGCCGTCCATTACCGCGCGCATTTCCTCAACATTGAATCCGACCACCGGCACGCCGCAGGCCATATACTCCAGCACCTTGATGCTGGTGCGGCCCATCAGATCCAACCGGCGTGGAT
>DAOUDU010000111.1:0-5334 GCA_034430775.1 Anaerolineales bacterium | reverse complement strand
ATCGGCGGTGTCATTCTACGGACGGAAAACCCTGAACCGAGAAGGGAATGGGAACAGCGGCTTGGATTGCCGCCCGGCCAATTGGTAAAAATAGTTTTTGATAATCCGGTTGCTCAGCAGTCCACCGTCGGCGAAGCCTCGGAGCGTGATGTCTGGCAGGAAGTCGGCCGGTTGCTGCATCTGTCTCCCCGGCAGTTGATGGAATTGCGTGAGGATTTCTTTGCGGGGGATCAATGGGATGAAAACCTGCTGGTATTCATCCGCAAACTCCGTACCCGGATCCGGACCGGGGTGATCAGCAACGGCTGGCTGGGGGCGCAGGCGGCCATGGCGAAGTGGGTCAATCCCGCGTCCTTTGATGCAATTGTTTTTTCCGGCGTGGAAAAATGCCGCAAACCGGACGAAAAAATCTACCGTCTGGCGCTATCACGGCTGGGAGTATCTCCCGGCGAGGCGATGTTTTTCGACGATGTCCAGGAAAACGTCGACGGCGCCAATCGCATCGGCATGCAGGGGGTGCTGTTCGAAGGAGCCCATCCGGCGATCGAAAAGATCCGGAAAATATTCATGCATACCCGCCCGCTTTAACATGAACCGCGTGTCCCCTCCCGGCGGGAGCTTTTTCCAACCCTTCCACAGCTTTCAACGAAACGCCAGATTATTGATCCTCGCCGTTTTTATCGACGGCATGGCGTATGCATTCTACATGCTGTTTTTCAATTTCTTCATCCTCGCCAGGGGATACGATCTCGGCTTCCTTGGAATAGTCAATTCCATTCCGGCCATCAGCATTCTCGTACTTGGAATGCCCCTCGGGCGTCTTGCCGATCGGATCGGATACCGGACGAGCATGCTGCTGGGATTGGCGCTTGCATATTCCGCGTACGGAGTGGTCCTCCTCACGAATTCCCCGGTGATTTTGCTGGGGGCGGTGGCGTTGCAGGGTGCGGGCAGCATCCTGTACGTACTCAGCGTCAATCCGTTCCTGATGAAACACTCCGGAGCGGCGGAGCGGCCTTTTTTATTTTCGTCGAACGTCGCGCTGCAGATCCTGGCCGGGGCGGGGGGAAACCTGATCGCGGGCCAGCTGCCGGGGTGGCTGAATTCCGTGTGGAACATCGTCCCGGGCAGCGCGGAATCCTACCGGATCGTGATGCTTGCCGGATTGGTTATCGGATCGTTTGCCTTAATCCCGCTGCTGCTGCTCAAGAATTATCCCCGGAATTCCGCGCCCGTGGAGGAAAAGAAACCGGAAAAATCCTGGGAGCCCGGGGAGAGAAGCCGCATTTTTCAAATGTGCCTTCCCAATCTGTTGATTGGCTTTGGCGCCGCGCTGCTTATCCCATATCTTAATTTATTCTTCCGTCAGCGATTTTCCGTATCCGATTCGACGCTGGGAGTGTTGTTTTCGCTTTCCGCGGTGTTTACCGGGCTGGCAACCATGGTTGCGCCAAGAGTGGCGCGCGGTCTGGGATCGAAAATCCGGGCGGTGATTGTCACCCAAACGGGATCATTGGTCTTCCTGTTATTGCTGGGATTCGTCCCGTTCCTACCCGGAGCGGCGGCGGCCTTCTTCCTGCGCTCCGGGTTGATGAATATGTCGGTCCCGCTGTATTCCGCTTTCTGCATGGAGAGTTCCCCGGCCGGGAAACGCGGGGTGATCAGCAGCCTCTTACAGGTTGCGTGGCAGGCCGGATGGGCTGTCGGGCCGCTGCTTTCCGGATTCGTGCAAAGCAGATGGGGTTTTACGCCGCTTTTCCTGGCGACAAGCCTCTTCTATGCGATGGCGATTTCGGTGTTCTGGAGGTATTTTATCCCTTTAGAGAAAGGCGAACCGGCAGGTGCCGCCTTCTGAGCAAGTGAATTGCCGTGTTACATCGATCCGGACATACTCCCGGACGCGGAGTTCTCCCGTTTCTCGCAAAGAGGAGATATTACCGGTAGGCTACCATTCCTCTCCAGCCCCGGATCCCTTCCGCAGGAATGCCAGCCCAAGCAAAACATAGGCAGGCATCGCCAAGATGCCGCCCAGCATGGATGGCACGTTTACCAGCTGGGGCAACCCGGCGATAACGCCCACCGCGATGAAGGGGCCTGTTGCGCCGCTCAACGCAAGCAGTCCCCCGGCCCATCGCATCGGTTTACTATGGCGGTAGAGCAACACCCCAAAAATGATCCCGGTGATACTGCCAATAGCGTAAGAGAATTGGTCGAATAGGTACAAAGACGAATTTGGCCACATCTGTATCATGTGGTGAAGCAGCACTGTCGCCGCAGCATGGTATTCGGGAATCGCCAACATCTCGATCAGCCGGGGAATGACGACAAGTTGTGAGAGATATGAACCTAGGGCGATAAGGCCGTACATCGGCGCGAACACGAATCCTATGGCGGCCAACAATGGATTGTCGCGCCGTAGAAATGCGTACAATCCGGCGTAGATAGCCGTTCCGACTATGGTCAGTAGTATCGCATTGACGTACGTGAATCCATAAAAGATCCAATCTCGTTCCGTGGCGAAAGATAAAGCTTGCTCGTATCTCTCTATCGGTCCTTTGGCGATATTCAAAGCGATCAGGACTATCAGCCAGATAAGGATCAGAACCAAATCGAGCAATATTATTGAACCTAGAACTCTGCTTTTCATTCGAATGCTCCTTGCGGGAATAATTGCTCTTGCAGTATGTAAAAATACCTACAAGCGCATATCGGATTGGAATTTCAGTTCTTTTTTTCACGATAGGGTGATCTTGCGTGCCCCGGCTGGTCGAACCGGGTATATGAAAACACCGCTACGCGGTAGCTTTTCCTTTCCCCTTTTTGGCGTCTTTCCTGTGCGGCTTGCCGCTTGCGCTGCATAGGCGGATGAATTCACGGACTTGCTGCTTCAGTGGTGCGCCCAGAACGGGCGGCAAGACGGTATAACTGCCCACCAGTATGGTATGGAAAAGGCGTGCAAAAATTTTCGCCTGCTTGGGATTGGCGGCCAGTCCTTCGAACCAATGCTGCGCCTGGGCTATCCGGAATTTATCGATGTGTTCCACGTAGGTGCGGACATCTTTATCCTGTAAAGCCCAAGCACGGATGGCGATTTCCGGGTAGGGCGATAGCGTATCCAGACTCTCCAGAAAGCGTTCGAATCTGGTTGAAGATATATCCGCTTTTTCTGTGGATTCGATCACATCGAGAGTATTCTTCCTCTCCCAGAAAGCAAGCAAGTGTTCCGTGTAGGTTCGAAAATTTTTAAAGTGATGATAGAAAGATCCTTTGGTCACACCGAGACGCTTGGTCAAACGGTCGATGGTCAAATCCAAAGCGCCGCTTTCGCCCAGGATAGAGAAGCCCGCCTCTATCCAGTCCTGCTTTGTTATCCAGCCCATATCTTCCATACCTCTTAGTATGCACAAACATACCATACCGTATGGTATGTGTCAAGAATAAATATAATCTCGGGGGTGTCGGGACAAAAGCTGCTGGGTTGAACTTCGTAGAGCGCGGTGGAATATTTGTGTAAATGGCAATCGAAGTGACTTGAATAAAAACACTCCTTCCGATCGATTACCGCAAGGAGCAAGTGAAATAAAATGTTAAAAAAGAAAGCCCGGAATTTCCGTGTCCAGAAAATTCCCCGCCGGGGAACAGCTGCCGGGCGCTTCTTCAGACAATCCCACCGGTTTACGCGCCGATTCCTCGGTGATATTGGCCCGAACCGTGCCATCGCACGGTTGTGAGCGTGCTATCCGGTTTCCTGTCGGAAGCTGCCTGCATCTGAATCTCAGGAGCCTGTCCGGGCTTTTAAAGCATTTTTAGTTTACCCAACCTGACGGTCGCGTCAAGGGGGGTAAGGTTAAAACAAAAGAATTCGGACGCAGATTATTAACAAAAATATTTGATGGAAAATCACTTGGCACAACCGATTTTCAAGACCCGCCATCAGGATCTTAATGGAATGATGGAAAACGGTTTTTTCCATTCCAGCGAATTGACAATAAAAAAACAACCTTCACAATCCATCGGATGAGGTCCGAATTGTCCATATCTATGTTTCTGCTCAGGCCGATAAGTGCATACGCGGATTGCCCCGCTTGCGCTTTGCACGCTCGGGGCAGCCCGCCACGATTGAGGCTGGCCGGGGGCACGGAGAAGATACAATTGCATGGATTATTCTAAAAAACTCTGGAAAAGAGATCGTCCTGAGCGCATGCCTTACGAGGATGGGCGCTCAGGATGATATTTTCAGAGATTTGTAAAAATATATTCGGTATTTTCGTCACTTTTCGGTGTTTCGGCGCACCGGAAAGTGCAATCGGCCTGAGTGGATACATTTCTTTTATAATTCAGCCGATTTGGCCCGCATAATCACCCCATTTTTCGGAGGGGCATGGAATGGCCGGAATTCGCATGATTTTCAACCCGGAAGCGGATCGCGGCAGATCTGGCCGGGTGGCGGAGGACTTGCGCCGGCTTTCCCGCGAATGGGGGGGAGCCGACTGGATCGGCACCGAGTACCCCGGGCACGCCGGCGAGATGGCTGCGGCGGAGGCGGGATATGAGACGATAGTCGCACTGGGAGGCGACGGGACTGTGCACGAGGTGGTCAATGGATTAATGAAAACGAATCCGGCGCGCAGGCCGCGCCTGGGAGTGGTTCCGCTCGGGTCGGGAAACGATTTTGCCGGGGGCATGGATATATTGCCCGATCCGGCGGCCGCACTGCGGCGGATTTTTAACGAGCCCCGCTGTAAACCGGCCGACTGCGGCTCCATCCGTGACGCTTCGGGCCGGAACGAATATTGGTGCAACGTTGCGGGCATCGGATTCGATGCCGCGATCAACATCCAATCCCGGTCGATCCCATGGCTGCATGGGTTCCTGATGTACCTGGCCGCCACGCTGCAGACGATTATTCTAAAGTACGAGCGTCCGCATCTGTCGATCGATATTGACGGACGACCGCTTGCGGGACGGTTTCTGATGCTCACCCTCGGCAATGGCACACGCGAGGGCGGGGGATTCCGCACTACGCCGGCGGCCGTAATGGATGACGGCAAGCTGGATTATGTGCTGGTGGAATCGATTTCCCGGCTGCAGATGCTGAGGCTTATCCCAGAGTTCATGCGCGGAACCCAGGAGCGCTTTCCGGAAGTGCACCTCGGTCAATTCCGGAAGCTGCACCTATCCTCCGATAGGACGCTTCCGATCCAGGCCGACGGTGAAATGTTCGCCCCGTATGCGGCCGATGTGCGCGCGGTGACGGTGGAGATTGTCCCCGGCGCGCTGCAGGTGATCGTATAGCCATGCTGACCCTTCTGCACGCGCTCCAGGATGAGACGG
>DAOUDU010000110.1:0-19469 GCA_034430775.1 Anaerolineales bacterium | reverse complement strand
GATATATAATGAAACTCCCGCGCCGGATGATCCGCTTTCCGCCGCGGGCGGATCCGTCGCATGAGCCTACCCTGCGGCCGCCGCTGGCGGGTCACCGATTTCCTTCCTCTTTTACTGCCGGGAATTATCCTGACGGGGTGTGCTCCGCCCGCCTCCTCACCCGGCGCGCAATCCGCGCTGCAGATCGAACCGGTGTACATCGTTTATTCCGGCGAAGTGGCCAGCTTCGATAACGGCCATCTGCTGGAATTCCCGTTCCTGGATACCTACAAGGGGATGGAAGGCGAGCGCTGGCTCGGGCGGCCGGTCACGCGCGCCTTCCCGGACCGTGAACTCGGCTGGACGCTGCAGATTTTCGAGTACGGCGTCTTGGCACAGGACCCGGATGACTTGCACATCTTCCTGCTCAAGATCAGCGACCTGCTCGGCCGCCGGCAGGGAGGTGTTCCGGCTTCGAAGGATTCACAATGCTCCTATTCGCAGGAAACCGGGCACAACCTGTGTTACGAATTCCGCGAGTACGTCCGCACCGCGGGTGTGGAGCATTTCGGTCCGCCGGTAGCCGAAATGACGATGGACGCGGAAGGCACCCTGTATCAGGATTTCGAATACGCCCGGCTGCAGTGGATCGGCGGGGGGATTGTGCGCGAGCGGTGCGGCGAGACGTTCTTCCTGCTGCGCGGATACGACCGCGCGCTGCGCGAACCGGCCACCGGCGCGGCCGGTCCGGCGTTGGGTGTGACCCGGCTGTACGCCTCGCTCGCCCGGCCGACCCTGCGCCCCGGGGAAACGCAAATCCTCCAAGTGGCGCTTACGGATCCGACCGGGGCTGGCATTCCGGAGGTGACGCTCCAGGTGACGCTCGAAAAAGACGGCCAGGCGCTGCTGGAGATCACGCTGCCGCCGACCGACGCCGATGGCATGGCATCGCTTTCCTTCCGGGTGCCGGAAGCCGACCCGGGCACACGGATACGCGTCATCGTGCGCGGCATGTGGGAGACGACGCCGCTCGAGTCGGTGGTAGAGTTCGAAGTATGGTGGTAGGGTCGGAGAGTCATTCCGAGGGGCTAAGCCCCGAGGAATCAGTAAATTAATTTCTCAAACCCGACGACTCTTCCAAGGATGCTGAAATAACTGCGGACCCTACCCCTCGACCCATGCAGCGGGTTGTGGAACGACCGTATTAAGGAGACCCCCATGAAATTCACAACCGCAACCCCGGGCCGCATCTTCATCCTCCGCCTGGAGGACGGCGAGATTCTGCATGAGACCATCGAATCATTCGCTGGAACAAAAAGCATCCACGCGGCGGCGCTGATCGTCCTGGGCGGAGCGGACGAAGGCAGCAAGCTGGTCGTGGGCCCCGAGAAAGCCCGCGCCACGCCGGTAAATCCGATGGAGCACAGTCTCAGCGGGACGAGTGAGGCGGCCGGGGTGGGGACGATCTTTCCCGGCGCGGATGGGAAGCCGGTCCTGCACATGCACATCGCCTGCGGGCGGGAAGGATCGACCGTAACCGGCTGCGTCCGGCGCGGCGTGAAGGTCTGGCACGTGATGGAAGTCATCCTCTGGGAATTGACCGGCACGGAGGCGAAGCGGGTTTTGGATCCGGCTACGGGATTTGAGTTGCTGCAACCGTAGACCCACCCTCATCCCGACCTTCTCCCAGCATACCCTCGCTTCGTGATCGCGCAAGTTCATGAAGCAAACCGAACCTGCGCACTCCGCGGGGGCAGGCGCTGGGAGAAGGTGTTTGACGGCTGGAGGAGTGTGTGCGCTATAATCAGCACCACGAAAGGGAACCTATGGCCGCGAAATCGAAGGTCGCAGTTTTAAGAACAACTCCGGAAACCGTGCTGGCGGATTATGCGCGTCTGTTCGAACTGGCGGGCGGGAAGCAGGCACTGGCGCCGAATACGACTACCATCCTTAAAGACAATATCTCCTGGCATTACCCGCTCCCGAGCTCGAACACAACGCCCTGGGAACTGGAAGGTTCGATCCTGGCTCTCCAGAAAGCGGGCTTCCGGGACCTGGTCTGCGTCCAGAATAAGACGGTCGTGATCAACGCTTTCAAGGGCGAGGACCTGAACGGGTTCGTTCCGGTCTTTCAGCACTACAACATACCCGTCAAATACAATTTCCGCCCGGAAGATATGACCTGGGTGGAATACAAACCCAAAGCGAAGATGCTTGTGCTGGATAAAATCTTCGACAAGGGCATCCAGATCCCGGATTATTTCTTCGGCAAGAACATCGTCCACCTGCCGACGGTAAAAACCCACATCTATACGACCACGACCGGGGCGGTGAAGAACGCCTTTGGGGGCCTGCTTTGCCAGCACAGGCATTACACACATTCCTGGATCCACGAGACGCTGACCGACCTGCTCGCGATCCAGAAGGAAATCCACCCCGGAATGTTCGCCTTTATGGACGGCACGATGGCGGGCGACGGCACCGGCCCGCGCACGCCGACTCCCGTGGAGAAAAACGTCATCCTGGCCTCGGCCGACCAGGTCGCGATCGACGCGGTCTCGGCCAAGATGATGGGCTTCGATCCGATGCAGATCGGCTACATCCGGCTCTCACACGAGGCGGGATTGGGAACGGGCGATGTGCGCGAGATCGAGCTCGTCGGCGACGACATCTCGAACGAAAACTGGCACTTCCACGTCGGCAGCAACGTCCACACCTTCCTGGCCTGGATGGCCTGGTTCGGCCCGACCAAGGTGCTGCAGAAGCTTGTCTTGCACACGCCGCTGGTCGCGATTCCGATCTTCCTTTCCGAATTCAACCACGATTACGTCCACTGGCCGTTAAAATCCAAACGCGTGTATGAAAACTGGCGTGCGGAAAACCGATGGGGAAAGCTGTTCCAGCGGTATCAGAAGGAAGGCGTACTGAAGAAGTAAACTCCCTCACCCCTATCCCCTCTTCCAGCATCAGCTGGGAGAGGGGTTTTTATTTATGGATTACTCCCTTCTCCCATCGTCAACCGGGAGAAGGGAGGGGATGAGGGTGAATGTATAATCTCTTCATCCCATCCGCGCAGGAGGTACCGTGTCCACAAAACCCTGGTGGCAGACGGGAGTCGTCTACCAGATTTATCCGCGTTCCTTCGCCGACAGCGATGGCGATGGGACTGGAGACCTGCGCGGGGTAATCTCCCGCCTCGATTACCTCAACGACGGCACGCCCCGCTCGCTCGGCGTGGATGCCATCTGGCTCTCCCCGTTTTTTCCCTCGCCGGGATTCGATTTCGGCTACGACGTTTCCGATTACTGCGGGATCGATCCGCTCTTTGGAACAATGAAGGATTTCGACACTCTGGTGGCGGAGGCCCACCGGCGCGGGATCCGGATCATCCTCGACCTCGTCCTTAATCACACATCGCATCTGCATCCGTGGTTCGCTGAGAGCCGCAGCGCGCAGGAAAACCCCAAACGCGATTGGTACATCTGGCAGGATCCGGGGCGCTTCGGCGCCGCGCCCAACAACTGGCAGTCGGTCTTCGGCGGGAAAGCATGGAAGTGGGATGCGCGTACCCGCCAGTATTACTTCCATATGTTTTTGGAGCAGCAGCCGGACCTCAACTGGCGCAATCCGAATGCGCGCAAGGCGGTGATGGACGTCTTCCGATTCTGGCTGGACCGCGGCGTGGATGGATTCCGGCTCGACGTGGTCAATGCCTACTTTAAGGATTCAATGCTCCGCAACAATCCACCGGCGCTTGGGATCCGCGGCTACGAGCGCCAGCGGCACATCTACGACAAGGATCAGCCCGAGCTGCTTGGGGCGTATCGCGAGATCCGTGGGGTCCTGGATTCCTACGGCGAGCGCATGGCGGTGGGCGAGATCATGGGCGGGATGGCGGAAGCCGCCCGGTATAGCAGCGACGGTTTGCTGCCGCTGGCGTTCAATTTCGAATTCACCGGTCAGCGTTGGTCGCCGCAAGCATTCTTAAAATCGATCATGGCGTTCGAGCAGGCTTTGGCCGGTAAGGGATGGCCGTGCTACGTCCTGAGCAACCACGATATCGTGCGCCATGCTTCCCGCTACGGCGGGCGCTGGCTCGAAGCGCGCGCCAAGGTCGCCGCGGCCATGCTGCTCACTCTGCGCGGAACCCCGTTCCTTTACCATGGCGAGGAAATCGGCATGCGGGAAGGAAAGATCGCCCGCGCGGACATCCAGGATCCTCCCGGGAAGCGGTACTGGCCGTTCTACATGGGGCGCGACGGCTGCCGTACGCCGATACCGTGGAATGCGTTCCCCGGCGCCGGGTTCACCACCGGCGATCCGTGGCTGCCGCTCAATCCGGATTTTCGCAAGGTGAATGTCGCAGCACAACGGGACGATCCGGACTCGGTGCTCTCGTTCTACCGCAAACTGATCTGGCTGCGAAAAAAGATGCCTGTGCTGCAGGCCGGGGATTTTATTCCCATCCCGGTAAAGTCGGGCCGGGCGCTGGTCTACCTACGCGAAACGAAATCGCAGGTGGCGCTGGTCGCGCTGAACTTTTTCGAATCCGCGCTGGATCTCGCCTTCAGGGAGCCGCTGCCCGCCGGTTCCTGGCGGCTCCGGCTGTCCACGCATCCGGTGGAAGGCGCACAGCCGCCTTTGGGCTATGGCATCCGCCTTCGGCCGCACGAGGCGGTCATTTGGGAAAAGAGATAGAAATTATTCAGCCGGATTTCACAAAATAATTGTGATCGTCATTCCCGCGGGATCTCAGCGGGAATCCAGAAGCGACTCAGAATAAGTGCTTTTCTGTAACCCCCCTGGATGCCCGCCCCCGCTTCGCGGAGCATGACGATTATTTTTCTCCCTCACCCTCCGATCCCCCCGGAAGATCGCCGGGAGGAAAGCGAACATCCGAAGATTTTCCGGATTTACGCCAGGGCGAGCGGGTTTATACTTCCCCCCATGCTTAACAAACCCTTCCGGATCATCCTTGCCTATGCCCGCCGCTACTGGCATTACCTGCTGATTGCGGCAGCCAGCATGTTCCTGCTGGTGGGGGCGCAATTGATCGTTCCGTGGATCGTGAAGCTGCTGGTGGCGGCGATCACCGATCCCGGTTCAGCGCAGGTGTCGACAGATTACATTCGCAACCTGGCCCTCATTATTCTGATGGTGTTCCTGGCCCGGTCCGTATTGCAGTTCCTGCGTTCGTACATGGCGCACATCGCCGGGTGGAGCGTGGTGGCGGACGTACGCAGGCACATTTATGAGCACGTCCAGCGGCTTTCACTGCGCTTTTTCGAGGAGCAGCAGGTCGGGCAGTTGATGTCGCAGGTGATCAACGACACCGAGCTGTTCGAACAGTTCATCGCCCATGCCGTTCCGGATGTGATTGTGAATCTGGTGACGCTGGTGGGGGTAACCGCCGTCCTCCTCAGCCTCAATTGGCAGTTGACCCTGCTCAGCACGCTGCCCATCCCGCTCGTAATCGTTTCGCTGGCCTTGTATGCGCATTATGTGCGGCCGGCTTTCCGCTTTCGCCAGAAGGAACTCGGGGACCTGAATGCCGAGTTGAACGATAATCTTTCCGGTATTCGCGAGATCAAAGCCTTCGTCCGCGAAGGGGATCAGGCGGTCCGGATCGGGCGGCGAATCGAGAACTACCGACAATCCCTGCTGCGGGCGCTGCGGTTGATGGCGACCTTTGAACCTTTCGTGGAGTTTGCCTTGTCCCTGGGGACGATTGTGGTGATCTACTTCGGCGGCCGGCTGGCGCTGGAGGGAACACTTCCCGTTGCGGACCTCGTGGCGTTCTTCCTGTATCTGGATCTGTTCTACCTGCCGATGCACAACCTCAGCGCGGCCTGGGAGGCGGTGCAAAGCTCGCTGGCCGGCGCCGACCGGGTCGCCTCGCTGCTTGAGGAGGAACCCGAGTTGCACGAAGATCCGCTGGCCGTTCCCGTCCCCGGCCCGGTGAAGGGTGCGCTGAAGTTCCAAGGCGTGCGTTTCGAATATCTGCCCGGCGCGCCGGTCCTCGAAGGAATCGATCTGGACATCCCGGCCCGCGCCATGGTGGCGCTGGTCGGACCAACCGGCGTGGGAAAATCGACGCTGGTGAGTTTGATCCCCCGCTTCTACGATGTCACCGCGGGCGGGATCCTGCTCGACGGCATGGATTTGCGACGATACAGGCTCGCGGACCTGCGCCGGCAGGTCAGCATGGTGCTGCAGGACGTCTTCCTGTTCTACGGCACGGTCCGGGAAAACATCCTCTTCGGGCGTCCGGACGCGACCGAGGAACAGCTTGTGGCCGCGGCGAAGGCGGCCAACGCCCATGAGTTCATTTCGGCCTTATCCGACGGATACGACACGCTCATCGGCGAGCGCGGGGTGAAGCTCTCGGGCGGACAAAAACAGCGGCTGTCGATCGCCCGCGCGCTGCTCAAGGATGCCCCGGTCCTGATCCTTGACGAGGCCACATCCTCGGTGGACACGGAAACCGAACGGCTGATCCAGGAGGCGCTCGAACGGCTGATCCGCGGCCGGACGACGCTGATCATTGCCCACCGGCTCTCCACCGTCCGGGCCGCGGATACGATCGTAGTCCTCGACGAGAAGTCCATCCATGAAATGGGGACCCACGAACAGCTGATCGCGAAGGACGGCCTGTACTCCCGGTTGTACACCATTCAGGGCCGGATGGATGAAGAAAGCGCGCTGTAAAGTGCAGGTGCGCAAACCGTCGTGCAGAAGAGTATTATGAAATGATCTTCTATTACTTTCCTCACCCTCTGATCCCTCTCCCGGCGCATGCCCTCGCGAAGCGGGGGTATTCCGGGAGAGGGAAGCGGAAAATCCGGCGTTTTTCCGGATTCAAGACAGGGTGAGGAGGGAGCATTCGTCGTCACCGGGACCCATGCTCATGCCATCTGCTAATTTTTCCCTCCTGACCGAAGACGACCTTTACCTTTTCAACGAAGGCTCACATTTCCGCCTGTACCGCAAGCTCGGCGCGCATCCGGTGGAAGTGGAAGGCAGGTCCGGAACGTATTTCGCTGTCTGGGCGCCGGATGCCGAAGGCGTCTCGGTCATCGGGGATTTCAACGGCTGGGACGGCCGGAAAAACAAACTCTCTCTGAAGGGATCCTCGGGCATCTGGGAGGGCTTCCTGCCCGGCGTGGAACGTGGCACGCTGTATAAGTACCACATCCAATCCCGCTATCACGGGGACCGGATGGATAAGCTCGACCCGTACGGATTTTATTTCGAAGTTCCTCCGCGCACGGCCTCGATTGTCTGGGATTTGGAATATGCCTGGAACGATCGGGATTGGATGAAGGCCCGCTCCGATGCGGACCTTCACACGCGCCCCGTTTCGGTTTACGAAATGCACATCGGGTCCTGGCGGCGCGTCCCCGAGGAGGGCAACCGGTCGCTTTCCTACCGCGAGCTGGCCGGCATCCTCCCGGAGTACATAAAGCAGCTGGGCTTCACCCACGTTGAATTTTTGCCGGTAATGGAACACCCTTTTTACGGATCCTGGGGATACCAGACCACCGGCTATTTCGCGCCGACCAGCCGCTACGGCACGCCGCAGGATTTCAAGCATCTGGTCGACATCCTGCATCAGAACGGGATTGGGGTGATCCTGGATTGGGTCCCCTCGCACTTTCCAACTGATGCGCACGCGCTCGGCAACTTCGACGGGACTCACCTCTACGAGCACTCCGACCCGCAACAGGGGTTTCATCCGGATTGGAAATCCTACATTTTCAATTACGGCCGCCGCGAGGTGCGCTCCTTCCTGCTTTCAAGCGCCCTCTTCTGGCTTGACGAATACCATGTCGACGGGATCCGGGTGGACGCGGTGGCTTCGATGCTCTACCTGGATTACTCCCGCAAAACGGGGGAGTGGCGCCCGAACCAATACGGCGGCAACGAAAACCTCGAAGCGATATCCTGGCTGCGCCTCTTCAATGAGGACGCCTACCGCGAGCATCCGGGCGTCCAGACCATCGCCGAAGAATCCACCGCCTGGCCGATGGTCTCCAAGCCCACCTATTTGGGCGGATTGGGGTTCGGCTTCAAGTGGGATATGGGCTGGATGCACGACATGCTGTCCTACATCACGAAAGAATCCATCCACCGGCGCTTTCACCACAACAACCTGACCTTCCGCATGCTCTATGCCTTTTCGGAAAATTTCATGCTCCCGCTCTCACACGACGAGGTTGTACACGGGAAGGCATCGCTCATCGCGAAAATGCCCGGCGACGATTGGCAGAAGTTCGCCAATTTACGCCTGCTTTTCGGGTATATGTATGCGATGAGCGGGAAGAAACTGCTCTTCATGGGCGGCGAGTTCGGCCAATGGAAGGAATGGAACCATGACGGGAGTCTGGAATGGGACCTGCTCGCATATGATCCGCACCTGGGGTTGCAGCGCTGGGTGCGGGACCTGAATTTGTTGTACGCCCGCGAACCGGCCCTGTACTCCACGGATTGCGATCCGGCGGGATTCGAATGGATCGATTGCACCGATGTGGAATCGAGTGTCGTCAGCTGGATCCGGAAAACGCATGCGGGGGATGAAATTGTGATGGCCGTGTGCAACTTCACCCCCGTCTCGCGGACACCCTACCGGGTGGGGGTTCCTCTCGACGGGATGTGGCGCGAGATGCTCAACAGCGATTCTCCGGCGTATGGCGGAAGCGGCCGGGGGAATGCCGGCGGTTTTCCCGCGGAGCCGGTTCCCGCTCACGGACGACCGTTTTCAGTAGAATTGATTCTCCCGCCGCTGGGAATTTGCATTTTCAAGCACGAGAAAAAAAAGGATTGATTCCCTTGACAGCATCTCTTTCCCCCTATTGTCCCCCCCATTTCACGAATAGAAATGGGATGACAATAGGGGGAAGGACGCAGGAAGAGGGCTGTTCTGAGAGATTAATTTTATGAACCGCTACGTTTGCGTTCATGGACATTTCTACCAGCCGCCGCGGGAAAACCCGTGGCTCGAGGCGGTTGAGGTGCAGGATTCCGCCACGCCCTTCCACGATTGGAACGAACGGGTGCTTGCGGAATGCTACGCTCCGAACGCCGTCTCCCGCATCCTGGACGAAAAAGAATACATCCGAAAGATTGTCAACAATTACGCGAACATCTCTTTCGATTTCGGACCGACGCTGCTTTCCTGGCTGGAGCAAAATGCCGAAGCGGTCTACCGGGCGATTCTCGCGGCGGATCGGAAAAGCCTCCAGCGTTTTTCCGGGCATGGGTCGGCAATGGCACAGGCATACAGCCACATGATCCTGCCGCTGGCCGGCCGGCGCGATAAGGTCACCCAGATCGTATGGGGCTTGCGGGATTTCACGGAACGCTTCCGGCGCGACGCGGAAGGGATGTGGCTCCCGGAGACCGCGGTCGACCTGGAGACGCTTGACCTGATGGCGGAACGCGGCATACGCTTCACGATTCTCGCGCCGCATCAGGCGCTGCGCGTCCGGCGGGCGGAGGGCGGCGATTGGCTGGACGTTCCCAATGGAACGATCGATAGCACGCGCGCGTATGAAGTAGATCTCCCCTCCGGTCGGAAGATCGCCGCCTTCTTTTACAACGGCGCTGTTGCGCAGGCGATATCCTTTGAAGGTTTGCTCGGCAGCGGCGACGCTTTCGCCAAACGGCTGTTGGACGCGTTTGCCCCCGGGAACTCAAACCCCCAGCTTGTCCACGTGGCCACCGACGGTGAATCCTACGGGCATCACCACCGTTTCGGAGATATGGCGCTGGCGTATGCGCTGGATAAGGTGGAAAACGGCGGGCAGGCGGCGCTTACCAATTACGGCGAATTCCTCGCGAAATTTCCCGCGCAATGGAAGGTGGAAATCGCCCCGGACACATCCTGGAGCTGCGCGCATGGCATCGAACGCTGGCGTTCGAACTGCGGCTGCAACACCGGGCGGCATCCCGATTGGAGTCAGGACTGGCGCACCCCTCTGCGCCGGGCATTTGACTCCCTTCGCGACGAACTGGCGCCGCTATATGAATCCGAGGCCGCCAAATACTTGCATACGCCCTGGGAGGCGCGGGACGGGTACATCGGCGTGGTCCTGAACCGGTCGGCCGGGGCGCTGGAAAAATTTTTCCAAACATTCCAATCCCGCCCATTGGATGAAAACGAGCAGACCCGGGCGCTGAAACTGCTTGAGATGCAACGGCATGCGCTGCTGATGTTCACCTCGTGCGCCTGGTTCTTCGACGACCTGGCGGGGATCGAAGCGCTGCAGAATTTGCAATATGCCGCGCGCGCCATCCAGCTGGCGCAGGAATTATCCGGGGACGGCATCGAGAAACGGTTTGCCGCGCTGCTCGGGGAGGCGCGCAGCAATGAGAAGGGAAAACCCGACGGCCGCGCGCTGTACGGTCAGCGAATCCGCTCGACCCGGGTGGACCTTCCCCAGGTGGCGGCGCATTACGCTGTCTCCTCGGTCTTCGAGGAATACGGGGACCGCACGCGGATCTACTGCTATTCGCTGGAGCGCCGCTCACAACGGACGTTTGATGCCGGACGGGCCCGGCTGGCGATCGGACGGGTTGCGGTCCGTTCCGACATCACCCGTGAAAGTGCCGAGTTGTGCTATGCGATGCTCCATTTCGGCGACCATAATTTCAGCGTCGGTGTCTGTCCATGCCGGGGTCAAGCGGAGCACCTTACCCTGGAGCGCGACCTTTCTGAATCGTTTCTGCGGGGGGATTTTCCGGATACGATCCGGTTCATCGACAGCTTCTTCGGTGGTATCGCCTATTCCCTGAAGAGCCTGTTCCTCGACGAGCAGCGAAAGATTTTAAACCTTGTGATTAGGGAAAACCTGGCCGACGCGGAAGCGCTTTATTCACAGCTTTACGAAGACCATGCGCCGTTGATGCGTTTCCTCCTGACGGTGAAAATGCCGCTGCCGAAAGCTTTTCAGGCGGCGGCCGTCGTCGCGCTTAATGGGCAGCTGCGCGACGCTTTTAAAGCCCCGCCGTTGGATACCGACCAGATCCACCGGCTGATCGAGCAGGCAGAGGCGGCGGATGTCGCCCTGGACGGAGAAATGCTCGGCTTCACCCTGCGTCGAACCATCGACCGGCTGGCTGCGGATTGGAGCACCGAACCGGAAGAATTCCCGCGGCTGCGCTCATTGGAACAGGCGGTGGAATTGGCGGGAAACCTCCCTTTCTGGGTCAATCTTTGGAAGGCGCAGAATGTGTATTACGAAGTGCTCCAAAAAATCCTCCCTCACCTGGAGGCAAATCCTTCCGGCGGTCAAAAAGGCAATCCGGACTGGATCCGGGAATTCAAGGCGCTTGGAGATCTGCTGAAAGTGCGCACCGGTGGAGGAACGACGTCCGGGAACAGCGGATAGGTACCCGCTTGGCAAGAAGAGAAAAACGCCGGGATGTATCCCGACGTTTTTACTTTCTGTAGAGACATGTGCGCTTGGGCAAACCGGACCGGTATCACGCGGAACAAGTTTTACGGAGGGGTTACACCCCTCTGACCAAGCTTCCGATTGCCAGAACGGCAACACCGAGTACGGCCAGGAGAAGAATAATCTGACTGCTTACACCGGAAAGGTTCAGCATTTGGAGGACGACCGCAGCCGCGCCCAGAGCCACACCGATGAGAAACGTGACGGGTTTTGGAGCTGAGAGTCTCATGTCTTCGTCTCCTTATGAAAAAAAGAGTGGATAGACGGATGATCACCGCCCGATTTCATAGAGAGAAAACCAGCTATTCCTTTTTTCCTCGCTCGGTGATGTGCTTCCTTGCGCAAAAGGTTTTGAATCGGTATCTATAGGTATACGGCCTCTTCCCCGTAAGTCAAGCCGCAGTTGCTCCATCCTGGTATACAACCCCCCCGGTGATCGGCGAGTTGCAATTATCCCAGGGTTTTTTCGAACAAACGTTTTCTTTCGCCGCCGTCCGTCCGGAACAGAATGGTTTACCTTGCGTCTATATGTATGGGGTCAACGGAAGGACCGGAGGACAGCTCCAGAGGAGAATTCATGCGGAATTGCCTTACGGTTGGATTTCTTCTGCTGAGCGCATCCTGCGCTATACCGCCTCGTTGGGCGCCATCCCGCGCTGATGTCGGCGCGCCTTCTTTTACCGATCCGTACCCGATGCCGTCGGCCACACTCACCCCGGCCGTGAGTATCCGCCAACGCGAAGAATATGCTGTATATGAGACCATCCTTGGAAAATTTTTCGAGGCCGGCGCCCTTCGATGCATCGTCTTGAAGGATTTCACGACTGCGCGGCACCTTATCGAAGAGGATTCGGCGACACTGGACTATGTGCGCGAAAACCTTCCGGAAATGCCGCAGGATGTCTGGTCTGATTTCATCAGCCGAAACCAGACCCCGGTTGCGCTCAAGCCCGTCTTCCACTTCGCTGTCCCCATAGTCCTGATTTCCCAGGAGGAAATAAACAGGATCTTCTTTGCGCAGGAAGGGGATGGTTGGAAAGGATTTTACGATATGTATCCAGGAGCACAGGGGATCATGGATGTCTCGCAAGCCGGGTTCAATCCTGAATGGGATCGCGCGCTGGTATATACCGGGGATCAATCCCACTACCTTGCCGGGATTGGCCTTCTCTATTATTTAGAGAAGGCTGGAGGGAATTGGAACATCCGCAATTCCGTTATGGTTTGGATCTCCTGATAGGAAGGCTGCCATTTTTACTGATCATCAGGCAGGAATCTGTCTGGTGTGAAGGAACAATCTACGGGGGGCGTGCGATCGGTGGAAAAAATTTTATGATTCGGCCGCCCCGGGATTGCCGTTATTCCGGTGACAGAATTGGTTGAGAAGTCAGACGCTGCCATCGAAAAAAACAGCTGGAAGCGAAAAACACACAGAAAAGGCTTGTTATTTTAGGGTCTCGTTGACATCGACCATCCCCCGTGGTTTAATCCGTCCGCTTCCAATCTTCCTCACCCCGGTTTATCCGAATGAAGCATGCATCGCCCATCCCTGGATGGGACATTCGATACGGGATCGTTCCGGCGCTGATCGTCGGCGCGGTTTCGGCGGTACTTACTCTGGCGGCCGTGCTTGCCCAGCCGCCCGTCTTTCAGGCCGGGATACGGATCCTGCAAGCCGGGAGATACTCGGCCGACGAGGCGCAAGCGCTTGCCGGAGCACCGGAGGTGGCCGCCGCGGCGGTCTCGCTGCCGGCGGTATCCGGGTACAATTTACGTCAGGAAGATTTTCTGCGTGGGTCGGCGGTGGAGCAACCACTGGAAGGCAGTGTGCTCCGCCTGAGTATCCGGGACGCGGACCGCGGGCGCGCCGAAGCCCGGACTCTGGCCTGGGCGCAGGCATTATGCGCCGCGCTGTCGGAAAAAGCCTTGGCGCCGGGCGCGGGATGCTACGAATCCGGCGGCATCATTTCCGGACAAACGGATAGTTTTCTGATCTGGAAGGTACTGGCCGCGTTCCTGCTGGGGGCCGCCCTCGCATACGGCGGCGGATTACTGCAGGCCCGATGGAATGCAAAGGAGAACGCAGTTATGGCGAAGAAGGAAATGGTGAAAGGCTTGGATCCGGCGGCGCAGAAGCTGATCCGAAAACTAAAATCCGGAAAAGCCCGTGTGGGCGTGATCGGCCTCGGGTACGTCGGGTTGCCGCTGGTGGACGTGTTCGGGCACCACGGCTATACCGTGGTCGGGATCGATGTGGATCAGCGCAAGATCGACGCGCTCAACAAGGGCAAATCCTACATCGAGGATATTCCCTCATCGCATGTCGCGTCGCTTGTGCGCAAGGGGGCGCTTAAAGCCACCACCGATTTCTCCCAGGTCGGGACCTTGGACGCGCTTTCCATCTGCGTTCCCACCCCGCTGCGCAAGACGGGCGACCCGGACCTTTCCTACATCGTCAATGTGACCGAGGAGATCGTCAAGTACCTCCACCCCGGGATGGTGATCGTCCTGGAATCCACGACCTACCCGGGCACCACCCGCGAGATCCTTCAACCGAAGATCGAAGCGCGCGGATTGAAAGTAGGAAAAGACATATTCCTGGCTTTTTCACCCGAGCGCGTGGATCCCGGACGCGAGGATTGGACTACGATCAATACCCCGAAGGTGATCGGCGGGATCACTCCCGCTTGCCTGGAAGTCGCGCTCGCGTATTACGGGCGGGCGATCCGGACGCTGGTGCCGGTATCCTCGGCCGATGCCGCGGAGATGTCGAAGCTCCTGGAAAACACCTTCCGTGCCGTGAACATCGGTTTGGTCAACGAAGTGGCGATCATGTGCAACCGCCTGGGATTGGATGTGTGGGAAATTATCGGCGCCGCCGCCACCAAACCCTTCGGCTACATGAAGTTCACACCCGGCCCCGGCCTCGGCGGCCACTGCATCCCGATCGATCCGTTGTACCTCTCGTGGAAACTGAAAGCCTTCAATTACAACGCCCGTTTCATCGAGCTGGCCAGCGAAATCAACACCGGCATGCCCCGCTACGTCGTGGAAAAGGTCCAGGACGCGCTGAACAAGAACCGTAAGGCGATTAACGGCAGCCGGATACTGGTCCTCGGCGTGGCCTACAAACCGAATGTTTCCGACCTGCGGGAATCGCCCGCGCTGGACGTGATCGGGCTCCTGCAGAAGAAGGGCGCCGTCGTGGATTACCACGACCCCTTCGTCCCGGAAGTGCGCCACGAATCCCTCCGCCTCACAAGTGTGCCGGATCTCGAAGGCGCGGTGCAACAGGCGGATTGCGTGGTTATCACCACCGACCACGATGCCTATCAATGGAAAAAGATCCTCGAGATGGCGCGGATGGTGGTGGACACGCGCAACGCCCTGGGCGTGGAAGGCAAGCTAAGCCCGAAAGTGATCCGGCTGTAATGTCACGCTACCTGGTCACCGGCTCGGCCGGCTTCATTGGCGCGCAGGTATGCACTCAGCTTTTGGGACAGGGCCATCAGGTCGTCGGCATCGACAGCCTGAACAACGCCTATGACATACGCCTGAAGCAATGGCGGCTGCAAAAGCTGCAGGCCGCCGCCGGGTTCGCCTTTTCGCGCGGTGATCTGTCCGACCGGGTGGTGATCGAAACGCTGTGGAACAAGCATGATGGCAATGCTTTCGATGCGGTCATTAATCTGGCGGCTCGTGCCGGGGTCCGGCAAAGCACCGAAAACCCCTACGTCTATTTTGAAACCAACGTTTCCGGAACGCTGAATCTCCTCGAATTGGCGCGCCTGGGCGGGGTGAAGAAATTCGTTCTTGCTTCCACCTCCAGCCTTTACGGCGCGGAAAATCCACGCCCATTCCATGAGGATGCCTCAACCGACAAGCCACTCTCCCCATACGCCGCTTCGAAGAAGGCCGCCGAAGCGATGTGCTACACCTGGCATTTCCTGTACGGGATGGATGTCACCGTTCTGCGCTACTTCACGGTGTACGGCCCGGCCGGCCGCCCCGACATGAGCATGTTCCGCTTCGTGCAGCGCATCTCCGAGGGGAAGCCGATCACCCTGTTCGGTGACGGGAGCCAGGAACGCGATTTTACCTATGTCGACGATATCGCCCGCGGGACGATCGCCGCGGTAAAACCGCTCGGGTTCGAAACGATCAACCTGGGCGGCGACCGCCCGGCGAAGATCCTCGACATTATCGCGATGGTCGAGGAATTCACCGGCAAGAAGGCCATCATCGAACAAAAGCCCGCCCACCCGGCGGACGTGCCCGCCACCTGGGCGGATATTGGTAAGGCCCGTAAACTGCTGAATTGGGAACCGCAGACCAAACTCGAAGAAGGCGTGCACAAACTCGTCGAATGGTACCGGGCCGAGCAATCCTGGGCCAGCCAGATTTCCACGGAGTGACCCGCGTGAGCCTTAAAATCGCCATCACCACTTCCTCCTATGGAAAAGAAAGCAGCGCACCGGTCGAGGCATTAACCGCCGCAGGATTCGAATTGGTTTTTAACCCGCACGGCCGCAAGCTGACCAAGCCTGAGACGGTGGAATTACTCAGGGACGTAGACGGCGTGATCGCCGGGACCGAGGTCCTCGACCGCGAGGTACTTTCGCAGCTTCCCCGCCTGAAGGTCATTTCCCGGGTGGGGACGGCGGTGGATAACGTGGATCCGGTGTATGCCAAGGAACGCGGCATCCCGGTGTTCAACACACCCGGCGGACCGACCAACGGTGTGGCCGAGCTCGCCCTCGGCGGTTTGCTCGCGCTCCTGCGGCGGATCCCGCAATCGGACGCCTCGGTCCGGCGCGGCGAATTCGTCAAACCGATGGGCCGCCTGCTGCGCGGGAAAACCGTCGCCATTATCGGGCTGGGGCGGATCGGCAAGGCGCTGGTGCGCCTGATGCAGCCGTTCGCGGTTAACGTTATCGCGGTTGATCCGGTGCGGGATGAGGCGTTCGCGCGCCAGCACGCTATCCGCTACGTTCACCTCGAGGAAGCGCTATTAGAGGCGGACGTGATCTCTCTTAATCTTTCCGGCTCGACCAAGACCGCACTGCTGGGCGCGGCGGAGTTGTCCATGATGAAACCGGGCGCGCTCCTGGTGAACGCGGCGCGCGGCGGCTGGGTCGATGAAGCCGCGCTGCTCGAGGTGCTTAAAAACGGCCGGCTGGCCGGAGCGTACCTGGATGTATATGCCTGCGAACCGTATAAAGGCCCGCTGGCCGAACTGGAGAATGTCGTGCTGACCGCGCATATCGGATCGTATGCGCTGGAATGCCGGATCGGCATGGAAGTCGAAGCGGCGCAAAAAGTGATCGACTTCTTTACGAAGGAAAATGCGAAATGACGGTCTCGGTCGTCACCGGGGGGGCGGGATTCCTTGGCAGCCATCTGGCGGATGAACTCGCCGGACGCGGACAGAGCGTGACGATCTTCGACCGGAAGCCAGCCTCGTCGCTCGAGCCAAATCAGAAGCAGGTAAGGGGGGAGCTATCCGATTTCGATCTGCTGTGCCGGACGATCGAAGGGGCGGATTACGTCTACCATTACGCCGCGCTCTCGGACCTCAATAAGGCCCGCGAGCTTCCGCGCGAAACGGTCACGGCCAATGTGGAGGGGACGGTCAACGTGCTCGAGGCCGCCCGTCGTGCCAAGGTCAAGCGCTTTGTCTTTTCCAGCACCATCTACGTGTACAGCAGCGAGGGCTCCTTCTACCGCGCCAGCAAGCAGGCTTGCGAGGCATACATCGAGGAATATCAGCGCCGATACGGATTGGATTACACGATCCTGCGCTTTGGCAGCCTGTACGGGCCGCGGGCCGACGAAAGCAACGGCCTGTACCGCCTCCTGCGCGACGCCGCTCGGACCGGGAAGGTCCGCTACTTCGGCGAGCCGGAAGATTCACGGGAATACATCCACGTGGCCGATGCCGCCCGCCTCAGCGTCGATATCCTTGCCCCCGAATACGCCAACCAGCATTTGGTCATCACCGGCCACTACCCGATGCGTGCGCGCGACCTCTTTACGATGTTTTCGGAAATTCTCGGGAGCGAGATACAGGTCGATTATGCCCGGCCGGATAATCCCGACGGGCACTACCGGATGACTCCCTACCATTTCCATCCGCGTGTCGGAAGAAAACTCACCTCAAACTTGTATGTCGACTTCGGGCAGGGAATCCTCCAAGTGCTTGAACAAATCGCCCGGGAAGAAGATCGTTCGTGAGGACGTTTCCGCCCATGAAATTATTTGAGCTCTCTCGGAGTGTGCGCCTATCTCCATACGTTACGGATAAGGGATATGCCGTCTGTTATATCCCGGATGGGCCGGGGCATGGATCGGATCGACGGCGTGTATTTGGAGTATTGGGAACATCCTCCTGAAGTTGAAAACACCTCGCCAACGCAAAGCAGAAGTGGGGCTCCGGAAATGATGAGTGCTCCAAGCGCGGTCTGGGTTCGGGAATGGGCTCACACCACTCCCGGGTCACTCAGCGGGTGGTTCGTGATCGAAGTCTGTCAGCGGACGATTAGGCGAGGATGCGCAGCGGACTCCCTGTTCGTAAAAAGACCCCGGCTTGCGATAAAATTCACCAAGTACAATATTCGGAAAAAGGTCAGGGAACAGCCCTGCAGGAGAACCCTGTGAATGCAGCGATTATCACCGCCCGGGCCGGCAGCAAATCGATCCTGAATAAGAATGTGATGATGCTGGCGGGAAAACCGTTGGTGTATTACCCAATCCAGGCCGCCCGTGAGGCCAAGCGGATCGAGCGGACCTACATCTCCACCGATTCACCCGAGGTGATGCAGGTCGGACGGGAAAACGGATGCGAGATCATTGTCCGACCGGAGGAACTGTGCGGCGATCATGTCAATCACGGCGAGGTGATCAAACACGCCGTGGAATACGCCGATGCGCGCGAAAAGGACCTGCAGAGCGTTGTCCTCCTGCTGGGTAACACCGTCATGCTCGATGGCGAACTGCTCGATCAGGCGTTGGGGATGCTTGCAGAGCGTCCGGACCTGGATTCGGTGATGAGCGTGTGGCAGGCGGCCGATGATCATCCGCTACGCTCGCTCGAAATCGTCGACGGTTTGTTGCGCCCGTATGGTGACCCGAATCGCCAGGCTTCCACCGAACGGCAGTCGTACCCGGCGGCGTACTACTACGATCAGGGCGTGTGGGCCTTCCGCAAGGAATGCGTCCAGCGCCGCGACGGGCCCAGCCCGTGGTGGTGGATGGGCAAGCGTTCGGCGCCGATTCTGCGTAACTGGGTCACCGGGAGGGATATCCACACCCTGCTGGATGCCGGCTTCTCGGAGTGGTGGCTGGCCCATTATCCGAATGTGAAGACATTGTAGATCGCGCGCCCGCCAAGCGACGCGTGATCCTCGAGAGGAACCCGCATTGAAGCGAATCGAATCCCTGCGCGCAATCGTTTTCGATTTTGACGGCGTAATCCTTGAATCCGCCAACATTAAAACCGAGGCCTTCCTGGAACTGTACGCGGAGTACCCGGACAAACTTCAGGCGATCCGCGAGTATCACGTCGGCCAGGCCGGTATTTCGCGCTACGTCAAATTCGAACACATTCAGCGCAACATCCTGGGATTGCCCTATACCGACGCGGTCCGGAAAAAGGTGAGCGCCGAATTCGAGCGGCTCACCCGCGAGCGGATCTTCCGCTGTCCGCAGGTGCCCGGGGCGGCGGCGCTGCTCCGCGGATTGCGCGGAAGGGTTCTGCGGATCGTCGGGTCCGGAACGCCCCAGGCGGAACTGGAGTTGGTCGTTGCCACGCGCAAGATGGAGGATTGGTTCGAGGAGTTATGGGGTACCCCGCCGATGAAGGCGGACATCCTGCGCGATGTGATGGCGCGTCACAACTTTTCCCCGCAGCAAGTGCTGATGGTCGGAGACGGGATGAGCGATTACGACGCCGCACGGGAAACCGGCACGCACTTCCTTGCCCGCGAGACGGAGACGGCGTTTGACAAGCTGGCGGTGGACAAGGTGAAGGATATG
>DAOUDU010000109.1:0-17483 GCA_034430775.1 Anaerolineales bacterium | reverse complement strand
AAGGATCACAGGCACTCCCATCCAGTGCCGAAGGAGGGAATCGAACCCTCATCCCGCCGAGCGGGACACGATTTTGAGTCGTGCGCGTCTGCCAGTTCCGCCACTCCGGCAATCCTGTCCGAGTATAGTCGAGCGGCCGTATCCGGTCAATCCAAGGCGCCCCGGCCGCCGGTTTCAAAAAATACGCCTCGCTCTTCCTCCGTCTCCGCATCCGGACCATGCGGGCGTCCGCCCTCCCCGCACGGCCCTTTGCGGATTCCAAATTCCGTCTCCATCCAAACTCCATAACTTCCGGGTACAGTAATTCGCAAAGGCGCACTATTCGAAGAGGGATGCTCAAATGGAAAAGAATAAATTCAACTGGTGGATCGATCTGGTGCTTTTCGGATTGTTTTGGACCGCATTTTTTCCGGAATTGACCGGCCTTGGGTTGCACGAGTGGCTGGGGATCGGCGTGATCGCGCTCGCGGCCCTTCACCTGATCCTGCATTGGAAGTGGGTTGAAACCGTTACGCTCCGGTTTTTCTCGCGCACGTCCGGCCAGGCTCGGCTCTGTTATGTGGTCGATCTGGGAGTGATGTTGGGATTCCTTATGATCCTCATCACCGGGCTGCTGATCTCCACCTGGCTGGACCTTCCGCTGTATGATTTTGCCGCCTGGACCCGCATCCACCTGATGGTTTCCATCTTCACCCTGGTGCTGACGGTCCTTAAACTGATCCTCCATTGGCGCTGGGTGGTGTCCGCCGGTCGGCGGTACGCATGGACGCCGGTGTTCGGCCGGTCCGCCGCCGGCACAGCGACGTATGCGGTCAGACCCGTCGGTCGCAGGGATTTTCTGAAAGTCGCGGGGGTGTTGGGTACGGCATCCGTTTTCACCATCCACGGATTGCTGGACGACCCCCTCGGGGCGCAGGCACAATCCGCTCCGCCGGACAAGGCGCAAACGGAGCCCGCGCTACCGGCGGCGTCCGCGGCGGTTACCGCCATCCCGGCGGGCGGGGATTCATCGGCCGCTGCCCCGACGCCGACACAGGTGATTCCCAGCCCGGCCATTGAGCCGACGGTTGCCTGCACCGTTCTCTGCCCGAATGGATGCGCCTACCCCGGCCGCTGCCGGAAATATGTGGATCGGAACGGGAACAATTTGTGCGATAACGGGGAGTGTCTGTAGACCAAGGCGGTCCCTGGACCGAGGCGGTCATAAAGACCGCCTCGGTCTATTCTTTTACCCAGTACACATACCGGTATTGCTCACGGAATCCCAGCCCCTCATACATCGCCATCGCCACCGGATTGTCGGCCATCACCTGCAGGAAGGCTGTGGCAGCCGATTGCCGCCGTCCCCATTCCAGCAGACTGGACATAATTTGTCTGCCCAATCCCTGTCGCCGGAAAGTTACCTCGATCACGATATCGTAGATGGACAAATAACCCTGCCGGACCACGCCCAATCCACACCCGACGATCTTTTCCTCGCGGCGGACGGAGGCAAATATCCGCGGCGAGTGGATGAGCCGCGTCAGCGCATGGACGGCCGGATGATGGCGCGGGGCATAAGCATTCAGAATGCAAAGCGCGGACACCCACTCATCGCTGAACGCTTCCTGCAGCACAACATCCGCTCCCGGCGCGCCGATTGCGCTCCGGATAGACAGCGTCCACACTCCCGTCTCGGCTTCCGGCCGGTAGCCGTCGCCGGAAAGGATCCGGTCCAGTTCCCGCGGCTCGCTCGCCGACGTAAGTTTGAAAACCGTGCGCTGGCCGCGCGCGCGGTACATCGCCTCGCACAACCGTATCTTTTCCATGATGTTCAGGCATGATGGGTATAGGGGGACGATTGAATTCGAACGCCGCGAGAATCCGTCCGCGAAGCGGATCACCCAGCCGTCGTACAACGACGTTTCGAACGCCGGCCAGGCGTTCAGCGAATTCTCCTCCAGTAGGCGGATCGTTCCGGGCGGAGTCTGCCCCTCCGGCTGATATGCGCCGGGGGTTTTCATTTCCACGGAACCTGCGGGGATCGGTAATAGTTGAGATTCCACGCGGCAAGCCGCGGTCCATGCTCGGCCAGCCGGATCCGGTATTCGCTCCATTCGCGTCCGGCGGCATTCGACCAGCCGATCTCGGCTATGCCGATCAGCCTCGGGAAAACCATGTATTCGATTTCCGCCCGGGTGCGGATCGTCTCCGTCCAAAGCGGGGCTTCCACGCCGAGGATCTGTCCTTCGCTTACCCCGTCCAATTGGGTCGCCGGATCCCAGGAATAGGATTCCTGCACCTCGACGTATCCCGCCCAGTACAACCCCAGTTCGGTTGACGGATTGTACTTCTGGTCGAGGTAGGCTCGAGAGGCTGGGGACATGATCATCTTGGCGCCTTTATGCGCCGCCTCAACCGCCAGCGGGCCGTTCCAATATTGGACGATCGTCAACGGCAGCAGATCGATCCTGCCGATCTCGTCCCAACCGATCATGCGCTTGCCATATTTGTTAACGGTCGATTGCGCCTTCTGCACGAAGGCGTTGTACTCTTCGGCACCGAGCGTCTGAACTTCATCCCCGCCGATGTGCAGGTAGGGGCCCGGCGTGATCGCCGCCACCTCGCGGATCACATCGTCGACGAATTGATAGGTGATATCTTTCTCCACACACAGCGTGCTGAAGCCGACCTCGAGCTCGGTGTGTGGAGGCCGCGCCACATCGTCGCAGTTGAGTTCCGCATAGGAAGCCAGCGCGGCATTGGTATGGCCCGGCATTTCGATTTCCGGGATGACCGTGATGTACCGGCTCTGGGCGTAGGCAACGATCTCGGCATACTGTTCCTGCGTATAAAAGCCGCCCGGATCGCCGCCGACCGACGTCGCCCCGCCGACGGCCGTGAGGTTCGGCCAGGATTTGATTTCGATGCGCCAGCCCTGATCGTCCGAAAGGTGCAGGTGAAACCGGTTGAGTTTGTAGTAGGCCATCTCGTCGAGGAAGGCTTTAACATCCGCAACGCCGAAGAAATGGCGCGCCACATCCAGCATCGCCCCGCGCCATGAGAAGCGCGGTTGATCCCGGATCACACCTGCCGGAACAACCCACGGCCCGGGCTGGACGGTGGATTGTTCGATCGGAGCCGGCAGCAGCTGGCGCAGCGTCTGGATTCCACGGAACAATCCGGCGGGCATGTAGGCCACCAGCGCGATCAGATCCGGCGTGACGGCCAGGGTGTATCCCTCCTCGCCGAGCGCCGGGTCGCCGCCTTCCGTGGTGATGTAAATGTTCCCCGTGCCGGGAGCGCCGCCGGCCGGCAGTACCGCCAGGTCGAACCCGGTTGCGGGTTTCAACTTTTCCGCCAGGTATCGGCCGATGGCGGCAATTTCCTCGTTGCCGGATTGAACATGGATCCCCGATGCGGCGGTCAACGAGAAACCGCCGGGTTCGGGCTGTACGAATTGGGGTTTGGGGATTAAGTAGTTCATCGTCGGAGGAGCCTCCGGTGTGACGCTGGGCGTGACCGGCGGGATCGGTGTATCATCGCCGGTTGGATTCGCGGGACCGCAGGAGAAAAGCATGGCGACGCCGGTGATAAAGACCAGAAACCGAATCAAAAAGCTTAACGACCGTGATGGCAATTGCATTCATCAATCCTCGGTAATACCACTCGACATTACCCGCCGGATACGTAGATTTCGAAGTATTCACGGATTCCACGGAAAATAAACCCGCGAAAACCGGCGTGAAATTCTCTATTCCGATAACAGCCCGTCTCCGAGCGGCCCCAGCAGCATTCCCCCGTCCAATCCCAATTCCCAAACCATCGCCCCGCCCAGTCCTTTTTCTCGGATGTAGCGCACCTTCCATTCGATCGACTCGGCATCCTCATAGGAAATAAACACGCCGCTTTCCGTTTCGTGCAGCCAGGGAACCTTCGCATCCTCCTCCCAATAGCGCTGGAAGGTCTTCAGCGGGCCCTGCGCGATTTCCGTGTAGCTCATGAAGCCCGGCTCGTCCTGCCCCATCGCCGGGCCTTCCGCGCTTTGAAAGAGACCGTTGCCGCCGGCGCCCCGCCAGGAGCGGCCGTAGAACGGAATGCCCAGAACGATCTTATCCGCCGGAACCCCGGCCGCGAGGTACTCCCGGACGGCGGCGTCGCCGTTGAAGGATTCCCTGGATGTCGTATCCGGATCCCGCGGTGATCCGTAAAGCGGTGAAAGCAGGCCGGTCGTCGGCTCGGCGGCGACGTGGAAATCATATGCCATCACGTTTATCCAATCCAGAGAGCTCTGGATCGCGTCCAGGTTGAAATGACGGATCGTATCCGGCGCGGCGGGGCCGGCGATGGTCAGGAGGTACTCCTTGCCGGTCGTTTCCCGCAGCGTGTTCATCTGGCTCCGGAATTCCTGAGCGAGCAGCGTGTAGTTCTCCCCGTCTTCGGGGCGCCCGGGGTACATTCCTCCAGCCACTGGGTACTCCCAATCCAAATCCACCCCGTCGAAAGCATCCCCATACCGGACCAGGTAGAGGTCCAGGCAGGATTTAACGAACCGCATCCGGGAAGTATCCGAAAGCGCCACATCCGAAAAATGCTCGGACCACGTCCAGCCGCCGACGGAGATAAGCACCTTCAAGGCGGGGTACTTTTCCTTTAACAGGACCAGTTGACGGAAGTTCCCGCGCAGGCCTTCGACCGGATCGGTCTGAGCGCTCACGCTCTTGTTTCCGCCGAAGAACCGGATCGTATCCGCATCGATATCCCCGTTCACGCATTCGCCCTCGGGGCTGATATTGGAGAAGGCATAGTTGAGGTGGGTGAGTTTTTCCCCCTGGATCTGGGAAAGGAATACGCCGCGGTTGTAGACGTTCCAGGAAGCGTAATATCCGACGAGCCGGTAAGGAGTGTCCATGGGGCCCTCGGAACGTTCAGGGGTTTGCGCTTCGCTGGTTGTGGCCGTTTCGCGTGTGGAGGCGGGCGCCGTCTCGAACTCGAGATTTCCACACCCGGCGGTGGACAGGATGACCGCCGCCGCGAGAAGGAGGCTCCCTCCGGCGCCAAGTCTCTTCGCCCATCGGATGGAAGCGCTTCCATTCTCTGATGCCGGGTGTGTCGAAGAACATCCAGTAACTTTTTCGGAATTTGGGGGGATAAAATCTATTTTCATAGTATTTTCCGTCCAGGAGTATTTTACTCGATGTTAGCGTCCACTTTTTTACTTTGCGTAATAGAATTATCGCGGCTCAGAGGAAAGGAGATTGTTCACCCTTAATTCATGCGGAGAATCACTCACAACAAGGAATGTGGAAGATTCAAGCATGCTATAATTTTTCTGCCTATCCGGCATCGGGGGAGAACCATTCGTTCTTATGGAAAGGACGTCTCCGTGGGCAGCGACCTCCGTACTTCCATAAAACCCCTCCATCTCCCTCCCCTGGAAGAAGAGTTCATTCCCGCCGCGCTGTACAACCGCGCGTTCCGCGAACAGGCGCAATCCAACGGCGTTCCGCTGATCCTGGGCGTGGAGCGCGAACACGGCCGGGCGCTTCGGTACGAAACCCGTGTCCTTTCGGAAAGCCATCCGCTGGCGGCGGAGAACGATCGCTACGTTGAACGGCTTCTGAAATTTCTGCTTTGGCAAAAAGGCGGCTGGAAGATTTCCGTGGGCGGACCGCGCGCAATCGGCGAGTTCATTCGCCGGACGTATTCTCCCGAAGGCGAGCGGCGCTTCGATTATTTCTTCATGGGCCGCGATGTATACGAAAAAGAATTCACCGTTCTGCCGTGCCGGCCGGAGGATGTGCCTCCCGCGCTCGAAACCGGGAAGCCGCTCGGCCGGCACCTCGACGGGTGCCGGATCGGGTTCGACCTCGGCGCCTCGGACCGCAAAGCCTCGGCGGTTGTCGATGGGAATCCCGTCTACAGCGAGGAAGTGGTCTGGGAGCCGCGCAAACACGCCGACCCGGAATATCATTATCGCGAGATCCGCAAGGCGATCGAGACGGCCGCCGCCAAGCTTCCGCATGTGGATGCCATCGGCGGCAGCTCGGCCGGGATCTACATCGACAACCGGCCGATGATCGCCTCGCTCTTCCGCGCGGTGCCGCCCGAACGCTTCGGGGATGTCCGCAGCCTGTTCCAGCGCATCCGCGATGAGCTTAAGGTACCACTTGAGGTGATCAATGACGGCGACGTAACCGCACTCGCCGGCGCGATGTCGCTCGGCGAGTATGCGATCCTCGGGATCGCCCTTGGGTCGAGCGAGGCCACCGGATACGTCGATGAAAACGGCAACATCATGGGCTGGCTCAACGAACTGGCCTTCGCGCCGGTGGATTACCGCGAGGGCGCCGCGCGCGACGAATGGTCGGGCGATAGCGGGGTCGGCTCGCAGTATTTTTCGCAACAGTGTGTCTTCCGCCTGGCGTCCAAAGCCGGGATTACCATTCCGCCGGATCTGACCGACGCGGATAAACTGAGGTTCGTTCAGGAAAAACTGGAAGCGGGGGATCCCGGCGCGCTCCGCATCTGGGAGAGCATGGGCATCTTCCTCGGGTACGGCATCGCCCATTACGCGGATTTCTATCCCCTGCGTCACGTGCTGATCCTCGGCCGCTGCACCTCGGGCCGCGGCGGCTCGCTGCTTCTCGAAGGCGCACAAAAGGTGCTCGCCTCCGAGTTCCCGGAGCATGCCAAAGTGCACATCCAACTGCCGGACGAGAAAAGCCGGCGCGTCGGCCAATCGATCGCGGCCGCCAGCCTGCCCTCCCTCGATCCCAAGGAGGCCGCTTGAAATTTCACCAACCCGATTCGGAACTTTTCATCCCGGACGGCATCACGCTTCCCGCCGCGCTCGGGCGCACCACCCATCTGGCCGTTGCCGCCCACCAGGATGATCTCGAAATAATGGCCGCCTCGCCCATCCTCGAATGCTTCCAAAGCCGGGAGAAATGGTTTGTCGGCGCTGTGGTCACCGACGGACGGGGATCCCCGCGCGCGGGCCTGTACGAGAAATACACCGATGAAGAGATGTGGACCGTCCGCCGCAAGGAACAGAAGAAGGCGGCCGTGGTCGGGGAATATGCGGCGCTGGCGCTGTTCGATCACCCCAGTTCGCATATCAAGGACGGGTCCGATCAAAAAGCTGTTGAGGATATCGCCGCCCTGCTCCGGGTTTGCAAGCCGCAAATCCTGTACACCCACAATCTCGCCGACAAGCACGATACGCACGTCGGAGTCGCGCTCAAGACGATCGCCGCCGCCCGCGCGCTGCCGGCCGCCGGCCGCCCGCAAAAGGTTTTCGGCTGCGAAGTCTGGCGGGACCTGGATTGGATGGCCGACAACGACAAAGTCGGGTTCGACGTCTCCGCCCAGGAAAACCTGCAGGCGGCGCTGCTCGGCGTGTACGATTCGCAGATTACCGGCGGCAAGCGCTACGACCTGGCAAGCATGGGCCGCCGACGGGCACACGCCACTTACTTCGCCTCGCACGGCGTTGATACCGCCACCGGAATCATCTTCGCCATGGACCTGACTCCGCTGGTGGCGGATCCGCAGCTAGACATCGCCGAATACATCCACGGATACATCCACCGCTTCGCGCAGGACGTTGCGGAAAGGTTCACCCGGCTGGGATTGAATTCCTAGACCCTTAAGGTCTCCATTCGAGAGGAGAATCGCCATGCCTAAGATCGAAATCGCCCCTATGGATCTCGCGCTGCACCCCTTCCACCAGTGGGATAAGGGCTGGTTCGCACTGACCGCGGGTGATTTTTCCGCGCAAAAATTTAACGCCATGACGGTCAGTTGGGGATCTCTCGGGATTATGTGGAACCGGCCGTTTGCGCAAGCGGTCGTCCGCCCGACCCGCTTTACCTATGGTTTCACCGAGGCCTTCGATAACTTCACCCTTTGCGCGTTCCCCGAGCAGTACCGCAAGGCGCTGAACATCCTCGGCAGCAGATCCGGCCGCGACGGCGACAAGATCGCGGCCGCCGGGCTGACACCCGTTGCCTCGCAGTTCGTCTCCTCGCCCGCCTTTGCGGAAGCCGAGCTCGTTTTCGAATGCCGGAAGATCTACGTCGGCAAGATCGATCCCTCGGGCTTCCAGGATGCCGCCATCGACGGCAACTACTCCGGCGGCGATTATCACCAAGTCTATTTCGGGCAGGTGCTGCGCATTTTCGGCGAGGAAAAATATTTGGTCCACGGATGACGCGGATAAAAACCGGATTGCACAGGAAATCACTATTTTAAAAATTTTCTTTGCGTCCTTTGCGTCTTCGCGGTGAGATTCTTTGCCAATCTCGAAATAATACTTCTCCTCATCATGCTATAATCCCCATCAGCCTCTCACCAACAGGAAAATATTATGCGCCTTGGCATCATCGGCCTTCCCCAATCCGGTAAAACCACCGTGTTCAACGCACTCACCCGCAATCATGCCCCGACCGGTTCGATGATCGGCGGCGGGCGGTTCGAGGTGCACACCGCGGTCGTGATGGTGCCGGATCCGCGCGTGGATAAACTCTCCGCGATGTTCAATCCGCGCAAAACGATCTACGCCCAGGTAACCTACGCCGACGTTGCCGGGATCGAAAGCAACCCGAGCGCGCGCGGTGAGCTTAAGGGCCCTTTGCTTGGCGAATTGCGCCAGATGGACGGGCTGCTGAGCGTGGTGCGCGCGTTTACGGACGAGGCGGTGCCGCATCCGCTCGGGAGCGTCGATCCGGCGCGCGATGCCGAGACGATGAACTCGGAGCTTCTGATCAACGACATGATCACCGTCGAGCGCAAACTCGAGCGGCTGGAGGATGAACTGCGCAAAGGGGGCGTAAAGGATAAAGCCCTGGCCCAGAAGGAAGTGGAATTATTCAAAAAACTTCAGGCCCACCTGCAGGAAGACAAACCGCTTCGGGAATTGGAACTCACGCCCGACGAGGAACGCGCGCTTTCGGGGATGGGTCTCCTGACCCAGAAGCCGATGCTGATTCTTTGGAACCTCGGCGAGGGGCAGAAGGAACCCGTTCCGTCCGCGCCCGGCCGCCGGTGCGCCACCGCCGGCATCCAAGGAAAACTCGAGATGGAGATCGCGCAGATGCCTCCGGAAGAGATGGCCGCCTTCCTTAAGGAGTTTGGCATCGACGAGCCGGGGTTGAACCGCGTTATCCGCCTTTCCTACGATCTGCTTGGACTGCAATCCTTCTTCACCGTGGGCGAGGATGAGGTGCGCGCCTGGACTGTCCGGCGCGGCGCGTTGGCGCCGGAAGCCGCCGGCGTCGTGCATACCGACCTGCAGAAGGGATTCATCCGTGCCGAGGTGGTGCAGTACGACGAACTCACCGCCCTCGGCGGCTTGGCCGAAGCGAAGGCCAAGGGCAAACTGCGGCTGGAAGGCAAGGAGTATCCGGTCAAGGACGGGGATATCCTCAACATCCGCTTCGCGAATTAACACCCCTTCACCCTTACTCAAATCCGTAAGAAAAACGGGTTTTCGTTATCCCTCTCCCAGCGCCCGCCCCGCGAAGCAGGGGTAAGCCGGGAGAGGGATAGAAGAGCAAGGGAGGGAAGAGAAATTCGCAATCCTTTCTCCATCCCGTTAATCCTGTCCTTAGCCTTTACCTCTCCGCCCGGTGTACTCATAGCCCAGGATAAAAAATCCGCTGATCTGCGGGCGGGAAAAGCCTGTGGCCGGAAGCCTTGCGGCAGATGCGGCGCACGGGGTGGGGATTGCGCTCAAGAGAATTGCAGGCGGCTGATCGGGAAGCGGCGCGGATATTCGCCCGGACCGGTTTGACCCGGCACGCTCATTAAACAACGCATCGGCCGCTCCGGTCGATGCGTTTTCTACGGACTCTCTTGTCGTTGTCTGTGTGTGCTAACCGTTCTGGAAAAACCCGTGCTCAGGACTTTTTTTCTTCTTCTTCCGTCTTCGGCTTGTCCTTTACCTCGTCATCGTCTTTTAGAGCCTTGCGGAATTCGCGGATGGCGGTGCCGATGTCCTTTATCCGCCCCACACCGAAGATGAGCACCACGATGAGCAGGACGATCAGAAGTTCCGGGATTCCCAATCGGATTGGCATGACGTGTTCCTCCTAAACTTTTAGGCGGCTCTCACCCCGCCGATTTTTATCGGTTCAGCAAATCCTTCGCCCGCCGGAAAACAGCCTCCGCGGTGAAGCCGAATTTTTCCTGGAGCACAGCCATCGGCGCCGATGCGCCAAAGCGGTCGATCGAGAGGATCTCTCCCCCCGCACCGGCCCACTTCTCCCATCCCTGGGACACGCCCGCTTCAACCGCAAGGCGCGCCGGGCACGCGGCGGGCAGGACGGATTCACGGTAGGCGGCATCCTGCGCGGTGAACAGCTCCCACGACGGGAAGGATACCACCCTTGCTGGAATGCCCTCCTGATCCAATTTTTTGGCTGCCGCAAGAACCGGATGCACTTCAGAGCCGGACGCCATCAGGATCAGCGCCGGCGAACCGGCCTTGGATTCCCAAAGCACGTAGGCGCCCTTCGCCGTTCCCTGCGCGCTTTGCGTTTCCTGGCGGTCGAGGATGGGAAGTTTCTGCCGGGTGAGGGCCAGCACGGTCGGCCCGTGCATGCGCTTCAGCGCCACCTTCCAGGCCTCGGCGGTTTCGGCCGCATCGGCCGGCCGCAGGACCACGAGGTTGGGGGTCGCCCGCATAGCCGCCAGGTGTTCGATCGGCTGATGGGTGGGCCCGTCTTCCCCGAGCCAGATGCTGTCGTGAGTATAGATCCAAAGTGTGTGCAGGCCCGAGATCGCGCTGATCCGTACCGCCGGGCGCATGTAATCGTAGAACACCATGAAGGTCGATCCGAAGGGGATGAATCCGCCGTGGTAAGCCAGGCCGTTGCAGATCGAACCCATTGCGTGTTCACGCACGCCGAAATGCAAATTCCGCCCGCCATAATTCCAGCCGCCCTCGACCGCGCCTTCGACTTTCTCCTTGGGGGCTTCGCCTTTTTCAAAATTGCCGTGCTTTTTCATCCAGGTGAAGGTCGAAGGATTAAGATCCGCCGACCCGCCGAAGAGCTCGGGGATCACGTCGGCCAACTGCTGCAGGATCTTCTCCGATGCCTTGCGCGTGGCAATGTCGCCATCGGCGGGGGCAAAGGCCGGTATCTTCTCCTCCCAGCCCTTCGGCAGTTCGCCGGCAATCCGGCGGCGGAGCTCCGCGGCCGGCTCCGGGAACTGCTTCGAATATTTTTCCAGCAGGGCTTTCCATTCCGCTTCGAGCTGCGCGCCTTGCTCCGCGCCCCGGCGGTAAACGGGCAGCGCTTCGGCGGGGATATGGAACATCGGCTCAACCGGCCAGCCGAGTGTCTCCTTGGCGCCGCGCAGTTCCTCTGCTCCAAGCGGCGAACCGTGGCTTTCGCTCGAATCCTGTTTGTTCGGCGCGCCATACCCGATGTGTGTCCGTACCCGGATTAGAGTCGGTTTCGTGTTCTGCCCGCGGGCATCCGCCAACGCCTTGGCAATGGAGGCCACGTCGTTGCCGTCCGCAACCGACAGCACGTTCCAGCCGTAGGCGGCAAAGCGCGCGGAGACATCTTCCGAAAAACACAGCGCGGTCGATCCGGAGAGCGTGATTGTATTATCGTCGTACAGGACGATAAGACGGCCCAACCCGAGGTGCCCGGCGAGCGAACAGGCCTCCGACGCTACCCCTTCCATCAGGTCGCCGTCACTCGCGATCACGTAGGTGTGGTGCCGGATCAGGGTGAAGCCGGGGCGGTTGAAGCGGGCCGCCAGGTGGGCTTCTGCAATCGCCATCCCCACTGCGTTCGAAATTCCCTGCCCCAGCGGGCCGGTGGTGGCTTCCACGCCGGGCGTAATTTCCGTCTCCGGATGCCCCGGCGTACGGCTTTCCCATTGGCGGAAGCGCTTGATCTCTTCCAGCGGCAGGTCATATCCGGTAAGGTGAAGCAGCGCATACAGCAGCGCCGAACCGTGCCCGGCGGAAAGCACAAACCGGTCGCGGTCGAACCATTTGGGATCGGCGGGATTGTGCCGAAGGACCTGGGTCCAAAGGGTATACGCCATCGCCGCGGCGCCCATGGGCAGCCCGGGATGGCCGGATTTCGCGGCCTCGACCATATCGACCGCCAGGAAGCGCACGGTATTGATGGAGAGAGCCTCAAGTTCGGGGGATATATTCTTTTTCGTCAACGTAGATCTTCCTTCCTGTCTGTTTCTTTCCTTCAAGATTGTCGGTTGATCATGGATCTTGGACGATGGATCATGGCCGGTTCCATGATGCCGTGGATATCTAGTCTACCGCTCCAGACCCATCGGTTTAGTTCTTTCCATGGTCTGCAGTCTGCGGTCCATGGTCGGGTTTATTCTTGCCATGGTCTGATCCGCGGAGGAGTATTTTACCGCACGGTCAAATCCGCCGGTAGACGGACCGGCAACCCGATCCCGGCTTTATTTCCAATTCGGGTAGAATACGCCATGGAAATCCAAAATAGCGCATGGAAATACAACATGACAAGATTCTGCTTGGCGATTGCCGCGAGATTCTTCCGCAGCTGCCGGGCGAATCCGCCGATTTGATCTTCGCCGATCCGCCGTACAACCTCCAGTTGCGGCAGGAACTCTACCGCCCCGACAGTTCGCGGGTGGATGCGGTCGACGACGGCTGGGACCGGTTTTCCTCATTCGAGGAATACGATGGCTTCACCCGCGAATGGCTTTCCGCCTGCCGCCCCCTGCTCAAGCCGTCCGGCAGCCTGTGGGTGATCGGTACCTATCACAACATTCACCGCGTCGGCGCCATCCTGCAGGATTTGGGCTATTGGATCCTTAACGAGATCGTATGGATCAAATCCAACCCGATGCCGAACTTCCGCGGTGTGCGGTTCACCAACGCGCATGAAACCCTGCTGTGGGCGGCCCGCGAGCGGGGCGCGCGCTATACCTTTCATCACCATGCGATGAAAGCGCTTAACGAAGACCTGCAAATGCGGTCGGACTGGACCCTCCCGGTATGTTCCGGCCGGGAACGGCTGCGCGAGGGCGGTGAAAAAGTCCACTCCACCCAGAAACCGGAGGCGCTGCTCTACCGCGTGATCCTTTCCAGCACCGATCCCGGCGCCCTTGTGTTGGATCCGTTCTTCGGCTCCGGGACAACCGGCGCAGTCGCGAAGCGCCTTGGCCGGCACTGGATCGGGATCGAACGGGATCCCGTCTATGTTGCCGCCGCCCAGCGGCGCATGGACGCGGTTCCCGAATCAAAAATCGGCAAGGAATACCTGTCCACTCCCGATCCGCGCAAGCGCGAACGGATCCCTTTCGGGCGCCTGCTGGAAGCCGGCTTGATATCCGCCGGCGATACACTCGTCTATAATTCGCGCGGCGGCCCGAAGGCGCGCGTATGCGCCGACGGCTCGCTCTCCTGGAAAGGCCAGCGCGGCTCGATCCACCAGCTGGCGCGGATCCTGCGGGGCGGGCCCTGCAACGGTTGGGATCAATGGCTGGCGCTCGACCGCCGGACCGGGAAACGCGTCCCCATCGACCAACTGCGTGAAGAGTTGCGCGAAAAAGAAAAGTCGGTCGCGCCCGCCCCGGAAAGCCCTCCGGGCGGGCCGGGGTAGGGCTGCGCGCTTGCCACCGAAGCCCATACCGAGACTGTATTCTTCATCAGCCAATCTCTCCCCCCAAGAGCACGTCCCCCCATTCCGAAGGAATGGGGGGACAACAGGGGGGCAGGATGATTTTTTCAATGACATCAATTTTTTCCGCGAGGTATCAAATGACAATTGACAAACCTACCCGCTGGTCCCTGGATATTCTTTTCCCGTCCCCCGACGGCCCCGAATTCAAGAAAGCACTCGGCGGGTTGGATCGGAAAGTCGCCAAGGCGGAAAAAAGCCGCCGCCTGCTTTCCCCCAGAATCTCCGCGGCGGCGTTCCTTAAGCTGATCCGCCAACTCGAAGAGATCCGCTCCCTGGCCCGGCGGCTGGCGGCGTACGCTGAATTGCATTTCTGCGAGGATACCCAAAATCCGGCCGCGCAGACAAAGCTGGCCAATACCGAACAGCATATGGCGGAGATCGAAAACCGGTTGTTGTTCTTCTCCACCTGGTGGAAGGCGCTTCCCGCCGCGCCGGCCCGCCGGCTGCTGGCTCTCTCCGGGCCTTACCGCTATTACCTCGAGCAGATCCGCCGCATGGCGCCGCATACGCTTTCCGAACCGGAAGAGAAGGTGATCAATCTTAAGAACGCCACCGGGGCGCGCGCGCTTTCCACCCTTTACCAGGCGATCACCAACCGGTATGTGTTCGATCTGGAGATCGACGGCGTGCGGAAGCAGTTCAGCCGGGCCGAACTCACCGTCTACACCCGCTCTCCGCATGCCGCGATGCGCGAAGCGTCCTACCGCTCGTTGTACAGCGTGTACAGCCGCGAGGGACCGATCCTGGGGCAGATCTATTCCGCGCTCATCCGCGATTGGCGAACTGAGAACGTTCGCCTGCGGAAATTTGCCTCCCCGGTCGCGGTGCGCAACCTCGCCAACGATCTTCCGGACAAGGTGGTTCACCTGCTTTTGGAAGTATGCCGCTCGAACGCGCCGGTGTTTCAAAAATACTTCGAACTCAAGGCGCGAAAGCTGGGCCTCTCCAAACTGCGCCGCTACGACATCTACGCCCCCATCGCGTCGTCGGAGAAACAATACAGCTTCGGCCGGGCATGGGACCTGGTGCGGAGAAGTTTCGAAGCGTTCGATCCCGCCTTCGCCTCCCTTGCCGAAAGGGTCCTGGCCGATCAGCGGCTGGATGCCGAGGTCCGTCCCGGCAAGCGCGACGGCGCCTTCTGTATGAGCGTGCTGCCCTCGCTTACGCCGTGGGTGCTCACCAACTTTCAGGGCCGCGCCTACGACCTGGCGACGCTGGCCCATGAACTGGGGCACGCCGTGCACGCCCTGCTGGCCGAAGACCTGCCGCTCTTCACCTACGACGCCAGCCTGCCGCTGGCCGAGACGGCGTCCACGTTTGCGGAAATGCTGCTGGTGGAGAGTTTGTTAAAAGAAGAGACCGATGGCGCTGTCCGCCGCGATCTGCTCTTCCGCCAAGTCGATGACGCATACGCCACGATCATGCGCCAGGCGTTCTTCGCGCTGTTCGAAGTCGAGGCGCATGACGCCGTCGGCCGCGGGGCCTCGGTCGAGGATCTGTGCGCCACGTATTGGGAGAACCTGCAGGCGCAATTCGGCGGCTCGGTCGAGCTGACGGAAGAGTTCCGGTGGGAGTGGGCGGCCATCCCGCATTTTTATGAAATGCCGTTTTACGTCTATGCCTACGCGTTCGGTCAGCTGCTTGTCCTGGCGCTGTTCCGCCAGTACCAGGCGGAGGGCGCCGCCTTCCTCCCGCGGTTCACGCGCATCCTCTCCGCCGGCGGGTCTGCCAGCCCGGCCGCGATCCTGAAACGCGCGGGCATCCGCATCGAGCGGGCCGAATTTTGGCAGGGGGGATTCGATCTGCTGGCGCAGCGGATATCTCAATTGGAATGAAACCTGTCAAGTAGTTAGGTTAAAACGGACGGCTCATGGGCCGTCCGTTTTGTCTTTAATCCATCGCTTTTCGATTCCACAATTCACCCCGTTAACTGTGCCGCGCCTCCTTCACGACCGGGGATTTCCTGATTACCGCAAGGCAGCGGGGGTTTTGTTAATCCGTTTATGATTCACTGGGTTCGCGCAGGAGTTCGGCTATCCGGGAAATTCCTTCCGCGAATACCTCGGGCGGCGGTAAAAGGCTGACCACCGCCGCCTGCGCATCTTCCATGTCGAACATGTACCCCGGCTGAAGGATGACGCTCTGTTCCTCCAGCGCCCGCAGCGCGAACGCCTCATCATCTATTCCGGCCGGCAATTCCACGACCGAATACCATCCGCCGTCGCGCGGGAAAACCGTCACGCCCGGAACGCCGCCCAGAGTTGCCTTCAAGGCCGCTTCGTTCCGGTCCACCCGCCGGCGGATCTGCTCCCGGACCCGCGCGCCGAGCGCCAAGAGGCCGGAAGCGGCCTGCTGAACCGGCGTGCCGACCGACAGGAACGCATCGGCGATGAACTCCAGCCGGGCCAGCGCTTCCCGCGTGTCGCGTTCCGGACCGCCGACGGCGATCCAGGACAGCTTCATCTGCGGCAGACCGCAGGCCTTGGAAAGGCCGCCGAGGGTGAAGGTCAGCGTATCCGGGTTGCCCGCCGTGGAAACGACGCTTTCGGCGCGCTGCGGCGAGGGGTAATCGAGAAACACCTCGTCCACAATCAGCGCGAGCCGGTGCGCGGCGCAAAACCCGCTCACCTCGCGCAAGGCTTCGTCGGTCAACATGCTTCCGGTGGGATTGTTGGGCGAGACGGCGACCACCGCGCGCGCGCCGGGGGTCAGCGCTTCGAACAGCGACGTCAGATCCCAGCGCCAGTTTTCACCCGTCAGCGGGTAGGGTTTCGCCGTCACCCCTTCCAATTCGGCTATCAAAGGAACCAGCGGATAGCTGGGTTTGGGGTACAAAATGGATTTCCCCGGCGTGCACAATAGTTTGAAAAGGAAACCGTAGGCTTCGCTCGTTCCGGATGTCAGGACGATCGAATCGGGGGAGAGAGTGATCCCCCGTTCATGGTAATACCCAGACACGGCGCTGCGGGCGGCCATCAAACCGCGCGGGTCCGGCTGGTAGAAGTGCTTGGCGCCCTCCGCCAGCGCCTCGCGGATCTCCTCCAGCGGATACTCCAACCCGGCCAGAGTGGGGTTCGAAATCGACAGGTCCCAGATCGCTGAATTTTTCGCGCGCATGTGTTCCACGGCGCGGTAATACGCATTCGGCGCAAGTTCGTTCTGGATGCGGGAGGAGAATCGCATGCCGGGAGAATACCACGGACGGCGGCGGTTGGACAATCAAATTTCGAGCGGGCGATTGTCACCCTCATCGATATCGTAAATACCTTGCTATAGGAATCGTTCGAACCACCCCAGCGAATTTTCCCACATGGCCGGCGTGACCTCGTGGGCAATTCCCGGAAACGCCAGGCACTGCAACCTCTCCGGCATGTCCGGATAGACTTTGCCCAAGCGGCGGGCGAATTCTCTCACCCGGCCCGGATCCAAGTGCGGATCCAACTCCCCGATCTGGAAAAGCACCGCTTTCGGGAAAAAGAGATCCGGGAAGGCGGCTGGGTGCCGGCTGGCGGAAAAATCAGCAAGGAGCCGCCGCCGATCCGGGTCATCCGCCTCGACCGACCCCGCAAACACATCATCCCAATAGGGGGATTCGATGTTCGAAATAACCGCCCGAATCCGCGGATCACCCACCGCCGCCTTGAGGCTGGCAAAGGCGCCCATCGACACGCCCATCAGGCCGATCCATTCCTTATCGATGGTTTCCTGCCGCAGCATGCCGTCAATCACGATCCGGATATCCTCCGCGGTTTCCTCGATCAACTTCCGGATGGCGAGAATCTCCCATTTGCCGTTGCGGTT
>DAOUDU010000108.1:0-7666 GCA_034430775.1 Anaerolineales bacterium | reverse complement strand
TGAATTCGTCGTCGAAATACGAATCGCCGATTTCGAGATCCTGCGTACCGAGCAGCTTGGCGATCCCGCTAAAGACCCCCTTGCGGTAGATGTTAAACCGGAAACCGTCCGGGTTGACGAACGGCGCGCGGATCCGGGTGTAGGTGGTGGAAGATTTCCCGGTGGAGACGGTGTACGTATCCAGGGTGATCTCCCACTCGCGGTGCGTGAGAACAACCCGGTCCGCCCCCTTGAAAAATCCGCCCGGCTGGTACTCCGCCCCGATCTCCCGGCTGAGTTGGGACCAAATCTCTTCTTTGCTGGGGCCGAATATTTGCCGCAAGATGCCCATTTTGTCTTTACCTCATTCGTTTGATTGTGTTTCCATCAGGCGGAAATCCGCCGATGGATTCCAGAAAAGGATCCCCGGGGGAACAACGTTCATCTCATCACGTATATACGCACCGGCGCTCCCTTCGGATCGCCCGGCATGAGGAATCACGCCAGCGTCACGTCGGGGTCCTTTTCGTATCCGGATCCAAGCCGGCACAATTGGTCCAGAACTGCGGCGAAGAGATTAAAAAGCGATTTCAATTGTTCCTTATTGGTGATCACCCCCGCAGTCTGGAAATACAACTCGTCCACCCCTTTCGGGAATCTCTCCCCGAACCAGCCTTCGTCGTCCTTGACTTCAAAATGGACGTCCGGCTGCATTTGGATCAGCTGTTTGATTTCCCTGTTGGAGAGCAGCCGGTGCACGAGGCCCGTGGAATTGGACTGGATGATGAATTCGTCATCGAAATACGGATCCCCGATTTCGATGTCCTGTGTGCCGAGTAGTTTTGCGATTCCGCTGAAGAGGTGCTTGCGGTAGATGTTGAAATAGAATCCGTCGGGGTTGACGAACGGCGCGCGGATCCGGGTGTAGGTGGCGTATGTCTGGATTGTGCCGGTTTCCGAGGAACCGGTGGTTATTGGGACGGAATAGGTATCGAGGGTTATTTGCCAATCCCGGAGGGAGAGGACGACTTTGCCTTCCCGGAAGAAACCGCCGCTTCGATAGTCCGCCCCGATCTCGCGGCTAAGCTGGGACCAGATCTCCTCTTTGCTGGGACCGAAAATCTTTCGCAGGAATCCCATCGGATGTTCCTCTCCGCCGGCAGGCGCATGCACTCTACCTCGATCTGTGCGCGGTGGAAACCGCGGTTCGCACGAGCGGGTGCCGCTTAACCCGCGATTGCAAACCCGCCCGCCAAGCCGTTGGCGGGCTGGAAGCCGGGCTGTCCGCCGCCGACCCACACCCGGAACTCGCCCGGCTCGAGGATCCATTGCCCGTCCTCGCCGGCGAACGACATCTGGGCCGGCGTGAGTGTGAAGGAAACGGTTTGTTTCTCACCGGGGGCCAGGCGCAGGCGTGCAAATCCTTGGAGTTGGATCCGGGGAATGGGCTGTGTGGCTTCCACATCCGTCAGGTACAACTGGACGACCTCGTCACCCGCGATGGTCCCGGTATTCTCAACCTCGACCTGAACGGAAACGGACTCGCCGGATTTTACTTCCGCCGGCGTGATTTCCAGATTGCGGTAAGCGAAGGTCGTGTAGCTCAATCCATAACCGAACGGATAGAGCGGATCGCCCTTAAAATACCGGTAGGTGCGGTTTTCCATGTCGTAATTATCAAATGCGGGCAGGTCGCGGGTCGAACGGTAGAACGTCACCGGCAACCGGCCGCCGGGGTTGGTCAGGCCAAAGAGGGCTTCGGCGACGGCCGTACCGCCGGCCTGGCCGGGATACCAGGCTTCCAGGATCGCGGGGATGTGTTCGTCCGCCCAGTTGACGGACACCGCGCTTCCATTAAAGAGCACCAAAACTACGGGCGTGCCGGTTTCGAATACCTGCTGGAGCAGTTTTTCCTGCACCGGCGGAAGATTCAAAGTCATACGATCGCCCTGACTGGTGATGCCCGGAGGATTGCCTTCCTGCTGGCCCTGCTCGCCTTCCAACTGCTGCGAAAGCCCCATCACCATCACGGCGACTTCGGAATCACGGGCGGCCTGTACCGCTTCCGCCATATCCTCTTCCGATTCGCTCGTGATACCGCTGCCTTTGGCGTAGCGGACGGTGGTTCCCGCAGGCGCCGCCGCCCGGATGCCGGCCAGAACCGAAACCGGTTCGGCGGGCGTGCCCTGGTAATTGCCCTCCAGCACCATGGTGTTATCCGCGTTCGGGCCGATGACGGCGATGGAACGGGTAGTATTTTTATCCAACGGCAGCAGATGACCTTGGTTCTTCAATAGAACAAGCGATTGGCGGGCGGCTTCCAGCGCCGTCTCGCGGTGTTCGGGTGAATCCACGACGCTGAATGGAATTTGCGCATACGGGACCCGTTCCGGCGGATCGAACAGCCCCAGGCGGAAGCGCGCCGTGAACAACCGTTTGACCGACTGCTTCAGATCTTCGACGGAGACAAGGTCGTGCTGGTTGGCCTGCTTGAGGGACCGGAAGTGGCATGGGATGTTGTAGGTGCAGCCGCATTCCAGGTCGACGCCGCTCCTCACGGCCATCGCGGCGGCTTCCTCCTCGGATTTGGCCAGGCCGTGGTAAAGGTAGATATACGCCACCGCGCCGCAATCCGAAACGACATACCCGTCAAATCCCCATTCCCCGCGCAGGATCTTCTGCAGCAGGGTTGGGCTGGCGGTGCTGGCTTCCCCGTTTACCCGGTTATAGGCGCTCATGATGGATGCCGCCCTGGCCTCGGTGATGCAGGCCTGGAAGGCGGGCAGATACGTCATGCGCAGGTCGCGCTGGGAAACTTCGGCGTTGAAGGCATAGCGGTTCTTTTCCGGACCGCTGTGCACGGCGAAATGTTTCGGCGTGGCGACCGTCTTGAGGTAATTGGGGTCGTCGCCCTGCATGCCGCGGATAAAGTTCACGGCCAGACGCGAGGTCAGGTAAGGGTCTTCGCCGTATGTTTCCTGGCCGCGGCCCCAGCGCGGATCGCGGAAGATGTTGATGTTCGGGCAGAAGAAGGTCAGGCCGCCGTACAGCACGCGGTCGCCGGTGCGGATGAACTCGTGGTGCTTGGCGCGGCCCTCGTCGGAAATCACGCCTGCCACTTGGTGCAGGAGGTCAGTGTTCCAGGTCGCCGCCATGCCGATTACCTGCGGGAAGACCGTGGCCAGCCCGGCGCGGGCGACTCCGTGCCCGGCTTCGCTCCACCAGTTGTATTTGGGAATGCCCAACCGCTCGATCGGCATCGCTTCGGTCCCCATTTGGGAAACCAATTCGTCCACGGTCATCCGGTCGACCAGGTCGTCGACCCGTTCCGCCAGCGGCCGGTCCGGGTCCGGATAAAATGGAACGTCGGGGGAGAGGCTGGGCATGATGTCGAGCGGCGGGCGGGTCGGGAGCGGGGCGGGGGTTTCGCGGCCGCAGCCGGTCAGCGCCAAACCGCCGGCGGCGGCAAGCGCTGTCTTGAGAAAATCCCTGCGGGAGGGTGTCCGGGGTCTACTATTTGTTTTCATGGCTTCCTTTTTCGTTTAGGGGTAAGTCCTCGATGAAGACATTGGCCGTCCTGAGGCTTGCGCATCCCTTGCCGAAAACCGGTTAATCAATCGGCCGGAATCCGCCGGGGCGGGACGAACGGGTTCAGGCGGGTATCCACACCTTGTATATGATTCATGATCCAATCCATTAACGAGACGAACGTGTTGTTCGTCAGGGTCAGATCCATGCCTCCGGTTTGCCATTGCTCGTAAAAGGCGTCGAATTTTTTTAAAAATTCCTTATGCGCCCGCCGGTTTTCTTCCGCTGCCGGGCATTGGTACCTGTCCATATACGCTTCTTCGAGTTTGAAATGCCACTGCGCATAGAACTGCAGGAAGTCCAGAATCCTGCCGGCTTCGGCGAGCTTGTCACTCTTCCCGCCCGACATACAGGCGTAAAATTCGTTGAACCGCGCAAGGATTTCTCGGTGGTGATGGTCGAGGGTGGGGATGCCGGTCGACATTCCCTCATGCCAATTCAGCATGGATTGCTTCCTTTATGTTTTTCATGGCGCCGGTCCAATGCAAATATTCTATCAGACGATGCACCGGGCGGCGCGGAAAGGATCAGGCCTCTTTGCGGAATTTCCAGCGCGGGAGGAACCGGCCGGTCCGGCCGATGTAGCGGGAGTAGGTTTCCGGCGCCGCGGAGAGCAGGAATTCCTCCTCGCGGATCGCCTGGGCGCGGATCGCGGCCCAGCCCAGCACGCCGAGCAGCGGAATCCAGGCGCCGGTGAAGAGGAAGAGAATGATGTTCAGGGACGCCTCCGACGCGTAGCGCGGATGCCGGATGACGGCATACGGACCCTGCGTTGCCAGAAGGATCCGGCGATTCTTCTTTTGGAAAAACGGTGTGTATCCGGGGTTGAACACGAGCACGAGCCATCCCCAAATGCCATTACCCATGAATAGGATGGCGCCGATGGCCTGCACCTCCGCCGGAAGCGATGTGCGAACGCGCGCCGGGAGATCCTCCCATCCCGGCAGAAAGGCGGCCAGCAGGAACATCGCCATTGTGGCGATGTTCGCCAGAAACACCCACAGCGTTCCCGCGCCGATCCACCATTGTTTCCGGCGGGGAGCCGGGGACGGCTCGGGACGGGGTTCGAGAACCTGTGCGTTTTTGTAAAAGAAATGCCGGGAGAGAGGGAGCGTGACCAGCCAGAGGGCGAACAGCGCGCCGTACGTGACGGCGATGGTTGCGGCGATTATTGAAGTGGTCATTCCGATATACTCCGCCACGGATAGTGGACAGGGATGAGAAAAAACCCGATGTCCTTGCAAGCCAGGTCCCGGCCTACCCCACCGGGGGCAGGCGAAGCAATCCCCGGTTTTCGTCGAAAAGAAGGAGATGGCTTCGCTCCCTTCGGCCGCTCCCAATGACCAATGCGGTCAATATTTTTCCCAATGCAGCACTTCGGCGAGCGGTTTTTTCTCCTTGACCGGCCGTTCCGCCGGAATGCCGAACGGAACGAGCGCCAAAATCCGCTTTTGCTTCGGCACGCCCAGCAGGGTTTTATATTCCCCTTCGCGGGGCAGCGCGTTGCCTTCCACCCAGCAACTGCCATACCCCAACGCGGTGCCGGCAAGCATCATATTTTCGATCGCGGCTGCCCCGTCTTCCACCCACCAGCGGCTTTGCGGATCCATGAACACGGCGATTACCGCGGGCGCCTGCGCGATCCATGCGCCGGCTTCTTTAAATTGCGCGATCGTTTGGCGGTCCGTGACGACGATAAAATCCCACGGTTGTTGGTTGCTGCCCGTTGCCGCGAGTCTCCCGGCGTCCACGATCGTCTCCAGGTCCTTGAGGGGGATCGGCGCCGGCGAAAATTTTCGGATGCTTCTTCGTGCGCGAATGGCTTCCAAGGCGTCCATACGCTGCACTCCTTTCGAAACCTGGTGTCGGCATAATTGTACACGAAGGCGGCGGATAACTGAAAATGTTTTCCGTAACCATGTCTGCGCGTCGGAGCGTAATCCGCGTAGTCGGGAAAACATAATGCCATAAAGAGCACAAAAAAGGTCTGAACTTTTTTTTTGCTCTCCGAGTTCTTTGTGGTAAAGAATTCTTTGGGGCGGGGAAAAATAACGCCACAAAGGGCACAAAGCGTATAAATATTCTTGTGCCCTTTGAGTTCTTTGCGGCAATACATTCTATTCTTTCAAGGTCCTCCCATTATCGATCCGCAAATCCCGGCATAGTCCCGATCCTATTTGGCTTTCAATAAAAATAAAATCCGCGCGCTTTCCGGAATCGGGACCGACTCTTCGATTTGGAATACTCTCTTAAAGGCGGCTTCGAATCCCTCGCGGGTGTACTGCGGGAAGATATCTTTTCGCGTCGAAAGCAGCCGCTTCACCTGGGAATCCGCTTTGGGGATGAATTCCACGATCAACCGCGGTCCGCAGCACGCGAAAAATTCCGCGAGGCGCTCGAGCGGCACATTGTTGCCGATCGCCAGGTGGTGGACAAGCGCAAGCGCCAGAACCGTATCCGCCGGGCCGCGCTGCAGGAAACTATCCCGTTCGCGGTTCTCCCATCCGAGCCCGGGCGAGGGATTGGCCAGGTCGAGGACGAGCGGCAAAAGGCGCGTTTCTTTTTGTGCTTTCACCGCAAGATAGTTCTTCTCCACCGCGCCGTAATCGCTGTCACAGCAGATGACGTTGTTCCCGTTTTCGGCGGCGACGCGGCTGAAGACGCCGGTGTTGCCGCCCAGGTCCCAGACCGTCCCCGGAGCATTCCGCCCGAGGAATTCCCCGACCAGCTTCTTCTTGGCCAGGAACGATTGCTCGGTATAGTTATTCGCCTCGTAATATTCGATCCAATCCGTGCCGGCCGGGTTCCACTGCAACCCTTGGACGGTGGACCGGAGGCTTTCGATCAATCCGAGGAATGCCGTCTTGCGCATCCCCTTTCTTGCGGATGTGGGTCCGGCCGGGAGCGCCCGCTGCGCCTGCATTCCCGCATGGGCATGCAGGTGGAGCATCAGGCCGGGATGGAACCGGGTGCGGAACGGGAGCAGCCGCGCGGCCAGGGTCAGCGGGATGCCGTCGATATAGGTCCGCATCAGTTGATTCAGGCGCACGTCGGCGTGCGCCATCAGCGCGAGCGGCGCCAGGAAATGCTGGCAGAACTGGCGGTAGGCAATCCACGGTTCGCCTTCGGCGTAGGTATCGAAGGATAGGGTGTCGATCAGGACGGGTTTCCCTTCCCGGAATTGAACGTTGTAGGCGGAAGCATCCTTGAGCGTCATGCCGTGCCGGACGGCCGCTTTCGCGATCCGCAGGGTCAGAAGCGCCGCGTCTTTCAGCTGGCTGAAACACCACTCATAAGGATAAGAGAGAAAAAGGATCGGTTCCGGTTGAATGACTTTGTAGGCGAGGGAAGGAATGCGCGGCGCCGCTTGGGATTCGCGGTGGGGGATCAGCCGGCCTTTCTCGGTTAGATACTGATACAGGCCGGATGCCATCAATGCGTCGTATTGAGGCTGGTACGCGCGGTTGACCTGCCGGAGGAGGTCTTGCCCGTTCCGGAAAAGGAATCCGCTCGGATCCCGGAACGACGCCGGATGCGCCCCGTCAATCATCGTCGGGGGCGTCGCCTGCCTGCGACGGATCGGGTTTATTTTTGCCGAACAACCGTCCGAAGAAGGCGGCAATTTTTTTACGGAACACCCCGATGACGAAGACCACGCTCATCCCGGCGGCGATGAGGATCTGGAGCAGGAAGCTTCCCGTCCCGGGATCGAGATAAAGCAGCCCGCCCGCGGGATGGGAACCGGTCAGGGAAGCGATTGATTCAAGCATTGCATCCTCCTATGTTTTCCGGATGGATTGTACCCTGCTCGGGTTCGCGGGAAGTTTGCCCGCGATCGTGGAAGGACGCAGCCCGTTCACTCCAGGCTGGACACATCAAACCCGTAGGTCCGGAGATGCTCCACCATGAGGGCGTGGACCGCGTTCCTGTCCGGCAGGTCGGCCGCCGGGCACGGCGCCGTGTGGTCGAACACCGCCAGCTCAGAATAATAATTGATGTTCAGATCCAGCCTGGCCATCTTCTGGCAGATCACCAGCTGCAGAAAACCGAACTGGAAGAAGGGCGGCTGGGAGATGGCGGGGTCGATCGAACACCACCA
>DAOUDU010000107.1:0-32020 GCA_034430775.1 Anaerolineales bacterium | reverse complement strand
TCCGCCGATCGCTTCCCGCAAGCAGCGGAACAAATCCTCCCCCGGGCCGGGCATCCAGCGCCCGATCTCGGCGTTGGAATTTCCGGCCGGGACCGCCCAATACTGGAGGTAGCCGCGGAAATGGTCCAGACGCACAAGGTCGCTTGCGCGCAGCGCCGCCTGCATCCGGCGGATCCACCAGGCATACCGTTCCAGCCGCAGAGCTTCCCAATTGAAGACCGGGTTCCCCCACAACTGACCGGTCGGGGAAAAATAATCCGGCGGCACGCCGGCCCCCACCGTCGGGCGGCCGCTTTTATCCAACTGGAAAAACCGTTTCGCGGACCATACCTCGCAGCTGTCTTGCGCGCAAAAAATCGGCAGGTCTCCAAGGATCACGATTCCCTTGCCGGACGCATACCCCCTCAGGGCATCCCACTCACGGCGGAAAAGGAATTGCTCGAATGCGATCTCATCGATCTCCGCGGCCAGCGATTGGCTTGCCCGCGCGACCGCCTCCGGCTTTTGGAACGCCAGCTCCTCTTCCCATTCCCACCACGGGCGATTTTGATGCGCCCGTTTCAACGCCAGGAACAGGGAAAAATCAGTCAGCCAGCCGCGCTCCTCGTCGCAGAACCGCCGGTAGGCATCCTCCAGCCGCGGCAGCCCGCCTCCGGTCAACCGAGCGAATGCCTTCTGGAAGCAATGCGCCTTGAACGCTGTTGCGCCGCCGAAATCCACGATGCGCTCGGGAAAGGGCGGATGCGCCGCCAGTTCCGCCGGAGTAAGCAAACCCTCTGCCGCCATGGTTTTGGGGCTGACCAGGGAGGCATTCCCGGCAAAATCGGAAAAGCATTGATACGGGGAATCGCCGTATCCGGTCGGGTTCAGCGGCAAAATCTGCCAGATCGTCTGGCCGGCATCCGCGAGAAAATCCACCCAGGCATATGCCTGCGGTCCGAGATCCCCGATCCCGAAGGGGCCGGGGAGGGAGGTTGGGTGAAGCAGGATGCCGGCTCGACGATGAATTCTCATAAGGGATTATCGGAAACCTTTTTACCGCAAAGACGCAAAGGGCGCTAAGTTTTTTATAAAAATCAATTCTTCGCGACTTTGCGGTGAATAGGTTTTTGGACCCTACTCACCGATCCAGTACGCGCCGGTAAACGGCCAGGTACTCCTCCACCGACCGCGCCCATCCGAAGTCTTTCTCCATACCGCGGGTCTGGGCCGCGGTCAGGCGGTCCTTCTGGTGGAACAATTCCTCCGCCCGCCCCAGCGCCATCGCGGCGGACGTGGCGGTGGCATCCGTGAAGACCACGCCGGTCCCGGCGGCATCCGAAATATCCCGGACCGTATCCTTTAATCCTCCCACCGCGCGGACGATGGGCAGGCTGCCGTAACGCATGGCGATCATCTGGCTGATCCCGCACGGCTCGTAGCGCGAGGGAACGAGGAAGAAATCTGCGCCTCCGTATATCAGGGAAGCCAGGTCGTCGTGGTATCCGGTCTCCACCGCCGCCCGCCGCCTCTGTCGCGCGGCGAATGCCTGACACTGTTGCTCCAGCCACGGATCGCCCGCGCCGAGGATCACCGCCTGGTTGCCACGCCCGCACCAGCATGCAAGGGCCGGCAGGGCGAGGTCGATCCCTTTCTGTTCGTTCAAGCGGCTGACGATTCCAATCAGCGGAACGTCCGGTTCGAGGTCGAGGCGCATCCGCTGCTGCAGTTCCGCCTTGTTCGCCGCGCGGACCGCGATCGATTCCCGACCGAACGGATGCGGAAGGCGCGGGTCCGTCGACGGATCCCAGACGGCGGGATCGATCCCGTTGAGGATCCCCGTCAACCGGTCCTGCTGCGTCCGCAGGTAATCCTCCAGGCCCGCGCCGAACTCCGGGGTGAGGATCTCCTCCGCATACGAGGGGCTTACGGTGATGTTCATATCCGCCGCCGCGATCCCGAGCGGCAGCAGCATGGAGAATGCCCAATGCGGAAGCGCGCCGAACCGGTCGCCCTCCACCGGATTGGAATCCGGTTGGAAGGCGGGATGTTCCGGGACGCCCAAACCGAATTGGGCCAGCGCCCAGCCGGCGTTGTGGCCGAAATACGGGAGGTTGTGAATCGAGAGGACCGAGCGTGTATTCTTAAAAAAACGATCTTGCCGCCCGTGCCCGGCCAGCCAGAGGTTGGCGGCCGCCGTGTGCCAGTCGTTGGTATGGACAAGGTCGGGTTTCCAGCCTAGTCCGCGGGCGAGTTCCAACGCCGCCAGCGAGAAAAAAACATATTTGGGCGCATCCCGTCCGGCATCCGAATGATAGATCGAATCCGCCGCCCGCAGAGGCGGGCCGTCAAGAAGGTAGACGGGCACGCCATTAAGGTCGATCCGATACGCTTCCGCCTGCATCATCGACCCGCGCGCGGAGACCGCCGGACGGGCATCCGGGTTTTTACCGGCGGTCAGGCGGCGCAGCGAAGGGTGCAGCGGAAGGACGATCCGCACGTCGTGTCCTTTGCGCCGCATCTCGGCCGGCAGCGCTCCGGCGACATCTGCCAGGCCGCCCACCTTGATCAGCGGCGCCGCCTCCGCAGAGAGAAAAAGCACTTTTAACGGTTTCGGATTTCCTTCGGCCACTGTTGCACTCCTGGGGTAATTCTCTTCCAATTATAGCCGGAGCGGCACTCCCCTGAATATGACTATGCGATAAACCGTGGAGGAGCGGTGAAAACCTTTATAGAACATCCATCCATATCCATCCGGCTTCTCTTCCAATCAATTATCGCTATATGCAAATATCTAGAAAACCTCCAAAAACCCTCGCTTCTTCCGGTTTTTCACCTTTCCGGACGGCTTTTTCCCATACAATTGGGTTAGGCAGTGGACCACCTTGGAAAACTGCCTCAGGAGGACAAAATGAAAAAACGCCTACCGCTTCTTCCGCTTATTGCGTTAATCTTCTCCACGCTGTCCTGCATTCTTCAAATGGATGTGCCGTCCACTATGGATCCGGGGCAGGTCGAAACCTTCGCCGCGCAGACATTGGCCTTCTACCAATATCAAACCTATGTCGCAATGGGCACACAGGCGGTGCCCCCGGCGGCGGAAACACTAGCCCCTCCGCCCACGGAGGCCGGCGCGGCCACGGCGACCGAGACCATGCTGCCATCGGGTACCATGACCGGAACACCGCTGCCATCCTCAACCTTCACCCACACCATAACGCCGACCCCCTTGCCCTGCAACTGGGTGCAGTTCATCTCCGACGTCACCATCCCCGATAATTGGGAAACGACCCCGCTCGATCATTTCACGAAAACCTGGCGCCTGAAGAACATCGGCTCCTGCACCTGGACCTCCGGCTATTCGCTCGTGTTCGACCACGGCGACCAAATGGGCGCCCCGGCCTCCCAGCAGTTGACCACCGGAACCGTTCCACCTAACGGCACAATCGACGTCTCGGTTGACCTGCTTTCCCCGAATGCCGGAGGCACCTATCAGGGCTTCTTTAAACTGCGCGCGTCCGACAGCACCGTCTTCGGTATCGGGGCAGACGCCAACAACGCCTTCTGGGTGAAGATAAAAGTGGAAGAGCCTGCTCTCCCGCCTCCCGCCGTCGCGCCGACAACCCAAAACGTATATAGCCAAACCAGCGTTCCCGCCGGAACCGTCGGGCACACCACGGCCGCCTGCCCATCCGGGACCGTTGTAACCGGAGGAGGATATTCCGTCAGCAGCAACAGCATGTGGGTATACGTTCAACGTATGAACGGAAACGGATGGGTGGCTTATGTCCAGAACAACAGCACTCTCACGAAAACCTTGACCGCCTATGCCGTTTGTCTGACCTATCCTTCCGTCACTACCAGCAGCCCCAGCACCAACATCAACGTCGCGGGGGGAGACAGCGCAAACCTGACGGCCAATTGCCCATCCGGCAGCACAGCCGTCGGCGGAGGGTATACCGGCAGGAAAGAAGGATTCTTAATCCCCTTCTACAGCGCCTTGAGCGGCAACGGCTGGCGGGTGTCTCAAAAGAACACCAGCGCCGGCGTCGCATCCTTCACCACCTACGTCGTTTGCTTGAGCGGCGCAACCGCCTCCACATCTTCCGTACCCGGGTATGTCGATCTTCCGCCGGGAGCCAGCGGTTATGCGGAATCCATCTGCCCGGTCGGTAGTGTGATGACCTCCGGTGGATGGAACAGCGGCACCGATCTGGTGGTGTATTACACATCATGGTACAACGGCAAGTGGCGTGTGTACGGCCGTAACACGGGCACGCATACTTTGGCACTGACCGTCCGCGGCACGTGCCTATCCATCTCGTAGGCATCCGCGACGGGAACAGCCGCCAAGGATCTGCCTTTCCTTCTCCTGATCTTTTCGTGCGCTTGGAGTTTTTCGGAACCATTCCCGCAATTGAGAAAACCCAATTTTTCCCGGACGGCGGAGATGAGAATTCCGGATTTTTACAGGAGCGAGTGATGAAAATCCAATCCTATCTTGTCTATCTTCCCTTCTCAGCGATCATCATTTCACTCGCGGCATGCACTTCATCCACCCAGGCCGGCACCGTCGGCGGCGGGATTCAAACCCCGTCCGCCGGCGTGGAGACCGCCCCGACGCCCAGCGGCACCTTCACACCCTCCGCTACGAATCAACCCCTCCGCTGCAACATGGTGACCGTCGTACACACCGACATCGAACCGGATGCGCCGATCCTCCAACCCAACACGCCCCTCCGGGTGAAGTGGCGGTTGCGAAACCTCGGCTCCTGCGATTGGAGCACCGAGTACCGGCTTGTGTTCGATCACGGCGACCGGATGAGCGAATCCGATTCGTGGCCGCTGGCTTCGGAGCCAATTCCGGCCGGCGAAACATTTTCACTCTCGATGGATTTGACCGTTCCGGCGGCCGAGGGGGCCCGCGAAACCTTCTTTAAAATCCGCGCCGCCGACGGCACTGTCTTCGGCACCGGCCCCATGGCAGATACCGCCTTCGGGTTCAAGATCACGGTCCTCAGCCGGACGTCGATCGCGCAGAGTCACACCCCGACCCTCGACCCCGCCACGCTTCCTGCCTCCGTAAAATATCTTGAGGACGTCTCTGTCCCCGACGGCTGGGAGGTCGCGCCGGATACCATCTTCACCAAAACCTGGCGCGTGCAAAACACCGGCCTGGCGAGTGTGGACGACTGGTCGTTGCTGGTGTTCGACCACGGGGATCGGCTGGATGCGCCGGCGGTGCAGCCGTTGGTGAAGCAGGATGTCAACGCCGAGTACGGCGACGTGTTCGACATCTCCGTGGACCTGATCTCCCCCTCGTCCCCGGGCGACTATCAGGCGTTCTTTAAGATATTCGTTTTCCACGGCCCCGGAAACCGGAACGGATCCTACGCCGCCATCACGCTTTCGGTGAAAATCCGCGTCACGGCCCCCACGCCGGTTCCCCCCGCAATGGCAGCGACCCAGGTCGTCTCCAGCCAGGTGCCGTTGTCGTCGGGATACACATCCACCGTTTCCGTCTCCTGCCCGCCGGGAACCACGGTCGTGGGCGGAGGATTCTCGGCCTTCTTGAGCGGCAAGAGCGATCCGCTCGACGCCCGCGAATCCAACTCGAGGATTTTCTCGTCGCACAAGCAGGGGAACGGCTGGACCGTCTCCGGAACGAACAATTGGGTCTCGTTCGATAATCCGGAAACGCCCGGCGGGGCGATCACTCTCCAGGTGATAGCCGTCTGCCTGAAGGATCCCGCCGCGGTGACCACCGAAGTTGAAATGACTATGCCGGTTCCGGAAGGCCAGGGGGCCGGAGACGCGACCGCCGCCTGCCCGGCGGGAAGCGTGGTCACCGGCGGAGGATTTTCCGGAAGGGATTTCAACATTTCCGAGAGCGTGCTATTCGGCAAGGGGTGGACTGTTTCCGCGGATAAAATCGTGGGGGGTTCTTCGGAATTTTCCGCCTATGCGGTTTGTCTTTCAGGCGTATCGGCGAAAACCGCGTTGATCTCCGCCGCAACCTCTTTTCCCAACGAATACAGCGGGTTCGCGCAGGCCGTCTGCCCCGTCGGAAGCACCCCCTCCGGCGGCGGATTTCTCTCCAGCATTGATCTGGATGATGCCTCCATCCACGGCCAAAGCTGGGTTGTCCACGCGAAAAACATGAGTCCCACTATCCAACTCGCGCCGCTTAAATCCTATGCGGTGTGTCTCAGGCTGAATTAGGAGGCATTCATGTCCCCGTATGCAGAGGCCATGGGATCCGAAATCCATCGCTGGTGTCGCATGGAATAAAGAGAGAAGCGGATGGAAAATGAAGATTTTTCAATGAAAAACCATTTACTGAAAATTTTATCGGTCCTTTTTCTGCTCGTCGGGCTTGCGGCCTGCGGCTCTTCCACGGTTGTCCCTGCCTCAACCGTCGCTCCGCCGGCGGACAACGTCGCCGTCGCGTCCTTCACTGCAAAACCAACCGACACGGCCACCGCTACGATCCCGCCCACCCTCCGGCCGACAAATACGAAGCGGCCCAGCCCGACCTTCACCCCCTCGCAGGATTTCTCCGCCGCGCCGTGCCACCGGGCGAAGTTTCTCGACGACATCACGATCCCCGACGATTGGGAAACCGGCCCGGGCTCCATCTTCACGAAAACATGGCAGATGCAGAACATCGGCTCCTGCGCCTGGGATTCCGGATACAGCCTGGTGTTCGATCACGGCGACCGGATGGAGGCGCCGGATTCGCAGCCGCTATCCGCGGATATCGTTCCTTCGGGCGGAACCATTAAAATCTCCGTGGATCTGGTCGCGCCGGAAGAGGAAGGCGCCTACCAGGGTTTCTTCAAGATCCGCGGATCCGACGGCTCACCTTTTGGCATCGGCGCGAACGCCGATGTCGCCTTCTGGGTGAAGATCGTCGTGAAGGAAGGATTGCCTTCCCTTGGTCCGCCGGAATCAAAATACGTCATCGCCGAAGGCACCCTTGAGGCGGGCAGGAGCGATTCCGTTAAAGCGGTCTGCCCGGACGGCTGGGTGGCCACCGGCGGCGGATTCTCGGCCCCGCAAGACCTTCCGGTGACCTCGCAGAACATGGAAGATAATGGGTGGATCGTGTGGGCGTTCAATCCCAACTCGTCCGGCAGGGCCCTGACCGCCATCGCCGTTTGCCTGAATCTCCCCAATGCCACAACCCGGCAGGTGAATCAAGGTTCACAATCGGTTATGGGCAATGGCGGTCAGGCCTCCGACTCCGTTTCCTGCCCAGGCGGGAGCGTACTAACCGGCGGCGGATTCGTCCTTGGGGGCAAAGGTCTGCTGACCCCGGTCAGAAGCATCCGGTCCGATAACGGATGGACGGTATCGGTCATAAACACCGGCAATTCCCGCGCGGATTTCACCGCGCGGGCCGTCTGCCTGTCCGGAGTTCCGGCCGATGCCCTTTCGGTCACCGCATCGGTGGAGGTCAAACCGGGCGCGAGCGGATCCGTACTGGCCGTCTGTCCGGCGGGGAGGGTGGTCACCGGCGGCGGCTGGGAGTTTGAAAAAGATTTGAGGGTGTACTATTCCTCGTGGTACAGTGGAAAATGGCGTATCGTTGCGCTCAACAGTGGAACGGAATCCCGCCCCCTGAAAGTCCATGGGGTCTGTCTTCGGGGTTCGTGACTTGGATGGAATACCCTGCCGACAGCGGAGCCGTCCGGCTCCGCTGTCGGTTTAACCACGCTCATATCCTCATGAGAAGACGCGAATGTATTTTCCCGATAATCCCGGGCTCCGGCGTGAAACCCCGGTTTCAGGGAACAAGAATATCTCAAAAACCTCCAGAAAATCTCGCCGGGGCCGGGTTCCCATCGCCCGGAAGCGGATTCTCTACTACAATGGGTTCACTATGGAATTCCATTTCGAGCCTTTCCAGGAGAAAATCATGAAGCGTCGCCTGCCGTTCATCCCGCTTATTGCGTTGATCCTTTCCACGCTGTCCTGCATTCTGCAAATGGATGCGCCGGCCACGTTGAGCCCGGAGCAGATCGACACCCTGGCCGCGCAAACGATGGCTTTCATCCAATGGCAGACATATTCCGCGCAGGGCACACAGGCCCAGCCCCCGGCGGCGGATACGCTGGCCCCGCCCCCCGCGGCAGCGGATACGGTCACCAACACCATGATGCCCTCCGTGACCAACACCAGTTTTGCTCCTTCCGTGACGCCGACCCCCTTGCCTTGCAACTGGGTCCAGTTTATCTCCGACGTCACCATCCCCGATGATTGGGAAACGACCCCGCTCGATCACTTCACCAAGACATGGCGCCTGAAGAACATCGGCTCCTGCACCTGGACCTCGGGTTATTCGCTCGTGTTCGACCACGGCGACCAAATGGGCGCCCCGGCCGAAAAGCAGCTGACCACCGGAACCGTCGCGCCGGGCGCAACAATCGACGTCTCGGTCGACCTGATTTCCCCGAATGCCGGAGGCACCTACCAGGGCTTCTTTAAACTGCGCGCGTCCGACAGCTCCGTCTTCGGTATCGGGACCGATGCGAATACCGCCTTCTGGGTGAAGATCAAGGTTGTGGCGCTGGCTCCTCCGGTCGTCGCGCCCACGACCGATTATGTGTTGAAGACCGTCAGCACGCCGGCCGGCGGCACCATGTCGACAACCGCCGTCTGTCCGGCTGGAAAGGTCGTGACCGGTGGAGGGTTCTCCGTCAACCTGGGGATGCATGTTTACACCCAGGCCAAGAACGGAAACGGCTGGGCCGTCGTCGTCAAGAACAACACCGGCACAGCCCAGAACCTGAACGTTTACGCGATCTGCCTGACACTTCCGTCGGTCAGCTCGACAATGGCAAGCCAATCGATATCGGTCGCCGGCCACGGGGGCGGGAACACCAAGGCCGATTGCCCGTCCGGGAGCGTCGTGACCGGCGGAGGATTCACCGGCAAGCCCGACGGCTCGCTTTGGACCTACGTCTCTTCCCAAAGCGGGAACGGCTGGTCGGTTTCGGCCAAAAACTCCGCCGCCGGCAGCCAGTCGTTCGACGCGTACGCCGTCTGTCTTTCCGGCGCCCCGGTCACCACCTCCACTTCCACCAGCTACAAGGATCTCGCCCCGGGCGCAACCGGCCTGGCGGAAGTCGTTTGCCCGGCCGGGCAAGTGATCACCGGCGGCGGGTGGAGCCTTAACGACGACCTGACGGTGTTCGCCGCGTTGATGTCCGGCGGCAAGTGGCGTGTGTACGCCAAGAACAACGGCACCCACACGCGGACACTGCAAGCGCGCGGTGTGTGCCTCGCGGTGTGACGCAATCGGAGGAATCGGCGATTAATGCAAAACAGCGGAGATGATCAGTCTCCGCTGTTTTTTTTATAGGGGAGATTATTCCATCACAGCTGTGTGCAGAAGTAGGGCGGGTTGCCGACATGGTACGGATTACGCCCGATACGTAACGCCAGGTCGTCAACTCACCCTGCGTTTATTGGAGCTGTTTTTCCATCCCGGTTGCGGGCGGCGGGGTTGACTCGGATTTCCCGGCGGGAAATAAATTCAACCGCACCACAACCACTTCCGTCCGGCCGGGTTCGACGGTGAAGGAAACGGTCTGCGTCAGTTCCCAGGCCAGAATCCCCGGTGCGGACACGGACGGTTCGATCTCCGGCCGGGAAATGTGGCTGACCATCACGTTCCCGGTGCGGATATTCTTCAGACCGGGTGAATGCCGCGGGCCGACCGCAACCGGCTCGAAGACGGGTCCGGGTGAGCCCACCGCCATCCGATAATCCGGGCAGACCTCCGATACCAGCCGCATCCGCACGCGCACCGCGTGCTTATCGACATTGTGGAAGCGGTAGATCGCGCGCACGCCGCGGGTGGTCAGGCTGATGCGTTTAACCAGCCGCAAGCGGTACCCGAAGAAGCGCAGGAAGATGACAGCCCCATCGGCCAGGCGGAAATCCAGACGCGGGTCGGATTTCTCCTCCGGGCCGTCGTCGAACGCGAAGAAATCGTTCAACGCGCGGCGCCTGGCCGGCAGGGAGGGCTTTAACCCGGCCGACCGCATCCGGGGCCAAACCGGGAGCCGTCCCGGCGCCGCCGGGATATTTTCCGAATCCAGCCGGACCAGCCGCCGCTCGCCGCCCTCCGCTTGGCTTTCCGGCATGGGATCATTTTCTTGCGGTAGCCAGTCATCCGGCACCGGTGCGAAATCCGGCGGCTTGGCCTCGATTAGAACCGACCCGATGGGAACAGCCAGCGGATTGCCGACCAGCAATTCCCCGCGGCGGAGATCGGCCCAGTTCAGCAGACGTCCGCCGTACGGGGAGAGGATCACCATTTGATCGCCGCTCCTCAGGAGGATTTCATCCTCCCCGTCGCCGGTCAGATCGTCGATGTGCGCCTCATAGCCCGCGCGCGGCCCGGCGGCGGAGAGTTCAGCGGCCTTTGCCGGCGCGATCGCCGCGCCGATTGCCTCCCAGGCCGGATCTCCGCGCCCGCCCACGCCCACCGCGCCGAACCGGTCCTGATGCGCGCAATATACCCGCTCGGCCAGCGCGAACAATCCGGCGCAAGGATCAAGTTCCGAATCCGGCGCCGCCCCGGCTTTCTGTGCGGCAAGCGCCGTCTCGCCGGGAGCCATTCGCAGCCGCACGGCGGTGTACATCCGGCGGAAATGCTGCAACCGGGGCGCGCGTGCCAGAAAATCGTCCCAGCCGCTGTACCCTTCTTCATGCAACGGTGATTCCGGATCCGCCAAAGCACGGTCCAGCGCCCGCCCCCAGACCGCCTTTTCGATGGTAAGTTCCGCCTCCCCTTCCGGAGCATCCTCCAGGAAGGAACACGCCAGGCTTTCCTCGCGCGCGATCCAATCCAGCAATTCGTCCAAGCCGGCCGCGTCCGCGCGCGGGTCCAGCCCCATGTCGTATCCCCATAATCCGAATGCTCCGGCATCCTCGGCAATCACCGGGAACAGCCGGTCCGCCTCCGGATGGTGTTTCCAATCATCTATGGCGGATTCGAAGACCTCGCGCCGCCGGAACCAGGCCGCGAAATCCAGGCGGTCGCGCAACCGGGAATCTTCCCACGCGACGTTGAGCCCGCCCCCGTCACGAAGCCGGTATACCAACGGCGCGCCAACCCCCGCCGCATGCAGCGCATCGCTTTCCAGGGCCAGCCGGCGGTAGCCCACGGCGGTCAGGAGCGGGGCGAATGTCGGCGACCAGGTGCGTTCCGGGCTCCAGAAGGCGGTCGGCTCCGCGTCGAAATACTTCTTCAAGGTCTCGCGGTGCACGGCGATCTGGAGCGCGTTATCTTTGTTTTCGCCCGCCAGCAGAAGGGTTTGCGCGTACGTGCTGCCCAGCAGCCGGAAACGGTCCTCCCGCAATCCGGAGCGCACCGCGTCGAGGAATGCCGGATCGAACCAGCACAGCGCATCAAGCAGCGTGCCGGAAAGCATCAGGTTGAATTTCAATTGGGGATGGTTGCGGAGTACGTCGAGCACGCCGCGATAGCATATGCGGCCGGCCCGCTCCGCATGCTCGCCCAGAGGTTGGTGAAAGAGGAAACACAGTGCCAGGCGAAGGGTCATCGATCGTGAGGGATGGAAAGTGGTGGCGGGATTATACCCCGGCCCAACCTCCCCTCTTCTTCTCTGTCCCAACTTCCTCTCCCCTAATCCCATACGACCCAACTACCCCATCCCGCCTCCGCATCGGAAAAGCACCGATGCCTCGGCTCCCCTCCCCTCCTTCCCTAAAGGGAAGGAGGGGAGGGGATGGGGGAGGAGAGGCTGGGGCAGGGCGGATATAATTCCGACCCATGCAACCCAACCTCTGGCGCCTGCTCCTCGACCCGCCCGCCGGCGGCGCGCGCAACATGGCGGTGGACGAAGCGCTCCTGGAAGAAACGGCGGCCGGTCGCAGCCTGCCCACCCTGCGGTTTTACGCCTGGGAGCCGCCCACCCTTTCGCTTGGATTTGCCCAGCCCGCGGCCGATTGTGACCATGAAGCGCTGCGGCGCTTGGGGTGGGACCTGGTGCGCCGTCCGACCGGCGGCCGCGCGATCCTGCACACCGATGAGCTGACGTATTCCCTCACAGCGCCGGAAAGCCATCCGCTGATGCAGGGCGGCGTATTGGAAAGTTACCGGCGGTTGAGCCTCGGATTGCTGGCCGGATTACGGCTGCTTGGGGTGGCGGTACAGGCCGAAACCGGGCAACGCACCCGTGCCGCCGGTAATCCCGTCTGCTTTGAAATCCCCTCCCAATACGAAATCTCCACCAGCGGCCGGAAGCTGATTGGCAGCGCACAGGCCAGGCGGATGGGGGGCGTGCTGCAGCACGGCGCCTGCCCGCTGCGCGGCGATCTCGCCCGCATCCTGCAGGCGCTGGCCGGACCGCAAATCCCGCCGGAGCGGATCCGCCGCCGGGCCGCCACGCTCGGTGAACTGCTCGGACGCGAGGTTTCCTGGCAGGAGGCGGCGGACGCGGTCACGCTAGGGTTTGAGGACGAATTTGGAATCGAGTTCCGCCGTGAAACGCTGTCTGAGAAAGAAAAAACGCGCGCCGATGATCTGGCGCGCGAAAAATACGGAAGCGATGCATGGACGGGGCGGGTGTAAACCGGCCGCCGTTTACGTCACCTGCAACCCCACCGAATCCATCGCATAAAGCGACCCATCCGCCGCGCTGAGGTCGGAGATCACCAGACGGATTGAAGTTCCAGCCGGGATTCCCGCCAGGCTGATCGATACGTTGAAGGTCCCCGGCTCGCCCATCCCGTCGGAATCCACCAGGAAGGACCCCCCGCTCAATTCTTCCCCGGCCGGGCCGTAGATTTTATACGCCAGATTGTTCTCAAACGGCGAGATGGTCACCGTCCCGGCCAGCTGCGCCGAACCACTCACCGAAGCGCCTTCGGCCGGGCCGGTAATGGTGATCGCCCGCTCGTCTCCTCCGGGCGTACGTGAGGCGAACCGTGTCATGATCAATTGATCCCCGATCAGCCGCAGCGACTCCACCGCCGGGAAGTTCGGGCAGCACATCGGATCCTGGAAGCTGTGGATCACGGCGTCGACGACGATCCGGCCGCCGATGATGACTAGGCCGACAAGCTGCGCCCGGTCGTCGAGGAACCGCGACGCGGATTGGTGAGGCGCCCCGCCCTGATTAAGCACAGCCACCACCGACATGAAGAAACCGGTCCCGCCGACGTTTTCGGAGAGCACGATCGCCGCGTCCTCGGCGCCGTCGCCGTTGAGGTCACCGAAGGCGATGGGATCCATGAGAGTCACGTGTAGGATATTTTCCATGGATTCCGCGCGGTCATATTTCCCGTCCACGAGCGTGACCGTTTCCTTGGATTCCGGAAGCGCGTAGGTGCCGTTGCGGAGCATCTCCGCCGTCAACGGCGGCACCGCGGGAGTAGGCGCGATCGTGGATTCCGCGGATGGCGTCGGGGTGACGCCCGGCGGGGTCTCTCCGGCAGTCGGTGTGCCGGCACCGGGGAAATTGCAGGCCAGCGAAATCAGGAAAAGAATGGCGAATAGGATGAAGATGCGCGAATACTTCACGGGGCTCCTTTTCCTCATCTCCCACCCCAACCCCTCCCCCTTCTCCTGAAAATCTCAGGAGAAGGGGGAGGGGCCAGGGAAGAGGGATAAGGCGGGATGGGTTTTTTCTCAGGGAGTGGCGGTGGCGGTTGGAAGCGGCGGCGAGGTGGATCCCGCCGGAACCGGCGTGGCATCGATGAAGACCACGTCCTCCAACCCAAGCGACATCAGGAACCGCTGCAGGTACGCTTTTCCATTGGTCAGCGCCGTTGTCAGGATCCCGTCTTCCAGCGCCGCCTTCAAGATTTCTTCCTCCGCGGCCTTTCGGGCGGCGGATTCCAAATCCTTCGTCCCGGGGGCCAGAAGCCCGGTCTCCCGGTGATAGACGTAGGATTTATCGTTGTCCAACGTGGCCACGAATACCTCAGCGGCCGGGATGACCATATAGAGTACGCCCTGCGAATCGATGCGGACATCCCCCGGGTCGAGCCGGCCCAGATCGACCCCCGCGATGACCGTGCCGTGCGCCACCAGCAGTAATTTATCGCCGAAGAGGAACCCGAACGGGCCCTGGTTCGTTTCGGCGGTGATGACCTTCTCGACCGTGTACTGCACCGTTTCCAGCCGCGAAAGCGAACGGATCTCCCGGATCACGGTGACCGGATCCGGATAAATGGTCGGGGTCGGATGTGTGATATTCTCGATCTTCTTGAAAATCTGATCCGGTAAACCGGCGGCGCTGTCGAACGGGGCGCGGATGGCGGTTACGATCAGCCCCACCGCGAAGGCGGCGATGAGCAGGATGCCGATGATGAGAACCCAGACTTGTGCCTTTGTCATGGCATTATTATACTTCTAAGGGGAACCCCATGCCAGAAAAGATACTTATCGTGGAAGACGAAACCGCCCTGCGGGAAACCCTCGCGTATACGTTGGTACACGAGGGTTTCGACGTGCGGGCCGTGGAGGACGGCGCAAAGGCGCTTGCCGCGGCATTGGATCAAATCCCCGACATCATCCTGCTCGACATCATGCTCCCCGGCATGGACGGTTTCGAAGTCTGCCGCAGGCTGCGGGCCAAAATAAACGTTCCCATACTTATGCTGACCGCGCGTGAAAACGAAATCGATCGCGTGGTCGGGCTCGAAATGGGGGCGGACGACTACATCACCAAACCCTTTCACATGCGGGAACTCGTGGCGCGGATCAAAGCCCAGCTGCGGAGAGTCCGCCTTATCCGGGAAGAAAAAAACCCAATGCCTTCGGAGGAGGCTCCGCCGGAAGCGCCTATTCAATGCGGAGACCTGTCTATTAATATCGCCCGGGGTGAAGCGCGTCGCAATGGGGATCCGCTGCCGCTCAAACCGAAAGAATACGAATTGCTGCTCTACTTCGCCCGACATCGCGGGCAGGCGCTTTCCCGCGAACAAATCCTCCAGCGGGTGTGGGGCTGGGAATATACCGGTGACAGCCGGACGGTGGACGTCCACGTGCGCTGGCTGCGGGAGAAGATCGAACGCGATCCCGCGCACCCCGTGCGGCTGGTGACCGTGCGCGGCGCGGGATACCGTTTTGAGGGATAGATGAGACTCCCGAACCTGCAGAGCATTCGCTGGAAAATCGCCATCCCCCAACTCGGGCTATTCACGATCATCCTTCTGGGACTGCTTCTTTTCCTCTCCGGTTTCCTGCGGGACGCATACCTCGAGACGCTAAAAACCCGGCTCAGGGCGGAGTGCGATCTGCTCGCGGCGGAAACCACCGCCCTGCGGCAAACCGGCGCATCGCCATCGGCCATGGAGGAATTTGCACGCGCTTCGGCGGGCAGCCTGGGCTTGCGGTTCACGATCATCGATTCCGATGGCACGGTCCTGGCGGATTCGGAGGTGGACCCGGCAACGATGGAAAACCATCTCTCCCGGCCGGAAGTGCAGCAGTCCCTGGCGCAGGGAACCGGTTCGAACGCCCGGACCAGCGCCACGACCGGAATTCACACGCTGTATGTGGCTGTGCCCATGCGGGCGGATATTACCCTGCCCGGGTTCGTCCGGCTGGCGATACCGCTCTCGACGGTGGATGCCGCCGTCGGCCGTCTGCAGACCACGTTGCTGATTGCGATGGGGGTCGCCGCCATTCTCTCGCTCGTGCTCTCTTTCGTGGCGACGCAGCGCACGACCCAGCCGCTCGAAGAACTCACCGAGGCCGCCCGCCGGGTCGCGGCCGGGCGCCTGCAAACCACGCTTCTCCCGGTCGGCCGCGACGAGATCGGCCAGCTGACAGATGCGTTCAATACCATGACCGAACGGCTGCGCTCGCAATTCGAATCACTCCAGATCGAACGCGGGCGGTTGGCCGCCGTGCTTGCCCAAATGACGGATGGGGTATCCATTCTGGATGCGCAGGGGAAGGTGGCACTGTTTAATCCGGCCGCCGCACAAATCTTCGGCATCGTCGAGGAACAAGCCCTTGGGCATTCCGCGGCGGAGGTTCTGCGTCAATTCCAGCTGATCGAACTTTGGCGGAATTGTCACGAAAGCGGCGCAGCGAATTCGATCACCGTCGAAGCGGGTGTGGAGGACGTGTTCCTCCAGGCGGTCGCCACCCCGCTGGGGGGAACGCTGAAGGGTTCGACCCTGCTGCTCTTTCAGGATCTCACCCGTCTGCGCCGCCTGGAAACCGTCCGGCGCGATTTCATCGCCAACATCTCTCACGAACTCCGGACTCCGCTGGCGTCGATCCAATCGCTGGCTGAGACGCTGCACGACGGCGCAATGGAGGATCGCACCGCCGCGGACCATTTTCTCGGCCTGATGCAGACGGAGATCGACACGATGAATCAAACCCTCCGCGAACTGCTGGAGTTGTCGCGGATCGAATCCGGCGAAACGCCGATTACCCTCCATCCGGTCGATCCGGCGGCCGTTTGCGCGGATGCCCTTCGCCGAATCCAAATGCTGGCGCAGCGAAACGGGCTGACGCTGGAGAATCGCTGCCCGGCGGATCTTCCGAAGGTCGCGTCCGATTCGGCGAGGATCGAACAGGCAATGATGAACCTGCTGCACAATGCGGTCAAATTCACCCCCGCAGGGGGAAGCATCACTGTTTCCGCCCAAGCCTTGGAAAAGGAAGTGCAATTCTGCATCTCCGACACCGGCGTCGGGATATCAGCGGAGGACCTGCCAAGGATATTTGAACGCTTCTACAAAGCGGACCGGTCGCGCTCCGGCGGTGGAACCGGCCTGGGATTGTCCATCGCCCGCCACATCATCGAAGCGCACGGCGGCCGGATCTGGGCGGAAAGCAAGGAAGGCCAGGGTAGTATCTTCTTCTTCACGCTCCCGATCGCCTCGCCCCGGTAATTTCCGGTCTCACCCACGCTTCCTCCTTCAGTTTGTTCACCACGCGGGAGATCCCCCTCGCAACCACCGGAAAGCCGAAATTAACCAACAATCCCAAGTGCATTCCGGTGACTCGAAGATATGTTAACAACTGGGATTCGAAAACCGGATGATGGTCAAGAGTCGCCTTGCATTCCACGATGACCAAGTCCTCGACAACCAGATCCAACCGCAACGGGACAGGCAATACGATGCCCTTGTAACGGACGGGCACCTCGACCTGGCGTTTCACCGACAAGCCGGCGTTCCGTAATTCCCATTCAAAAGCCTGCTCATAGACGGATTCCAATAAACCCGGCCCGCCGAGAGTGCGATGGACTTCGATTGCGGATTTAACGGCAATTTGGCTGATTTCATTTTCGTTCATCTTTTCCCCCTTTGAATGTATTGATGTAATTTTAACGCAAAGGCGCAGAGACGCAAAGGAAAAGATCAATATGTCTACCCTTGCGCCGTTGCGCCACTGCGTCTTTGCGTTTCGATTTTCCATCTTCTGCCAGGGTGCTCCGGATTCGGAGAAGTGCATAAACGCAATGTCCCCAGGGCGCGAAGGCGCGAAAAGAACAAGGGCTTGGTTTTCCTTGCATCGTTGCGCCACCGCGTCTTTGCGTTCCTATTTTCCATTTTCTGCCAGGGTGCTCCGGATTTGGAGAAGTTTATAAACGCAACGTCGCCAGGACGCGAAGTCGCGAGAAGAACAAGGACTTGATTTTCCTTGCGCCGTTGCGCCACCGCGTCTTTGCGTTCCTGTTTTCCATCTTCTGCCAGGGTGCTCCGGATTTGGAGAAGTTCATAAACGCAACGTCGCCAGGACGCGAAGTCGCGAAATGAACAAGGGCTTGGTTTTCCTTGCGCCGTTGCGCCACCGCGTCTTTGCGTTTCGATTTTCCATCTTCTGCCAGGGTGCTCCGGATTTGGAGAAGTGAATAAACGCAACGTCGCCAGGACGCGAAGTCGCGAAAAGAACAAGGGCTTGGTTTTCCTTGCATCGTTGCGCCACTGCGTCTTTGCGTTTCGATTTTCCATTTTCTGCCAGGGTGCCCCGGATTCGGAGAAGTGCATAAACGCAATGCCCCCAGGGCGCGAAGGCGCGAGAAGAACAAGGACTTGATTTTCCCTGCGCCCTTGCGCCACCGCGTCTTTGCGTTCCTATTTTCCATCTTCTCCCAGGGTGCCCCGGATTCGGAGAAGTGCATATACGCAATGTTCCCAGGGCGCGAAGGCGCGAAAAGAACAAGGGCTTGGTTTTCCTTGCGCCCTTGCGTCTTTGCGTTAATTTTGTAGTTTCCATTTATCAATCTCCTTTTCTTTGCAGGAATAGAACGCAAGGGCGCGATGGCGTGAAGACGCAAGGAAATCCGGATTTTTTCTTCGTGCCTCTGCGTCTTTGTGCCTTTGCATTTATTTTCAAACCCTCTTTAGGATAATTTCAATTTCCTAAAAAACGCCGGAAACAAATCCAAAATCCTTAACAATCCGTTAACAATGCCTTGCCCGGTCGTTAATCCCCTTCCTCTACGATGTTGAAAAATCGAATGCAAAAATCAAGGAGGAAAAGAATGCGCAAGAATATGTTTTTCGCAGTCGCACTGATAACTCTCACCGGGCTGTTGCTTTCCGCCTGCGGCGGCGCGGCTCCGGCCACGGTGGAAGTTACCCGCGCGGTGAACCAGACCGTGGTCGTCACCCCCACCTCCGACCCGAATGCCGCCACTCCCCTGGCCCCCGGCTCGGTGCAGATCAACGGCGCCGGCGCCACCTTCCCGCTCCCGGTGTATTCGGCCTGGACCTACGCCTACAAGTACGTCGATCCCGCGGTGGTGATCAACTACCAGGGCATCGGATCCGGCGGCGGCAAGAAGGCCATCATCGATGGAACCGTCGACTTCGCCGGCTCCGACTCGCTCCTCAAGGACGAGGAATACACCTCCGGCAAGGACCTGCAAATGTACCCGATGCTGGCCGGCGCGGTGGTGCCGATCTACAACATCAAGTGGGCGCAGGATTTCGCTTCCGGCGCCAATGCTCCCGCCTTGGTCCTGGACCGTCAGACCTTGGTCGATATCTACAACGCCAAAGTCACCAGGTGGAACGACCCCAAGATCCTCGCCACCAATCCGGACCTCGCGGATTACCTTCCGAACTCGGCGATCACCGCCGTGCACCGCTCCGACGGCTCCGGAACGACGGAAATCTTCACCAAGTCGCTGACGTCCTTCAGCACCGACTGGACGGCCGGCGGCGCCAGCGCGATCGAGTGGCCGGTGGACAAAGCCGGCAACGGCATGGGCGGCAAGGGCAACCAGGGCGTGGCCGCCGCGGTCATCAACACCCCGAACGCGATCGGCTACGTGGAACTCTCCTACGCCATCTCCAACGGTATGACCTACGCTTCCATGATCAACAAGGCGGGGAAAACTGTGGTCGCCAATGCCGCCAGCCTGAACGCCGCGATGAGCGATTTCGCGGGCGCCTTTTCCGACAAGCTGACCGCCACGATCGTGGACGCTTCGGGCGCAGGCTCCTGGCCGATTGCCGGATACACCTACATCATCCTGCACACGCAGAACATGCCCGACTGCGTCAAGGCTCAGAAACTGCTCGAGTTCCTGCGCTGGGCGGTGACCGATCCGTCCGCGGGCCAGCAGGCGTCGGACCTGGGTTACTCCGTCCTTCCGGCGGCTGTGCGCGACACCGTTCTGTCCAAGCTTGGAGAGGTCACCTGCAAGGGAACCGCAGTGCTGCATTGATCTCTGCATGAAAAGAAAACAAAAGACTTCTGGAGAGCCTCGCCAGCCGGGGCTCTCCAAAGTCCTATCGAGGCAATGATGATCAACAAATCACGGGCGGTTTTATCGATGTTCGAAAGACTCCGCATCCGGGCGGGAAAAGCCCTTTTGCATGGCGACCGGATTTGGCAGGCGCTGACGGTCGGCATGGGGCTCGGCGTGTTGCTGCTTATCTTGTGGATCGGATGGATTCTCTGGCAGGATTCGCCGGAAGCACGCTCGGCCTTCGGCCTTTCCTTTCTGCTCCCCACCCTCGACGCCTCATGGAATCCGGTGCTGGATAAATTCCAGGCCTGGCCTTTCATCTATGGGACGCTGATTACCTCCGCGGCGGCCATCCTCCTGGCGCTGCCGATCAGCCTGGGGATCGGCATCTTTCTGGCCGAACTTTGCCCTGCCTGGCTGCGGCTGCCGCTGGGTTGGATGCTGGAGCTCCTGGCCGCCATTCCCAGCGTGGTGTTCGGATTATGGGGCATCTTCGTGTTCCTGCCCCGGATCGTGGAACCGATCGGCGCTGCGCTCGGGAGCGCGCTGGGACCGCTGCCGCTGCTGGGCGCATTCTTCACCGGCCCGATCCCGGTGAGCGGCGCCAGCCGGCTGGCGGCGGCGCTGATCCTGACGATCATGATCGTGCCGACCATCACGGCGGTCACCCGCGACGTGTTCCTGGCCATCCCGCGCTCGCAGCGGGAAGCCGCCTTCGCGTTGGGAGCCACCGAATGGGAAACGATCTCCCAAGTGCTTGTCCCCTACGGGCTTTCCGGGATCCTCGGCGCAGTGATCCTCGGGCTGGGACGGGCGCTCGGGGAGACCATGGCGGTGACGATGGTGATCGGCAACAGCATTGAAGGGACGCTTTCGCTGCTGCGGCCCGGGTACACCATGTCGAGCATCATCGCCAACGAATTTGCGGAAGCCGTCAGCGTGCTGCACAGCCAGGCGCTGATTGAAATCGGCCTCCTGCTTTTTTTCATCACGCTGTTGCTTAATCTCGTGGCCCGGTTCCTCGTCTGGCGCGTGGCCCGCCGCTCGCCCCAGCAGGAGGTGCGCGGATGAAGAGCGAGTCTACGCACGGCCACATCCAGTCCCGGCGCGGGTACGCCCGCCGGAAGCTTTCCAGCCGGGTGATGCTGGTCCTGACCGGAATGACCACCGCGCTCGCGCTCGTCCCCCTGTTTTGGATTATCGGTTACGTCGTCCTGCAGGGCGGGAAATACATCAATTGGTCGTTTTTCACGGAACTCCCGCGCCCCCCGGGCATGGCCGGCGGAGGCGTGTTGAATGCCATCGAAGGCACGCTCCTGTTGGTCGCGCTCGCCAGTCTGTTCGCCATCCCGCCGGGCGTCCTGGCCGCATTCTACGCCGCCTACTATCCGAACACGCCGCTCGGGACGGCCGTCCGGTTCTCAACCGACGTTCTGTCCGGCGTGCCTTCCATCATCATCGGCCTTTTCTTGTACGCGGTCGTGGTCAAGGTGCAGGGACATTTCTCGGGGCTGGCGGGAGGGATCGCGCTGGCAATTCTGATGCTGCCCACGATCATCCGCACCACCGAGGAGATGCTCAAACTCGTTCCGCCCACCCTGCGCGAGGCATCGCTCGCGCTTGGGGCGCCGGAATGGAAGACGTCCCTGAACGTGGTAATTCCCGCCGCCGCCAACGGATTGATCACCGGTTTCCTGCTTGGGCTGGCCCGTGCCTCCGGCGAAACGGCGCCGCTCCTGTTCACCGCACTCGGCAACGAGTATTTCGACATCGCAGCGCAGGTTCGCTCCGGTTTGGCGTCGGGCCAGAATATATTCGCCGTCCTGGGGAAGATCCTCGAACAACCGGTGGATTCCCTCCCGCTCACGCTGTGGAAGTACGCCCAACAGCCCTACCCGGAACGTATTCAACAAGCCTGGGCCGCGGCCCTGGTGCTGATGGGACTCGTGCTGGCGACCAACATCTCCGCCAGGTTATGGATCGTCATCCGCTCACGGCGGATGCAAGGATAAACGCCATGGATACGCTTCGCGCCCTTTCCCAACCCTTCGCCCTTCCGCGGGCGCCGGCCCAATCGGCGGAAGCCGCGGCCGAAACCGAATCGCATGACGCGGCCCTCCCGGTTAAGGTCGACATCCGCGATCTGTCCGTCTTCTACGGACAATTCCGCGCCATCGCCGGGATCACTCTGGCCATCCCCGCCCATCGGGTGACAGCCATCATCGGCCCATCCGGCTGCGGTAAATCCACACTGCTGCGGGCGATCAACCGCATGACCGACCTCACGCCCGGATCGCACGCCGAAGGGGCGATCCTGCTGGACCGCGATAACATCCTCGCCCCGGGCATTGACGTGGTGCAAATCCGTCAGCGGGTCGGAATGGTGTTCCAGCGGCCCAATCCCTTCCCCAAGAGCATTTACGATAACGTCGCCTACGGACCGCGGTTGTACGGCATCCACCGCCGGGCGGAATTGGACGAGATCGTCGAACGCAGCCTTAAGCAATCGGCTTTGTGGGATGAAGTAAAGGATAAATTGCACCAATCGGGAATGGCGCTTTCCGGCGGCCAGCAGCAGCGGCTGTGCATCGCCCGGGCCCTTGCGGTGGAGCCTTCGGTGATCCTGATGGACGAACCCGCCTCGGCCCTCGATCCGATCGCGACCCTCAAGATCGAAGACCTCATGCAGCAATTGAAGACGGAATACACGATCGTGATCGTCACGCACAACATGCAGCAGGCGGCGCGGGTTTCGGATTACACCGCCTTCCTGATGATCGACGACCAAAGAGCCGGCAGCCTGATCGAGTTCGGCCCGACCAATCGGCTCTTCACCCGGCCGGAGAACAAACAGACCGAAGATTACGTCACCGGCCGGTTCGGCTAAACCGGCGGAGAAGAAAAGGGAACCGCATGACGCGCGAGCTTCTGGACCAGCGGCTTCACCAATTGGTGGACCAAGTTCGGATGTTAGGGGGCATGGTGGAACAATCCGCCGTCGATTCGATCGACGCACTGCGCCACCGCGACATCTCCTGGGCGAAATCGATCGAGGCGCGCGACCAATTGATCAACAACCACCGGTTTGCCATCGAGCGGGAATGCCTGGGGCTGATCGCCACCCGGCAGCCGATGGCGCACGACCTGCGGATTCTGGCGGCGGTTTTGGAAGTGATCACCGACATCGAACGCATGGGGGATTACATCAAGGGCATCGCCCATGTCATCCCGCAGCTCAGCCCGATCCCCTGCCCCCGGATTTGCCGGATCAATTTAAGGCGATGACTGAGGAAGGCAACTCCATGCTGCGCCGCGCGCTGGCGGCTTTCGCCGCAGGCGACGAAAGAACCGCCCGCATCCTCCCCGCCGAAGACGACGCGGTGGACAGGCTGTACAGCGGGATCTATCATGAACTCGTCGAGGGGATGGCCGCCCAACCGGAAGAGGTGGACCATTACACCCGATTGTTCTGGGTGGCGCACAACCTGGATCGCTTCGCCGACCGGGTAACGAACATTTGCGAACGCACCACCTTCACCGTCATGGGGGAAAACATGGAATTTCCATCCTCCGGCGGCGATTAAAAAAAGGAGTATCCACTATGAAAAAACAACGTGTCCTCTTCCTGTGCACCGGCAACTCCTGCCGGTCGCAGATGGCGGAGGCGATCGTCAACGCCCGCTGGTCCAAGCAATGGCAGGCCTTCAGCGCCGGAACACATCCGGCCGGAGCCGTCCACCCGATGGTTCCGCGTATACTCAAGGAGATCGGAATCCATTTCGCCGGCAGGCCGAAGGATGTCTCCCGGTTCGTGAATCAACCCTTCGAACTGGTATTCACCCTGTGCGATTCCGCCAAACAGGAATGCCCCATCTGGCCCGGTTCCGGTGAACGCATGCACCACGGCTATGCGGATCCGGGGCTCGTGGAAGGGACGGAGCAGGAAAAGCTGGCGGCGTTCCGGAAACTTCGCGACGGCATGCTGACGGAAATCCCCTACCTTCTGGAAAAACACGGGGCGGGTAAAATGAATTTATGAATGCCGAAACGGCGAAGCGCGAACGGTCGAATCATCGGGTGAATCGGGCCCGCCGCCGGCCGGCATGTCAAAACGGCTTGCCTGTCATATAATCAATTGACATATCCCGCAAGGAGTGGTTTCATACGCAAGGAGGATGTCTCATGACCCGCAACCTCTTCGAACAACAACTGCACCGACTCCAGGATGAAATCCTCGAATTGGGGTCCTCCGTCGATAAGTCGCTGCTCGAGGTCGTCGTCGCCCTGCGCCGGCGGGATCTGGCGGCCGCGCGCCGGTTGGAAGCCCACGACGATGTGGTCAATAAAAAACGGTTCGCGATCGAAGAGGATTGCCTGACCCTGATCGCCACCCAGCAACCGATGGCGCGCGACCTGCGGATACTCGCCGCCATCCTGGAAGTGATCACCGAACTCGAGCGAATGGGCGATTACGTCAAGGGCATCGCGCACATCATCACCATGCTCGGGCCCGAACCGCTGCCGCCGGACCTGCTGGATCATTTCGATTCGATGGCCTCCAAAGCCGCCAAGATGCTGCGCCGTTCGCTGGATTCCTTCATCGCCGGCGACGCCCGGGCCGCCAAGGCGATCCCCGCCGGCGACGACGAGGTCGACAAGCTTTACAACCTGGTCTACCGTGAACTGTTGAAACAAATGATCGCCAATCCCGATTCGATCGACCATGCCACGCACCTTTTGTGGGTGGCCCATAACCTCGAACGGTTTGCCGACCGGGTATCCAATATCTGCGAACGCACATTGTTCTTCGCCACCGGCGAGATGATGGAAATCCGCTCGTCCGACGATGAGACCGGGCATTCCCTGGACCGGATTCCGGACGGAGAATAATCGGCCGTGCGGCAGGCCATGCGCTGCAACGGAGCGCAACCCCAAAACACTTCCGCAATAACCTGCGGGGTATTCTCCATCCCGTTTGCACAGGCGGCATCCCCGGCATCGCCATGAGATCCCGAATCGGGCTCGCCTTGCTGCTCGGACTGCTTTTCATCACCCTGGCATGTGAAACACCAGCCGCCACCCTCAGCCCCGTGCCAACCCTGAAAACCCGCCTGGAAGGAATCCCCGCCGGCAATCCCAAGGGTGAGCCTGCGACGGATTTTTGGCCGCCGGAAGCGGCTGACGGATGGAGCAATCCTGTCCCGCTGGAAGGGCCGGTCAACACAGCCGGCGGCGAAGACAGCCCGTTCGTAACCCCCGACGGCAACACGTTGTTTTTTGTCTTCACGCCGGACGTGAACATTCCCGCCCAACAACAGCTGCTGGACGGCCTGACCGGCATCTGGGTCAGCCGGCGTTTGGGCGAAGCGTGGTCCGAACCGGAACGGGTCCGGCTCGCAGAACCCGGGGTGCCGTCCCTGGACGGATGTGAGATGGCGATCGGCGACAGGCTTTACTTCTGTTCCATCCGCGCCGCGAATATGCGCGAGATCGAGTGGTATTACGCCACCGGACGGGACGGCTCCTGGGGAGACGTGGTAAGCGCCGGAAAGTGGATGAATGAAATCGCCGAGGTGGGTGAAATGCACATCACCGCCGGTTACCGGGAATTGGTCTTTGCATCGAAGCGGGCCGGATCCTTAGGCGGGTTCGATCTGTGGGCCGCGCCTGCGACGGCTGACGGATGGGGCGAACCGGTCAACCTCGGACCGCAGGTGAACACGGCCGCGGACGAGAACCGGCCCTTCGTCACCGAGGACGGACGGGAACTCTGGTTTGATTCGATCAGCCGCAGCGGGAAGCCCGGACCGGCCGTCTACCGCTGCCTGCGGCAGGAGGATGAAACGTGGGGCGAATGCCGCGAAATGGTCTCCGTCTTCGCCGGGGAACCCAACCTGACGGGTGACGGCCGGACGCTTTTCTTCATCCATCATTATTTTTCCGACGATCTTCAAACCATGATCGAGGCGGATATATACGTATCGTACAGGGGGTAAGACCGTGTCGGTCGGCCATCACCGCGTGCTCTTGGCGGGACTACCGGTCTTGACTCGCCCTTTGGACTATGTTATAAACATCACAATCTCATATATATAAAAACGTAGACGAGGAAAAGCCGTCCCGAAAACGGGTACAGCGAATCGGACAGGGTTGCACCCCTGGTGGAAGTCCGATCCCAACGCGGGAGCGGCAAGCGCCTCCGAGTTTTTCAGACCAAAGGATTCATCCCCCGGTAGTCTGAAACGGACCTGCAACCGTTACCTCAGCAGAAGGCGCGGCGACGCGCCCCAAAGAGTGGGACCGATCGGGTAAAGCTCCGGCTGCCGAAAGGTCTCCCAAGTAGGGTGGCACCACGAGAGCTCCTCTCGTCCCTTCGGACGGAGGAGTCTTTTTTTTCCCAAACCCCATACGCCGGAAATACGAGACAAGGAGAGAGCCCATGACCACATACACGGATGCCAACACCAAGCGGTTGTGCAACTTCGCGGCCGGCCCGGCTGTCCTGCCCCAGGCGGTCCTCGAGCAAGCCCGCGACGAACTCCTGAATTACGCCGGGTGCGGGATGTCGGTCCTGGAGATGAGCCACCGTTCGTCCCAATTCCAAGACATCATCAACCGGGCGGAAGCCGACATGCGCACCCTCTACGGCATTCCCGCCAATTACCGGGTGATGTTCCTGCAGGGCGGCGCCAATTTGCAATTCGGAATGATCCCGATGAATCTTCGCGCCAAGGATGTGCCGATTGATGCGATCCTCACCGGGAACTGGTCGAAGGCCGCCATCAAGGAAGCCAAGAAGCTCGGCCCGGTCAATATCGCCGCAACGACCGAAGCGGCCAATTTCAACCGCATCCCCGCTCAGGACGAATTGAAGCTGGACCCGAAGGCGGCCTACCTCTACTTCACCGCGAATGAAACCATCCAGGGCGTTGAATGGCAGACCGAGCCCGTTCCCCCGGCGGGAGTGCCGCTGGTGTGCGACGCCTCCTCGGATTTCGTCAGCCGGCCGCTGGATATCTCCAAGTACGGCCTGCTCTATGCCGGTGCCCAGAAGAACGCCGGGCCTGCGGGCGTGGCGGTGGTGATTCTGCGCGAGGACCTGCTCGAGCGCGTGCCGGAAGGCCTGGTCTCGATCCTGGATTACAAGGTGATGGCGGAGGCCAAATCGCTCTACAACACCCCGCCCTGCTTCTCCATTTACATCGTCGGGCTGGTCGCCAAATGGCTGCTCGACCTTGGCGGGCTGGCGGAAGTGGCCAAGCGCAACCAGGCTAAGGCGGACGCGGTGTATTCGGTGATCGATTCCGAAGCCGGGTTCTTCAAGGGGCATGCCGAAAAAGGCAGCCGCTCGCGGATGAACCTTACCTTCCGGCTGCCCAGCGAAGAACTGGAAAAGAAGTTCGTCAAGGACGCGGCCGCGGAGGGACTGCTTGAACTCAAGGGCCACCGCTCGGTCGGCGGGTTGCGCGCCTCGCTTTACAACGCCCAGCCGATGTCGGCGGTCGAAGCCCTGGCCGGGTTCATGAAGGAATTCCGGAAGAAGAATGGGTAGCCGGCGGACGATACCACTCCTCCTTTTCTCGCCGTAGAAAAAAGCATGCCAAGCGCGGATGGTTCTCCATCCGCGCTTTATTATCCACGAAGAGCACGAAGGGCCCAAAGAAAACAGCAAAATCCAATACCATTTTCCTCCTAAGTACTTCTCGAAAATGCGGACGCCTCTCCTTGGGATAACCATTCGTGCTCTTGGTGCTCTTCGTGGATTCATGGAAAAGTCCGCGTCCGGCGCGCTTCCGGCGGGGCAGATTGTTTGGATTGCACACGAAATCCACACGGGAATTGGATTTGCTCGGATTCAAATTATTCATGGCGTACTTAAGCGATTTGGGGATAGGATACAATTGGGAAAATCCCAACCAAACCGTCCGTAGTCTTGGAGATCATGCGTATGACCGACCAAACGGCCGAGAAACCTGAAACCACCACCCCGCCCTGGCGCAATCTCGATCAGGACATCCGCAAGCTGTTCCCGTGGAATTTGGAAAACCTGCTGGCAGTGACACTGCTGATCCTGGCCGTGATCACCCGGTTGTACGGGCTGGGCGACCGGGTCGCCAGCCATGATGAGGTGAACCACTTCGTGCCCTCGTATGATTTCTCACAGGGCGCCCAATTCCGGTTCGACCCGATGACCCACGGCCCGCTGCAGATGCACCTGATCGCGCTGGCCTTCGTAACCCTGGGCGATAACGACTTTACCGCGCGCCTGCCGGCCGCGCTGTTCAGCATCGCCACCGTCGCGATCGCGCTGTTCCTGTTCCGCCGCTACCTCGGGCGCCACGGGGCGCTGATTGCGGGCGTGCTGTTCCTGATCTCGCCCTACATGCTCTATTACGGGCGGTACCAACGCAACGAGGCCTTTATCGTCGTCTGGGCGATCCTGTCGATTTACGCCATCCTGCGCTACCTCGAATGGGGCGAATGGGGAACCCTGGTCCTCTTTACGGTCGTGAATGCGCTGCACTTCACCGACAAGGCCACCGGGTTCATCTACGCCGGCGGGCAGATGATCTTCCTGGTCGGATTCTTCCTCGTCCGCCTCGGGCTCCGCCCGGACATCAAACAACTTACCAAGATCCGCCTGTTTGCCAGCTTGGCCGTCGCCGCGGTCCTGCTCGGGATTGCCGCGTTTATGGGGCGGTCGGCCGGCGGGCTGTTTGAGCAGAATCCGGATCCGCTCGTCTACCTGCCGTCGATCGTGGTCGGCCTCTTCGGCCTCGTCATTGCCATCATCGGCATCGTTCTTCTGATGCAGGATTCCGGCGCCGCCGTCCGTCGGGAGCGGTCCTTCGACCTGATTGTGCTTCTCGGAACGCTGGTCCTCCCGCTGACCGCTGCCGTCTGGATGATGACCGTGGGAAGTCTCTTCGGCGTGTCGGCGCCGATCGATATGAACTTTTCCTATGCCACGGACCTGCGCACGCTGCTCGACCTCCAGCAGCCGTATGCGGCGATGCTGGCCGCCGTGCTCCCCTACATCCTTCTGCCGACGATCGCCGCGATCGCGATCGGCTTTTGGTGGAAGCCCCGCGAATGGTGGAAGCTGGCCCTGATCTTCTTCGGGATATTCGTGCTCTTCTTCACCACCATCCTGACCACGGTCGGCGGATTGTTCGACGGCTTGGTGCGCTTCCTCGGCTACTGGATGGTTCAGCATGGGGAAAGCCGCGGCAGCCAGCCGTGGTTCTACTACCTCTTCGTCCAGATCCCGATCTACGAATACCTCCCGGCGATCGGCGCGGTTATCGCTTTCGTCATTGCCCTGCGCCGCCGTTTGTGGACCGCCGTATCCGGCAAGCCTTTCGAAGCCGCCGCGCCCGCGGGTGACGACGCGCGCCAGCCGGTCCCGGCCATCCCGCTCTTCCTGTTCTGGGCGCTCTTCAGCCTGGCGGTTTTTTCCTACGCCGGCGAAAAGATGCCGCAGCAGACGATGCTGATCACCGCGCCGATGATCCTGGCCGCCGCCTGGGCGCTGGGATACCTCCTGGATACCACGTCCCACGGGGAACTGTTCCAGTTCCGTCAATGGAAATTTGAAATCCCCGCTTCTGTCACCCGGGGCCTCCGCAACAGCGTGCTGGTCGCGTTCGTCGTGCTCGGGCTGTTAACCGCGCGCACGGCCTACTTCGCCACGTACATCAACTACAATTTCCCCAATGAATACATGGCGTACGCGCATGCCGGGCCCGGACCCAAGATCGCCTTGCAGGAAATCGAACGGCTTTCCTACCTCACCACCGGCGGGAAGGACATGGTCGTGGCATACGATAATTTCGTCCGCTACCCGTATTGGTGGTACCTGCGGGATTATCCGAACAAGATCGATTTCGATGTCAACCCCGGGATGGAAATCCGCGAAGCGGCGATTGTTGTGGTCGGCGAGCAAAATAACAACAAAGTCGTCCCGATCCTCGGGGAGGATTATGTGAGTTTCGAGCAGGTCCGCATGTGGTGGCACAACCAGGATTATTTCACCCTGAAATGGGATTACATCGACAACGAATACATCGCCGAGGCGAGGACGGACGGGGTGGAAGATCCCCCGCCGATGTCGAACGCCGACTACCTGCGGTTCTTTTGGAAGCACGTGGGGCCGATCTTCACCGATCCCGCCACCCGCTCGGCCGCATTCCAAATCTGGCTCAACCGCGACTTCGGTCCGTGGGGCGCGCTGATGGGCTCGAGCGGCTATACCTATCAGCACTGGTCGCTCTCGGAACGGTTCTACATCTATTTCCGCAAGGATATTCTGGATTATCTCGGAGGATCCTTGGACAGTTCGGCCGGCGGCGGCGCGGGATACGATCCCTACGCGATGTCGCGCATCGATCTCGTACCCGATTTTTCCTTCGGGTCCAGCGGCAGCGAACCCGGCCGGTTCTATGCGCCGCGCGCGATCGCGCCGGCTCCCGACGGAACCCTGTATGTGGCCGATTCCATGAATCACCGCATCCAGCATCTGGATGCCAATGGCAACCTGATCCGCGCGTGGGGAACGTACGGCAGCATCGACCAGGGCAACGCCCCCGGCGGGACCTTCAATGAACCGTGGGGCGTGGCGGTCGGGCCCGACGGTTCGGTCTACGTCGCCGATACCTGGAACCACCGCGTGCAGAAGTTCGCCCCCGACGGCACCTTCCTCACCATGTGGGGCGCGCCGATCAGCGATTCGACGGCCGCCATCAGCTTCTACGGGCCGCGCGCGATCGCCATCAACGCCCAGGGGGAGGTATTCGTCTCCGACACCGGGAACAAACGGATCCTGGTGTTCACCGACGAGGGCGTTCCAATCACCCAGTTCGGCGCTCCCGGCGCCGGGGAGGGCCAGCTCGACGAACCGGTCGGCCTGGCGATCGACGACCTGGGGCGGGTGTACGTCGCCGACACCTGGAACCGCAGGGTCCAGATCTTCGCCAAGGAAGAGGATGGATCGTACGTCTCGTCCGCGATGTGGGATGTGGACGCATGGTACGGCACCACAACCGAGATTAAACCCTACCTGGCGATCGATTCCAACCGCCATGTCTACGTCACCGACCCCTCCACCTGCCGGATCCTGGAATTCACCGAGCGCGGAGTGATCCTTTCGGTCTGGGGAAGCTGCGGCGACGACGGCCTCTCGCTCGATACGCCAACCGGATTGGCGCTGGATCCGCTCGGCGGTTTGTGGATCAGCGATTCCCGGCACGACCGTCTGGTTCACTATCAACTGCCCAACTTCAGCGGCGGCGTGTTGAAGTTACCGTAGAGGAAAAAAATTGGACAGGATTGAAAATGAAGGATTGAGGGCTGTCTGAATAAACAAGTGATCGTCATGCCCGCGTGTACTTGGCGGGCATCCACCCCTGCCAATCCCTGGATCCCCGCCAGGAGCACGCGGGAATGACGACCCAACTGGGGCAAGGAATCATCCCCGGGAAAATCCTTTTTTTAACTTTTTAGACAGCCCCAAAATCCTGAGCAAATCCTGCAAATCCTGTCTATTCTTCGTTTGCAAAATCCGGCGCTCCCGCGCGGTTGACACCTTGCGGGAGCGCCGCTATTATCCGCCCATGCTGAGACGTTTCTGGCGCCGGCTGATATTTGCCCTGGCCTCCCTGCCCACGGTCATCGCCCTGCTCCTGGTCCTCACCTCGGATTCCTTCGCTCCGCGGACGATGGTCGATCGGGTCCGCCTGATCACCGCCCCGTACGAATTCGAATTCATCTCCTGGACGGCGAACGCCGTGTGGGCCAAAATCATGCAGTTTTCGTTGGGCGAAGAACGCTACCTGACGACGGACGCGTGGCATGATCTGGTCCTGGAATACGACGGCCTGCTGGACCGGATTGCCGCCGCGGAGAACGAACTGGCGCGCATTTTTTCCGATCCCGCCGTGGCCGATCCGATGTCGGCCTCCACGGCGGTGCGCGCCGACTTGACCGCGCTGCGCCGCAGCCAGTCCGAGCGTCAGAGCCTTGTGGAATCCATCCTCCAGCAACAGGTCTCGGCCGAACTGCGCCGGGAGGGATTCGCCGTCGGCGGAGAAGTGATGCCGCCGGTGCTTTTCCGCTTCACCCCAATCCCGATGGGGCTGATTGTTTCTCCACGGGATGCGATCCGCCAGAACGCCAACATTCAACTGCAGCCCGGGCTGACCCTGGAACAGCAAATCACGCTGGAGAGCGAGGCGGAACGCAGGCTCGATGTCTCGGCGCTGGTGGTTCCTTTCGGGGGCCTGGGCACCTTCCCAACGATGATCATGGAAACCTCGTATACCAGCTGGGTC
>DAOUDU010000106.1:0-3500 GCA_034430775.1 Anaerolineales bacterium | reverse complement strand
CGCTGTGTGATGTCGCGAATATTGCATTGGATGACCTTCCGGTCACCTTCCCAATAAACGTTGCTGACGAATTCCACCTGAATAAGCTTGCCGTCTCTTGCTTTCAGCGGCAAGTCCTTGTAGCGGATATATTCATGATGCTGCAGGAGTTTGAAGGCTTCCTTGCTGGCCGGGATGTCCTTAAAGGCGCCCATTTCCCATAGCTTCTTTTCACAACATTCTTTAGGCGAATATCCCAGCATATCAGTCAGAAAAGGATTGACATCCGTAATCGCCCCGGTCTTGGCATCGAGAATGAGTATCCCGTCCTTGGCCGATTCAAAAAGGCGGCGGTAACGAAGTTCCGAATCACGGAATGCTTGATCGATCGGCACGTCGTTGGTATCGGTTGAACCCGTCATCGCATGCGGGAATCCCTTCTGGGCGCAATCCATCCACCGGACGCAGCCCAGTGCCAAGCGTATTGTCAATAATTTTATAAAATATTACTCCCCGGCCACATCCAACCACCGGGGAGTATTTGCCTCCGCCACTTGGGGGAGAACCGTCATTCTCACCTTACTTTTCTGAAAACCTCACCCGCAAACAGGGCCGCAGGGCGGTTATACCCGGGTATGGCCGGCAGCCCGGCGCCGGTCGAAATTCCGGCGGCGCCGATGATCCGGATGGGGATCGGTCAATCGTTAAGGACGAATGTGATCTTCAACTGGACCCGGTATTCCGTGATTTGACCCTCATCGTTTATTTGGACCTGCTGATTCTCCACCCAAGCGGATTTAAGGTTTGTGAGCGTTTTATGGGCGCGCGCGACGCCCAACCGGATGGCATCATCAAAGCTCTTCGGCGAAGACGCAATGATTTCAGATACTTTCGCGATAGACATGGGATTCTCCTTATGCCTTATTCTAAACGGACTTCGGGGTGTCATCAGGATCCGGGATAAAGGTGTTCTTAGTATAGGGCGGCCGTTCTCCGGCGGCATCCATCGACCGCCGGATATTTCTCTCCGCCAAATGGGGGAGATAATAAGGGTGTCAGGAAACGAGGCCGTTCCGCAAAGCCAGGGTCACCGCTTCGGTGCGGCTGGACACATCCAATTTGTCCAGAATGTTGCTCACGTGGGATTTGATGGTGGACGGGCTGACGCCCAGTTTTTCGGCGATTTGCGTATTGTTCAGGCCCTCGACCATCAGGATCAGCACCGCGCGCTCGCGCTCCGTCAGGTTAAGTCCGGGTTTTGGCGGCTGGCCTGCGGCCTGAACGAGGACCTCGGCGACATCGGGCGAAAGGATCGATCGCCCGGCGGCTGCGGCCCGGATCGCCTTGGCAAGCTCATCGGCGGAAACATCCTTAAGCAGATAACCGATGGCACCGGCCTGCAGCGCGTTTTGCACGATGGTCTCATCCTTGAAACTCGTCAGCGCGACCACCTGGACCGAAGAAAACTGCCGGCGGATGCTGTGCGTCGCGACCACCCCGTCCATGTCCGGCATTACCATGTCCATCAGCACGACATCCGGCCGGAGGCGGTCGCACAATCGAATGGCCTCCTGACCGCCGGAGGCCTCACCCACCAGCTCCAGATCATCGAAGACTTTCAGGAAGGTCGCCAACCCACGCCGGACCATCGTATGATCGTCGGCGATCAGAACCCGGATGCGCGGGGGGGGAGACGTTGTCATAAGGCCTCCTGTTTCGGAGCTTCCCGCCAGAGCAGGGTGATTTCGGTTCCGAGGCCCGGCCGCCCGGAAACTGTCAACTCGGCGTTCACCGCTTCCGCGCGCTCGCGCATCATGCCCAGCCCGTAATGGCCGGAGGGCGCCGGTTCGGAAGCGATAAACCCGCAGCCGTTGTCGCGAATGTGCATTTCCATCTCTCCCCCAACCCGCCGCAGGATTATTTCCACCTGGCTGGCTTTGGCATGTTTGGCGATATTATTCAACGCTTCCTGGCAGATGCGGTAAAAAGCCACCTGCGGCTCGGCCGGCAGGGCGCCTTCACCGTTTAACCTTAAGACCACGGGGATATTTGTCCGCCCGGTAAAGGCATTGCCCAGCAGGCGAAGCAAATCGCCGAGCTCCGCATCGGTCAGGGTGCTGGGGCGCAGTTCGGCCAGCAGCGCGCGCATCTCGGCCAGCGCGCCGCGGGTGAGCCGGCGCAGGTCCTCCAGCGAACGGCGCGCCTCATCCTGATCCCGCTCCCACAGGCGCGGCAGAACTTCCGCGATCAGCCCGGCGGAAAACAAGGATTGGTTGACGGCGTCGTGCAGGTTTTGCGCCAGTCGCTGGCGTTCTTGCAGCGTGGCCAGTTCCCGGGCATGTTCGTACAGGTCCGCATTAGCCATGGTAGTAGCCGCCTGGTTGGCGACCGTCAGCGCCAGATTGGCGTGGTGAGCCGTGAAGAAATCCGGCTTTTCGTGCGCCATACCCACGGCGCCGATGATGCGGCTCTTCACGGCGATCGGAACCCACATCCACGATTTCATCCCCGTCAGGAACGGCCCGGCATAATCCCCGAGCAGCGATCGCAGGGATTGCGACGCCGGATCACCGCCTGATACATCGGCAATTTGGATCGGCTGCAAATCGTCGAACAACAGCGCCAGTGCATCCGGATTTTCCATCCGGATCTGGTTGGATTCCTCCGGCTTCGACGGCTGCCGCCCGCGCATGGCCTGGACGACCAGGTTCGAGTCCTCCGGCACAAAGAGCCCGGCCCGGGTATATTCGATAATCTTGCGGAATTGCTCGAGGATTATCCCCGGATGGAGTTTCAGGGTGGAAGCCAACGTCCGGGAAATCTCCAACAGCACGGATTGCTCACCGGCGTGGGCTTCCACCCGCTGTCGAAGCAGTTGTTCCGCCTGAACCCGCCGGTTGACATCCCGGATGACGCTCAGGATGCAAGGCCGGTTCCGATATGTGAGTGCCGTCCTGCGCACCTCGGCGTAGAACTGAGACGTATCCCGGCGGATGTGGACCACCAGCGCCTCTATCAGCTTCCCCGGTTGCGCCGCCTCGACTTCCGCGATGAAAGGGCGTTGGCGGCCGGAGTGGAGGTAGGCCGCCGGGAGAAGCCCGATGAATTCTTCACGCGCATAACCGTGCATCGCCGCCGCCGCGGGGTTGGCCTCGACCACGTGCCCGGTTGCTGCATCGTTGATGATCAGTCCATCGCCGGCGGCTTCGAAGATATGGCGAAATACTTCATCTGAATCAGGCATAGGAGTAGTATACATCCACTGCCGCATGAGAAGTTTTTCCATTTGCCGGTTTTCGCAGATTTCTTCTCATGGGCCGCGCGCACCGGGCGGAAGGCGCAACCGGACCGCGGGACTGGAAAAACAACTTCGGCCGTCCGGTCCAAGCCCATCGGAAAACCGGAAAGCGAGAAACCCCGCGCGCCCAACAACCCCGCTCCTGTTTGCTTTTTCCTCTTCTCTTTTCTGCTCCGGCACTGGTCCGCCTGCTTTATGCTCACCTGCATATTTCATTATAATT
>DAOUDU010000105.1:0-2295 GCA_034430775.1 Anaerolineales bacterium | reverse complement strand
TTCGTGGAATCATTTCCGGCCGAAATCCGCCGGACTCTCCCCCCACGTATCGGTCTTCCACTTTCGAACTTCGTTGGCATAGGTATTCTCGCGCAGCCAATCCTGCGCACGGGCAATAAGCACATACACCGCCCGGGTATCCTCCGTCCGCGGCAGTTTGGTCTTGCACTGTTTCTCCGCGACCCACCGCATGGCCTGGACCGAATCGCTGTAGATCGGCCAATCCAGATTTTCTTTTTTCAAATACGCCAGCGCGTGCACGATCGCCAGGAACTCGCCGACGTTGTTGGTTCCGTTGGCCACCGGTCCCTGCCGGAAAATCTCGCGCCCCTGCCCGATGTTTACGCCCCGGTATTCCATCGGGCCGGGATTCCCGATGCAGGAAGCGTCCACCGCGATCGAATCCTCCGCCGGCCCGTAGCCGCCCGCCCGGCTGAGTCTCGCCGCGCGCGCCTGCCCGTCGCGGTACTCCGCGTACCGCCCGCGAAAGGCCTGTTCCGCCAGCGCGCGGGAGGCAAACGCCATATATTGGGCATCCATATACCCTTTCACGGACGCCGAGCATTCCTCCCAGGTGGAAAATATTCCCCGCTTGCGGCCCTTCCAGACGACGTAGAATTTTTGTTTTCCCATGAACCGATATCCCTCTCCTCGTTCTTTTGAAGAAACTATTGTACACGGATTACACAGATAAAAAATGGATTACACCGATTTTTTTGCAATTTCGGTGAATTCGGATCTTTTCAGTGCTTCGGTGTACTTCCGGTTTTTTACGACCGTAAACACTTTCCCGTCGCCGATTTTTCCGCCGCCGCAAACTGATCCGGCATCCCTTCCGCTACGAGGCAGTCGCCCGCTTCACCGCCTAGCGGGCTATAATCCTTCGAACGGGAATAATTCCGGCGGAGCTGCCGCTCGTTTCCTTCCCGGTAAAATTCCCTGCATGCTTCTGGCATATTGGTATAAACTATATAATGCTTTCCATCAGAGTGTAACGCCGGCAAGGAATACATCGAAGGGAGGCTCAACCATGAATTCGTTTACCCGGATTGTTGTTTTCCTCCTGGCCGGGCTGATTTTGGTCGCGTGCAGTCCCGCACAAAAAAGCGGCGTCCAAACCCAGGCATCCCCGCCCGGCATCGGGACGCTTACCGCAACCGTCACATCCACGTCAGTCGACGACGGCGCATGGGCAACCGCGGCCTTCACCGGTTCACCGCCGGGAGAACCTCCCTTCAACGTCTCCTCCTGGCTGACCGATGCCAGAACACCCGCCAACGCGAAGGATGCCTATGCGATTGCCGGCGACGATCATGCCAGCAATCAATACGAACGCCCCTTCACCGAGGAACTGGCCTACCGGCCCGACCTCGACATCCTATCCGCCTCCCTGACGCTCGACCCCCAATGGTTCTATGTGACCATCCAGCTGGAAGGAACCCAAACCGGGTTGGAGACCCCGGATGCTTGTTTTGGAGTGGAATTGGATCTCAATTTGGACGGACGCGGCGAGTTCGTCATCTGGGCCCGGCCGCCGTTCACCACCGGCTGGACGCGTGAAAATCTGATCATCTACGGCACGTCCACCGATATGGTCGGCGGACCCCGGCCGCTGCATTCCGACGCTCCCTGGAAAGGCGAAACCTACGATACGATCCTCTTCGACGGGCGGCAGCTTTCGGATGACAATACGGCCTGGGTGCGCGTTTCACCCGCGGACCCGCAAAACCTGCAGATCGCCTTCAGCCCGGAACTTTTCAAGCAGCCCATCAAATTCCTTTGGAACGTATGGGCCGACGACGGGATCAAGGATCCGTCCCGGTTCGATTACAACGACGTCTTTACGAAGAAGGAAGCCGGATCTCCCTATAAGTGGGATCCGGAATACCCCCCCAAATCCATCTGGGCGGTGGATAACACCTGCCGCGCTCCGTACGGATTCACACCCTCCGGTAATGTGCCGGGAGGATGCCAGATACCGGCAACGCCGGGTCCGACGACGGCAGGCCCCACCCCCACTCTCACACGGATTCCACCGCCAAAGTAGGGCAGGGGAGAGGTAGCGTTTTCATTTTTCTAACCCATCAGGTTCCATCCGCGGCATCGATGGATTCCACATGGCGGCGCGGATATCGCGCCGCCTTCGATCTCTGCTTTTCGTTGGATTATCTCTGCGCTGAGGATCGATTATGGGTTTACTGTGATTCGCAAGGCTTTCCCCGTCACCGAATTTTCCGCCGCGGCGATCTGCTCCGGCGTTCCCTCCGCGGCGAGGTAGCCGCCCGCATCGCCACC
>DAOUDU010000104.1:0-12266 GCA_034430775.1 Anaerolineales bacterium | reverse complement strand
AAGAGAGCATTTCGCCCACCAGATTCCGGTCCGTGAACGTGTCATCCCACCAGAAATCCGTTTTACCGTCCCACGTGCTGGCCTGCGGGTTATGCGCCCAGACCACCCGTCCCGGGAAGATACCCCGCCCGACGCCGAGGACGTTGCCGGGCAAGGACGTCGCGGTGAAGGTGGGTTCGGCCGTCGGGGTGAACGTTGCGAGCAGGGGTTCGCCGGCCGTTGCCGCCGGACCGGCCGCCGGATTTTGACCGCACGCGGTGAGCAATGCTTGGCCGGCCAGCGTTCCGGTTGCCAGGCCGGATAATTTCAGGAATTGACGGCGGGTTAGAGGGGACATTTTTTCCTTTCTTTTCTCAGTTAACCGGCGGACCATTGCCGCCCGGCCCTTTCTCTTCGTTTACCGCCTCAGGCGGCGCGCCCTGGCCGTCCACGATGCCTTCGCCGGTCAGCGCGATACGGTGCGCCCCGCAAGCATTGAGCAGACAATAATCGAGGTATTCGAGACCGAACATCCCCCCCGCATCCCGTCGTATGTTCGGATAATCGGCAAGCGAAGTGCTGCCTAGAAGCCGGGCGCTTGCCCCCACGTGGAGGGTGACGTGGTCTTTGAGCGTGATCGTGCCGGATAGGTAATTGCCCGGCGGAAGAAGAACCGTCCCGCCGCCCGTCTTCGTGCAGGCATCGATCGCCGCCTGGATGGCGCCGGTATCCGGCGTGACGCCGTCGCCCGTCGCGCCGAAATCCCGGACCGAGAAGACATGCGAAGTTCCGCTATCATCCTTGCGTTGAGAGTTGTGGGGCATCTGTGCGCTCCTAAACTTTCTCCAGCTCGACGCCGCCAACCAGCCGGCGGGCTTCCACCAACAGCTCCGCGCGGATTGCATATTCGGAAGCGGAAAGTATTTTAGCACCGGAATCGGTGATGGAACTCGCATCCCGGGATTTTTCGATCAGCGTAGCGGCGTACGCCGCGTTAGCTCTTTCGGTTGAATCCTTCGAAGAACAGAGCGTTTGCGCCTTCTCGAGGATCAGATCCTGCTGCAGAGTCAGAATCTCCCGGATCGTGGCAACCGGGTCCGTGTGTAGTTTTCGGCGGTCCACTCCGCCCGCCAGAAGCTCCGCTTTAAGCAAATTCTCAAAACAGTACCCGTAATTGAAGGGGTGCACGATATGCGGCGCATTCGGCAGCGTGGGAGGCCACTGGCCGTCCGAATTATAGGAATTGGTTAAATGAAACCAGATCTTTTTCACCGTATCGGGATTAAGCTCGGCGGAGACGGCTTGCAGCTTCTCCCGCACCAAATCCTGCCAGGGGCGCAAATGGCGGGCCATGGGAGTGTCGGCCCAGGTCGAAGCTTTGGCCCCGTGCCAGGCCGAATCGTCGTCGAAGTTCAGATCATCGGTCAGAACGGGCAATTGGCTGCACGCCTCATCGAAGGTGATGAACTCGCCCCGTTTCCCGACCGTGGCGATTAACTCGATGAGATTTTCCCTGGAGCGGGGCGTTCTTTCAAAGACATTATCGGGTTGATTTTGGAATTTCAGCCTGAACCAGCCGTTGGTCCCGACGTATTCGGCGTCATCGGCAAAAATAATCAAGGCGCCTTCCGGTTCGCCGGGACGTTGGGCGGAGTATTTCCAGATCAAATCGCAATACTTGTCGAAAGAATACCCTTCCATGCCCATGAAGAAGCGTACGGCATACTGGGCAACCCGGTCGGTGCGCAAGAATACCCGGAGCTTCTGACCGCTCTCCCCAATCGGATATTCAAATGGGAAGTGGAGTGTCTTTTCGTCGCCCGGCAGATCGTACTTAAAGGCGAAGTTATAGAAAGCCGGGTCCTTGCTGAACTCTTTTTCGTAGATCTCCGGGCGGAGCGGCCGGCCGTCCTTCCCGCAAGAGCGGCTATAGGCTTCAAAATCGGCCAACAGGTTCCGGTAGCCGGTTTCGGAAACCTGTTCCGGAATGAAGCTGCGCCAGCCGCATTCCGGGTTCCAAAAACTTCGGGGCTTGATGCCCAGGAGCCTGCGGTAGGCGTCGTTGGAAAACCGGATCGACCAGATCCCGTCTTCCTTCGGGAAGTTGGGAAGCATCGGATGGGCACAGGGCGAACCCATAAATTCGCATTGGCCGGAGGAAACGGCGGCCTTGAGCTTTTCCAGAACATCCGGCGCCAGGGCGGCGATTTGTTCAAGCGTATAACCGGACGCCTCAAAAACATACTTCGTATCCGGGAAGTGCTCCCGCATCGTATCCAGAATGAGTTCGTAGCTTCCCCGGATGACAAACTCGTATTTATCCGGCGTCAAATAGGCGTAGTTTAAATTTGCATGAAATATGGCAATGTATTTCATCAATTACCCTCTATCAACGTTCGCATTCCAGCGTATCCCGCCCCTCTGTTGTCCCCCCATTCCTTCGGAATGGGGGAACGTGATCTTGGGGGGAGAGGAAACAGAACAGACTTTTTCAGCGATCATCGTGTGCCCGTACTCATCACACTTTCGCGGGATGATAAATACCCCGCGGTTTGCCCCGCTTTCTTCATCCATAACAAATGTGGAAAGCGGGGCTTGGATACCGCGTGGCAAGCCACGCGGTCATTAATTCTCGAGGACCACTTCATACCCGGCCGCTTCGGCCCGGGCGGTCATCTCCGTTTGGAGGCCGGGCAGCAGGCTTTCGAGCGTCTGCCCCCGGCTCAACGCGCGGCTCACAAATTCATCCAAAGTCCCCATAACATCAAAGGTGGGAAGGACGTACAGCGGCGAGATGGCTTGTGAAGCCGTTTGCATTACCGGGAAGGGATCGTTGGCGAAGAGCGGGTTTCCGCCGACGGCTTCTTCCCAGACCGGTTGCACGGGCACGTAAACCGGGTAATCCGGCGTGATGGCCCAAAACTCCGGCGCGCTGACCATCCAAACGATGAAGTCGAGCGCCAGGGGCAGGTCTTGCGTGTGCTTGGAAACGGCCCATGCGCCTCCGCCCATGGTGGAGGTCATCGCCTGCGCATCGCCATCCCAGCGCAGCGGCGCGGCAACCCCGAGCTGATGCTGCGCCGTCTGGTAATACGGGCTGCCCGGCTGACCGCCGAATGCGGCCAGCGCCATCCACGAGGGGGCAATCAACATCAGCAGTTTGTCGTCCCGGGGAATCTGGAAGAAGCGCGGGTCGAAATAGCCATAGGGCGCCAGAGTTCCATTGGCCAGAAGACCGTCCACCAGTTTCGCCGCGCGCATGCAGCGGGCGTCTCCAAAGTTTATATGGACCCGTTTGCCGTCCAACACCCACGAGGAAGGGCAGCCGGAGGCGTCGAAATAGGCCTTGAACCCCCAGGCGTCGCCGAATGAGCCGATACTGTAGCCGGGGTGTTCCCCGCCGACGCGCCGGCCCAGGACTTCGTATTCCTGCCAGGTGACCGGAACTTGGTAGCCGGATTTTTCCATCAGGGGCTGGTTGTAATACAGCACCATCGGCGCGGTATCGTGGCGCAGGCAAAGGAGTTTGCCATTGTAGGTGCAGGCATCGTTGGCATGCGGCTCGAAGTTGGCCAGCACCCCGGCCGGGAGGGCGGGCTTAAGGTCGAGGGGAAAATCGTGCTGCAAATCAACGACCCGGGCGACCAGGTTGGTTTCGGCAAAGACCACATCGGGCCAGCCCGCACCTTGCCGGTTGAAGCGCAAAACCGCATCCGGGAATTGATCGCGGTCCACTTCCCGAAAATCCATCCGACCGGCTTTCTCGGGGAAAAGCTTCCGGTAGATGTCGGCGCCGTCCATGCGGGCGGAATCGAGCCAGACGGTGATCCGGGGCCGGAGAGAGGGTGAGGAGTCGGATGGAGTTGTCATTGGGGAATCATTCGTCGCGGGTTGGGTTGCCGAAGGCGGCGCAATCGACGGCGCCGGTCCCGCGCAGGAAACCAGCAGCGCGGCAAGCCAGAGGGACCGGGGAAAAATTAGCTTTGTTAATGAAAGCGTCATATTCGGAAAGCAATCAAAGCGGGGGAAAAGAGTCGGTCCCGGTATGGCGGGGCCTTGAAAAACCGGGGCCATCGCTCCGCCGCTGTGCTGGATCATGGTCCGATGGTATCCAGTTTTCCTTTTTTTCTGCGCCACAACCACGCCAGATTTGCGCCATATTGCGGGAATCCGGGGGTTTTCAATCATCGAAGTCACCATGGAAGCGCCGAGCGGTGCGATTATCGTAATCGACCAGCAATGGGGATTGCAAGCCCTCTCCAGGGAATCACCCGGGGCCAACCGCGGCCTGGCGCTCGACAAGCGCCTGCGCCTGCTTGCTCGATACGGCCCAGACCCAGAGCACGCCAGGGCAGGGTCTCCGGGTTAATAAAAAACCACCGGCCCTCACGCTTCGCAACCATCTCTGCTTATGGAACAGGATCAAGCAGAGATGCTTTGCGGGGAAGGCGCGGTCGGTGGTTCCAAAAGGTAGCCCTTGCTGCGTAATCGGTGCCGCTCGCACAAATCGCGAGCGGCATCACTCCGCGGGGCAGGCGGGGCTGATCCCCGCTGCGCGAACGCGGGGCAAGCGCGGGGACTCTGTTGATAAAATCGCTTCTAGCCTGAAATTAAGAGACCACCTTCACTTAAGGTGGTCTCTTCCAGTAGCGGGGCTAGGATTCCCTGGCCTAGCCCGCCAAGGCAGGCGAACCTAGGACTTCCGGGTTATAAGTGGCTTTTGGAAACCCGCGAGCTTTTCTGAATTTTCCCGACGATTCTTTTTAATTTACTCTCCGGAATTCTTCAAGCCCGGAGATCATAGATAGGTGGCTTCATATTACTCGCGAGGATAATAATTGTCAATATTTTTCACCCTCCGAATTGTATCCATTAGGTTTTTTTCGATTCCTACGTTTTCTTCCTCTTATGTGTTGATAAGGGCATCTGGCCAGTTGTACGTTCTGTTATAAGATCCACGAATGCGCGTGCGAATGTAATTGCTTCCCGCGCTTCCTACTTGGATACGATCCCGCCTACTTCATAAACCGAACGGTTCCTGGTGCGTCTCATCCGATCGAACATCGCTATCTGATGAAGGAATTCTCCGCCCAAGCACTCTTCCGTGAACTTCACAACCGTCGCATGATATTCAGAACCACGCGGACGAAAACCCGTAAAAATCATTAATGCCCGCGCTGATTGCAGGACCGCGTTGTAGGCGATTTTATACGCCCAGTCCGGATCTTCCGCTATATTACGGGCCGCGGTGCGCAAGTCTCTTTCGGCGATTGAAAGTAGTGACCGAATTTCAGCGGGTGCCGCGCGGTAGAGTTGTATTCGTTTGTCCCGTAGAAGATCATCGTATGGCATTTTCATCTCCGGTTAGCCATACCTTCGGTTCCGCGATTACGTTCACAATAAAAGGATCTTTTTTATGGACCTTTTCTTTCCATTCCTCCATTGGAAATACGGAATAATTTACCGGCCTGCCCAACACCTTCTCCAACCGGCGGATGGCAAGAGCCAGTTTATCCATTCGCACTTCACCGATGACCATCAAGTCGATATCCGATTTCAGATCCGCCGTGCCACTGGCGAATGATCCATAGACAAACGCCGCATCCACCGGCAGACCAGAAAGCGCCTTGCGGACTGCATCACCCAATCCGTCCGTTTTTATCAACATTGTCCGCAGCTCAGGGAGGATGGCGCATTCCGGATCGATCCGGAAAAGTGTCATCCGGCCTGCAGTCTCCGATTGCAATAGGCCGGCACGTTCCAGCCGACGCAATTCATTCCATACCTGGCTGTATTGCGCCTTCACCTTTCCCGCGATCACACGCGTGCTCATCGCACCCCCGCCGCCAAGGATCAGCAGCGAGAGGATTTGGAAGCGGACTCGGGAGGAAAACAACATTGAAAGCATCTCTAATCCCTATATCATAATTATTGATAATAATATCATTTTTATTGATTATGTCAATTCGCCTTATGGATAGCATGGTAGCTAGACAAATCCACGAGTTTATTTTCTCTCCCCTTGGGATGAGATACGATTTTTCGAACATTGTAAGCAATATCTCACTGATGCGCGAAGGTTTTGCACTCATTTTTGTACTTTTTAGTTACTTGCTTTATTCCAAGACGGGAAGAAGGAGTAAAGGAACACAGATCGCAGGGTTATGAGTGCTAATCTCAAAACCATTACCTTGGACCGTTTGGCCGACCGTCTGAGGCTGGCTTCCCGATCCTCAATTCGATTGAACCGTACGAGAAAGAACCATTTTTTACATCATAATCTGAGCATTTTGAAATGTAATCAATGAACCCAACGATGTTAAGTTGTCTTTATTCTACAAAATATTGATGAAGAAGGTAATTTTCCAAAGGAATAAAAACCCATTTTTTGGGGTAAAAATCGCCCGGATAAAAGAAGTAGCCAGCCCACGAGAGGACTTCATCATTTTCCCAACGTCAGCGTCATTACTGCTTTAGTAATAGCACGATAGACAGTTTCCATCTGCGGCAGCAGGCCGGGGCGGTCTTGCCAGAAGGGAGGTTCGCCCAGCCGCTTGACGGGTGCGGCCTCTATAGGTGGCGCCGCGATGACAAAGCTCAGCGTTTCCAACTCATCGCTCGCCTCCCAGAAGGAGTTCAGGCACTCGTTCAGGGGCTTTACCTTCGCGGCGGATTGATCCTTGCGCTCGACGCGCTTCCTGGCGGGAGCTGGCTCGGCTGCGCCGGCCACTCGGGCCGCGCGCAGCGCCGCCATGATTTGCGCCTTGGTGCGCCCACGCAGTTGGAAGATTAGGAATGGGTTTTCGTCAAACTGCTCGCCCAGCAGGTAATAGACCGCCGCGATGTGCTTGCATGGATTGGCGTAGTCTGGGCAAGAGCAGTTCGTATCCAGATCGCCGCTCTTGGTCGGGAAGAGGCTTACCTTCGCCTGCTTGAAGGCCTGTTCGATATTTTGCGGCATTTCGCCCCCCAGCAACTTGGCCGCGAATATGGCCTGCGACGCCATGGCCTTGGTGACCTTGGCCCATTCGCGGTTGGAGAGCGGCTTGATCTTGATCCACACCTTGTAGGGCTGTGGTCGGCTGCCCTGCACACGTGAGTCTACGCGCCCGGGTTGGATCTCAATATTCAACACTTGGCCGCTTCGCGCATAGGTTCGCCCGCGCGAGAGTCGGCCTGTATCCACCAATCGATCCAGCGCTGCGATCCATTTGCTCGCCCACCACGATTTGCCAAACTGCCCGCGCTCTGTCTTAGCCCGGATACCATTGGCCGGACGGCGCGGCTTCGATTTGGGGTACCAGTTCCAATAACCCATGCCTTCTTCCCCTGGCCTAAGCCACCGCGTCTTTGCGGAGTGTGAACAACTCGCGCAACTGATCGGTTGTCATTTCCGTAACCCATGCTTCGCTCATGCCCACAATACTAGCTGCCAGCGCCTGTTTCCGTTCAATCATCTCGTCAATGCGCTCTTCCACCGTGCCGGCACACAAGAACTTATAAACCTGCACGTTGCGTGTCTGCCCGATGCGAAAGGCGCGGTCGGTGGCTTGGTTCTCTACGGCGGGGTTCCACCAACGGTCGAAGTGGAACACATGATTGGCGCGTGTCAGGTTTAAACCCGGACCGCCGGCTTTGATGGAGAGGATGAAAACCAGCGGTCCATGCGGGTCGGTTTGGAAGCAATCGATCATGGCCGTACGCGCCTTGGCCGATGTGCTCCCGTACAAGAACAAAGCTTCATCACCCAAGGTCGTCTCCAAATAACTCTTCAGCAGCCTGCCCATCGCGGCAAATTGCGTGAAGATCAGCACGCGCTCCTTCACGGCGTGCACTTCTTCGAGCATCTCGGCAAGGCGGTTTAGCTTGCCCGAGCGTTCAGCCAACTCGCTGCCGTCGTCCAGGAATTGCGTGGGGTGGTTGCATACCTGCTTGAGCTTCATCAGCGTGGCCAGAATAATCCCGCGTCGCTGGACGCCGTCGGCCTCTTCGATCCGGCGGAGGGAGTCTTTAACGACGGCTTCATAGAGGGTGGCTTGCTCGCGCGTCAGATTGCAAAAAACCTTCATCTCGTTTTTAACCGGCAGATCGGTGATGACATTGGGATCGGTCTTGAGCCGCCGTAAAATGAACGGGGCGACCAGCGCCTTGAGCCGCTGAGTGGCGTCCGGGTCTTGCATCCGCTCGATGGGCCTGGCAAATGTGGAGTGGAAGGCTTCCTCCGAGCCAAGGTAGCCCGCGTTGAGAAACTGGAAGATGCTCCACACCTCGGTGAGGCGGTTTTCGATGGGCGTGCCGGTAAGAGCCAGGCGGTGCTCGGCGGGCAGCCCGCGTGCGGCCCTGGCTTGCTTGGTATCGGGGTTCTTAATGTTCTGCGCCTCGTCCAAGATCACTTCACCCCACGCCACTTCTTTCAGGTGTTTCTCGTCGCGGTGCAGAAGGGCGTAAGAGGTAATGACGATATCGTACCGGGCGGCCTGGCGGGCGAGTTTTTCTTTTTTCCGAGCGGCGCCATGATGAATAAGCACTCGAAGATCCGGCGCAAAGCGGGCCAATTCGTGCTGCCAGTTGCTTACGACGGAGGTAGGACACACCACCAGCGCGGGCTTGCGGCCGTTATGGGTACGCTGGTGCAATAGATACGCGATGGTCTGCGGCGTCTTGCCCAATCCCATATCGTCGGCCAGGCACGCGCCCAGACCGAACTGTCGTAAAAAGACCAGCCACGAAAAGCCGGTGATCTGGTAGTGGCGCAGTGTCCCTACAAAATCAGGGGGCGGGTTCAGGGATTTCAGCTGGGTCTGGTCGGCCATCTGATGGAGCAGGTCGTTGAACCAGCCTTCGGCTGACACATGGGTAACCGGCAGGCCAGCCGTTTTTTCCGGGGCAAGCGCCAGCTTGAGCCCCTCGGCGAGCGAAAGTTCTCCCGTAAGTGAAGCGGCCTCGCGCTGTTGCAGGAAATTCAACGCCTTCTGCAATTGCTCGGGACGAACTTCCACCCACTGCCCGCGAATTTGCACCAGCGGCACTTTGAGATCGGCCAGCTTCTCAAACTCCTCGCGCGAGAGCGGCTGGTCGCCAAGGGCGAGCTCCCAATCGAAGGCAATGGCGCGCTCCAGCGTCAGACCGGCCGGGCCGCCTTTGGGCGCTTTCCTGGATTGGGCCGGACGGAGTTTGATTCGCACACCGAGCTTGGCGTCGAGATTGGGCAGCATGACGCCGAAACCCGAAGATTGCAGCAGCAGCGCCGCCTCGCGGATGAAATCGCAGGCGCCCTGTGTGGTTAATGCACAACTCTCCGGGCGAGCTTGGCGCAGGCTGTCTTCGATGGGTGCGAAGAGCCGGGAAGCCAAACCCAACCCGGCCAGTAGTTTCTCCTGCGGATGATCGAATTTGCGATTGAGAAACTTAAGCGTGCTGCCCCGCTCGTGCCATGCAGCCTTGGCAGGCACGAGCAGGCTGGCATCGTCATGGGCTTGCAGGAAGTAGCGCAGCATCCAGCGCTCAGCGCGGGAATTCGGTCGGACCGCATCGCCGAGGTAAGGGCGACTCGGCGAGTCGCCCTTACATACCGGCGGATCGAGCCGGAAGCAAAGGCGGAAATTCCCCTCATCACCCATTATCGGCTGAGACCAGGCGTGATATCGTTCCAGGAAATCTTCCGGTAAATCCACTTCAGCGTTTTCTTCACTAAGAGCGGCCAGCCATAGGTCGGCAGGTGTGAGGCCCGCCTTTTTACGATGAGGTTTAAAAACAGCGTGGTCACGGGCGAAAACATCAGTGACGGTGTTCAGAAAATCATTGAGGAGAGTATCGGGGGCGTATTCCTCGATTGTGTCTGCCTCGGAGCGCGCCACTGCTCGCGCTACGGGCGGCATGGCCTGAACCAGCTTATCCAGGCGTCTCTGTTCATCAACCGTGCTTAGGAGTGGGAGCCACCGGGCGAAACACCGGGTATTTTTCTCGACCAGCGCGGGTTGGAACTTTTGCCCGGCAAGCAATTCCAACGCGAAGCGCGCGGCGGTTTGCCAGAACCGGGCATCGGCGCCGAGCTCAAGGCCGGGCGTCTCTTCATATGTTGAGGGGAATTGGATGAGCAAGGCGAGCGCATCGTGCGGAGCAAAAAGCAAAGCGGGAATAGACCAGTTTTTTAATCTGGTTTTACCGACAGGAGCGCTTTTTAAAAGAAAGGCGTGAGATGGCTGCGGGCTTTTACCTACCGTAGGCAGCCGAGACACAAGGGTGGCTTCGTGAGCATTGGCTTGCAGTTCAGACAGGGGAAATGCGTCTTTAAGCACCCGATGTGGAGCGCCGAAGGGGTGGGCGTTCTTGCGAGAGCGACTCGGCGCCGACGGCGCCTGGCTGCTCTCGCCCCAGAGAACCAATCGGGCGGGAGAGGCGTTGGATTGGGGTAGCCAGGTAATATGGAGAACCAGCATAATGAGTATACGAAATACGTCACGAAGCCAAGGATAGGGTTCCCCCTATTCTTAGGCGCTCGGGGTGGCCGATTGATTATACCGGTTTACTTCCATGGTCCACACGGTTTCCATTTCATTTCAAGGGGTTGTCCGGTATTAAGGCTCTGAAAAATGGGGAGGATAAAATTGCGCAAGATGGTAATCACGGATTCGAATTGTTCGGGAGCATCCTGGATTTCGCTGCCCTTGAGAAACGCAATCCATTGAGCCTGCTTGTCATGAGCAAACTGGGCTGAAAAGGCCGTTGGTTCGTCTGATGGAATAGCGGTCTTTCTTTGGTGGAACGTCTGTTGGATTGCTTTTTGAAGAATGGGACCTTTGAACTCAGACCGCTGTGATAGGACCCACACATCGAAGAAGTCTTTCATTCGACTATTAACGCTCCCATGAAATACCATCGCATGTAATTTTTCCGACACAACTGTTTCAGGTGGATAGCCTTGCATTTTGGGAGCTGGCATTTTCAGAATCACCGGATATGCCACAATCTTAGTCCCCGGTGTAATAATATCCTCGAAACCAATATCAATTTGTAGATGAAGCCGTGCTTTCCCCAATGTTCCACCAAAACGGATCCGCACTCCTTCATAATCCGAATTTTCTTTTATGCGTTCACCGTGAACAGCTTTTGCGTCGAAAAAGATACCGTCCGGTTGGACATCTTGGCCGCAAACTTCTTGAATGATTGACACCAGATTCTCAACATCGTTCCTGGTGTAACCAAGCAGATCAATATCACGGGTCGGGCGGAAGGTTGCCAGACCCCAAGCACGGAATAGCGCAGCGCCCTTTAAGACGAAGCGATCCGCAAATCGGGATTGGGTCAAGCGGTAGAGAAAACGCTCAATCGTGTAATATTGAAGGAGCTCATTGAACGGCCGTCCGCTGGAACGTGCCTGGGTTAATAATCGATTCTGGATCGACGCGGGCAAGTTCTTGATCTCCTCATTTCTCATACGAGAGCCTCAAGATAAGGACGCATTATTTTTTCCACCCGATCAATGCGGGCGTATTTAAGAAGGGATTCAGATTTACAGCCAAACTGCAGGCTTTCTTTCAGGGCATCCAGAACTATACTCATTCCAATCTTATTGCGATATTTAAAGCAGTCGGCAATAGTCTTCTCGCGGCAGTACATCCGAACGGTTACCCCTTCCAGTAGATGCTCCTCTATTCCTGCGGAGTAAGCCGGATGTGAAAGCCAGAACAACCGCACAGGCGGGTAGAGCAGGCGCGGCTTTTCCGCATCCAGGGGCAGTGCTACATACACTTTATGCGGGATCTGAGTAGTCAGGTTATAAAACGCCAGGGCGGAAATCAGGCAAATTATCCCTTTAGGGATTCGCAAAGAAACCTGTACAAGGTCGGAATGCTCAGTGGAAGGGACGTTGGGAAGGCGATACACTCCGCGCGTCACTTCCACAATTTGGCCGGAATCTCGCAGAGCATACAATGTGCGTGGAGCAATCCCCAGACGGATAGCCTGAGATGATCGCAGCGGCCCTGACTGTTGCTTGAATATTGAAATAGCTTTTTCAACGGTTGTTATTTTCATTGTATAGTATTAACTGTTAATATACAAAACTAAGGTTAATACTATACTATTTTGACGATTTGTCAACCACCCAATGCTGGCTTCTGTTGGATTGGCTACTTTGCAAATCCGGTTGTGCTGGCTACTTATCTCATCCGGGCTTTTTTTGGACCAAAAAACGGAATTTACCTATCCATGAATTATCATGCTTTTTGATATTGGTTTATTCTGTTTAAATGGCGGCGTCTCCCTTCTTGGTATTCGTACTGTTT
>DAOUDU010000103.1:0-14061 GCA_034430775.1 Anaerolineales bacterium | reverse complement strand
TACTTTTCCGCCAGGATACCGTCCAATATCCTTGCGGCGGATTGGACGAACAGCGGGCACTTGTCGGTAAACGCCCCCGCCTCCCGGACGCGCTTCCACTCATCGGGATTTTTCGGATCGATCGCGAGCAGCTCCCGGCACAGCACCGAACCGTGTTCCTTCTGGAATTGCGCGATCAAGGCATTGACCTTGGCGTAGTTTTTTTCGCGCGCGCCGGATTCGGCGGGATCGACGAAACCGTAGCGGGCGCCGAGGATGAATGCCGCGCCCGAAACCGCCCCGCACACATACCCGTTGCGGCCCATCCCGCCCCCGAACGAGGCGGCCATCTTCACCGCGATGTTTTCTTCCGAGCCCAGCTCCCCGGCGAACGCCTTGACCACCGACTGCGCGCAATTCAGCCCGCCGCGCATAAATTCCGCCGCTTGTTCTGCTCTGTCCATGAAAAAGCCTCCGTAATAGCTTTTAGGATTTTTTAAAATGTTGCGCGTCCGATGGTCACACGCACAGGTTCAACCGCCGATCGTAAAATACCGCCATGCGCTCTTCGGCCCGGCCCCGTTGGCGGGACTGATCGCCCATACCCGCCAGCGGCCGATCGGATTGTAGGACGGATCGAATGGGATCGGCATGGTAAACCCGGGCGCGGAAAGTCCGGCGGCGTCCGTCCGCGCCTGCCAGAACTCCCAATCCTTGCCGAACCGGAACAACGCGTCGATCTCGATCCCATACGTTACACCCCCGGGGAAATCAACGCTCTGCCATGCAAACACGGCTCCCCGTACCGGAACAGATGCATCTTCCGCCGGAGAAACCGGCACGGGAACGGGAACGCCGGACTGGAATGCGCGGATCATCTTTTCGGTCCATACCGCGTCCTCGGCGGCCGGAGAGGCGGCAAGCGCCGGCGGAAGTCCTTCCGGCGCGGGCTCGTCGCAAAACATGTTTCGCCGCATCGAATCATACGTGAATCTCGACGCCTCGCGGTAATCGTTCGTCGGACCCGGATTCAGCGCCGTGAGAAAATCCGCGTCGCTGTGATACGCCAGCCACTGATTAAGCAAAGCCTCCACGCCGTACGGAGCCATTTCCATGATCGTCCGATCCCGCCCCTGGCACACGTGGGCGCTGAAAGTATGCCGGGCCTCATGGATGTACAAGGCCATCAGGCCGCCGACCGCCGTCCAGCGGTCGCTGTAGAAGGCGTGCAATTCGGGTTTCATGCTGATGGTCGGCGGCGTGCCGCAGCAGGAGTGGGAGGCAACGTCGTTTCGAAACCGGATGGCCGTTATCGTGCCGGTGAACCAGTCATACAGCGACTGGTCCGTCCACGGGAGCGGCGCATCGAACGTCAGCGCCTTCATGATCAGGATCGCGTTGTAGACATTCTTTTGCCCGCGGGTGAGGTCGGCCGACCCGGCCGCGGCGGTGCATACGAATTCTCCGGCCGTCGGGTCGGTTTCGAAGCTTATCTTGATTTTCGAATCGACCTCGGCGATTTCCCCGGCGGTTGGACATTCGGCGAGCACTTCATCCACCGTCGGCGGCCAGTTTGCTTCATCCGGTGCAGCCGTATCGGTTGGAAGCAGACCTGTGGCGGTCGGTGTGATCTCCGGCCCGCCGCGGGATGCGATGGAATTAGGTGCGGGGGTGGACCCCGTGCGCAGGGAAAGATTGCACGCCAGCACCGGCCCTATGAAAAAAGCAATTGCCAGTCGAATACCCTTTTTACGATTCGGCATAGTCACCACTTAACATATGAACACATTGCGAGTGCTGCGGAACAGCCTTAACGGGAAGCGCTACGGATTTTACACGCGCGATCGACGATCGCGCGGACAAACCCTATTCTAAAGCAACACAGGCGGGATCGCACCCGCGCCTATATGCCCCACGGGCCGCCTTTCACAGCATCCCTACAGCGCGGACAGGCCGGATCGCCGCAATGTGTGACGGCGGGATTTTCACGGATGGTCGTGACGACGGCATCGACGAATTCCCGGAGCGGATAGATCCGCCACAGGCTTTCGCCCACCACGATCCGTTGTTCCAGGAAGGCAACAGCGGGCGCCAGGTTTTCGAAACCCTCGGAACACCCGCCCTCCTCCACTTCGATAACCCTGCCGCCCACCAGCCTCCCCCAGCGCCGGAACAACCGCCGTCCGGAGAGCTCCTCCGCGAAGTGAATGGCGGTCGCCGCGGTTAATCCCACCCCCACCAGCACCAGCCGGGCCGGGAGTCCGGAGTATATCTTCTTAAACGGCCCAAAAACGTTGCATGGGGATTGCTCCGCGATCACTCCGGACGCCAGCGGCCCGAGCCCCGTGAACGAATCCGTGGGATGGTTGCCGCGCACGTGTTCCGGGTGCTGGAGGACCCGCGCCGGGATCGCCCCCATCTCCTCGTATGTGATCAGGATGCCGTTCCGGTCGAAGGCTTCGATTGGCTCCCGGTTGACAAACCGGTCCGGCATCTCCCCGTTCTGCGCAACCGACCAGCCTGCCGGCGGGGGAACCTGGCAGGCATAGGTGAAGGTTGGAACGATCAGCGTACAGCCCGCGTCGCGGAATGCGTTGATGACGGCATCCGGCCCACCCTCGACCCGGCCGAAAGACTTCAGCGACGAGTGCAGGCATACGACGCAGCCGGATAAACCCGATTGTTCGATTGCTTTCAGGATTTCCGCTTGCGTCAGTGACATCGTCCGTTTGATACCGCCATGTCCAGACCGACGCGGTCCGTCATCCCCGCACCCGCACTCGCGAAGCGGGTGTATTCTTGGCGGGGACCGCGTCGGTCTCTCTGTCTCCGCTACTTCCACTCCGGAAGTTTGTAGAGGGAAGCGTACGCCCCGACGGTGTATTCGGCGCCCATCAGGAGCAGGCTTGTCTTCTCCGGAATGGAATCCGGACTCAGCGTTATCGTGCGCGTCTTCGCGTAAAAACCCGTCCATAATCCGACGGCGATCTCCAGCGCAGCCCGGTCAAAATGGGTCGGGAGAATCAGCCGCGGTCTGACCTGATCCATCTGGTGGAAACCCGTCCGGTTGGCCGCATCCATCATGCTGAAGCTGTTGCTGAACTGGGTGACGGCCAGGTCCACCGTGCCGATCGTTGCCAATTGCCCGGTTGTGAAGGCCAGCTGTCCGCAGTCGCCGAAGTGGACGATGCGCAGATCTCCTGTTTCGATCAGGAACAGAAAATTCGTCGCCTTTTCTGCCTCCAGCGGGTCGGCCGGCAAATGGGCCGATACGATCGCGGCGATTTTAACATCCGGGTACTCGATTTCTCCTGCGGCCATAGTGATGCTCTTGCCGGGGAAGGATCTCACGAATTCGTCAAAATAATGATCCGTGTGCATATGGGTGGTGAGCAGGACGTCCTCGGCCGACGGTTCCTTGGTCAAAAAACTCGTGTTCCAGATATCGATGTAAATATGCCGGCCCGCCGGCGTGACCAGCTCGACCTGGGCATTATCCCCGTAGGTCAGGGTGATGCCGGCCGGTTTTTCCGTCGCGGTCGGTTGCGGAGTTGCGGCCGCCTCCATCGGCACGGGCGTGGATGCTCCACAGCCCGCCAGTATGAAAATCAACGGTATCGCCATCGGGATAAAGTAATTACTTTTCATTAGCAGGACCTTTTTGTCAGTAAAATTTTTTCGCGCATATCATATATCCAAAGGAAAAATAACTGGATTTTTCTCAGCAATTTAACAATCAAATGTGGATACCCCCATTTGCAGCATGGAATCCGGGCAGGAGCTTGCCATTGTCAGAAAAATAATGCCGAAGGCTCACATAAACCCGGCGCCTGAAACATCCGCGGTACCAGCGGTTTTCCCGCAGGAAAATCTCCTCCAACCCGCTGCCATCCCGGAGGAACACAGGAATGTCCTCAAGCGGCAGCGCCCCAACGACACCGCAATGCCTGCCATCCCGGCTGGGGAAGAATAGCCGGGACGATTACGGCCGGCGTGCACGAAGAAAGAAATCCGGCCCCGATCAGGTGACGAAGAACCGCACGGCCATGCTGAGGATGAGCGACCCAAGGATGATCAGGCCGTTGAGCAGCAGGCCGAGCCGGGTGAAAGTTTTAACCCGGCCGTATTGCCGCCATCCGATGATGCCGAACACCAAACCCACCAGTGACAGAAGAAAGGATATGCAGAACAGAGGCGAGATATCGAGGCTTGGGCCCGCGCCGCCGGCGGCCGGAGAGGCCGTGAGAAAAAAGACATCCGCATAAATGATGAGAATGGAAATCAGCGCGAGGGCGAAGGAGATCGAACCCCAGACGGAGGGTTTGAGGACCTCCACTTCCTCCACTCTGGCCAGCTCCAGCAGACCGGGGTTGTCCTCAAGGATTTCCGCATGCACCGGGGATTGCAGCGCCGCGGCCGCGGCTTTCCGGACCTCCCCGGAGGCATCCTTCTCGCTCGCCCGCAGCAGTGCTTCCACCAGGCGGGGATGGCTTTTCGCCAGCTTGCCGATTTTTCCAGCCGCTTCAATCCTGCGGAAGGCCAGCCCGCCGCGCCTTAAGTCTTCAATTAGTTTTTCAATATTAGAATCAAGGGGTTGTTCGCTCATGATCCACTCCTAATCTCAGAATTCCCAGGCCCATCCGGTTCTTCACACCATTCAACATACCCCTGGAGGGGGATATTTTACCCGAACGCATTCGGAGTGAATATGTCTGCATTTACGCCGCCCTATCCGAAAAGTCCAATAATTTTCGAGGCGGAATGCCGAAGAAATACCTGCCTCCCGCTTCATTCCGGCTGCGAGAGAATCCGGTTCGCCATGTCCAGCCGTTCCGGCGGGATGTGCCGCGTATCCCAGGAGAGCACAACCCTATCCGGCGCAACGGCGGCAAGCCCGTCCCAATCCTTTCTACTCCCAACCGGATCGAGTTCGTCCACACCCGGTATATCGAACCGTTCGAACAATGCCCGGCTCTCACCCAGGCGCATTAGCGATTCTTCCGCGCCGGGTGATGGCCCCTTTCGACGAAAGCTCCGATGCTCATCCAATCACCCCCCGCCGCGCATCATCGCGGCTGGGATTCACGCGGCGGATCCGGTCCGGCCGCAGGTGAAACCGCCCCGCCCTTCCGGATCATCATCAGCAGCACGGCCGCCAGGATGATTACACCGCCGAAGGCAACCCGCGGTGAGGGAATCGCGCCCAGCAGGATCAACGCCAGGAGGATTCCATACACCGGCTCGAGTCCGATGACGATCCCCGCCGTGCGGGCGGAGATCCAGCGCAGGCTGCCGATATACAGCGCCTGGGCCGCGGCGGTGCAGATGATTCCGAGAACCACCAGCAGCGGGATATCCGTTCCGGAAAAGGATGCACCCGACAGCACGGCGAACGGCAGGCTGGCGGCCGCCGCAAACGCCAGTTGGTAAAAGGCGACGGCGAGCGGCGGATGAGTCCGGACGTGGATCCTGTTCCGCACCGCGAGAACGGCGAAACTGGCTCCGGAAAACAATCCCCACAGCACGCCCTGGAGAATCCGGTCGGCCGGATCGATGACGGGCACGACAAAGGCAAGCCCCATCACCACCACCGCGGCCGCGATCCCGTCGCCCGCTCCAAATTTTTCCCGGAAGACAAGCGGCTCCAGGAATGCAATCCAAAGCGGAAATGTGCCGAACGTAATCAACGCGATGGGGACGGAAGTAGTTTGGACGGACTGGAAAAACGCGGCCCAATGCGCCGCAAGGACCATCCCGGAGAAGAAGAGTGCCAAGCCGAACCTGTCCGGCCGAAGCGGCGGCCGCCTGCCGGTCAGCGTCAGATACACCAGCAGCGCGATCGCCGCGAAAAAAGTCCGCCCGAACACGATGACGGGCGGACCGGCGGAAATGAGTTTTCCAATCAGGCCGGAAAATCCAAAGAGGACGACCGCGAGATGAATTTGAAAAAATCCGGTTTGGATGTTCCCCGCGGACGGAGGATTGGAATCGCGCTGATCCGTCGGGGATGGTTCCAATTCCATGCTCCCCTGATTGCCCGGCGATTGGCTCGGCCCGGGCGGTTATCCCGCTTTCGCGGGATGAAGAATATCCCTCAACCTGCAGCACACTTCCCGGGGATGGCATTGCCGGAAAGCGCATGGCAAACCAAGCGACCGCTCATTCGCTTTCTCTTTGCTTAAAATTGTTCCGGTATTTTTCGATGAAGGCGGGATCCAACACCGGCATGGGGTTGGTATACAGGTCGACCGGCAGCGGATAATTGGTGCGGCAGTCCGGGCAGGTCCAATTGGAGGGATGTTCGCCGTTGTTCAGGGAAAAGGTATATCCGACCTGGCAATGCGGGCACCATACTTCGATCGCTTCATAAGTGCAGTGCTGGAGGAAACACGGCGCTTCCATGTCCTCGCAAAGGTAAACCAGTTCCTTTTTGCAGTCCTGACAGCGGAAAAGGACGAGCTCCCCCATATTTCCTTCCGAAATGGTTTCGTTCGATGGATCCGTCATCTTACCTTTTGGGATACCGCTTGAATTGGCTAGACCGACGTCCCCCTTTCGGACCTCCCTGTCCGGTTCAGCCTGCACGGCTTGTCGGCCTCATTGTACTCCCGGTGCCCCGCCGGTAAAACCCCCATTTCTCCTATATGCATTTCCGGCCGCCGGATCCGATCCGATGACACACGCAAAGTTTTTCCCATCCATCGCCCGGCGGATTTCCGATGATAAAGGTTCACATCACCAGGATCACATTTTCCCGGGCATTCAACTCGGCGTAGAGCTGATCCAAATGCGCCCGGCTCCGGGCGGTGATCCGGACGGTCAGGGAGAGATATTTTCCACCGGCGCTCGATCTGCGGCTGACGTCCTGGTCGCGAATCTCACCGGCGGAGTTCCGCATGACCGAAAGCACGTCGGCTTCGAATTCCGCGCAGGGAATTCCGATGACCTTGATGGGAAAGTCACATGGATAGATGGGAGGAAAAGGGTTTCGATTCGTCATATGGGAAAGATCCCAGGCGGATCTTCCACCCGGCATGCCGGCCCATTATAACCGGCGCGTCCGGCCGCCTTTGGCTTTTGGACAATCCACTCCGAATTCCAAGCCACCGCCGGGCGGCAATGGCCGGCGGTGCATGGGCGCGCACTGCCCGTACAACGGGACCACAGGATGGCCTTCGTCTGTTTGGTGACGGCCCGGCGGACCGCTTCCGGTTCAATGCAGCGGGTGTCCGCGCCGCAATCCACCGGCACGGCGGTGCAGCCCGTGACCCTCATAACTTCAACCATGACGAAGAACGCATTGCCTGCTGTCCCACCTCCCACCCAACGTTGATTGCTGCAGTGAGATTGTTACTTCTTCTCCCTTCCCCATAAGGGGAAAGGGGGAAGGGTTGAGAATCAACATTCCAAGAGAAGAACCACACCGGGGGCAGAGGGTTGGAACAACCGAGAAAACGGTACGTCGCGGAATGGCGGTTTTGGCTCCGAACCCTCCGCCGCCGTTCCGAACGGAAAATGTCGCTCACGCCGGGGAAACCCGCCCCCTACTCTCCCAGAAGGCATGAGCACTCATTGCCATCTCCGCCCGCGGCGATCAGCGTGCCCTGGGAATGCGTTTCCGCCTTTCCGCCTTTCACCGACGACACCGCTTTTACGCCGACCAACAGCACCTTCCATTTCCTGGCAGGACCTTTCTTTATGGCGGTGACCTTCCGGCCTTCACGTTTTACTTCAAAGCGGGTTTCCGACTCGCCCCCAATCGATGCAACGGACGCCGCCACCGGCTTGCCTTCGGGGAGTTCGTAGGCCTGCAGGATAGGGCCATCGGTATAGTCGTAATCCGGTCTCCCCTCCTCGCGGCCGAGCGCGAGCAGCGTGCCCGGCCTGACCCACAAAGGCACACTGAGGCAGCCGTGCTTCTCCTCCATCCAGCACGGGCCTTCGGCCGTCTCGCCGGTGAAGAAGTTCGTCCAACGGCCGCCCGGCAGGTAATAGGAGACCGCGCCGTCCTCTGAAAAAACCGGCGCCACGAGCAGGGACGGCCCGAGCATATATTGCCGGTCGAGGAAATCGCAGGCCGGATCGCCGGGATGTTCCAGCATCATCGCCCGCATCAGCGGAATTCCCTTATGGTGCGCTTCGAGCGCGCAGGCGTACAGGTATGGCATCAGGCGATTCTTGAGCTTGGTGAAAAGCCGCAGCACATCCACCGCCTCTTCATCGAACAGCCAGGGGACCCGGTAGGAATGTTCACCGTGCAGACGGCTGTGCGAGGAAAGCAGACCGAAAGCGATCCAGCGCTTGTATAGCGCCGCGGACGGCGTACCGATGAAGCCGCCGATATCGTGACTCCAAAAACCGAAACCCGAAAGCCCCAGCGAAAGCCCGCCCCGCAGATTCTCCGCCATCGCTTCGAAAGTCGATTCACAATCCCCGCTCCAGTGAACCGGGAAGCACTGGCTGCCGGCGGTACCGGACCGGGCGAAGACCACTGCCTCCCCTTCACCGCGCCGTTCCCTCAGCACTTCGAATACCGTCCGGTTGTAAAGGTAGGAATAAAAATTGTGCATGCGCTGGGGATCCGAACCGTCGTGATATACCACATCGGTCGGAATGCTTTCCCCGAAATCCGTTTTAAAACAATCCACGCCCATGTCGAGCAGCGCCCGGAGCCGGTCCCCGAACCATTTCGCGGCGGCCGGATTGGTGAAATCCACGATCCCCATCCCGGGCTGCCAGAGATCGGTCTGCCAGACGCCGCCGTCCGGTTTGTGCAGCAGGTATCCATTGCGCATGCCCTCGGCGAACAACGCCGACCGTTGGGAAATAAACGGGTTGATCCAGACGGAGATACGCAGTCCACCCGCCTTCAGCCTTGAGAGAAATCCGGCCGGATCCGGGAATTGGTCCCGGTCCCATTCGAAATCACACCAGTGATACGCCTTCATCCAGAAGCAATCGAAATGAAAGACCTTCAGCGGGAGATCGCGTTCGGCCATCGCTTGGATGAACCGGGTGACCGTTTCCTCGTCATACTTCGTTGTGAAGGATGTGCTCAGCCAGAGGCCGAACGACCAGGCGGGCGGGAGCGCCGGCCGGCCGGTCAGGGCGGTGTATTTTTCCAGGATTTCCTTGGGGGATGGACCGTAGAAAACGTAATATTCCAACGCTTCCCCGGCCACGCTGAAATTCACGCCGGAGGGCCGTTCCGAACCGACCTCGAACGAAACGCGGCCAGGGTGATTCACGAAAATGCCGTATCCGCGGTTGGTGAGATAGAACGGAACATTCTTATAGGCCTTCTCGCTGCCCGTTCCGGCGTCATCGTTCCAGCTATCGACCACCTGGCCGTTTTTAACGAAGGCCGTGAAGCGCTCGCCCAACCCGTATACAGACTCGCCTATCCCCAGCGTCAGCTGCCCGCGAAGGTAGCGCTCCGCGTCCTGCGTCTCGAAGAATCCCATCCCCTTCCGGCCGCTGGTGGTTAGCGTGCGTCCGTCGGCAAGAAACGCCACGCGCCAATCCCCCGTCCGCGGGATCCGCACCGAAAGCCGCCCGCTGGAAATTCCGGCGAATTCTTCGCCCACGGCAACTTCGACCGGCGAAGGCGGTTGTTCCAATAAATTAAAATTCGGAGAGCGGGGTTGGGCACCGTCATGGTGTGTCAGCCGGACCCGGATGACATCCGGCATCGGGGACGAAAACTCAAGCGCCAACACAGTTCCGTTTATTGTATCGCCGCGGTGGACGATCGGTTTGGTCGGCGTGTAAACGGTCAGGGTGTCGCGCGTGGCCTCGATCTCCCCCGCCTGCACCGGATAGTGCGCCACTACACCCTTGCGCAGGTTCCAATATCCATCGGTGAATTTCACGGTTGGCTCCCTTGTGGTTCCGGAATTGGATTTCTTCGAACGGAAAGCAGCCGGCGTGCGCGCACGCCGGAACCGGCCGCACCCGCCCCACCCACTTCCCCCTTTCCTGAAGTCCCTCCAGGAGAAGGGGAAGGGGGTGAGGCGATGGCAAGTGTGATGGTGATCGTATTAAAGATCTCTTGTGTGTCGCGAAAAATGCGTCAACGGACTTTGCACAGGCCCCTTTCCTTCGTTCGCGGCAGGCTCCGACATGGCGGAGCCGGGACGGGCGAAGCAATGACAGAAAAGCCAGACGTATCCGGTCCTATTTCGATTTTACCGATACGGTGCCGTTTTTCAAACCGTCCGACGCGGCGGTAATTTTTATCAGCCCCGCCCGGCCCGTGGAACGCACGATCACCAGGCATTTCCCATGGAAGGCCGATCGCTCCGAACCCTGATAGGGTTCGTGGCAAACCGGGTCGCCGTTATCCACGCCCGCGATTTTTCCGGGACCGGCCAGGGTGAATCGCACCCGGTTGGCCGCATCCGGAACCATCACCCCTTTGGAATCCACGATATCGGCGGTCACGAATGCCAAATCCGCGCCGTCGGCGGAGAAAATTTTCCGGTCGACGGATAACCGCACCGCGGCCGGTTCACCCGCCGTGCGCACCGCATCCCGCGCGACGATCCGCCCGCCCTTTCGGCCAACCGCCCGCAGAACGCCCGGCCGGAAGGGAACCTTCCATTCCAGATGCAGGGGCCCTCCCGCTTCGAAGCGCCGCGCGCCCAGCGGATCTTTGCCCAGGAAGAGTTCGACTTCTTCGCAGTTGGTGTACGCCCAAACCGCGACCGTCTCCCCTTCCCGCCAATTCCAATGCGGCAGCAGGTGAACCATCGGCTTGTCCGTCCATCGGCTTAAGTAGAAGTAGTGGATGTCCTTCGGAAAGCCGCAGGTGTCCACGATTCCAAAATAGGAACTCTTGGCCGGCCACTCATAGGGAGTCGGTTCCCCGATGTAGTCGAAGCCGGTCCAGATGAATTCGCCGGCGATGAATTTGCGCGCAGCCACCTGTTTATACGATTCTTCGGCTTGCAATCCCCAATCCACAACCGAATTATCGTAGGACGAACACTGCAGATCTTCGCCGGAAAGCAGGTTTTCGCCGGTTGGCGGGCGATACACGCCGCGGCTGCGGACCGCCGAGCTGGTTTCGCTGGCGTACATCTTCCACTGCGGGTATTGCGCGTGGTGCAGGTCGTACAGGCGGGTGTTGTAGTTGTACCCGACGGCGTCGATCAATGCGGCCGCACCGGTCGCGTGCTCGTTGTAGTTGCTGCCATGGGTCACCGGGCGGGTCGGATCCTCGGCGCGGACCCATTCGGCCAACTGCCGCGTCCAGGCGGCCCCCTCCTTCGAGACGACATCGTGTATTTCGTTACCGATGCTGTACATGATGATGCACGGGTGGTTGCGGTCGCGGCGGATCATGGATTGGATATCTGCCTGCGCCCAGCGCTTGAAGAACCGGCTGTAATCATTGGAGGCCTTGGATTCCGTCCAGGCATCGAACGCCTCGTCGATGACCAGCAATCCCATCCGGTCGCACAAATCCAGCAGCATCGGCTCGGGCGGATTGTGTGAGGTGCGCACGGCGTTGCAGCCCATGGCCTTCATGATCTCCAGCTGGCGCTGGATTGCCCGCGCGTTGACCGCCGCGCCGAGCGCGCCCAGGTCGTGGTGCAGGCAGACGCCGTTCAGCTTCATCCACCGGCCGTTCAACGAAAACCCCTCGTCCGGATCCAGCGCGAACGTGCGGATGCCGAAAGCGGTTTGATACGTATCCGCCGTCCGGCCGGCGGAGACGATTTCCGCCCGAAGCGCGTACAGGTTCGGTTCGTCGACCGACCACAGCCGCGGAGCCGCGACGGGCATCCCTAACTCGAATTCGGCAATACTACCCGCGGCGATGTCACGGGGATCGGAAACTTGCGAAACGATTCGCTTTCCGCCGGGCGCGAAGATTTCCAACCGGACCGACACTGGACAGGCCGCAGCCGCCTGATTGCGCACGCGCACCTTCACCTGTGCAACGGCGGCCGATTTCTCCACCCGGGGAGTGCTCACAAACAATCCGCACCAATCGATATGCAGCGGATCGAGGACGGTCAGCCATACGTTGCGGTAGATCCCACTGCCCGAATACCAGCGGCTGGTGGGCTGATCGTTTTCCAGGCGCACGGAGAGGGTATTCCGTTCACCGAGCTTCAGATGCGGCGTAAGATCGTATTCAAAGGAAATGTACCCGTACGGCCGCTCGCCGAGGAGCATGCCGTTGATCCACACCCGGCTGTCCATGTAGGCGCCATCGAACTGGAGGAACACCCGCTTACCGCGCCAGACCGCCGGTGCGATGAATGTTTTCCGGTACCAGCCGGTACCGCCGTCGAGGAATCCGCCACCGGTTCCGGCGGGCGACCCTTCCCAAAACGGCAGCGCAATGCTCCAATCGTGCGGCAGATCCAGCTTGCGCCACGTCGAATCGTCCAGTGCGGGATCCGTGCCGCGTTCAACCTCTCCCAGGTGGAATTTCCATCCGCCGCCCCAGTTTTTCCCCCGCATTCCGTTGTAGGTGTCGGTTTGCGCATAGCGCGTGGAACCGGATCCGTCCATATCGGTGAAGCGGGCGGGCTGCTTCCGCTTTACGGAGGTTCGCTTGATGGGTTTTCGCCGGCCGGCGGATTTCACAGGCATAAATTTACCTCTTTTTTTCCTCATCCCTCACCCCGGTCCCGAAGGACCGGGGTGAGGGATGAGGGTTGGATTTTACAATGCCGGGACGGCTTCCGGGATGCCGTCCACTTCCAGGACGATCACCGAATCCCACGGATCCGGAGCACGGCCCGGCAGATCGATCTCGATTCCGTCACCGGTTCTCCGGAAAGCCAGTTGCGCACCCGGCCTTCCCATCGGATACACCGCGCCGATCATATTCCGGATCGCAGGCAGATGCAGAATCCTCCCGCGCGGCCAATCGAAGACATGTACGAACAGGAGGCCGGGTTTGGCCGTGCATCGGAATGGGCCGGACGAAATGGAGAAAGGGCATGCCGCGGAGCCGTACAGGCTTTGTCCGTAGGCGCGCATCCAGCGGCCGACGGCTTTCAACCCCGCGCGGGTATCCCACGGCAGGCTGCCATCCGGTTTCGGCCCGACGTTCAAGAGCAGGTTGCCGCCTTTGGAAGCAATGTCGACCAGGCTGCGGATCAGCTCGCGGGCGGGTTTCCAATGGTGATCCTCCGCGTGGTATCCCCAATGGTCGTTCATCGTCAGGCAGCTTTCCCAATCGCCGCCGGGCGCGGATTCGGGAATGAATTGCTCCGGCGTGCGGAAATCGCCGAGGCCCTTATCGCGCTTGACCCGTTCATTGACGATCAGCGACGGTTTGAGCGTCCGCAGGTAGCGGTACAGCGCCCTGCCGTCGGCGGCGGTCCACCACCATGCCTCCCCGCCCCAATCCCCGTCGAACCACAACAGGTCCGGATCGTAGTGCTCCACCAGTTCTCGCAGCTGTTCCTTCATCTCCGAAACGTAGCGGCCCTTCATCCCCGGGAGCATATCGGTCAGCCCGGAGCCGTCTGCGACGGGCAGCTGCGAGGCGTGGTGCCAATCCAGGATCGAGTAATACAAACCGAAACGGATTCCGCGCCGCCGGCACGCGCGCGCCAGATCCGGCAGCGGATCGCGGCGCCACGGGGAAAATTCGACGGCGCCGTAGCGTTTATCCGATTTCCCGCAGGCCGCCGGCGCGAAGCCGCGCACGCGCGTATCGAACATGCTGAATCCGTCGTGATGCTTGGCGGTGATTACGAAATAGCGCTGCCCCGCGTCCGCCAGCAGCCGGATCCACCCTGCGGGGCGGAAGCGATTCGGCCGGAACCGCGCGGCGGCCTGTTCTTCATATTCCTCGCGCGGCCAGTTCTCCTGATACATCACCCATTCGCCGCGGCCGAGGACGGAATACGGCCCCCAATGGACAAACTGCCCGAAGCGCGCCTCGCGCCACCAGCGCATCCGCTCCGCGCGCTGCGCGGGCGTTTCGCCCTCCGTCTCCTTCGAAAGGGCGAACCAATCCAATCCGACCGGACCGCCGGGGAACGTCAGGTACAGCTCGTGCCCGCCTTCGACGGGCGCGAGCGGGGCATAGTGTTCGCGGAAAAGATCCGC
>DAOUDU010000102.1:0-2289 GCA_034430775.1 Anaerolineales bacterium | reverse complement strand
CATTTCCATCCTCCAGGTGGTCCTGATCGTCAGCCTGGCTGCGGTGGCCGTCATTCCCTCCTGGAGAGAGTATTACGTGGGATCGATCGGCAACCGGGTGGTGTATGTCTTCCTGGTGGGATTGGGAATCCTCGGGACGATCATCGGGGATAACGAAGTACGGTACCTGGAGGAAGCCTGATGACCTTCCGGGAGTTTTCTTGGCTTTTGTTCTTTTTTGTGGGGGTGGGGATTGCGCTCATCCTCTATAGTATTTTCGGATTCGTTATGGACTTGGTCCGCTGGGTGCGGAAGCCGAAGGGCGTACTTAGCCGGGCGACCGCGATGGGGATGCGGGCGCAGGCCGCCCGCCGCCCGGGATTCTGGATGGACATCGACTTCCCTTGGATGACGGCTTTTCTCGTCGTCGCGCCGGTGGTGGTGTTGTTGTGGTTCGCGCTGGAAGGAACCGCGCTGCAAATGTTTTCCTTCGGCGTATTGCTTCTCCCGATCCTGGCGCGGCGGTGGATCCTCCGCCAGAAAAGACGCGAAGCCGGCAATGAAATTCGGCAATTCCTCGTCGAACTCCGCTTGCAGCTTTCCTCCGGGGGCACCCTCCGCCCGGCGCTCCAGGCGGTGGCTCAATTCGGCCCCCCCAATCTCGGGCGCCTGCTCCGGCGGAGGCTTTCCAGCCAGGAAAATGGAGTCGAAGTGCTGCGGCATGTGGCCGAAGACACCCAAAGCCGGTGGATCGCGGATGTTGCCGGCCGGGCGGAGGCCGCCCGCGACGGGATGTTGAACCTCGACGAGGCGGTGGCGCAATCCGTTGAGCGCGTCACCGGCGAGATGGATACCGAGGTGCGCGAGGAATTGCAGCAAATCCCAACCCGCCTGGTGGTCATGGTTTCACCGCTTATCCTCGGGCCGGCATTGGCGGCCTGGGTCCTCCCGGTGGTGGCCCGGATGATCGCCAATCTTGAGGGGATAAGTTTCTTTGGGAGTTTTTAACGCCAAAAAGGCGGAATTGGCCGGATTATTACGGAAGATTTATTCCAATTGGCGGAATCAAGGCTATTATGGTGGTAATCGTTGTCACAAAGCTATTTTTCATCCACCGGGATCACCCGGTAATAGAAAGGAAGAAAAGCCATGTTCGCGAGAAAGCAGAGAGGCGCAAGTCTGGTGGAATGGATCGTCGTGGTAGTGGTCGTTGTCGCCGTACTCGGTGCGGCCGCGATGGGCATCGCCAGCGTCACCAGCGGCAAAGCGGGCGATGTGGAAACCTGGATCGGTGGTCTTGCCACCCCCGCTCCGTAGACGATTGGCCCGGGTGGTGCCGGTCCGCCGGAGTTGTCATGACGGCGGATGACGGATAATCAGATCCCTTCATCGGATGGATGGCCTCGCCTGAACGAGGGGACATCCATCCGATTGGGGATTCACGAACGGGAAAGGACCAAGATGCTGGCAGACCGCAGAGGGGCCGATTTGGTGGAATGGATCGTCGGGGTGGTCATCGTCCTCGGCGTGGTCGGCGCATCGGTGTACACGCTGTTCCAAACCGTGGGCGGAAAGTTCTGGGATCTCAACGATGCGCTCACTCCATAAAAGACCGAAAGGAAATCAGCGATGATGTGCAGCAGCCGGGGGGCCAGCATGGTGGAATATGTGGTTCTGGTCGTCCTGATCGTGGGATTGATCGGCGGGGCGCTGCTTGCGGTTTCCGACTCCATTTTCGCCAATATTGCCAACACGTATAATCAATTGGGTTCATAGGAAGGGGACGGGATGCCAAGCCGGAAAGTGCGGGCGGGTCGTGTATGGCGGGGGAGTGGCTGGCGGGGATCCCTTGGGGTTTCGCCGCGCATGCATCCGCGCGGCTTTCGATTCATCCAGCGGGGACAGGCCTCACTGGAAATATTGATTGTCCTTATTTTCCTGATCCCCCTTATCTTCGGGGCGATCGAGCTTTCGCGGGGTGTGGCGGTAAAATCCTCACTGGATTCCGGCGTGGGGCTCGCCGTGCGGGCGCTCTCGGTCGATCCGACCAATTGGGGTTGGGCCACGGGTTTGGTGGCGACGACCGTGGCGCAAAATGTGTTCGGGACCACCGGCCTGGGAACCGTGCATGTCGACGCTTTTGATACTTCCGGAGCGCAACTTTCCCAAGCGCAATTTGCGGCGCTTTCCTTCGGCGCAGGTTTTTACATCGAAGCCTGGGTGGAATATACCCCAGACATCCCGCTCCTTAACCTGACTCCGAGTTACATTACCATCCGGGCCCGGCATTACGGCATCATCGAAAGGATC
>DAOUDU010000101.1:0-2948 GCA_034430775.1 Anaerolineales bacterium | reverse complement strand
CCAGATTCCTCTTTGATCATATATTTAAAGTAATACAACGATCCCGGTTCATCCGAGTATTCCACCTCGAGGTCGCTGACCGCGGTGCGCAGACCCGGCGACCAATTGACCAGCCGCGGGCCGCGGTAAAGCAGCCCCTTCTCGTGCAGGCGGACGAACGCTTCGCGCACCGCGCGCGCCAGGCCGTCATCCAGCGTGAACCGCTCGCGGGTCCAGTCGCAGGAAGCCCCCAGGCGGCGGAGCTGGTCGTAGATGATCCCGCCGTATTTGCGTTTCCACTCCCACGTCCGCTCGACGAATTTCTCACGGCCGAGTTCTTCGCGGGTGACCTCGTCCTCGCGCAGGAGCATCTTCTCCACCTGCAGCTGGGTGGCGATCCCGGCGTGGTCCGATCCGGGCACCCACAGCGCCGGCTCGCCGCGCATGCGCTGGTAGCGGGTCATCATGTCCTCGATTGAGACGAACATGGCGTGCCCGAGGTGCAACTCGCCGGTCACATTCGGCGGCGGGATGGAGATCACGAACGGCTTGCGGGTGTGGTCGATGACCGGCTGGAAGTAGCCGCTCTTTTCCCACCACGCATACAGCTTGCGTTCGACGGCGCGGAAATCGTAGGCTTTGGGAAGATCGATTTTAGGCATGGGAATAATCCTTTGCTGACCCTTCCCCCTCATCCGGCCTCCGCTCCGGAAAAACTCCGGAGCTCCGGCCACCCTCTCCCCCCTCCCATTATGGGAGGGGGGGGGCAGGGAGAGGGGGAAGGGTTGGAATTAAAAAAACCTCCGCCAACTGAGGGCGAAGGGCTGAATGCCTCCGTGGTGCCACCTCGATTCGTCTCCGCGATTGCGGGGGCGCGCTTACCGCGCTAACGGTGCGGACCGCGCCGGTCTACAATCCCCAACCGGGGAGTTCTTCGGCGGTACGCCGCGCGACGTTCGGCGGATTTGGGAAGCGGGGGCTTTCAACCTGCGGCCGCACCTTCTCTGTCATCCCGGGTCCGCTTACTCTTCGCGGCGATTGCTGTAGGGCGGGATTATACGGGGGAAGGCCGGAGGCGTCAATTGCCTGCCGTAGGGTGGGTTGACCATCGGATATAAAATCCCAGCCGATGGTCAACCCACCCTACCATATATAATGAAGGTTGCCCGAGCGGAGAGGCCGAAAGGATGGAAAAAGTGATGGAAAAGACACATAAACGCATCGCTATGGAACATGATAAAAAGATTGCCCTGGTCGCCCACGATAATAAAAAGCGAGACCTGATTGAGTGGGCGAAGTTTAACCGCGATCTGCTCGCCCACCATAAAATCTACGCCACCGGCACCACCGGAACGGTCCTGGAGCGGGAGCTGAAGTTTCCGATCCTCAAACTGCAAAGCGGGCCGCTGGGTGGGGATCAGCAGATCGGGGCGAAGATCGTCGATGGGGAAATCGATTTTCTGATCTTTTTCTGGGATCCCCTCGAGCAATTGGCGCACGATCCGGACGTCAAGGCGCTCTTGCGGATGGCTCTGGTATGGAACATACCGATCGCCTGCAACCGGGCGTCCGCGGATTTCATGATTTCCTCGCCGCTGATGGACGGCGAATACGACCGGCTTGTGCCGGCGTACGATGATTACCGGAATCGGTTGATTCCCGAAGAGTAAAGCAGGTACCGTGAGGATGGATAAGCTCCTGGCATTGACGATCGCTTGCGAACTCACGGCGGCGGCGGCTGTTCTCTACAGCATCCGCTTCCCCGCCCGGCGCATCTGGCCGCCGGACGGGCCTTCTTCGTGGAAGATGGTCTTCATGGGATTTCTTTTCTTTTTTCCCGCTTTGGGGATTGGCATTCTCGGATTGGCCGGATGGGGCGGTTGGGGATTGCCGGTTTGGATTCGTGTCGGGTTGGGTCTTCCGCCGCTTATCGTGGGAATGGCGGCCTTTCTCTGGACGCAGGCGGTACTCGGGTTTACCTCGATGATGGGCGGGGAGGGAAATCTGGTTTTCGAGGGACCATTCCGGTTTTCCCGGAATCCTCAATACACCGGATGCCTGGTGATGCTGGCCGGGTGGGAGTTGCTTTCAAGTTCGCCGGCCGCGGCGGTTGCTTCACTGGTTGCGGTCATCCCGCTGATGCTGGTCCCCTTCGCGGAAGAGCCGTGGCTGCAAAAGCGATACGGCCCGGCTTATGAAGAATATTCTCGAAAAGTGCCGCGCTTTTTTTCTTTTTGGCCGATGCGATGACTTCCGTAAGGGGGAGCCTCGTGCCCGCCTTCTTTTTCAGACGGGCGGGGACAAGCCCCGCCCAGACGAACCCCGCCCAGACGAACTCCGCCCAGACGAACCCCGCCCAGATGAACCTTTCTCAGACGAGCCCCACTTGGCCGAACCCAGCCCAGACGAGTCCTGCCCAGACGAATCTTGCTCAGACGAGCCCCACTTGGCCGAACCCAACCCAGACAAGCCTCGCCCAAAAAAGCTGCGCGCCAACGAACCCCTTTCAGATCCCACACTCCCTTGATACATAGAAGGATGTCTATATAATAACGCATAGATACACGTCTATGTGACATGTCGGATGGGCAGCCTCCGAGAGCAACGGTTGCGGCCTTTTTTTTCGCCGAAATATAGACAAACTTCTATATGAAAGAGGTGCTGCGCCATGTTTTTTATCAACCTGATCCTTCATTCGTTGAGCCAGGTTTGGGTATCCTTAACCCACAACTGGCCGTTCCTGGCTATAAGCGTGGGGGTGGGCGTGATCCTTAAACTGGTCCTGGACCAGCAAAAAGCCGCCGCTTTCCTGATGCGATACCGGCGGGCGGGCGTGCTGGCGTCGACCGCCGTCGCCGTGGCAACACCGCTGTGTTCGTGCGGCACCACCGCGGTGGTCCTCGGAATGATGGCGGGCAGCATTTCATGGGCGCCGATAGTCGCCTTCATGGTCGCTTCACCGCTTACCT
>DAOUDU010000100.1:0-42590 GCA_034430775.1 Anaerolineales bacterium | reverse complement strand
GCCGCCGTCGCCTTCGCAATGATATAGGATCGGCAGAGAGTCGAGATCTGGCTTAAGGTTAACCACCTCCTGGCAGGGCGGGGTGCTCCCGTTCCAGGCTGTCGGCGCGGCGGGATGGGCGATGGCATTGGTCATCGCGGCGATGATCCGCGGCGGTGAAATCCGAAGGTATTCCGCAAACGGCCCTTTACCGCAGAAAAGGTTGCCGATCACCCGGTACTCGGATTCGTCAACCTTCTCGAAAAGCACCGGCCGCGGTTCGAGCTTCTTGAGAATGCCGGCTATCTCATAGGTTTTCGAAACCGGTTCGCGGATGACCGCCAGTTTTCCCGTGCGCTGAAGTCCGGCGATGTAGTCTCTCAGGGACATGGATCAACCCTCGGGGGAGTTTTCCGCGGCGGAAGGATCCAGCCCGTGCCAGCGCGGATAAAAATCGTTTTCGATCCCCATCCGTGCCAGAGCCCGGCCGACCGAGGCGTTCACGATATCCGCGACACTTTGCGGATTTCCGTAGAAAACCGGAACCGGCGGGAAAATAATCGCGCCGGCCCGGGCGGCTTCCCGCATCAACCGCAGATGCCCGGCATGCAGCGGGGATTCCCGCACCAGGAGGACGAGCGGGCGGCCTTCCTTCAGGCAGACATCCGCCGACCGGGAGACCAGGTCGGGAGTATACGAATTGGCCACGGCGGAAAGTGTCTTTATCGAGCAGGGCGCGACGATCATCCCGTTGACGGGGAAGGAACCCGAAGCGATCGGGGCGTGAATTGCATCCGGGGGATATACCGTCGCCGCCAGACTTTCCACCTCGGCCGCGGATCGGCCGGTTTCCTGTTCGATGATCCGGCGGGCGGCGGTGCTGACGACCAGATGGGTTTCGACCGACAGCGCCCGCAGGTTCTCCAGCGTCCGGATACCGTACACGGCGCCGGAGGCGCCGGTGATGGCGACGATGATGCGGCGGCTCATGCCGTGATTGTATCGTTACCAGCGCGAGTTGTCACGAAGAATTCAAAGTGTGCAAAGCGCCTGAAGGGCGCCAAGAATCACGGGATAAATACCCTTCTCCCAACGACCTCCCCGTTCCGTGGTCGCGAGGGTTTACAACAGACCAAACCTGCGCACTCCACGGGGGCAAGCGCTGGGAGAAGGGAAGGGGAGGAGTGCGGCGCGGCAATCGGAAGCGTAAATCCCCCTTTACGTTTTACTTAAAATCAGGGAAGATATAGACGATTGAGAGGTGCTATGTCCATCATCGCGTATTGTGGTCTGGATTGCACTACCTGCCCAACCTTCGTTGCCACAAAGACCAACGACCACGCACTGCAGGAAAAGACCGCCCGAGAGTGGTCGGCGCAGTTTGCCGCATTCACCGGCCGCAACGATCTGCGGGCGGAGGAGATGGTATGCGACGGCTGCACCGCGGCCGATGAGCGGGTTTTCCTCGGCTGCCGGGTGTGCGGGATGCGCAAATGCGCCCGGGAGCAGAAGTTCGTCACTTGCGCCGAGTGCGGCCGGTTTGAGGAGTGCGAGCCGCTAAACGGATTCTTCACGCAGGCCGCGGATGCCAAGCAACGGCTGTTGGGATTGCGGCGGAAAATATAGACAGGATTTACAGGATATTAGGATTGATCAGATTTCCTCTTTTTTCAACAAGAGAAGTAAATCCTGAATAAATCCTATTCATCCTGTTTATTATTTATTAATCCCATCATGAGGCCGAACGGGATATGAACCTCTCCTTTGAAGTAATCACCGAAGCCGATATTCCCGAATTAACCCAAGTCATGACCCGCGCCTTCGATGACGACGCCCGGAAACATTTGGGCGTGGAAAAGGGCGGGCCGGAAGGATACGATACCGGTGATTTCTTCCGCACATGGCTGTTCGGGCGCAAGGAAACCGACGGCTGGAAAGTTACGGCCGATGGCAAAGCCGTCGGCGGGATCATCGTCTGGATTTTACCGCACGGGAACAACATCCTCGGGACGATATTCATCGATCCGGATTTCCAGGACCGCGGAATCGGCAGCGCGGCATGGGGGTTCATCGAGAAGAAATACCCGCAAACAAAAAGCTGGCGGCTGACGACGCCGAAATTCGCGACCAAGAACCATTTTTTCTATGAAACCAAATGCGGGTTTACGAGAGTGGATTCGGACCGGATACTCGGCCGGCCGGCGGATGAGTATGTTTATCGAAAGGAAAGGAAAACGTAGATATTCGTCCCGCCCTCGGCCCGGCCTTCTCCCGGTTTCCCCTCGCTTCATGGCCGCGCAGGTTCAAAGAACAAAAAGACCCTGCGCATTCCGCGAGGGCAGCCGCTGGGAGAGGGCGGCTAATGGCCGGAGGAGGGAGTTGGGTGTCTATTCCTCCCGCCGTTCGATGTTGAGCAGTTTACCGAGCACCCGCGCCCCGGCCACGCCGTGCCCGTGCGGGTGGTTGTTGAAGTACACGTACGTTTCCTCGGTATCCTTTTCCACCTGGCGGATCTTCGGAAGCCAACCCTCGAGTTCCTCCGCCGAGTATAGGTAATCGTACCGTTCCGCCGGATCCTTGTGCTCGTACCAATGCGCCGCATTCCGGCCGTGAAAACGGATGTACCCGACCGGGGAGGTGGCCTCCGCCGCGGGCGGCATCAATCCCCGCAGCTGCGGCTCGTCGATGCAGCAATACCCCATGGACAGCCTGCGCAACAGGTCGAATGTTTCCGGGCGGGACCAGGCGATGTGGCGGAACTCCACGACCAGGGGGAATTTTTCCAATCCGGTGCGCAGGCGGTTTAAGTATTCTTTGTTTTCCGGAATCGGATGGAAGGAATTCGGAAATTGGGCCAGCACGCAGGCAAGCTTTCCCGCCTCGGCCAGCGGCCGGATGGAATCCGCGAAGGCGGAAAAATCCGGAGCCTTCCGTTCATGGGTCAACCCCCGGAAGGCCTTGACCGTAAACAGGAAATCGTCCGGCGTTTTCCGCAGCCAGGCTTCGATATTGCGCGTTGAGGGAAGCCGGTAGAAGGTGACGTTCAATTCGATGGTGGAAAATTGCGACGCGTAGAAGGACAGCCAATCCTTCGCGGGCATTTTCTCCGGATAAACCGGCCCGACCCAATCCTTGTAGGAAAAACCGGAAGTGCCGATGTGGATCATAATTTCCTCGTCAAGACCCTTAGGGTCTTGGATGTGTGATAAACAGATGAAGTATTTACTGCGAGACCCTAAGGGTCTGGTTTTGGGAAAGTCTACGACGAATAGACTCCTCTGCGGAGGGTGATTCCTCTTTGCGAACGGATTATCCATCGAAAACCGTGTCGATTCTCCCCGCATTCACCCCCGACAGAAAAGCGTTTGGCTCAGGGAACCAAAACTGCAGCGCCGTCTACTTTTGAATCTTTGAGCAGCTGAAGAACACGGTTTGCCTCCTTCAGGCCGAAGGTTTGGACGGTGACCTGAATGGGGATCCCGGCTGCGAGTTGCAGAAATTCCGCCGCGTCGCGGCGCGTGGCGTTGGCCACGCTTCGGAGGGTTCTTTCGCCGTATATCCGCGGGTAGGGCAGCGGGGGAATGTCGGTCATCGAGATGGCGTTGATGGCGAGTGTGCCGCCGGGCCGAAGGTGCGCGAGCGCTGCGGGAACCAGGGCGCCGGACGGGGCAAAGATCACCGCCCGATCGAGTGGGGTGGGCGGTGGGTCGGAGGCGCCGCCCGTCCATTCCGCGCCGAGCGAGAGCGCATGGTCGCGGTGTGAGGGGCTGCGCGTAAAAACGAATACCCGGCAATTCCAATACCGTGCAACCTGGATGGCCAGATGCGCGCTGGCGCCGAAACCGAACAGGCCGACGGTTTCCCCCGGCTGGACCTCCGCCTTGCGCAGCGAACGGTAGCCGATGATCCCGGCGCACAGGAGCGGTGCGGCATGCACGTCGTCGAACGCATCCGGAATCCGAAGCGCGAAATCCGCCTGGGCCAGGATGTATTCCGCATACCCGCCGTTCCGGTGCAGGCCCGTAAATTCTGCCGCCGGACATAGGTTTTCCTCGCCGCGCCGGCAAAAAGCGCACCGTCCGCAGGTTTTATATACCCAGAAAACACCGGCCCGTTCCCCGATCGACCAGCCGGAGGCATCCGGTCCCCGAGCGACGACCTCCCCGACCACCTGGTGGCCCGGGATGATCGGGAGCCGCGGCGGGGATAGTTCGCCCTCGACCGTGTGCAGATCAGTGTGGCACACCGCGCAGGCGGAGACCCGGATCGCAATCTGGCGGGGTCCGGGCTGCGGATCGGGCCGTCCCGTCCATTGGAGCGGGGAGGCGGTGATCGGAGCGGCGGTGTGAAGCAATTGGGCATGCATCGGGTTTAGGAATTATGCTTTCTGGCGCTCACCCTTATCCCCAAAGGGCGGACCGAAATGCCGATGCGCCGCACGATCCGTACGGCAAGGCTGACGGGTAGCGGAAGCGGGTTCCGGCCATCCCGGCGGATAAAAAAGCATGTACGCGAAGGGAGTCTTCTGGTGATTCTTGGTTCGGCGGCTTTGCCGCCCGGGCCGAGGATCCAATAATGTGAAATATTCACCGGAGCGCTATGTGTCCTCATCGTCTTCAGGCGAAGGGACGCCGAGGATATTAAACCCCGCGTCCACATACACCACCTCGCCGGTGATCGCCGCGGCCGAATCCGAACACAGAAAGGCGGCGGTATTGCCGACATCTTCGATGGTGACATACCGACGCAAGGGGGCCACATCGCGGAAACGGGAGCGCATCTGCTTGAACCCGCTTACGCCCGCTGCGGCCAGAGTCCGGATCGGCCCGGCGCTGATGGCATTCACGCGGATCCGCCGCGATCCCAGATCGTTGGCCAAGTAGCGGACGGAAGATTCCAGGGCGGCTTTGGCCACGCCCATGACATTGTAATTGGCGGTAACCTTTTCCGAGCCGTAATAGGTCAGGGTCAGCAGCGCGCCGCCCGGATTGAGGACCGGAAGCGCGGCCCGCGCGAGCGCCGTGAAGGAATATACGCTGATATCCATGGCCAGGCGGAATCCTTCGCGGGTGGTATTGTAGTACGGCCCTGTGAGTTCCTCCTTGCGCGCGTATCCGATCGAGTGGACGAGAATATCCATTCCGCCAAAAACCTCGCCGGCTTTCTTCATCACCGTCGCGATTTGGACGTCGTCGGCGACGTCGCACGGTTCGATAAACCGCGAACGCAGGGATTCCGCAAGCGGCCGGACGCGTTTTTCAAGGACCGGCCCGGCGTAAGAAAAACCCAGCCGCGCGCCCTCGCGGGCGAACGCCTGGGCAATCCCCCAGGCGATGCTGTGATCGTTGGCTACTCCGAAGATGAGCGCGGACTTTCCGGAAAGCATTCCCATCGTGGATGTCCTCCTGGAGATGGCGGAGCAACCCTTCAATTCATATTCATAAATAACCGCTGTCGGACCATTTTCCCCTCATCCCGCCCTCCCGAAGCGAAGCGACGGGAGGGCGGGATGAGGGGGTGCTTGAAAAAACTCCCGCATCGGCCTAATGCGGGAGTGATCTTCTATCCGAGGAGACTCTTTTTCGCGTCCAGGATCGCGGTGCTGCTTTTCATCACGACCTCGCCGGCGACGCGGATCTTCGGAAGCACGTCCGCCAGGTAGGCGCGGAACAAATCCTTCTTGTACGGCAGAATTTGTGCGTCCCGCAGGATCAGCCAGGAACAGATGATCCACGCCGCCATGTCGACCAGGTCGCTCGCATAGAAATCAATGACCGCCCGGTCTTGCCCTTTAAGGTGATCGACCGCCTTCTGATACTGTTCGGTGGATTCTTCCAGGGCGGCTTTCTCCCCGGCCAGGTCAGGATCCACCGCAAGGTCCATCCACGCATGCAGCAGCGGATCCAGCGAATGGCCGAGCAGTTTGCCGGTGGCGGCCACCACTTGCAGCTGGCTGGTGCCCTCGTAGATATTGGTTACGCGCTGGTCGCGCATCAGCCGTTCGACCTGGAACTCGCGCATGTACCCCACGCCCCCGTGTATTTGCACCGCCTTAAAGCACACCCGGTTGCCCATCTCGGTCGAATAATATTTGACAATCGGAGTGAGGGTTTCAGCCAGTGTGGATGCCTCCTTCAGCCGCGCGCGCGCGGCGTCGGGATCCGGGGCCGCCCCATTGGCGGAAGCGTGTTCATATACCTTAAGCAGGTCCACCCAGCGCCCCGTCTCGCCGAGCAATGCCCGTGTGGCTTCGATCTCGCCGCGCATGGCGATCAGCATTCGCGCAACCGGCTGGAGTTCGCGAATCGGCTTGCCGAATTGGATCCGCTGGCCGGAATATTTATGGGCCTCACGGTAGGCGGCTTCGGCGATTCCGAGCGCCTGGGCGGCCACCGCGAGCCGGGCCCCGTTCATCAGGGCCATCGAATAGCGCAACAGGCCGAAGCGCCGCTTCCCGATCAGTTCGGCGGGGGTGCTGGTGTACTGGATTTCGCAGGTGGGGGACGCGTGCAGCCCCATCTTGTTTTCGATGCGGCGAATCTTCACCGTTTCGTCGCGCTCGACCAGGAAGAGCGAAAGGCCGCGGCCGTCCCGCGATCCCTCTTCGCTGCGGGCCAGTACCAGCGCCACATCCGCGTTGCCGTTGGTGATGAACCGCTTTACGCCCGTCAGCCGCCAGACCTTGGCGGATTCGTCGTAGACAGCCTTGGTCTGCACCGAACCCAGGTCCGAGCCGGCATCGGCTTCGGTGAGGATCATCGCGCCGGAGACTTCGCCGCATGAGAATTTCGGCAGCACGCGCTGCTTGGCTTCCTCGCTGCCGAATTCCTCGATCGAGGAAGCGATCTCCTGCAGGCCGAATATCGTCATCAGGCCGCTTTCCGCGCGCGAGACGATCTCCACCATCATCTGGTAGATGCTCTCCGGCAGATACAGGCCCCCGTACTTGCGGGGCAGCATCGAACCGAAGAGCCCCGCCTGGCGCAGGGCCTCGATCGCGTCGCGGGTGGGCTTGGCATATTCCACCCGGCCGCCCTCGAAGTGGGCCCCTTCCTCGTCGGCCTCCGCCGCACGGGGCGCCACCTGCTCGCCGCAGATCTCGCCGAGGACTTCGAGAATCAGACGGTAATTATCCTTCGCGTCGGCGTAATTCCGCGGCGCGGTGGGGTACGTGGCGGCTTCCGCATATCCGTTTTCCTTGAGTTCCAAGACCTCTCGCAGATCCAGCTGCTCAAGCCGGAAGCGCAGGTCGGGGTTGTCCAGAAAGAAATTTTCGGTCATTACGGCTCCCTATTTGGCTTTCTCGCGGAGGGATTGAATGATCATCGGCAGCACGTCGGCCAGATCGCCGACGATCTTGTAATGGGCGATCTGAAAAATCGGCGCATCCGGGTCGGTATTGATGGCGATGATCTTTGAAGATTGGTCCATGCCGGCACGGTGTTGGATGGCGCCGGAAATTCCCGCCGCGATGTACAGGCGCGGGCGGACGGTGGTTCCCGTCTGACCAATCTGGTGCTCGCGGGGAATGCGGCCGGCATCGACCGCCGCGCGCGACGCCCCCACTTCGCCGCCCAGCAGATTGGCCAGGTCGCGCAGCAACCGGACATCCGCCTCCTCATCCGCGCCCGCGCCGCCCGCCACGATCACGGGCGAATCCTTCAGGTTGACGGTGGACGCCCGGACGGAGCGGCTGAGGATCGTGAGCGCCAGATCGCCCTTTTCCAAATCCGGCCGGATCTCCTCCACCGTCCCCTTTCGCGCCGGATCGGCGGCGATCTTGTGCATCACGCCTTCGCGCACGGTCGCCATCTGCGGCCGCGTGCGCGGGTTGACGATCGTCGCGATCAGGTTTCCGCCGAACGCCGGACGGATCTGGTACAGCAGCTGGGAATAGGTTTTCTTTTCCTTCTTATCGGTGTACTCGCCGATCTGCAGGTCGGTGCAATCGGCCGTGAGGCCGCAGCGCAAGGCGCTCGCGATCCGCGGGGCGAGGTCGCGCCCGTTGGACGTCGCCCCGATGAGGAAGATTTCCGGCTTGCGGCTGCGCGCCAGATGCAGGATCGCGCGCGCATACGGCAGCGTGCGGTAGAGCTCGAGTTCCGGATGATCCACCAGCAGCACGCGATCCGCGCCGTGCGCGATCACGGTCTGCGCGAGATCCTTGACGCGGTGGCCGCACAGCACGCCGGCCAGCTCGTAATGCAGCGCATCCGCCAACTCGCGCGCCTTGCCGAGCAGTTCCAGGCTGACGTCGGAAATTTTTCCTTCATTCTGTTCGATAAAAACCCAAACGCTTTGAGTATCCGTCATCATTCCCTCAACCCACGATGTATTCCTGCACCAATTCCTCGATCATTGCCGCAATGCCTTCCCGGGTGGGGGCGATATCCTTGCTGGCCGTCGATTCGAGGACGACGAAGTTGATTTTGTGAACCTGGGTCGGTGACCCGGCCAGGCCGATTTTATCCGCATCCGCGCCGATATCCCCGGCTGTCCAGATCGGAATAACCTGGTCGCGTTCCGTCAGGTGTTTTTGCAATCCGGCTTCGGATTTAAACTCAGGCCATTTCTCGAGCAATGCGGGGAGTTCCAGCGCCGTGGCGGCCAGTTTGTATTCGATCCGCTTGCGGGCCGAGGGCGGACGGGGAGTGTTGGCCGAAGCCACCACGGTGAGCAAGCAGGGCAAAGTACAGCGGACGATTTCGGTCCCAAGGTCCAGCGTGCGCTGGACGGTGATCTCGCGCCCCTTCAGCTCGAGTATGGATTCGGCATACGTAATCTGGGGGATGCCCAGTTTTTCCGCAACCTGCGGACCGACCTGGGCCGTGTCGCCGTCAATCGCCTGACGGCCGCAGAACAACAGATCGAAGACGCCGCTTTTTTCGACGGCACACTTGAGCGCGTACGACGTGGCCAGTGTGTCGGCGGCGGCGAAGGCGCGATCCGTCAGGAGCAGGACGCGGTCCGCGCCGCGATAAAGGCAATCCCGCAGGATATCCGCCGCCTTGGGCGGTCCCATGGTGATTACCGTCACCGTTCCGCCGTGCTGGTCGCGGACTTGGAGCGCCATCTCGAGCGCATTAAGATCTTCCGGATTGAATATCGCCGGAAGGGCGCCGCGGTTCATGGTTCCATCCTTGGTCATTACATTGCCGGAGATATTATGTGTATCCGGCACTTGTTTGACCAGGACCACCGATCGATACGTTTCGGCTTCCATCATTCCTTCCTTCCATGACCGCCCGTTTAAAACCGGGCGGGGATTTCGCTTAGCAGACTTTCAAGGGATTCTACCGCGTCAGGGTTGGCGCGGAACCTCCAGGGGATGCTTTTCCAGGGTTCCGGCACGGTATATAACCCCACACGCGGCCCAATCGTCACACCTTCTTCCGGAAGCGAAAAGGCCCGCTCGAGATACAATTGCGACTTTTTTTCACAAAGATCGTGTCCGTTATAGCGGCCGTCGATCGAAAGTGCCTGGCTGAGCATGGCCGGACCGCCTGCAATCGGCTTCCGGCCGCCGCGTCGGCGCCGCATCGTCCCCTGGCCCTCGGCGGGAATGATAGCACGAACGAGGACGGCTGCGGGAAAATCCTCCGGCTCCGTAACCAGGTTCAGCATCCAATGCATCCCGTATGTGAAATATACATAGGCGTGTCCGGGCGGTCCGAACATGGCCAGGTTGCGCCGGGTCCGCCCGCCGCGGCTGGCGTGGCAGCCGAGATCGCGGCGGCCGATGTACGCCTCGGTTTCGATGATGATCCCCGAGAGTCTCCGCCCGCGCTCAATTTTTACCAGGCGCGTGCCCAGCAAGGCGCGCGCGGTTCGCAGCGTAGAGCGCTGGAAAAAGGAGCGGGATAGGCGAACGGATGCGGTGCGACGAATTCTCAATGGGCGGATTTTCCCATACGTCTATGCAGATCGTGGAACGACGGCGAAAATTTTGGCTGATCGGCCGGGCGTTTCGAATAGATTCAGGGGCCGGCGGCATCAACGCTCTATTATAAATTGGACGGCCGCGTTCGGGCAGTCTACGGAATTCAGAGATAGGTTCCGATGGTGTTTGCTGCCATCCCATCTCTCCCTTCCTTCTCTTCCCTTTCCCGTATCACGGGAAGGAAGTGGAGGGAGCACGATCGTACTCTGTGCCCAGCGAAAGGCGGGAGAGGCAGGAAGGGTTGGTTCTTATTGGGCGGAAAAAAAGAACCGGAAGCGAGCATGCTTCCGATTGGAGATAGCTAAAAAGGATTTTGGGGAAAAAGGCTCAGCTCACCGGGACGAGTTGAAAACGGGGGTCGCGTTCGTAGGTCAGTCGCAAACCTTCCACCAGGGAGTGTTTTGGCCGGTAGCCAAGCAATTCGCGGGCCAGCGTCAGATCGGCGCACATCCGTGAGAGGCCGCCTTCTTCATACGGTGTTTTTAACACTTCTCCCTGCTTCACCAGGCGGATGATCTGATCGGCGAGTGAATCCACCGAAGTCTCCACGCCGCTCCCGACATTGATGATTCTGCGATCCACCCCCGGCGCGGTGGCCGCCGCGGCGAGGCACTCTACGGCATCGTCCAGATAAACGTAATCGCGGGTTTGATGGCCGCCGTTATGCACGACCAGCGAACCGCCGCCGGAAGCCTGCCGCAGGAAACGGGCGACGACGGGAGCGTGGGCTGCGGGAAGCGGCTGCCCCGGTCCGTAGGCGTTGAATACGCGAAGAATGACCGTCTCGATCTCCCATAGGGCGCCGATCGTTCGCACGTAATACTCCGCCGATAGCTTGGAGACCGCATACGGAGAGCCCGGGTTGGGTGTGGCGGTTTCCTTCACCGGCTGATCCTGTTGCTCGCCGTAGACCGCACCGGAGGAGACGAACACCACCCGGCGCACGCCGACATCGCGCATGGCTTCCATCAGGCTTACCGTGCCGCCGACGTTTGTCGTGTTGTATTCGCGGGGGTAAAGTATGGATTCCTGGACCGATACACGCGCGGCCAGGTGGTACACGCATTCCACATCTTGGAGCAGCGTCCATAGTTTGGGGCGGTCCTGGACGTCGCCGCGGTTGAACAGAACGGCCGGGTTGAGCCGGGAGGGATCGCCGGTGGATAGATCATCCAAGCCGCGAACCTGATGTCCGGCTTTAACGAGTGTATTGGCTATGGCGGATCCCAGAAAACCGGCCGCACCCGTTACAAGGAAGTTCAAAGTGGTCTCCAGAACAAAAGTGCGGGTTGGAAGATTACTTCCCCGCACTCGCTGGTTTGGATTATAGCATGGGGGGTATGGCCCTTCCTGACGGTTGCCATACGATTGGACAACGGCGAGACCGTTGAATTTGGCTGTTTTACAGCTATTTTTCAATAATAGGTGTTTTTTATGATGCCTCCCCGCATTCCGGGCAGTGCGGGTTCTTGCAGACCCTGATCGATTGGAATTCGCCCGCGAGGCCGTCGAAAATTAATAATCGGTCGTAGAGTGAATCGCCTATCCCTAAAATTATTTTCATTGCCGCAAGTGCCTGCAATGTGCCGATAATCCCCGGAAGCGGTCCGAATACGCCCGTATCGGCGGGCGATTCGATCGCATGGGGATCGGACGGACCGGGAATAATGCAGCGATAGCATGGTCCGTGGCGCGCATCGAATACGCCAATTTGTCCTTCGAAGCGTTGGGCGCTTCCATAAACCATCGGCTTGCCCTGGTGGATGCAAATGTGGTTGATGGACGTCCGGGCGGCGAAGTTATCCGATCCATCCACAAGGACCTGGTAGGGGCGCGCCAAATCACAGGCATTCGTCCCGGAAAAAGCAACAGGATGAAGATCGAGGATCGTTTGTGGATTGATCTCGTTTAACCGGCGGCGGGCGCTTTCCACTTTGGGAAGCCCAACATTTGGCATCCCATACAGGACCTGACGGTGCAAGTTATCGAGGCTGACGGTATCGGGGTCGACGATCCCGATCCGCCCGATTCCCGATGCCGCCAGATGAAGCAAGGCCGAGGATCCCAGCCCGCCGGCGCCGACCACGAGCACACTCGCCGCGCGAAGCCGAAGCTGCCCGGCTTCGCCGATCTCCGCCAGGCGCAGGGGGCGCGCGAAGCGCGAACGTTCCACGGGCGAAAGGGACGATTCATTCGGCGGATCGGTTTTGCTGTTCACGGATTACCTTTTTGGAATACCGGTGGGACGGATTATACAGGATGCGGGAGACGAATTGGGACCCTTGGGGTGTGAGAGTAAGCTAAATCCGCCGACAGGGAATACTGCGAGACCCTTAGGGTCTGGGGGTAAGCTAAATCAACCGTCGGTGAATATTGCGATACCCGAAAGGTCTGGGATAACACTAAACACGCCGGCGGGGAATACTACGAGGCCCTTAGGGTCTTAGAGTAAGCTAAATCCGCCGACAGGGAATACTGCGAGACCCTAAGGGTCTGGGGGTAAGCTAAATCAACCGTCGGTGAATATTGCGAGACCCGAAAGGTCTCGGATAACACTAAACACGCCGGCGGTGAATACTACGAGCCCCTTAGGGTCTTGGGGTAAGCTAAATCAACCGTCGGTGAATATCGCGAGACCCTAAGGGTCTGGGATAACACTAAACACGCCGGCGGGGAATACTACGAGACCCTTAGGGGCTTAGAGTAAGCTAAATCCGCCGATAGGGAATACTGCGAGACCCTAAGGGTCTGGGATAACACTAAACACGCCGGCGGGGCATACTGCGAGACCCATAGGGTCTGGGGGTTTTAGAATATCGCGGGTGGGTAGCAATGCGGAACCCAAAGGGTCTAGTGTGCCTTTGGGTACCCTTGGCGTCCCGTTCTGGCACCGTAAAGGCGCGGGATGATGATCCACACTTTGACGGTTCGTTTTTTTTATCGATTTTTATATTGTCTCTGGCCGATTTTTCCTCTATACTGCTTCCACAGGTGAAAAAATGGAACCCTTGGCGGAAGTCCGAATTGGAAAGAAAATGGCGGAGTTGGGGCTGACGGTCGCCGTGGCGGAATCCGTGACCGGCGGCTTGATCGGATCCCGGTTGACGGACGTTGCGGGTTCATCGCTGTATTTCCTCGGAGGCGTGGTGGCCTACTCGAACGATGCAAAAGTGAAGCTTCTGGACGTCAAATACGAAACCCTCGCCCAACACGGCGCCGTCAGCGAGCAGACGGCGCGGGAAATGGCCGAGGGCGTCCGTAAGTGCTTCGGCACCGATATCGGCCTGGCGGTCAGCGGGATCGCGGGTCCGGGGGGCGCCACCAAGGAAAAGCCGGTGGGTTTGATGTGGCTGGCGTTGTGCGCTAAGGGAGGCACCCGGACCCGCTCGATCCGCCTTTCCGGAAACCGGTTGCAGAACAAATCCGGCGCCGCCGAGGAAGTGTTAAATTTGTTGGAAGAATATCTGGATCCCCTCATTCCGTAATCGCACAGGTTCCCGAAGAACGGGGAACCTGCGCACTTCATGAGGGCAGGCCCTCATCCCCGGCTAACCCACAAATAGGGCAAAAATGATTATGATGTATCCGTATTCCGTTTTCCGGAACACGATAGGGAGTACGGGTTTCTCGGAAGCCGGATCGATCCGCCAATCCAAGGAGAGCATCCTATGCCGGTTCGCACATTGATCATGGGTGCCGCGGGGCGCGATTTCCATAATTTCAACGTCTTTTTCCGCGACAATCCCGAATATGAAGTTGTCGCATTCACGGCTACCCAGATCCCCGATATCGATTCCCGTACGTACCCTGCCGCCCTGGCCGGAAAATTGTATCCAAACGGCATCCCGATTTCTCCCGAAAGTGACCTCCTGAAATTAATCAGAGACCATCGTGTGGACCAGGTTGTCTTCGCCTATAGCGACGTGCCGCACGAGTATGTTATGCACAAAGCGTCCATGGTCCTGGCGGCCGGCGCGGATTTCCGTCTGATGGGGGAAAAATCGACTCAGATCAAATCCTGCAAACCGGTGGTGTCGGTGTGCGCGGTGCGCACCGGCGCCGGAAAAAGCCAAACAACCCGGCGTGTATCGTTGATCCTGCGCGGGATGGGGTTTACCGTGGCGGCGATCCGCCATCCGATGCCATATGGCGACCTCGTGAAGCAGGAGGTGCAGCGCTTTGCCGAATATGCCGATCTGGACAAGCACGAATGCACCATCGAGGAGCGCGAGGAATACGAACCGCACATCGACAACGGCGTGATCGTTTATGCCGGCGTGGATTACGGCAAGATCCTGCGTCAGGCGGAGCAGGAAGTGGATATTATCCTGTGGGATGGCGGAAACAACGACTTTTCCTTCTACGTCTCGGATCTCAAGATTGTGGTGGCGGATCCGCACCGTCCGGGGCATGAATCCGGCTATCATCCCGGTGAAACCAATATCCGCGGCGCGGATGTGGTTGTGGTGAACAAGGTGGATACGGCCGATCCGCAGGCGGTGGCGAAGGTGAACGAGAACGTACGCCGGTTGAACCCCGCCGCAATCCTCATTCAAGCCGCCTCACCGCTGCTTGTTGAAAAACCGGAGTTGATCAAAGGCAAACGCGTATTGGTGATCGAGGATGGCCCGACCCTCACCCACGGTGGAATGGCGTACGGCGCCGGATTTGTCGCCGCGGAACGCTTCCATGCCTCTAAAATTGTCGATCCGAGGCCGTATGCGGTCGGGTCGATCAAAACCACCTTTGAAAAATATCCAAACACCGGCCCCATTCTGCCGGCCATGGGGTACGGCGAGGCGCAAATGCGCGACCTCGAAGCGACGATCGAGAAGGCGGATGTGGATTTGGTGATCGTCGCCACGCCGATCGACCTGACGCGCGTAATCTCAATCCGCAAACCGTTCCAGCGCGTGCGGTATGAACTCCAGGAGATCGGAACACCGACTCTGGAGGACATTCTCAGACAAAAATTCTCCGGGAAATGAACAATCGCCCGGCAAGCCCCCGCATTCCACAATTATCGTGAGGAAGAATGCGGGACAAGCTGCGGGGTATTCATCATCCCGCGGAACGGGAGTAATTCCGCGCGGATATACCGGTTCTTCCCGGGGCGGAAACCTTTTTCTACGATCCGGCGCCGATTTGGGATCTACAAACCCCGGATTCTCGACTCGGGAAAAAACCACCCGGGCGGGCTCCCTATCGTCTGCAGCACCCGGAGGATGACCGGTTGGTAGACGCGATTCCCGAACACTTTCCTCCTGCAGCCGGAATGGGGTAAGATCGGGCCGGGTTCGGGCGCGATGGAACTCCGGAAAACCAATTACGAGCACACCAAGTAAATGACCCCCCAAATAATCCTTCTCCTCATCCTTCTCGGCGCCGCCATTTTATTGTTTGTCAGTGAAAAATTACGCCCAGACCTGGTGGCGATTCTCCTGATGTTGAGTCTCGGGTTAAGCCAGCTGGTGACGTCGGGAGAGGTGTTCTCCGGATTCGGCAGCCCGGCGATCATCCTTATCATCTCCGTGTTCATCCTGACCGGAGGACTGTTCCATACCGGGGTCAGCGCCGCCATCGGCCGCGGATTGATGAAGTTTGCGGGTTCGAACGAAACCCGGCTGGTTGTGGTTGTAATGCTCACGGCCGGCGGATTGTCCCTGTTCATGAATAATATTGCCTCGGTCGCGGTCGTCATGCCGGCGGTGATGGAGGTGTCGCGGCGAACTCGGGTCAGTCCCTCCAAACTGCTGATGCCGATGGCTTTGGCGACCCAGCTGGCCGGTATGGCGACCCTTTTCACCACATCCAACATCGTAGCCAGCGGAGTTCTGCAAAATGCCGGATTGCGCGGCTTCGGGCTGTTCGATTTGCTTCTCGTGGGGGGCTGTGCGGCCGTCGTTGGAATCCTGTATATCACACTGATTGGACGGCGTGCACTCCCGGATCGCTGCCCCATGGAGGAAATGGGAAAACAGATTCAGATTCATGAAAACCTGGCCGGGATTTATCGACTCACGGAGCGCCTTCAATCCGCACACGTCCAACCCGGTTCGCCGTTGATCGGACAGTCGCTCGCCGAATCCGGCATTGGGGACCGATTGGGGCTGACCGTGATCGCCATTCAACGCGGAGACACCAAGCTGCTTTCCCCAGGAGGACGCCAGCGCATTCTGCAGGACGATATCCTTCTGCTGGAGGGACGGGCGGACCGGGCGGCGCAATTGGAGGCGCAAGGAGTTCGGATTTCCGCGACGGCACCTGCGGAGGAGAGTTTCAAGGCCAGGGACGCCGAACTCCTCGAAGTGATGGTTGCTCCCCGGTCCGAAGTGATCGGAAAAACGCTGAAGCAAACACAATTCCGCGCCAAATACGGGATGAATGTGGTGGCCTTGTGGCAAAGGAACCGGTTTTTTCGGACGGATGTGGGGGATGTCGTCTTGCATGGGGGTGAAGCGTTGCTTGTTCACGGGCCGCGCGAAAAGATTCATATGCTTGCCAGCGATCCGGATTGGCTGGCGCTGCGGGTAGACGGCAGCAAACGATACCGGCCGGGAAAGATGCGGATCGCCCTGCTGATTTTGGCTGCGACCCTGACCGCCGCCGCGGTCGGTCCATGGTCCGTTTCCCTCGTATTGTTTTTAGGCGCGCTGGGCATGCTTCTAAGCGGCTGTCTGACGATGGACGAGGCGTACCAGGCGGTCGATTGGCGTTCGGTTTTCCTGGTCGGTGGAATGCTGCCGGTCGGCATCGCCCTATCCAATACCGGCGCCGCGGCTCTACTGGGAGAGGTCCTTATCCGGATACTGGGCGGTATGGGGCCCGGAATAGTAGCGGCGGAGTTGTTTGTTATTACCGCCATCCTCACACAATTTCTACCCGGCGGATCGGCGGTTCCTGCGTTGCTTGCGCCGATTGCGATCGCCGCAGCGCAGCAGCTTGGAGCGGACCCGCGCGCTTTTGTGCTTGTGGTGGCGATCGCCACCGGAACGTCTATGCTCACCCCATTTGCACACCCTGTGAATGCAGTGATTATGGGGCCGGGAGGCTACCGGTTCCGCGATTACGTACGCACCGGCCTGCCCGTGGTTATCCTCGTTTTCCTCGTCGTGATGCTGGCCCTTCCGATTTTCTGGAATATCAGTTAGCAAGGCGGCAACAGGACGAACCTATCCCGGAGCGCAGCGGCAGGAGGATGGGAGGAGGGGGAGGGATGATCGGTTGTATTATTTCAACAGGAATGGTGGAACCCAAAACCCGCCGTATCCCAGCATGGGCAGCAGGACGCTTCCCAATACCAGAACCCCGCTGAAGAAAATCCACACGATATCGATCCCGTGGTAATGAAGGCTCATCAACCAGGTGCGCGGCCGGACTCCGAAGGAACGAAGATCCATTGCGTCAATGATTTCTTCCCCGCCGACGATCGCTTGGATGACAACCGGAACCAGAAGCGGCGCCAGGCGCCGGATTTGCGCGATGAGCCCGCCCCGGGCGCGTTCCAGTTCATAGCCCCGGGCGCGTTGGGCATCGTAGGTTATGGCGAAATCCCGCGCGAACGTGGGCACAAAACGCAGGGAAAGATCGACCGCATAGGCGAATTTATCCGGAAGGCCGAGCCGGTGAAACGTAATGCCGTAAACGCGCGGGTCAATGGTATAGGGGATGACCGTGGCATAGGATGTTACGGTGACGATGCGCAGGAATTGGCTCGCGGCGTATGCGATCCGTTCGGCTGTCACCGGAATCACCGGCTGCCAGCCAAACAGCCGGAACGGGGCGGTCCAGCGGGTGATTTCGTGTTCGACCGCATAGAACTCAAATCCGCCGCGCCCGGTCAGGAAGGTAATCAGGCTGAACAGGGATGCCATTAAAAATATCAAAAGCCAGACGCGGCGTATGTCGCGCCACGGGATCCGCGCCAGGAAAATTTGAAAAACGCCGAAGGCCAGAAGCGCGGAGAGAAAACGCAGGTCCCAAAAAGAAAGCGCCGCCAGGACAAAGCAGGCAAAGGAGATCACCTTCGTCCGCGGATCCAGCCGGTGAATGATTGTGCCGAGTTGTCGGTAACGCCAGGTAACCAGCATGCGTTTCCTCCGGAGCTCAGCCTGCCGGAGGAAATCCCGGCAGGCTGAGCTTTCCGGGAAAAATTACCGTCCGGTCTGCTTTTGAACCGCCTTGTAGGCGACGAGCAACAGGGGTACCAGGATTGCGGCTTGAATGAGATTGGGTCCGGCGGCCGGGAGAAATTCACCCACGATGGCCGTCACAAAACTGTATCCATTCACCCAGATATCCGCGATGGCCGCAAAACCGATCCCCAGGATGATGCCGAGCGATCCCCAAACGACCGATGCGGCGACATCGAGATCCTTCGCCCAAAGGAACCGGATGGCGGCGACGACCGCCAGCCCGATGATCGCCGAGACGCCGGCGATCACGGTCAACGGTTGATCCCACGGCGCGGCCATCTGGTTCGTCTCGCCCGGGTTCAAGACCCACACGATGGTGGCGATCGCGGCCCCGATCGCGCTGAGGATCAGGAGCCAGTTCAGGCTTTTCTTCTTATCGCCGAAGAGGAACACCATTCCGGCGACCAGACCGATCAACCCGTTCCCGAACGACCATTGTGGTGAGACCCAGCCGGAAAGCAGGTCGCCGATGGTGTTCCCCACCAGGCCGGTGAAGAAACCGACGACCGGACCGAAGAGGTATCCGAACAGAATCGGGATGGCGATCCCCGGCCGCAGGGCCACTTGACTGACTGAGGGAACCGCGAAGACCGTTCCGTTAAACAGCCAGGAGATCACGCCGTAGAGTGCGGCGCCGATGCCCATATAGACCACCTCGCGTGTGCCAACCGTCCAGGCCGCGTTCTGGCGCGAAAAATAATAAATTCCCAGAACGATCACGGCGCCGATGCCCACGAACAGGAAGCGGATCGGCACATCCGAGGCGCTGAGCCAGCTGTTCCAATCCTCATTCTGGGAAAGCGGAATCAGAATGTAGGCCAGCAGGATAACCAGGGCGCCGATAATGAGGCCGATGATGAGGTAAAAAAGTTTCTTTGTCATTGACCCATCTCCAGAACCAAAGAGGCGGTCGAGTGGCGGTTTTACGCAGCGAGACCGCCTTCTCGCTACGCGCGTCTCGGTCGAGCCGGCCCTGTCAGGTATGGGCCGGGGGAAGGCTTTTCTCTCCCTTCAGGAAAAATACTCAGCCCTGCTCGACCGGCGTTGGAAGAGTGTCTCTCTATATCACCTCCTTTGCCGTAAAAGCCAGATCTTCCGCACGATGGAAAGTGCTCGTCGAACCCCCCATAGCCATATTTAATTCCAGAAGCGATGTGGGTATGAGATGGCAGGATTCCAACAGGGCGGTATCGCGCAGCACTTCACCGGGAGCGCCGTCGGCCGCAATGCCTTCGCGCCCGATCAGGATCACGCGGTTGGCATACACCACCGCCAGATCCAGATCGTGGGTGATGAACAGGACCGTTTCGAACCCGGCCATGGCCAGGATCGAATCCATGAACGCCATGTAATTGAAATAATCCTGCCCTGCGGTCGGTTCGTCCATGATCAGAATTTGCGTGCCCATGGCCAGCACCGAGGCGATGCTGGTGCGCTTCTGTTGGCCGAACGAAAGCGCCAGCGGAGGATAGTCCTCCAAGCCTTCGAGGTTCAGCGCCTGCACCGCCTGGCGTACTCTTCCGGGGATTTCCCCTTCCGGCTTGCCGATGTTTCGCGGCCCGAACGCGAGTTCTTCCCGGACGGTGGGGGCAAACAGCATATGGGTCGGGCTTTGAAATACGTAGCCCAGCGTGTGCGCCGCCCGGGCGACCGTGATCTTCCGCGTATCCTCCCCGCCCACCAACACGCGCCCCTGCGTGGGTTTAAGCAGGCCGATGGTATGTTTCATCAGCGTTGTTTTTCCCGCGCCGTTCGGTCCGAGGACCGCGATGATATCGCCCTTGCGGATCTGGGCGGTCACGTTGCGGAGGACCGGCGGGCCGTCGCCGTAAGCGAAGGAGACATCTTCGAACGCAACCAGGGTTTTGCCCGGGCGCCGGACCGCCGGGGCGGGACGCTCCGGAACGGGATCCGCGCGCGCCCTCCGCACGACATCCGCCGCGGGGAGTTTCACCTCCCGGTAATTCACCGCGTCGATCAATCCGTGCACGGATCCGGTGAAAACGATTTGGCCGTTTTGCATATACATGGTCCGATCCGGCCGAACCGCCAGCACGCTTTCGACGCGATGCTCGATGATGAGAATGGAGATTCCCTCGTCGGCCAGGCGCCGGAAAAGCGCCAAAGCCTCGCGGGCGGATGCCGGGTCGAGCGAGGCCAGCGGTTCGTCCAGCAGGAGGATCGACGGCTTCATGGCCAGCGCCCCGGCCAGTGCGACTTTCTGTTTTTCCCCGCCGGAGAGTGAAAACGTTTCGCGTTCCGCCAGGTGCCCAATCCCGAGATAATCGAGCGTGCCCATTACCCGGCTTTCGACCTCGTCCCGCGGGAGGGCCAAATTTTCCAGGCCGAACGCCACCTCCTGCATCACATGCGAAGCGACAATTTGACGCTCGGGATCCTGCAAGACGGTGCCGACAATCTGCGATATCTGCCCGAGAGTCATCGGACCGGACTCCTCGCCCCGCAGGAGGATCGAACCCTGGATCTCGCCGCGGTAGGAACGCGGGATCAGCCCGTTGATGCACCGGACGAGGGTTGTCTTCCCGCAGCCGCTGGATCCCGAAAGCAGCAGCATCTCCCCCCGGCCGAGCGAGAAGCTGATATCGCGGACGGCCGGCTCCGGCCGGTCGCGGTACCGGAAGGTGAGGTTGGATATCTGCAGTATGAGGTCAGAGTGGTCGGGTGAGGACATTGCGATGAAGAGTATATATCAAGTGGCGAATAAACGCATTCCCCCCGTAAAAAAAACCGACCGGGGAACCGGTCGGTTTTTATTTTCGGGAAGGAAGAACTTATTTCTTCTTCTTCGGGAACCGGCGAAGCACGGTGGCCGGTTCATTCACCGCCTCGCCGCCCTCCGATCCACCCAACCGTACGAAGATCTGTTTCCCTTCCACGGCGAATTCGTGTTCCAAATAGGCCTGGCCCAGTTGGACGCGTTCGCCGTCGAGCGCGCAGGAGGTAACCCTGCCGATGGCGGCATCCTTCTCATCCGCCACCACATCGCCCGGGTGCGCCATGCGCACACCCTTGCGGTTGAACCGGAAGCGCGTCACTTCGCTTTTCCGCGAGCGTTCCTGCGCGAGGAATGCCTTGCGGCCGATAAACCACGGCTTGTGCGGTTTGACGTAGGATTCGAAGCCGCCGTCACCCACGCCCAGGTTGAGCGGACCGGCAAATTCGTGGCCGTACAGCGGCAGGCCGGCTTCGGTGCGCAGGCTGTCGCGCGCGCCAAGGCCCGCGGGCTTCAATCCCAAGGGTTCCCCCGCTTTCATGAGCGCGTTCCATAAATCCACCGCGCGGCCCGGATGCACGAATAGCTCGAAGGCGACCGCTTCGCCGGTGTACCCGGTGCGCGCCACAACCAGATCCAACCCGCCCAAACGGGCGTTGCAGAGTCCGGTGTGCGCCAGGCGGGTGATTTTTTTCCTGGTCTCCAGGTCGGCGTCGAGGGCGAGCAGGATATCCAGCGATTTCGGTCCCTGGAGCGCGATGTCAACACGCATGTCGGCGCCGGAAGCTTGGTCGCGCAAATTACGCAGAACGACCCCGCCGCGCCCCGGCGCCTTGGCGCCCGGACGTTCGCGGTCGATACATACCTTGCCTTCGCGGACGGCGTTAACCCACGCCCAATCCTTGTCGTCGTTGGAGGCGTTCACCACGATCAGGTAATTATCCGCACTGCGGCGGTAGATCATCAGGTCGTCGAGAACGTTGCCGTCGGGATCCAGCAGATGCGAGTAGAGGGATTCTCCGGGAGCCAGCGCGGCAACCTCGTTGGCGCACACCGCGTCGAGGAAGGCGCATGCCCCCGGGCCGCTGGCCTCCCAGACGCCCATGTGGGCCACGTCGAACAAGCCCGCCGCATTCCGCACCGCCAGATGCTCTTCCACAACACTGGAATACCAGACCGGCATTTCCCATCCGGCGAATGGGACCATCTTCGCGCCGAGTGCTTTATGAATTTCATGCAGCGGTGTATGCCTGAGCGGCGGTTCTGTGGATTCCTTCCAGGAAAAGTCGGAGAGCGGCGCGGCCGGATCCGCCTGGAAGGGCGGGACGAAATACGGACGGGTGGCATCGGCGGACGGTGCGGGGGCTTTGGGCATCGCCGCAACCCCGCCCAAGAGTTCAATTATCACCGGTCCGGGCATCTTCCGCGCCACATCGTTATCAAACCGGACATATCCGTCGGAAAGCGCGCGCAGCCAAGCCAGGGCAAGAGAAGCTTGGGTGGATGGAAGGGTGAGGATAAATTTCTTCCCGTCGCGTTCCAGAACCGCCTCGGTTACGCCGCCATCCAGCGGCAGCCGGGTGGATTGCGCCTTCCCGCCGGCGAGGGCATACACGTCATTGGTCGTTGCCCAATAGAGGAAGGCTTGCGCGTGTTCGCCGCTGATGGCAATGCGTGAAAATTTCTTCTTCGGCGCCGGATCGTCGAGGTAGAAATGGTGCGGGTAGCCGTGCTTTCCGGGTTTGAAATCGATCCCGGCTTTTTCGGCAAGCGTCCGCACCGTAATGCGCGCCTCTTCCATGGCTGCGAAGTCGATCCGCGCCCGCAAGAGCGATCCTTTTTTCCCGCTGTAGCGGAACGGATGGCAGGCCTGTAACACTTGGGCGATGGCTTCGGCCAGGGTGTCCATCTCCGGTTCGCGCAGCCCGCGCTGTGTGACCCACGGCGTGCCCATGCGGATGCCGGACGCCTTGCCGGCGGATACATCCCCGGGGATGGTGTTGCGGTTGAGGACGATCCCGGCCAGATCCAGCAGCCGCGCGGCGATGTCGCCCGAGAGGGGCGTGCCGTCCGGTGCGCGGACGCTTTTGCAATCCACGTTCAGGAGGTGGGTATCGGTTCCGCCATAGGCGATTTTCAAGCCCTTGGCGGAAAGCGAATCCGAGAGTCGCTTGGCGTTGCGCACGGTTTGCAGCTGCAGCTCGCGGAATTTTTCGGTGCGTGCAAGTTTAAAGGCCACCGCCAGTGCGGCAAAGACGTTGACGTGCGGGCCGCCCTGTTCACCGGGGAAAACTCCGCGGTCGAGCTTGCGTGAGAGGGCCGGATCGGTGGTGAGGATGCATGCGCCGCGCGGCCCGTCCAGAGTCTTGTGCGTGGTAAAGGTGATCACATGCGCATACCCGAGCGGCGACGGATGCGCGCCGGCGATCACGAGGCCGGCGATATGGGCGATGTCGGCCATCAGGTAGGCGCCGACCGAATCCGCAATCTGCCGGAAGCGTTCCCAATCCGCCGCCCAGGGGTAGGAGGTATAGCCGGCGATGATCATCTTCGGCTTGTGTTCGCGCGCCAGGGCTTCCACCGAGTCATAATCGATTTTTTCGGTGGTGGGATCGATCGTGTAGCCGACGATGTTGTACCATTTGCCGGAACGGTTGGCCGGCGATCCGTGTGTCAGGTGGCCGCCGTGCAGGAGGTTGAGCCCCATGACCGTATCACCGGGCGTGACGAGCGCGTCATACACGGCGGTATTGGCCGGTGCGCCGGAGAGCGGCTGTACGTTGACGAAAATTTCATCGGCCGGAATTTGCGGCGTGGCAAAGGCTTCGGCGCACCGCCGCCGCGCCAGGGCTTCGATCACGTCGGCGTATTCCACGCCCTTGTAATAGCGCGGGTCGGAGTAGCGGCGGAAGTGACCCAGGCGCGCCGGGTAGTCGAGGATTTCCTCCTCGGTCATCCAGCGGGTTTCCTCGTCCGGATAGCCCTCGGCGTAAATGTTCTGCAGCCGGCTGCCGAGCGCCTCCAGGACCGCGCGCGGAGCCGTGCTTTCCGACGGGATCAGGATCAGTTTCCGATACTGCCGCTCGGATTCAAGCCGGATCAACTCCTCGACCGCCGGATCGATTTTGGCAAGGGTACCGCGCACCAGGAAATCGCCCATGGTTTGCTCCTGTGTTTTTTGATGTTCCGGTTGCGGAAAGTAGGGGAAGCCGCAGTATCAACCGGAGCTATCCGGCTTGGGGACCGTCTGCTCCGGTCCGCAGGCTTCATCCGCCCGCGGTCAGACCGGGTAGTGGGCGGAACAGGGTTCGAACCTGCGACCTCATCTGTGTAAGAGATGCGCTCTAACCAGCTGAGCTATCCGCCCGCCGGAGGTATTATACCAGCGCAAATTGTCATTCCGAGGGACTTGAGCCTGGAATTGCACCTGCCGTGTGTCATTCCGAGGGGCTTGGCTTGGGCTTGCGCCCGCCGTGTGTCATTCCGAGGGGTCTTCAGACCCCGAGGAATCGGTTGCGCATGGGATAGGAGAAGTTGGATTTGTAGAAGGAGGCACCGATTCCTCGTCGCCCAAATACGGCTCCTCGGAATGACTTCCGCATAGGGTCGTTCCGAGGGGACTTGGGCTTGGGATTGCGCCCGCCGTGTGTCATTCCGAGGGGTCTTCAGACCCCGAAGAATCGGTTCCGTACAGCCCTCCCGGGTAGTAAAATTATTCGAATGGCCGATTCAATAAAATTCCGCTGGCTGGGGACCGCCGGGATTGAATTGGAATCCAACGGCGAACGGATTCTGATCGATCCCTATCTCTCGCGATTCCCGATCCAATACAACCTCTTCGGAAGACCGGTCCCGAATCCGGGTTTGGTAACGCGGTACCTCTCTCCCGCACGCGCAGTGCTGGTTTCCCATGCGCATTTCGATCATTTGGCGGATGTTCCAAACGTGTGCCGGGAATTCGGAACAGTCGCTTATGGCTCCAGTAATACGTGTGCAATCCTTCGCGCGCATGATGTACCGGCAGAACAGGTTAACCCTACCCGCGTGGGAGATGCAATTTCCCTTGACCCATTCGAAGTCAGGGTCTTTCCGGGCAAGCACGGACGAATGGCGGGATTGCTGCCCTTTGCGGGCAAGCTCCCGGCGCGTCTGGATCCGCCCCTGCGCCTTTCGGACTACCGGATGGATACGATATTCTCGTTTCATGTGCGGGCGGCTCAGACATCCTGCCTGATATGGAACACACCGGACACCAGCGCCATCCCCCAGGCGGATATTTTATTCTTCTGTCCGTTATGGGGGGAGCGGATCGGCGCGGCGGTCGCCGAGGCGGCTCAGGTTAAAGTGCTTGTCCCGGTCCACTGGGATGATTTCTTTTCATCGCTCGACCGGCCGCTCCATCCGATGGTTGTGCCGCCGGGATGGCGTTCCCCATGGATCCGGCGGATGGAACCACGGGCCTTTGCCCGTGCTGTAAACACACTTCTTCCGGAAGTCCGGATACTCATCCCCGAGATTCTAAAACACAACACCATGTAGAAAATTTGGATTGACATCCCGGAAGCGCGTCATTGCTTCCGGGTATGAAAATCGATTCGTTGATGTTTTTTATGCGGAGTGTGTAATAAATAACGCCAGCGTCGATTTTTTCTGTATAAAAATCCTTCGAAACCTACCCGATCCCTTCGTGTTGTATACGCCCCGCCTCTGACCAGCCCACTCCTATTGAAATTCGGTTGTGATGTTCCTATGATGTACTTAATACTGCGCGGGGATATCTGAAAGGAGATTCCCGCCCGGAGAGGAGGCGATGCGGGGGCACCCTACCGGGGTGAAACAAACCGGGGCGGTCGTAATGAGACCGCCCCATTTCTGTTCCATCGCCAATCGTTAGTAAATAAGTAGATCGGCGGCCGGGTTATGCCGGGATGGCGTCGGTCACGACCCGCGCCAGATTGATCGGGCGGATTTCGCTGATTTTTCCGGTCACCTCGGTATCCACCGCCGCCATGGTGGGGACGCCGATCAGTTCGCCTTTCGCATTGATCGCCATGCCGCCGGAATTTCCGCGGTTTACCTCCGCGTCCGTTTTTATCCATCCGCGTTCCTGATCGATGGAATTATCCGTCAGGAATCCGGAAACGGTTCCGCGGGTAAAGGTTGGGGTATCCCCGCCCAACCCGGGGTACCCCAGGATGGCGATCGGATCTCCGATCCGCATTAGATCGGAATCGCCGACCGGGATGGTGGGGAATACCAGATCGGCGGGCAGATCGTCCCCGTTGGAAAGCGATACAGCCCTCAACAGCGCAAGGTCGTAATCTTCGTCGAATTTTACGACTTCACAAGTGTAGAAAGTATCCGGTTCCAGCGAGGGATCATCCCAGTTCAAACCGATTCGGATCCGCTCGTTGTTTTCATAGAGTTTGCCGGTTTTTTCATCTCCCACAACGTGGAAATTGGTCAGGACGTATCCGCGGGAATCCAGCAGGCTGCCGGATCCGCCGAACGTCCCATCACTGAGCTTGACGATGACCTGCACCAATGCCCGCAGCGCGGTCTCCTCCACCAGCGCCTGCTGAGTCGCAGCCAGCCCGGGAATATCGGTCGGCTCCTCGGTGGCCGTGGGCTCGCGCGTGGCGGTAATGGTGGGGGTGGGCGTCGGCATCGCAAAAAGCTGCGGCAGCAGGGAAGCGCCTCCCAGGAAAATGGCCAGGAACATTCCCGCCGCCATGAGGGACCCGCAACCGGCCAGCCAACAGCCGCGGCTCCGGGAAGGGGGGTGTTCGGCGGCCGGGAGCGGCTTTTCTCCCTCGCGCAGCCGGAATACAGTGTCCCCGATCCGGAATTTATCGCCGTGGGTCAGATACACCGGAGTGGTGATGCGAACCCCGTTCACCCAGGTGCCATTGCTGCTGCCCAGGTCCGTCAGGACGACCTGCCCATTTAGCAGTTCGAGCTTGGCGTGTTCCTGCGACGCGCTGGTGTCTTTCGGCAGGGGAACTTCGTTTTTTTCATCCCGGCCGATTTTTATGCTCCGGCCGACACCGATCTCCGCGCCGTTGTCACTCCGGACGATCGAATACAATTGGAGCGATGGGTAGCTTACGGTTTTCGGACCATCATCGGCCGGGCCGCTTTCGAATACAGCGGTCGGGTTTACGCCGGCCGGATCCGCGGGCTTAACGGTGAAGGGAACATCATGCAATCGGATCCGATCCCCGGGTTTGATCTCCGTGGCGGTTTCAATCCGTATGTCGTTGACAAAGGTCCCGTTTGGGCTTCCCAGATCCTTGAGCATTGTCTTGCCCTCGACGAGTTCGATCTGGGCATGATGCCGGGAGATGCCGGGCTCATCGATCACAATGCCGCATTCGGGGGCGCGGCCGATTAGTGTGGCGCACGTTACGGGGTATTCCTTGCCATCCCGACCGATCAATCGAAGTACGTTCGAGGGTGCGTTCATAATCCGGTCCTTTTCTCCAATCGGCTTTTTTTCGAAGGCGGATGAGGCGTCCGATGGAGGAATGCCCCATGTCATTATCCTTCACAACGCGATTGTACTTAGGAGACGAGGATTGCGCAATTACCTGCCGGGAGCGGGTATTCGGAGCCGCGATTCCGGATATGCCTGCCCAGGAGATCCCCGCCGACACCCTTAGGGTGTATTTCGCCACATTAAGGGTGCACAGACCGCTTGACCCTCACAGACCTCCCCGATACAATCGCGGAAATCCGCCCGATTCACCGCCGCACCGCAGATTACGCGCGCGGCGGTTTTGTGAGCCAATATGCTGGATGCCCTTGCCGACCGGCTGCAACTGATCTTCAAGAACCTCTCGCGCCGCGGAGTCCTCAGCGAAACGGACGTGGATTCCGCATTGCGCGAAGTGCGCCTGGCGCTTCTGGAGGCGGACGTCCATTTCACAGTCGTCAAGGATTTCCTCGTCCGGGTGCGCGAGCGCGCGGTCGGCAGCGAGGTCTCACGCGCGCTCAACCCGGCCCAGCAGGTTTTGAAAATCGTTCACGAGGAACTGGCGGCCACTCTCGGGCCGGCCGCGCCGTGGTCGCCCGCCGGCCCGAAACCCCGCGTGGTCATGCTGCTGGGATTGCAGGGATCCGGCAAGACGACAACGGCCGGGAAACTGGCGAAGCGCTTCCGCGCCGAAGGCGAGCGCGTCCTGCTGGTCGCCGCCGATGTCCATCGCCCGGCGGCCGTCCGCCAGCTGCAAATCCTCGGGGAGCAGGCCGGCGCGTCGGTTTACGCCGCCGACGGCGGGAGTCCGCTGCAAATCTGCGCCGCCGCTCTCGAACAGGCGCGGCGCGAATCGGATACCCTGGTGCTCCTGGATACCGCCGGCCGCCGGCAGATCGACGATACGCTGATGGCGGAGCTGGTCTCCATTAAAAAGGAGACCGCTCCAACCGAGTGCCTTCTGGTGGCGGATGCCATGACCGGCCAGGAAGCGGTTCACATCGCCGGCAGTTTTCACAAAGCGGTCGGACTTTCCGGGCTGATCCTTACCAAGATGGACGGCGATGCGCGCGGCGGGGCGGCCATCTCAATGCGGGCGGTGACCGGCGTGCCGATCCGCTGGATCGGCACCGGAGAAGGGCTGGACGCGCTGGAAGTGTTCGAGGCCGACCGGATCGCCGGGCGGATTCTCGGCCAGGGGGATATGATCGGTTTGATCCGCCAGGCCGAACAAACCCTGAGCGCGGAGGAAATACAGCAACAGACGGGGCAGATCCTCGGAGGCGAGTTCACCCTTCAGGAAATGCTCGAGCAAATCCGACAGATCCGCAAGCTCGGGCCGCTGGGTCAGATCCTGGATATGCTGCCCGGGGCGGTTGCGGGAAAAGCCACCCCCCAGCAGCAACGCGACGCCGAGCAGGATATAAAGCGCAAGGAGGCGATTCTCTCCTCGATGACCCCCCAGGAACGGCACCAGCCGGAAATCCTCGACGCCAGCCGCCGGCGGCGGATCGCCCGCGGCTCGGGGACCGAGGTCCAGGAAATCAACCGCCTTATCCAGCAGTACCGCCAGGCGCGGAAAATGATGAAGATGCTCGGGAAAAACGGGGGTAGGGGCATTCGGGGGATTTTCGGGTAAAATAGGGTTTCCAGGAGTTCGACGGCGGAACCGTGCCTGTCCCACGTCCTCTACGCCGCACCGAGCGCCGGAATCCATTCATCTTAAGCTAGGAGTTGGTTCTATGGTTCGTATTCGTTTACGCAAGATGGGCTTGAAGCACCAGCCGTATTACCGGATCGTGGTGGCGGACCGCGAAAGCCCGCGCGATGGGCGCTTCTTGGAGGTCGTGGGCACCTACAATCCCCGCACAGAACCGTCCACCATTCTGGTGGAGGAAGAACGGGTTTACTACTGGCTTGGCCAGGGCGCGCAACCGTCGGAATCGGTCGTCCGCCTCTTCACCCAAATCGGTCTGAAAGATCGCTTCGACCGGTTGAAGAAGGGTGAAAAAGAGGATACGCTTCTGACGGAAGCGGAAGCGGCCAAGCAGGCCCGCCCGGTCGTTGTAAAGACCCGGCGCGAAGTGACCGGCCCGAGCAAGAAAAAGTCCAAGAAGAAGACCGAAGAAAAAGCTTAACCCAAGGGAGTAGAGCACATGGCGATGAAGGAGCTGGTCGAGTACATTGCCAAAGCGCTGGTCGAGGAACCGGACCAGGTGCACATCTCCGAGGTGGTCACCGGCGCGAATGTTCATTTGGAGCTGATGGTCGCATCCGACGACCGGGGACGTGTCATCGGCCAAAACGGACGGATCGCCAACGCCATCCGTTCGCTGCTGTGGGTTGCGGCCGCGCAGGAAGGCCACCGGGTTACGTTCGACATCGTTTAACTGCAAACCTTCTCACCGCAAAGACGCGAAGAACGCCAAGGTTTTTGGCTTCCACGCGTTTTTGCGGTGAGTTTTTTTTCCCGCGGACCGTTGGAATTGTTTTCCCGGAGAAAAACTCAGTCGATGCCGCACACCGCAAACCGATCCAATCCGCATCCACCGAAGGATCCGCCTCCGTCGGAAGCCCGGAATAGCCCGGCATACCTGGCCGTGGCCCGCGTGCGGCGCCCGTTCGGTGTGCGGGGTGAGTTGCTCCTGGAAATCCTCACCGATTTTCCAGCCCGGCTCACCCAAAATGAAATTCTATACGCCGGCAACGCACGGGTTCCCATGGAGGTGGAGACCATCCGGCGGCACGGCACGGACATGCTGCTTCAACTCAAGGCGGTCCGCGACCGCGATGCGGCGGAAAAGATGCGCGGCAAGGTATTTTATATGCGGGTTGACGATCTGCCGCCGCTCCCGGCCGGGGTGTACTACCTGCACCAGATCGAAGGGCTGGAGGTTTTCACGGAGCAGGGGGAACGGCTGGGGCGGGTGAAGGAAATCCTCAAGACCGGCGCGAATGACGTATACGTGGTGCAGGGGGATAAAGGGGAAATCCTCCTCCCGGCCATCCCGCAGGTGATCCGCGCGGTGCGGCTGGAAGAGAAGCGGATTGTGGTGCGGTTGATGGAGGGGTTGTTGTGAAAAGACCGACGCGGTCCGACATCCCCGTATGATCTTGGCAGGGACCGTCTCGTCCTGCATAACCGCCTCGGTCTTCGCAATTCCTCAAGATCGATTTTCCCCGATTGTTCGATTTGGTATATAGTAATACCCATATATAGAACCCGGATTGGATTCCAATGACGGATCAGTTGAAAGCCTCCCTGCGGATCGGTTTTCCGCGCATGCGCAAGGAAACCCGCGAGGTGCGGGATTTCCTTCCCGCGTTCATCGCCCGCCTGCACCGTCTGGGGGCGCAGATTGTCCTCGAAAAAGGTTACGGGTCGGGGATGGACATCACGGAGGGAGACTACCGGCAACACACCGACGGGATTTCCTTCGCGTCCCACGAAGCCGCCTTCCGCCAGGATATTGTTATTGTGCTGCGCTGCCCGGCGGAGGAGGAAATGCGGCTGATGCAGACGGGAGCCTGCCTGATCTCGATGCTTCACTACCCCACGCGGCCGAAGCGGGTGGAATTTCTGCGCGGACTCGGCCTGGAAGCGGTATCCCTTGACGGGTTGAAGGATGACAGCGGCCGGCGGTTGCTGGAAAACCTGCGTGCGGTGGCGTGGAACGGGATGGAAAGCGCCTTTCGCATCCTGGCGCGCACGTATCCCGACCCCGGCTTCGAGAGCCCGCAACGACCGGCCATCCGTGTGACGTTAATGGGAGCGGGCGCGGTGGGCAGCCATGTGGTGCAGGCCGCGGTCCGCTATTCGGATGAAGCGCTTCACCGCCGCCTGGCGGAAAGCGGCGTGCCCGGCGTGCAGGTGACGGCGGTGGATTACGATTTCACCGCCCACGAGGAATTGATGCGCGGTTTGCTGCGCGGAACGGATATCCTGGTCGACGCCACCCAGCGGCCGGACCCGAGCCGCTGCGTCATCCCCAACCGCCTCCTCGCCGACCTGCCCGCCCACGCCGTCATTCTCGATCTCTCGGTGGATCCCTACGACGATACCTTCGGACCCTACCCGGTGGTGAAGGCGATTGAGGGTATCCCGCAGGGCAACCTCGATCATTATGAAATCGCGCCGGACGCTCCGGATTATGATTCCCTGCCGGCCGGCGTGGATTCCCGCCACCGGCGCTGGGTGGCCTCCTGTTATTCCTGGCCGGGCATTTACCCGAAGGCGTGCATGGAAGTGTACGGGTCGCAGCTGCGGCCGGTCCTGCGCACCATCCTTGAACGGAACGGGATCGCCTCCGTGCGGCCCGCCGGGAAATTCTTCGAGCGCGCGATCGCGCGCGCAATGCTTTCCCGCTGGGGGGCGGGCGAAGCGAACCCCAGCGGTTCTGCGTAAAGGGAGAAAAGGCATCCGATGACCATCCCCAAGACGGTCGGATTTCCACGCATGATGAAGGAGCCCACCGAAAAACGCGTCTTCCTTCCGGAGTTCATCCAATTCCTCGTCCGCCTTGGGCTGGAGGTGTTCGTCGAAGAAGGCTACGGGTCGCGTGAGGGATTCACCTTCGACGACTACCGGCAAGGGAGCCTCTCCGTGCACAAGTGCAGCCGGCAGGAAGCCTTCCGGAAGGAACTTGTCCTGGTCCTGCGCTCCCCCACCCGTGAGGATTTCTCCCTGCTTGCCCGCGGGCACTGCCTGATCTCGATGCTGCACCTGCCGACCCGTCCCTGGCGCGTGGAGCGCCTGCAGAATCTGGGCCTGCGGGCGGTCTCGATCGACGGCATCGCCGACGATAACAATTTGCGTTTGGTGGAGAATATGGAGGCGGTTGCGTGGAACGGGCTGGAAGCCGCCTTCGATTGGCTGGGGGAGCGGTTTCCGGGTTTCCGGCTGCCGCGCGAAGGACCCGTACGGGTGCTCATCCTCGGGGCGGGGATGGTGGGGAAACACGCGGTCGAGGCGGCGACCAAGTTCGGGAACGTGGAACGAAGCCTTTCCCTCCTGGAGAAATCCGGGCCGGGCGTGGTGGCGATGACGGTTGGTCGCAACGTCAGCGCCGACGCGGCTGTTATGGAACGGCTTTTCCGCGAAAGCGATATCCTCGTCGATGCCACCCAGCGCCGCGATTCCTCCAAGCCGGTGGTGCCGAACGCCTGGCTGGCCTGGCTTCCGGAGCACGCCGTGATCGTCGATCTGGCGGTGGACCCGTATACGTTCGATACCGACCCGGTGGTGGTGCGCGGTATCGAGGGGATTCCGCAGGGCAACCTGGACCAGTATGTCTTCCCCGCGGACGACCCTGCGTGGGACAAGACCGTGCCGGAGCAGATCCCTTCCGCCAATCGCCGCACGACGGTCTCGTGCTATTCCTGGCCGGGCATCCACACGGAAGCCTGTATGCGCCACTACGCCCGCCAGTTGGAGCCGCTGATGGAGGCGCTGATGAGCAAGGGATACGAGGGGCTTTCGCTGGAAGGGAGTTATTTCGAGCGGGCGCTCTTCCGCGGCACATTAAAATATTGGCTGGAACACTGCGAATACCAACCCAAATCAAGGTAACGAGGATTTCACCGATTATTCGGATGTCGCGGATCATTCGTAATTAAATTACTTCCGGATTTTTTCTCTTTGATCGGCGCAATCCGGTATTATTCGCGATTTCCGCGTGCCATTGCCTTAATCTTGAGATTCCCCCTGAGCCGTCAACCCTTTGGTGAAAGCCGTCCACCGGCCTTCCCGCAGGATGATCGTGAAATCAGAGAAAAGTCCCTCGGCCCATTACGCTGTTGATTAATTGAACGGCAGGAGCGATCAGGGCTGTCTGCCAGTCCTTGCCCTGCAGCGGGGTCTTGCCGATGAGATAGTCCGGACCGGCCATCTTTTGTATCAGCGCCTGCGCCGTTTTCAGATCCTCCCGGGTCGGGTGATCCGGCATGGATGCCAGTTGTTGCTCATCGTCCGTCAGGGGAAGGGCGGTCCCGGCGGCGGTAAGTTCCTCCCGCAATTGATACGCAAAACGCCAGGCCGAATATTCGCCTTCCACGGAACACCGCATGCGGATGGTCTGCTGCAAATGATGCGTCTCATGACCGATTACGATCAGGCTTTGGATGAATCCAACACCTCGGGCGATGGATATCCAACATTCCCCGAAAATATTTTCATGCCATCCGGCGCTGACTCCTTTTACCTCAAGGGTAGTGTAGAGTTGGATGTCCTGGGTGATCAGGTAAGTGGCGATTTCCCGGAAGACCGGCCCGGTCTTGGCCATCGCGGAAAGAACCTCCAGCGCCTTGGGGCTCCAGGCGCGGGGATCGATTTCGATCCCCGGCAGGTGCTCCTGAAGCACGGCATAGCTCCGGACGATATCACCGACGGATTGTTTGACAGGCATAAACCCTCCCGGTAAAGTGTTTGTCCCATTATAAACAGATGACCTCTGAGAATCCATCTGGCCCTCTCCCAGCCAATTCCCATTGGCCGCGTGAATTGGCAAGTTTCCCGCGTTCGAATCCTCCAGCACCCCAATGGCAAACGGGGGAGGCGAAAGGAGAGGGTATTGACAATAATATAAACTGAGTTATTATTATTACAAATAAATACTAACTAAGTAACTAATTATGACCGTAAAACACGGAATTCTCGGCCTGCTTGCTTTACAGCCGCGCTACGGGTACGAACTGCGGGCCGCCTTCCTGGCTGTGGTGGGCGGGGAACAGAATTGGGACCTGAAACCGGCCCAGATCTATTCCACGCTCGCCCGGCTGGAGCGTGCCGGATTGGTAAAGACGCGCGGCGACGGGAAAAAACGGCATCCGGAAAAACGCGTCTTTGACATCACGCCCAAGGGCCGCGGTGAATTGGAGTGCTGGTTCGCGGAAAACCACCCGCCCGATCACCAACGCGATGAAACCTATCTCAAAATGGTCCTTTGCCTGGCCACCGGCCTGGATGACCCGCGCAAGATTCTCTCCCGGGAGCGGGCGATGCTCTACCAGGAATTGCACCGGGCGACCACACGCAGGGCGGAAGTGGATCCGGAACACGAGCTCGCGCTTATTCTGCTTCTGGATAAATCGGTGATGCACTTGGAAGCCGATTTACGCTGGCTGGACATGCTCGAAGCGCGGCTGGATGAGATAAAAAGCCAGCCGGTCGCGGAACCGGACCTGCGGCCGAGAGGCAGGCCGAAAAAGGCAAAGCAGGGTCTTCCGTAGTTTTCAAGTCCATTCTTTCTTTCCCTCATCCGGCCCCCTGTCGCTCCGCTCCGGGACAGGTTCGGCCACCTTCTCCCAGCGTAAGCTGGGAGAAGGACGGGATGAGGGGGAGGTTGAGCACAGACGTATTCGGAGATTAACAATGATCAACCTGGTGCGTATTGAGACGGTGGTCCCGGTACGCAAAGGTCGCTATTCGACCACCGTTTATGGCATTCGGCGAGGCAACCATGGCACTGATCCAGACGGAAAACCTGACAAAGATCTACGGCAACGGAGAAACCGCGGTAACCGCACTCGACCGCGTAAGCATGAAAGTTAATCCGGGGGAATTCGTGGCGGTGATGGGACCCAGCGGATGCGGCAAATCCACTCTGCTGCACTTGCTGGGCGGTCTGGACCGTCCCAGCGGAGGCACGGTGACCGTCGATGGGACGGCGCTGGCGGATATGAAGGACGACGATCTGGCCAAACTGCGCCGCCGGCGGATCGGCTTTGTCTTCCAATTCTACAATTTGATCCCGGTGCTCGATGCCGCGGAAAATGCGGCCCTGCCGGTCACGCTCGACGGGGTGAATCCGGTTGAGGCGAAGACGCGCGCAATCGCATGGCTGGAAAAATTCGGGCTGGGCGGCCGGCTGAAAAACCGGCCGGACCAGCTTTCCGGCGGGCAGCAGCAGCGCGTGGCGATCGCCCGGGCGCTGGTCGCCGATCCGGCCCTCATCCTGGCCGACGAACCGACCGGCAACCTGGATACGCGCGCCGCGGACGAGATCGCCGCGCTGCTGGCGCGGGTCTCCAAGGAATTCGGCCGGGCGGTGGTGATGGTGACTCATGATCCGCGCATCGCGGCGTACGCCGGACGGATCATCTTCCTAAAAGACGGGGCGGTCGTCGATGAAACCATCCTCGAGCGCACGTCCGGCGACAATTCGAAGATCCTCGCCGATAAAATGCGGACGTTCGGTGAATAGGAGGATGCCATGAACCTCCAACTGATGCTTGCCTGGCGCTACCTTTCCGGGCGCAAATTACGCACCTTCCTGACCACGCTCGCCATCATCTTCGGTGTGCTGGTCATCTTCGGCATGAACATCATCCTGCCGACAATGACTTCCGCCATGCAGGCCAATCTGCAGGGGATGTCGGGCGTGGTGGATTACAGCGTGACGCTGGCCTCCGGCGAATCCTTTTCACCGGAGATCGTTCCAACCGTCCGGGCCGTGGACGGTGTGCGCGCCGTGTCCGCCTCCCTGGTGCGCACCGTCAATCTGCCGGCCGGCTTTTTCGGCGGCGCGACCGCGCCGTCCGCCGCGATCACCGTCCTTAATCTGATCGGGTTGGATCCGGAGGCGGCCCGCTCGGTCCGCGCCTACCCGGTGTCGGAGGGCGGGCGCTTTCTCGAATCCGCGGATACCGACTCGGCCGTTATCTCGCAAAGCCTGGCGGACAAGCTGGGGATCGGCGTGGGGGATGGCTTCCCGCTTCCCTCCGCTACCGGAGTGGTCCACCTTACCGTCGTCGGAATCCTGCCGCCGCGTACCCATCCCGGCACCGAGGAAGTGCTGGTGACGCTGCCGCAGGCGCAACGGATGACAAACGAAACCGGCAAAATCAATACCATCGACATCAATGTGGAAACGGGAGCCGGTGAAACCCGCCGGACGGAAATCCAAAATACCATCGAGGCGGCCATCGGCCCCAATTACCACGTCGGCACGCTGATGTCGGGCACGGATATGTTCGCCGCGCTGCAGCTCGGGCAGGCGGTGATGGGATTGTTCGGCGTGCTGGCGCTGTTCATGGGCGGGTTCATCATCTTCAACACCTTCCGGACCGTGGTCGCCGAGCGCCGCCGCGATATCGGCATGCTGCGCGCTTTGGGCGCCACCCGGGGCACGATCACCGGGATGATCCTCGCCGAGGGGCTCCTGCAGGGAATCCTCGGCACGGCCCTGGGATTGGGATTCGGCTATCTGCTCGGGGCGGGGTTGCTGATAATGGTGGGCCCGATCCTGGGCAAATTCCTGAACATCACCCTGGGGGCTCCGGTGGTTTCCCCCGGATTGGTGGTGGTTTGCATCCTGCTCGGCGTCAGCGTGACCGTCCTGGCCGGCCTGATGCCGGCCCGGAGTGCCAGCCGGGTGACGCCGCTCGAGGCGTTGCGGCCCGCGATGGCGGAGACCGGGATCATCCGGAAAATCGGGGCCGGATCGATACTCGGTATCGTGATCCTCATCCTCACCAGTCTGGCGTTGCTGTCGGGCAATGAGTTGCTCATTTCCCCCAGCGGCCTTCTGTTCCTGATCGGCCTGGTGCTGGTGGCGCCGATCCTGATCCGGCCGATTACGTTTGTCTTCGGCAAGTTCATCGGGTGGATCTATGCCCGCCGCGGCATCGGCGAACTGGCGCAGGGGAACCTGGTCCGCCAGCCGTCGCGCACGGCGGTGACCGTCTCCGCCACGATGCTCGGGCTGGCGGTGATCGTCGCGGCCGGCGGGATGGTCGCCAGCCTGTCGGTGGTGATGTACGACATGATACGCAAAAGCCTGGGAAGCGACTACCTCTTCATCCCGCCCTCCGTCTCCGTTTGGAATACCAACGTCGGAGCGGGGCCGGATTTCGCGGAGCGGTTGCACGGCGTGGACGGCGTCGGGGACATCAGCTCGTTCCGCTTTGCCGGCACGAAAATCAACGATACCGGAGTGTCGCTGCTGGGAATAGATCCGGTGATGTTCCCGAAGGTCAGCGGTTTCTACTTCATCCAGGGCAATGAATCCGCTTATCAGGAACTGGCCGGCGGCCGCGCCATGATCGTCAACCCGTCGTTCCTGACGGCCATCGGCGCCAAAGTGGGCGATACGATGGATCTGCTCACGCCGGGGGGGCCGGTGCCATACCGGATCGTCGCGGTCGCCACCGACCTGTTAAACATCAAGATCACCACGGCGTTCATTTCGCAGGCCGATATGGCGGCCGACTTCGGGAAGACCGAGGACGTGTTCCTCCAGCTTAACCTCGCGCCCGGCGCGGACCGGACGGCCGTGGATACCCAAATTAGGGCGGTCGCCGCCGGCTTTCCGCAGTTCCAACTCATCTCCGGGCGGGCGTATTATGAAACCATAAAAATGCAGTTTGACGCGGCGTTCTCGGCCATGTATATCCTGTTCGGCCTGCTGGCGTTCCCCTCGTTCATCGCCATGCTCAACACGCTCGCGATCGGCGTGATCGAACGGACGCGCGAGATCGGGATGATCCGCGCCGTGGGCGCGACGCGCGGGCAGATCGGCGCGATGGTGACGGCCGAGGCGCTGCTGCTGGCGGCCATCGGCACCCTCTTCGGCGTTGTCGCCGGCTGGTACCTGGGGTTCACCTTCATCAGCGCGATGGGAGCCGTCTTCCCGCTCGGGTATGCCTTCCCGGCGATCGGGATTCTCGTGGCGGTGGTCTTCGGCCTGCTGTTCGGGGTGCTGGCGGCCATCATCCCGGCCCGCCAGGCCGCGCGGCTGAATATCATCCGGGCGCTGCAGTACGAGTAAACCTCACCCCTCGCCCCCTCGCCGGGCATCAGCCAGGAGGAGGGGCGAGGGGGCCTGGATCCGACGCATGTGGAGCCGGTGATCGGCCGGCGGGATGGTTCTGAGAGGGAATGCGGCAAGAAATGCCGGGAACGGTGCGGCCGGCGATTTTCCGGCGGGGCGAGCGGGCCTGCCCTCAAGGCGCGTCGCGTCGGTGATTTTCCGATGCGACGTTGGCGCGAAAGCGGGAGGTAGAAATGAAAGGACAAAGCGTAACTATGCCGGACCGGAACCTGACGCGTTATGAAAGAAAAGTAACCCCGATGGAGCGTTTTCTAATGTACTCCCCATATTCCATCGTGACGATGGTCATCCGGATTAAGGGGAATGTATCCGAGAGCATGCTGAGAGATTCCGTCGCTAAAATCCAGGGGAGGCACGTGAATCTCAGGGTTCGGATAAAGGAGGATCCGGATCATGTTCCATGGTTCACTTCGGAAGGAGTCGGGGAGATCCCGGTGGCGGTCGTGCCCCGGGAATCCGATGAGCACTGGATTAAAGTGCACCAGGAAGCAAGCACGATTCCCTTTGAATTTGCCGATCGGCCGGCGATACGGTTCATCCTGGTTCGGTCGCCCGGCGTGTCGGAACTGATTATCCTGTGTCACCACATCATCTGTGATGGCTTGTCCCTGGCCTACCTCGCCCGGGACGTGATGACCCATCTCGGGGATCCGGACCGGGAAGCGGACGTGTTGCCGGATCCGGTTCTTCTGAACAGCGACACTATGCCGACGGAAATTTCGGTGAACGGGATCGTTAAATTCTTTATTGCCCGGATCAACCGGCAATGGAAAAAAGAGAGGGTCCATTTCGACCAGGAAGATTATCGGAACATCCATGAGGCGTATTGGGCAAAATACAAGCACCAAATACTCTCTGTTGAACTGACGGAAGGTCAAACGTCCGCCTTGGTGGAGCGATGCCGAAAGAAAGGGGTTTCGGTAAATTCCGCCTTATCGGCGGCTTTTATCGGGGCGCAATCCCGTGTGCAAGGGAAGAAACCCTATCATTCGAATGTCTTTGTGGCCGTCAGCGTGAGGGACCGGCTTCGAAAGCCCGTGGGTGAAGTCATGGGTTTTTACGCAGGGATGGTTCACGCAAATTATGCCTACGATGACGGGCTCGGTTTTTGGAAGAATGTGCAAAGGTTCCATCGAATGATCCAGCCGTTGTTTGTGAACAAAACCCTGTTCAGTGATTATCGTACCTGGTGTTATCTGGATCCGGCGATTCTGGAAGCCATCCATTTCAAGAAGCTGGGCGGGCTTGTCGCTCCGCGGCAATCGAGATATCAAAAATTATCCGCCTTCGGCGGACGGGACGATGCCGTCTTGTCGATCCTCAAGCGGGACAAGCAGGATTCCCTTGAAAGGATCTTCATGGGGACGGCGGTCACAAACCTCACGCGCATGGATTTTCCGAGACGATACGGAGTTTTGGAACTGGACCGGTTGATTATGCAGCCGGGCGGCGGCTTCCCCCTGGCGAACGCAAATTTGGTGTTGGGGGCGGTTACCTGCGCCGGAAAACTCAGTCTGATTGTGGAATACGCGGAACAAGCGATCGATTCGGAAACGGCGCGGAGGATAAAGGCGGCGGCGATGGGGTTCTTGCAGGAGGAGTAGAAGGACGGCCTCGGCGGCGCCGCCTCGAGTGAACCGCCGGACTCACAATGCTGCGGGCGAAGACTCTCAAGCACGCCGGGGCCTGTACGGCGCCGGCCGGGGCGAATGCCGTCGGCGGAGTGCCCGGCACCGATGTGATCGTCCCGCCGGGAAAGGCAAGGATGGAATGGAGAAACCGGAAATCCGCTTGCCGCCGGCGGTCATACAGGCCCGCCGGGCCGCGCGACTGAACATCATCCGGGCGCCGCAGCACGAGTAACCCAGCCCTCTCACTCCTTTCCCGGCTTTTGCTGGGAGGGGGGAAGCCGGTGCTTTTCCGGCGCGGGGTGAGGGCAGGAAAAAAGGAGGAATCATGGAGAAGGATACACACACTGCGCCATCCGCCGACACCTCACGGAGCATCGTCCGCTGGGCTGTCCGCGAAACGATGGGGGTGGTCATGATGGGGGCGATCCTGTTCGGCTTCGCCGGCCGGTGGGATTGGGGATGGGGGTGGGCCATGGTCATCGTCATGGCGGCCTGGGTTATCGCCACCGGCTGGGCGGTCATCCCGCGCCATCCCCATCTCCTGGCGGAACGGTCCGGCCCGCGCAAGGGGGCTAAGACATGGGATACGGCCCTGATGGGCGTCGTCGGCGTATTGACGCTTGCCGTATATGTGATCGCGGCATTGGATGTAAGAAACGGATGGTCGGGGTCCATGCCCGCGGCCCTGCAGTTCACTGCTCTTGGGCTGACGGCGGCCGGGTACGCCGTCACGGTTTGGGCCACGGCGTCAAACGCGTTTTTCTCGATGATCGTGCGGATCCAGACGGAACGCGGGCACGCCGTGGCAACCGGCGGGCCGTACCGGTTTATCCGCCACCCGTCCTATATCGGTCAGATTATCGTTTTTCTGGCAGCCCCGATTGTGCTGGGCTCCTGGTGGGCCGGTTTGGCCGGCATTGCCGGCGGGCTGCTGATACTCCTGCGGACGGCGCTCGAGGACCGCACGCTGCAGCTGGAGTTGGAGGGATATAAGGAATATGCGGCCAGGGTGAAATATCGGTTGGTTCCGGGGATCTGGTAAACCGAAAAAAAAGTTTCCCCGGCCTGCCCCGGTGGGGGTAGACCGGGGAAAACGGAGGGAAACCTGAAGAGCACGAAGAAGTAAAAATATTGCAGGTAATCAACTTGTTCGAAATATTAACTACTCCGTGTCCTTCTGATCTTTCCCCGGCCCGCCCGTGCGGTCTGGGGCAGGCTTCGTGCCCTTCGTGGATTAGTTTTCCCGACTACCGAATCAGAAAGCCCCGCTCTTCGAGGTAAGCGACGATTTTCCGCGCATTCTCTTCCGGGGTGTGCCGGACCGTATCCAGCGTGATCTCCGGATCCACCGGCGGCTCGTACGGATCGTCCACGCCGGTGAAGCCCTTGATCTCGCCGCGCCGGGCGCGGGCGTACATGCCTTTGGAATCGCGCTGTTCGCAGACCGCGATCGGCGTATCCACATAGACCGTGATGAAGTTATCCTCGCCGACCATCTGGCGCGCCTCGTTGCGCGCGGCGCGGTACGGGCTGACGGCGGCGCACAGCGCCACGCCCTGGTGGCGGACGATCTCGCCGGCGACGAACCCGATCCGCAGAATGTTGGTGTCGCGGTCCTCCCGGGAAAACCCCAGGCCTTTGGAGAGGTGCATGCGAACCACGTCGCCGTCGAGCACGGTGATCTGCTTGCCGCGTTCCAGAAGCAGCGAGGTGAGCACATCCGCGGTGGTGGATTTCCCCGCTCCGCTCAACCCGGTGAACCAGAGGCAGAATCCCTGCTGGTGCCGGGGCGGATGGGTGCGTGAGAGAATTTCCGCCGTCTCCTTGCGGGTAAACCATTCCGGCAGGGGTTTACCCTTCGCCAGATATTCCTCGCGCACTTCCGTTCCGCTAATTGCGGCGACCTTCGCGCCGGCCGGAATTTGCGATTCTTCCACATATTCCTTTTTCTCTTCGAGATACACCAGCGTGCGGAAGGGAACCGGAGTCACGCCGGTTTCCGCGGCGAAACGCGCGACGAGTTCCTGGGCGTCGTAGGGGCCGTAGAACGGTTTGCCGGCGCTGTCTTTGCCGGGTCCGGCGTGATCGCGGCCGACGATGAAATGCGTGGCGCCGTAATTGCGGCGGATGATCGCGTGCCAGAGCGCTTCGCGCGGACCGGCCATCCGCATCGCCAGCGGGAGCAGGCTGAGCAGCGTGGAGTTGGAATCGTAGTATTTCTCGACCAGCGCCCGGTAGATCCGCACCCGCGTGTAGTGGTCCACATCGCCGGGCTTGGTCATCCCCACCACCGGGTGGATCAAAAGGCTCCCGCCAACCTCGGCGGCGGCCCGTTTGGTGAGTTCCTCGTGGATCCGGTGCAGGGGGTTGCGGGTCTGGAAGGCGACGACGTTGGCGTGCCCCATCTTCTCCAATAGGGAGCGGACTTCGGCTGGAGTCCGGCGGAGATCTGCGAAATCATGGTAGCGGGGGGGATTAAGCACCTTCAACTCCCCGGAGACGCAGCGGTTGCCCCAGGTGATCATTTCCGAAACCAGCGGATGGCGCGGGTCGCTGGTCGCGAGGACCTGGCGGGCCTCTTCCTTCGGATCCCACGCGAACACTTCTTCGAGCCGCATCACCGCGATCAGGTTGTTGTGTTCGTCCCGCAGGGCCAGGAACTCCGCCCCGGGGGGAAGGGCTTCCGCATTGACCGTCAAGGTTATGGGGATCGGGAAAAGGGTGCCGTCGGCCAGCCGCATGGAGGAGAGCACGCAGTCATAATCCGCCTTGCCCATGAACCGGGCGAGCGGGGAAAAGCCGCCGCA
>DAOUDU010000099.1:0-7514 GCA_034430775.1 Anaerolineales bacterium | reverse complement strand
GCCACCGGGCGGCCGGCGGGATCATACCAGGTGCGCGTCACCCGGCCTTCCGGATCGATGCGCGCAAGGATATATCCCGCGTTATCGTATACCGTTGTGGAGATCCGGTCGAAACCGGAATCCGAACTCGGCTGATAATTTACCGCGTCGCACGGGTTACTGGCCGGCGAGCTGCCGTCGCCGGTGGCGTTGGCGACCGTCCGCACAACCCTGCCGGCCGCGTCGTAGCAGGTCCAGTCGGTTTTCCCGTCCGGCCCGGTGACGGTTTGCAGCCGCCCGAGCGGATCGTAGGTGTACCGCGTCACCAGCCCGCCCGGCCGGGTGATCGAGGTGTTCAGGCCGTTGGAATCGTAGGCGTAGCGCGTGATGTTCCCGAGCGCGTCCGTCACCGTCTCCAGCCAGCCTTCCGGCGTGTAAGTGTAGAAGGTGCTGTGTCCCGCCGCGTCGATCGTCTGTATGAGCAGCACGCCTTCATAGATGTAGCGGGTTGCGTTCCCCTTCGGATCGGTGATCGTATCGAGGTTGCCCGCCGGGTCGTAGGTCAGGCCTGTGGAATTCCCGTAGGGGTCGGTGATCCCGGTCAGCAGCCCGCCGTCACCGCTCCACCCCAGAAGGGTCGCAAAACCAAACGGATCGATGATCGTTTCGGGCCGGTAGTTCGGGTCATACTCCGTCTGGCTCGATCCGCCGGCCGCATTTTCGTTGTCGACCAGCGTGCCGCGCGCGTCGTAGGTGTGTGTCTGTTCGTGCCCGGCGCCGTTCACGACCGTGGTGGATCCATCGGCATTATAGGTAAGCTCCACGATCAGCTGGTCCATGCCGTTGTACTGGCGCACGGCGCGGCCTTCTTCATCATATTCCGTGCGCTCCACCGTCACACTGCGCGGGTCGATCACCCGCGTCATCCGGTGCTGCGCGTCGTATTCGTAGCTCCAAATCTTCCCCAGCACATCGGTCGCGGCGGTCAGGTCGCCGGTGGTTTCGTCGTAAGCGTAGGTCACCGTCCGGCCGGTGAAGTCGGTCGCGCTCTCCAGCCGCCCCTGCGGGTCGTAGGCGAAGGAAATGAACCGGCCGCCGCCGTCGTCGCGGACTTTGAAGAGCTTCCCGGATCCGTCGTATTCGTAATGCAGCGCCGCGCCCTGCGGGTTGGCGACTGAGATCAGCCGGCCCTCCGCGTCGAAGGTGTAGACCATCTGCGCGTCGTCGGTGATCACGTAGGTATCCGGGTCGCCTTCCACAAACACCAGCTCGCCGCACAGACCCGGGTAGCTCGTGTACGTCCCGTCGCCGTTGTCGAAGAACTCGTACAGGTTGGCCGAATGGCCCTTAAGGATGACCTCGCGCGGCTTGCCGCCCGGATCGTCGGGGAAGATCAGGTAGGTCTCCAGGCTGTGGGTCCAGCCGAAGCCGAGCGTTTCAGTGTAGATCTCCGCGCCCAGCGAGGAATACCAGCGGGTGAAGGTGAGCGGCCCGGCCGCGGTCGGGAACGAGAAATCCGTGACCGAGTAGTCGTAGGCCCCTGTCCGGGTGTTGATCGGACCACCCGCGCTGCCCTGGGTCATCCTGTAGGCCGAGCCGAAGCACTCGCCGGCGGCGCAGGCTGTGGCCAGCGGATCGATCGGCGATTCGCAGGTGGTGGCGTTCCGGTCGAACCGGGTTTCGATCTTGACGATCTTCGGCGGGATGAACCGCGAGGCCGGATCCTGCTGCTGGAAATCGGAGGTGAACTCGACGAACCTCCCCGGCGTGCTGGTCGTGATCGTCCAGACGATCACCGCGATGCCCGGATCCTCCGGGGAGGCGGCCGCCCGGATATTCCCGATCGAGAAATCGAGCGGCGGCACGGATACCGGAATGCTCCCTTGCACCGAGAGGGTCGCTCCCGTAATATTGAAGGCGATCGGCATTCCGGTGCTTGGATCCTGCAGAACCGGCAGCATCATGCTCATCCGCACGTTGCGCGCGTCCCCCGGCCCGTAGTTGCGGATCGCCAGCCCCAGTTCGAACTCGGTGCAGGGTTCGTTGGGGAAGGGCAGCGTGTAGGTCAGCGCCAGGCTCGGGGAGGGGAAGACGGTGATCTCCTCACGGAACGTTTCGATCGTGTAGACCTGCCCGTCGAGGGTGTAATGGATCAGCGCCTGGACATAATACAGCGCTCCCGCCGCGGGCAAATCGTCGATCACCGGCAGCAGGGTCCAATCTCCCTTCTGCGTTCCTCCCGGCTCCATGCTCCCCGAGGGGACCGATTCGGGGATGAGCAGGAAATCGCCGCTGACGTTCTCCCCGTCGCGGAACACCCGCATCTCGACCGAAACGTCCGTCAGCGTGGAAGCGGACGTGTTTTCCATATCCAGCGTTGCGTGGAAGCTCTCGCCGTTGAGCATGAGTTTTTGCGAAAGCTCGATCCGCAACTGCTGGTGCCCGTTGCCGGAGGAAGGCGCCTGGCCGGGTATGCCGAACGGGTTGCCGGAAACGCCGGTCGCGAAGCCGCTGATCTGCACTCCGCCGGACGGGGTTCCGCCGCTGCTCCAGGAGATCTCCCGGCACGCGCCGCTGATGATGATCTGCGATGTGGCCGTGCCCGGAACTTCCTCGGTGGGCGGGTCGCCAAGCTCGAAATACGTGTGGATCCGGACCGCGCCGCCGAGGTTCGTCACCTCATATTGCAGCGCGCCTTGGTAGACGATCCCGTCGTTGCTTACGGTGAAGGGAACGGCAAAGGTCGCATCCTGAAGCCCCAATTTGTCGACGTCCACGGTTTGCAGGATCTCGGTCGAACCCGAGAAGTCGATCGATTTGGATGAAAGGTTGATCGGATCGACGGTAAGCGTGATCCCCTCGGGAAGCGCATCGGTATCCAGCGTCAATGTGTAATTTTCTCCCCCCCCCGTTTCCAGTTTGAATGTCTTTTCCCAAGTCGTCCCCAGGGGAAGATCGGGCGAGGTGTCGCTGCTCGGATTGAGCGTCATGGGGACAAACGCATCCGAAATCTGGTTGGAGTGGAAGGCGATCTCCAAACTGCCGCCCTCCTGCCCGCCGCCGGAGACGATCGTCACCGGCACGACGATCGATCCGCCCGCCGGGACGACGTTGTCGTGCGCGCCGATGGTCAGCCCGGTTCCATGGAAGATGATCGAATCAATGTAGAGCGGGACCCCGCTTGGATTAAAGATCGGGATGTTGTAATGGTCGCGGCTGTCGAGGATGCACTGGTTGGGCGCTTTCAGGATCGGATCGTCGGTCAGGGTATCGTAGGTCATGGTCAGGGTGATGTCGTAGGCGTCCTGGTTCGGCACGACGTTCCAGGCATACTCGACCGGATCCGCTTTCATCCACACCGGCCGGCTGAGGATCCCCTCTCCCGAGGTGACGAACACCATCCCGCTGGCGGCTTCATACCCGCCGGCCGAGGCGGTGTAACTGTAGGTGCCGGGCTTGAGGCCGGTAAACAACGCGGTTCCGTCCGCCGCGATCGGCATGGTGAAATACGGGTTGTATTCAATCTCCGTTCCGTCGGGCCGGACGATCTTTCCCGGCTCCTGCCGGACCAGGACCACCTCCCCGGTTCCGTTTACCGGTACTCCATCCGCCTCGGTAAGTTCGATCCGCACGTCGCGCGGCGCGGAGGTGGAAACGTCGACGGTGAGCGCGGCCTGTTTGTCATCTCCATCGTCGGCGCTCACGGTCACATAGCCCTGATACTGGCCTTCACCCTGTTCGGCGGAAGGCTGGGCGTAGATCGAAACCGTCAGGCTCTCGCCCGGCGCCAAGTCCGGAATGGATTCCGGCAGGACCAGACCGACCCACGGGATGTTTGACGGGCTCTGCAGCGTGATGCCGGTCAGCGGGGCGGCGCCCTTATTGGCGATCGTCAGGGTCGTCGTCCCAAGCTGCCCGACGATCACTCCGATCGAAGGATTGGCCGGGGTGAGCACGATCAGCGGTTTGGCGTGCAGTGTGAGCGTTGCCGTCTGCGCCCCCTCCCCCTCCGTGATCGTAAGCGTCGCTTGCAGAACGTCGTGGTTCTGGGCCGAGGCGGTGACGTCGTACACACCCACCTCGAGCGCCGCGAAGGAGGCGGTCCCGCCGGAGCCGGTTGCAAGCTGCCCCTTGTAATGGAAGGGAGTCTCTACGCCCTGGGTGATATTAACCGAAGCTTCCTGCTTTACCAGCTGTACGCTGGCACCGGGGACGAGCGCGCCCTGGTCGTTCTGGATCGTTAACGTCAGCGCCCGCGCGGGAGTCGTCACCCTCACGGTCAGCGTGATCCGCTTCACCGCGCACCCGTCGGCCGAGACGGTAATCAGATCCTTGTAATATCCGGGTGTGAGGTCGGAAGGCGGCGAGGCGGTAATGATAAAGGTTGCCTCCCCGCCGGCGGGGATCGAGGCGATCGCCGCCGTGTCGACCGTCACCCAGGCGGGCATCGTGCTTGGGAGGGTGATGCCGACATTTGTCATTTCGCCCATCCCGGTATTGCGGACGGTCGCGATCAGCGTGACTGTCCCGCCGCGCAGCACCGTCAGCATGGGCGTGGCGGGCGTCAGGGTGATGCGCGGCGCCGGATCCTCGACCAGCGTGTTGAGGGAAGCCTGGTTATTGGCGGTGCTGTCTTCCGGCGTGGTCGTGGCCGCCGCCGCGCTGTCGGTGTAACTGCCGACCGGCGTTTCCGCGCCGATGATCGCGGTGAACTGGATCTGTTGGGAAGCGCCGACCCCGATCGTGCCGACGGCCCAGGTGATGGTGTTCCCATTCACCTCAAACGGGAACGCACTGGTTTGCGAATCGAAAGTGAAACCGTCCGGCAGGGTGTTGGTGACCGTCACGCCTTCGGCCGGCATCATCCCGGTATTGCGGACCGTCAGGGTGTAAGTAATGGGCTGGCCGGGAACCGCGTTCGTCCCGGAGAGGCCGTCGTTGGATTGCGATTGAGCCGCGATCGAAAGGATTAAATCCGCGGCGCTGAATTGCACCTCCACCGGGGTGCCGATGGCGGCGCCGCCGGCCTGCACGCTGATCTCCACCGTCTCGGCGGCCGTATCTTTAACGTATCCGACCGCTTCACCATTGGCGTCGGTCGCCTCCGGCTGGGTGATGGCCGCGTTGCCGGTGGCGAGAATCTCAGCCATCCCGCCCTCGACCGGATTGCCGTAGGCATCCCTGAGCGTGATGATGACGACCGCCGAAGCCTCGCCGCTGGCCGGGACGCGCGTGCTGCTGACAATGAACGAAGACTGCGCCGGATCGACCACGCCGGAGACGAAATGGACCACCGGTTGGGCGACGATGTTCACCGGACCGACCCGGGCGGTGACCGTCCGCGGCCCGGCCAGAGTCGCCGATAGCGTGACGACCGCCCGGCCGTTTATATCCGTCGGCGAAAGTGTGATCCGCCCGTCGCCCGGAACCGCCTCGCCGTTTGCCATAACCCCTTCCGGCGAGGAAATTTCCAGTATGACCGTTTTGCCCGGAATCGGAATCCCGGACGCGTCCAGTATCGTAACCGTCACGGTCGTCGTCTGCGTACCGTCCGAGATAACCGGATCGGCGGAGAGCGCGACCGTCGACAGCGCCGGGTCGACCTCGCCGGTGAATATCGTGCCGCCGGCCCCATCGTGCGCGCCCGGATTTCCCGATTCGTCCCATCCGGTCCCGCCCTGGGCCAAGAGGTTCAGCGCCGGATCAAGGCCTTCGGTATACACCGCGATCCGTCCGCCGCCGCCGGCACCGGCGTACAGGCTGTCCCCGCCCCTGGCTTCCACGATTCCCGTTCCGGTTACGGCCGGCGCTTCGATCCAGATCGAGCCGCCGGAGCCGCCGCCCGCCCCCCAGCGGCCGGTGGCGTAGGCGCTGGACCAGCCGTTGTTTCCATTTGCGGAAATCTTCCCGTTGACGGTCAGCGACCCGGTGACGACGAGGTGGAGCGCGCCGCCGCCGGTTGCGCCCGCGACGGTGGTCCAGATATTCTGTCCGGCGCCACCGGCGCTGCCCAGCTCTACCGGTTGATAGACATTGCCGTATGTTCCACCGCCCGGCATGGTGGGATCGCCCATTCCGCCCGCGCCGCCATGACCGCCGCCACCGGCCCGTCCGGCCACGCCCGCGCCTCCGCCCGGTCCAAGACCTGTGGTGAGAGTCCCTTGATAACCGGACCCGTCCGCGGAAAGCAATCCACCCGAATCGATCGCAAGTTGCGCGACCTGCAGTTCGAAGGGTATATCATCTGTGTAGACAGTGTTGCCGTTTTGATAGGAGGCAAGATCCAGGATTCCATTGGTCAGAATGTGGATAGAATCAAAGGAATACGGCCCGGTGTAAAGCGGCGTGGAGGCATGCAGCGTCAGCTTGCCGCCTGCACCAAGAACCAAATTTTGTACACCATTCAATGCTCCGCGGACATCGATCCGGAAATTGGTCAGCGTAAACGTTTCCGGTAGATTCAATCCGCCATATGTCGCAAGGATCGCCGTGCCGTCCCCGGTCAGGCCGTCCCCTGCCACCGTCAGGCTGGAGCCGGTGCCGAGAATCGAGAGATGCCCCCCGCGGACCAATTCGAGCGTTGCGAATTGATACTCGCCCTCCACCAGACCGGCTGAGGCGCCGGACTGGTTGTCGTTGTCGATCGTCAAATAACCGGTTTTAGTCCAGTAGATCGTTCCCGCGCCGCCGGTCTGGCGGCCGCTTCCGCCGAAAGCCGCAACCGATCCGGAGAAGCCGGCCGGATCCGCGTCGACGGTGATCCGCCCGCCGCCGCCGCCGCCACCGTATGTGCTGCTCCCGCCCCTGGCTTCCACGCTGCCGCTGCCGGAAATCGCCGCCGCCTCGATCCAGATCGCGCCGCCGGAGCCGGCGCCCGCTCCCCAAGTCCCGGTCACGTAGGATTTGGAAAAACCGATCGATCCGTTCGCGGAGATCTTGCCGTTGAGGATGAGCGTTCCGCCGACGTCCAGGTGCATGGCGCCGCCTCCCGCACCTCCCGGAAAGACGGCTCCCCAGGCATCTATCATCGCTCCACCGGCGCTCCCCAACTCCACAGGTTGATATACATCACCATACGATCCGCCGCCCGGCATGGTGGATTCTCCCATTCCACCCGCGCCGCCGTATCCGCCGCCGCCGGAGTATGCGGCTCTTCCGGTGCCGCCACCCGGCCCATTTCCCGAATAAAGCGTTCCGGAATACCCCAGTCCGTCGGCGGAGAGGAGGCCTCCCGCCGCAATCATGATGTTATCGGCGTGGATCGTCACCCCGTTGCCAGTAGTGGGATCTCCAACCAGGTAAAGGATTCCACCGTTTTGAATCGTGACGGAATCATAGAAATATTCTCCGGCTGGCAATGTGACCGCGCCAGTGACAACCAGATCGTTCGAAAGCGTGCCGGATACCAGGCCGGAAATTTCAGGATGGTAAATATCCGAGGCGGTGATCGACCACCCTCCGCCACGGCGGAAGACAAATCCGGAAATCGTCTGAGACCCGGTGCTCAAGGTGTAAGCCGTATCGACCGGCACGAC
>DAOUDU010000098.1:0-12307 GCA_034430775.1 Anaerolineales bacterium | reverse complement strand
AAATAAAACGGCCCGCATCCGCGGGCCGTTTTTTGATTTTCGTCGTCAGGATTATTCCATCGGGGTGACCCGAGCCGCCTGAAGACCCTTGGGGCCGGTTTCGATTTCGAACTCGACCTTCTGGCCTTCGTGCAGCTTCTTGTAGCCCTCCATTGTGATCGCAGAGAAGTGAACGAACACGTCTTCGCCGCCATCCCGGGCAATGAAGCCGTAGCCCTTGGTGGCATTGAACCACTTCACGGTACCCACGATACGATCTGCCATTGTCTTGCCTCCTGTTGCAAGAAAAATTCTGAAGCGCCGGGAGTACGGGGGGTAAGAAAAAAGCCGCCCGGCGGTTTTCCGGAGCGGCTCTCTTTGCCACTGCTTACCCAGTCCCGCGCTTACGGATTCGATGGTATCACCCGAAATTACGGCTGTCAAGCGGAAGCGGCAGGCGAGCTTATTTCCGCGCATCCACACCCTCGAACAGGTCGCGCTCGATCTTTTCCGGCGGAGGCTGCGGGGAAGCCCGCATGTAGGTCTCCGAGGCGCCCAGGAATCGCGCCAACCCAAGCGGTATCCCCATCCGCCCCCCGCCCTGGCTGGAGTGGCAGGCGGAAGCCTTCCGTTTCACCTCGAGTACCGACCGGACATCGATTTTGGCGTGGATCGGGAAGTCCACCTCCGCCAAAGAGGCGATATCGATGTCATGGTTCTTTCCGAAATGACGGGGGTCCTGCCCGAGCAGGGATAAAACGCGCGCCGCCACACGGATAAACCCGTGCGGAAAAGTATGGAAATACAATTTCTGGGGTGAATAGGGAGCTCCGTCTTCCGGAAAAAACACCGGATCGGAAACCCTCCGGAAAGCTTCGACCGCCGCGCGGTGGGCGGCAATGTGGTCCGGATGCCGGTAGCCGCCGATCGGATCGAAGGTGATAACCACCTGCGGCCGCAGGCGGCGGATCAAGCCGGCGGTTGCACGGGCCACGGCCTCCGGCGGCGCGGCGGCCAAAGCCCGCGGGTGGGAATTATCGGGCGAGCCCGGCATGCCGGAATCGCGGTATCCCAGAAAATGGACTCCGGCCAAACCGAGAATTCCCGCCGCGCAGCGCAGTTCGGATTCGCGCATCTCGCCGATCGAGGAGAAACCGTTCAAATCGGGCGGCGCTTCGCCCACTTCACCGCGCGTGGCACACACCAGGTGCACCTCTACCCCTTGGCGGGCATACAGCGCCAGCGTTCCTCCGGCGCCAAACGTCTCATCGTCCGGATGGGCAAAGACCGCCAGCAACCGACAGGGTGTCACGGAAGATCGATATCCCGCATGGTATGGAAGGGATTCCGGTCAGGGTTGCGGATATCCCGGTTCCGGCGTGGGATTTCCACCGCCGGCCGGATAACCGGCCTCGGCCGAAGGCAGCGAGTGCTCCTCGCCGGTTCCCGGTGTGGCGGTGGAATTACCGCCCCCGCTGCAGGCCGTCAACAACGCGGAAAACACCAGGGCGGCCGCGCACGCCAACAGATAAAATTTCTTCAAGCGCATTCCCATCTCCTTCCCGTGGATCCCCCTCCGTATCCTCCCCCGGTCACCGCTTTCGGGAAAAGGGGGAAGGATAATGAGGGGGGCTATGGTAGAATTTATTTTACTGCGCCCCTGTAGCTCAGTGGATAGAGCGCCACCCTCCGGAGGTGGATGCCGGTGTTCGAGTCGCCGCAGGGGCGCCTGATATTTTAACACCCCCACCCCAAAAACCTTCCTCACCCCTAACCCTCCTGTCGCTGCGCTCCGGGACAGGCTCTCCAAGCGTATGCTGGGAGAGGGGAAGCCGGCGTTTTTCCGGTGGGGTGAGGGAAGGGACGGGACGTGGCAGTCACCCCGGCTTTCCCAGCTCCACCATCGCGACTTTTTTCGTTCCGGTCACAAACAGCGCCATCGTGCTCCGGCCGAACAAACCGTGCACCTCGCCCGGATTCAAGAGGATCGTCCGCTCGAGATGCTCCTCGTTGGCCTTGTGATCGTGCCCGTAGCACACCAGATCGTATTTTCCGCATTCGGCCAGCGGACGGGCAATCTCCGGATAGTGCACAAGCGCGACCTTCAGGCCGTCGATGGTCAGGTCGCCGAATTCACCCAGGAAACGGATGTTGTCGGCGGCGGCCGCCGTCAGCAGATGCAGCCGGCGGTCACCGTCGTTGTTTCCCCAGACGATGTAAACCGGCTTGCCTTTTACGCCCTCAATCAGGCGTTTGGTGACGAACGGCGAACACAGGTCGCCGCAATGCAGAATGGCATCGGCCTCGGAAAGGTGCGGCATGGCGCTGTCGAGCTTCCAGACATTGTCGTGCGTGTCGCTGAGGATCGCAATCCGCATGGCATTCTCCTTGGAACAACAGATCGGATACGGAATGATTGTACACGACTTGCGCAGCCCGGACCGGCAAAATCAATGGACAGGATTGACTGGATTTAATGAGAGAAAATTCCAGTCCGCCGGAAAATTTTCGGCCGTTTCCGCATCATTAACTTATCATCACACACTGCATATGCCGGAGATTATTACCGAACCCCAAAAGCCTGTCTGCCGATTCATACGTATATCTTTAAGGATATAATTCCATTCGAGGAGTAACATCATGTCCAATCCCACACCCAGCCTGCCTACTCCGCCGCAGGGGAATATCATTCAGCAGACGTTGCTGCGCATTCGCCTGGTTTGGCGGTTGATTCGCGATCCGCGCGTCCTTTGGCTGCTGAAGCTGATCCCGCTCGGCGGCCTGCTGTACATCTTCTTCCCGTTCGATCTGATAACCGACCTGGCGCCGGTCATCGGCCAATTGGACGACGCGGGCATAATCCTTGGAAGTTTGTGGCTCTTTGTGGAAATGTGCCCGCCTGATATCGTCAAGGAGCACATGGACGATCTGACAGCGATCAACGTCAAGGGAACGTGGAAGGAACCGGAACAGGAGAAGCTTCCCGGGGGAAGCGCGGATACCGCAGTCCACGAAGCACACGAAGGAGATCTGAAGAACACGAAGAAAGCCTGATAAACCGCAATAAAAATAATTATCTGGCGGAAGTGGTACGCGCCTTCGACGGCCGGGGTTTGGCTCCGGCCGTTTTTTGATTCTCCACCACCCCGGTCAGGTCGTAGGGAAGGGCGCCGGTGATGCGGGCGCGCACCATCGCTCCCAGCGGCGCATCGCCCTCGAGCAGCACCACGCCGTCCACTTCGGGCGCATCGCGGAAGGAACGGCCGACAATCAATCCTTTTTGGCGCCCCTCCACCAGAACATCCATCCGCCGCCCGATCCACGCCCGGTTCATTTCAAGCGAGATCCCCTGCTGCAATTCCATCAAGGCGCCGCGGCGTTCCCGCTTGAGCGCGGGCGGCACGTCGTCGGGCAGTGCCGCGCTCGCCGTTCCTTCTTCGCGCGAATACAGGAAGCATCCGACCCGGTCGAACCGCATCTCGCGCACAAAGGCCAGCAGCGCTTCGAACTCCGCATCGCTTTCCCCCGGAAAACCCGCAATGAACGCGGTCCGCACGGCCAGTCCGGGCAGCCGGCCGCGCATCCGCCCGATCGTGCGCCGCACCCAATCGATATCCGCCGGGCGGTTCATCCTGCGGAGCATACCGGGATGGGCGTGCTGAAGCGGGATATCCAGATACGGGACCACCTGCGGGAGCGACGCCATCACGTCGATCAACCGGTCGCTTACGGCGCCGGGATAGGCATACAGGATCCGGATCCAATCGATGCGCGGCGCGGCGGTTGCGATGCCTTCGAGAAGGCCGGCCAGCCCGTCGCGCTGACCGAGATCGCTCGCGTATGCGGTCGTATCCTGCGCCAGGAGCACCAGCTCACGCACGCCGGTATCCTGGAGGATCGTCGCTTCCTCGAGGATGCGTTCCTTCGGGCGCGAGACGAGCGTTCCCTTGATCGCGGGGATGGCGCAGAAGGCGCACGGCCGCCGGCAGCCGTCGGCGATCTTAAGATAGGCGCTGGCGCCGCGGACCGCCGCACGCACCACATCCCGTTCATCGGTGCCGACGGCATCCACCGCGGGGAGGTGGACGACGGGCGGGGAATCGGACCCGGGCCGAAGCCGCTCAATCACCGAGAGGATGTCCATCCAGCGCCGGGTGCCCAGAATCGCATCCAGGCCGGGTATCGCGCGCACCAGGTCCGCGCCGCTGCGCTGGGAAAGGCAGCCCGCCGCGATCAGCTGCTGGCCGGGGCGTTTGGCGGCGGCGAGCTTGCGCAATGTTTCGATCGATTCGGCGCGCGCGGCATCGATGAAACCGCAGGTGTTCACGACGATCACATCGGCGCGGGAGGGGCTGCGCGCGGGCGTCCATCCTCCCCGGGAAAGCAGCGCCGCCATGGAATCCGAATCCACCGTGTTCTTGGCGCAGCCAAGCGTGATCAGATGATATGTGCGGTGGGCGGGCATCAGGGGACCGGCATATCGGCCGACGTGGGCGTGATGGTCGGCGTTTGGGTGACCGTGGGAATGGGCGTAAGGACGCCGGTCGGGGTGTAGGTATGGGATACCACCGCGCCGAAGCGGCCCATCGGCCCTTCATCGATGCCGTTGAAGATCACCCGGATTCCGGCGCCGTTGCCGGTGGAAATGGTGACTGTCCGCTGGCCGACGTAATCATACGTTTCGTCCGGTTGGACCCGGCCGGCAAACATCGTTTTTCCGTCCACATCCACCTGCAGGTAGGCGCGCTGGAGGATGACGAGATGGATGCGGACATCCGTGTAAACCCCGCCGAGAGGCGTGGGAAACGCCGTGGGGATGGGCGTATCCAGTGAAACGATCCCCGGGGTGACGGCGGATCCCGATTCGCTCGCCTGCGGCGTCTGGCCTTCGGTTGACGGGAGTTGTGTGCCGGTGCCGGAAGGAGCGGCGTCGATGCCGGTCCCGGCGGGGGTGAGGCCGGCGGAGGGGCCATCCGATGCGGCGGATGGCGAGTCGACCGGGACGATCGATTCCGTCGCAACGGGGGTTGACGGGGCTTTCAAACTAAGGACGACGTGGTAGCCGCCCCACACGAGGAGTGCGCCAACCACCAGGGTCACACCGGCTCCCAGCAGGATATCCAACCGGAACCAATTCCGCACGCGTGACGCCGCCGGTATCGGACGCGTTCCGATGCCCCCCCCGCCCGGCCGGGAAACGACCGGTGTGGTGATTGGCGCACGGGGGCGGGTGGCGCCCGACGGCGGAGCCGGTCGGCCTATTGAGGATTCCGATTCGTTGGAGGCGGCCGGCATGCCGGATGGCGCCGGCGGCGGGGAAGGCCGCGGCCGGGTTCCGCCAATCTGCGCCGCAATCTCCTCCGGGCTCATGCCGAGGAAGGCGGCGTAATTACGAATAAAGCCGCGCGCCTGGGTGACCGAGGGGATGCTGCTGAGATCGTCGGATTCAATCGCCTGCAGATGCTTTACGTGAATGCGCGTAGATCCCTCGACCCTTTCCAGGGTCAGGCCGAGGGATTCTCGTTTCTGGCGCAGCAGGCTGCCAAGGGTATCACCCATCACACGCCGGTCCTTTGCCTGCGGGAGGCGGCCGGTCTAGGCGGAGGGGGAGGCGGGCGCTTCGGGTGCTTCGGGTGCGTCGGGCACCGGCACCGGCGCCGGCGCCTCTTCGGCCGGCTTTTCATCCTCGGCCTCGCTCTTCACCAAAACCGTGATTTCCGGGATGAGGTCGACCGTCAGGCGAATAGCCACTTTGTGGGTGCCCAAATCGCGCAACGGCTGGTGGGCGATGTGACGGCGGTCGATATGCATGCCGGTCTCGCGTTCGATCGCAGCGGAAATATCGCCGGTGGTGATCGACCCGTAGAGCCGGCCGGTTTCGCCGGCGCGGGCGATGAAGGTCAGGGAGACCGCCTGAAGCTTTTCCGCGACCGCACCCATTTCCTGGTTGAGCCGCGTGCGTTCGGCGAGCGCCGTCTGGCGGATTTTTTCCGCCTGCTTTATGGCGCCCGGTGTGGCCAGCATCGCGAGTCTCTGCGGGACAAGAAAGTTGCGGCCGTATCCGTCCGCCACCTTCTTCACGTCCCCTGCCCGGCCCAATTTGTAGACGTCCTTAAGGAGAAGTACTTTCATCGTCAAGCCCTTTCGTGGAATGCGGGCGGTATCTCAACCGCCCCGGGAGATTCGGCCTTTTTTTCGGCCGACGGCGAAGGGTACAACGCCGGGGCCGGATTTTACCAGAGTGCGGGAGGGATGGTCAATCGGGCACTGTCCTATCCCCCTTTCCCCCGACCCCTCTCCCCCTTCTCCCTTCGCTCCGCTCAGGGACAGGGCCTTACGGAGAAGGGGGAGAGGGGTGCCGAAGCACCGGTGTTCTTCCGGTATGAAGGCGGGGAGAGGAGGTTAGGACAGAATGGAGATGGGAAGCAGTAAGAGATCGGGTGTGGGTCGGGCATGGCGGAGAGAAAGAGAAAAACTGCCCCTCCTTCCCTCCCCCTCCTCTATCCTCCCCCATTTGCTTCAGAGGTTTTTTCTATTATCAATTTTTTTTCATGAGGCAAATGGGGGAGGAAGGCGGGGGTTACTCGTCCAATCCGTTTTGCTGTATCACTTCGCGATACCACAACGCGCTGCGCTTGGGTATCCGGCGCTTGGTTTTGTAATCCGTGCGCACGATCCCGAACCGCGGCTCGTATCCGTGTGCCCACTCGAAATTGTCCATCAGGCTCCAGACAAAATATCCGCGCACGTCGCATCCGCTTCCGAGCGCGTCATGCACCGCGCGCAGGTAGGAACGCAGGTATTCCACCCGTCCCCAATCCTCGACGAAACCCTTGGAATCCGGCGCATCCTCCATCGCGGTGCCGTTCTCGGTGATGTAAACCGGCGGGTTGCCGTAGTTATCGCGGATGCTCTCGAGCACCGCGGTCATTCCCGCCGGATTGATTCCCCAACCCACAAAGGTCTTCCCCATACCCGGCGAACTGATTTCCTCGCGGCAGTTTTTCAGGAATCCCCCGCGGGAGGAGAACCCGATCGCCACCGTGTTGTAATGGTTGATTCCGAGGTAGTCTATCGGGCGGGAGATTTGTTTCATGTCCCCGGGCTGGACATCGGGGTTGAGCGATTTGCTCCAGGTGGAGAGCAGCTCCGGGTAACGCCCGTGGAAAATCGCCTCGAGAAATAATCCCTGCCCGGCATCATAGGTCCGGTTGCGGGCGGCGATATCCCCGGGACTGTTGGAAGCCGGCAGATACCATGGGTGATCCAGAACGATGCCGATCTTCCCCTTGCAACCCAGCTGGCGGTAGAGATCCACCGTCTGGCCGTGTCCGAGCAGCAGATGGTGCGCCGCGCGGACGGCCATCTGATAATCCGCCCTGCCCGGCGCGAAATCCCCGGTGGCGTACCCGAGGAAGGCGACGATGAAGGGTTCGTTGTGAGTCGCCCACATCGCGACGCGGTCGCCGAGTTTATCGAAAACGACGCGGGCATAATCCGTGAACCAGTCCGCGCTGCGCCGGTCCGGCCAGCCGCCGAGGTCCTCCAGCGCCTGTGGAAAATCCCAATGGTTGAGGGTGGCGTTGGGGATGATCCCGGCGGCGAGGAGTTTATCGACCAGACGGTCGTAAAAACCCAAGCCTCTGGGATTGACCCGGCCGCGCCCCTGTGGCAGGACACGCGTCCAGGAAATGGAAAACCGGTAGGCCTGCAGGCCGAGGGTTTTCATCAGTACGACGTCCTTCGGCATCAGCCGGTAGTGATCGCAGGCGTCGTCTCCCGTATCTCCGCCGAGGATGTGGTGTTTTTGGTGCGAAAAACGGTCCCAGATATTCTCCCCCTTGCCGTCTTTTTTCCATGCGCCTTCGATCTGGTATGCGGCGGTTGCCGCCCCCCAAAGGAAATCCTCCGGGAAAAACAGACGCGCCATAAAACCTCCGGTTTTTCTGCCTGCCGCCCCGCGCCCAAGGCAAATGCGGTGACGATGATTATACAACCCTATCCTTCCCTTGGTAGAATGGGGGACGATGGACAACCCGAACTTTACCGGCCGTAAATGGTTCCCCGGCACAACCGGCGGACCCTTCCACGTCCTGATCGAATTCGCCCAGCGGATCGAGCGGCTGCCCTGGCCGGTGTTCGCCGTGCTGCTCCTGGTAATGGCGGTCATCCCCAGCCGCGGAGAGTGGACTCAGGCGGCAATCCTCCTGTGCTTCTTCCTTGCCGATTGGGCGCTGATCGCCGCGCTGCCGCCGTCGAAAAAATCCTTCGGGCCGGCCAAACCGCCGGCGCTGCTGATGGCGGTTCTGCGGCTCCCGTTTGCCTATTTGCCGCCGCCCTGGTTTTTCCTTTTCCAGGCGGCCGGAACGCTCCTCGCCATTTACGCCTTTTGGGTGGAACCGCACCATATCGGGCTTGTGCGCCAGGCCTTGCGGTCCCCGAAGCGGCCGGCGGGACCGCCGCTGACAATCCTTCATCTGGCGGACCTGCACCTGGAACGGATGACCGGGCGCGAAGCGGAACTTCAACGGATGATCCGCGATCTGCGGCCGGATTTGATCCTCTTTTCCGGCGACTTCCTCAACCTGTCCTTCACGCTCGATCCGGAAGCCTGGGCCGATGTGCGGACGCTGATCGGCGAGTGGAATGCGCCTCTGGGCGTGTTCGCCGTCCCGGGCAGTCCGCCGGTCGATCAACCGGAGGTGCTGCCGCATCTACTCGAGGGATTTGCCAACATCCGCTGCCTGCACGGGGAAAAGGTCACACTCCGGCATAACGGGCGCGCGTTCGACCTGATCGGCCTGGACTGCACGCACAAACCGTCCGTTGACGGGCCGAAGCTGCGCGCCCTGGCGGGGAGCATCCCGCCCGAACGGTTCACGATCCTCCTGTATCACACGCCCGATCTCGCGCCGGACGCCTCCGCGGCGGGTGTGGACCTTATGCTCAGCGGCCACACGCACGGAGGCCAGGTGCGCATCCCCGGCCTGGGCGCGATCTACGCTTCCTCGCTGTACGGCAAACGCTTCGAGGCCGGCCGGTACCTTGTCGACCGGATGACTCTATACGTCAGCCGCGGGATCGGCATGGAAGGCATGGGCGCGCCCCGGGTCCGCTTCCTGTGCCCGCCGGAAATCACATTCTGGGAAATCGGCGGGGTCGAATAGAACCACGCTACCGCGATCGTCATTCCCGCGCGTTCTTGGCGGGAATCCATGAGATACGCATTCAAATCCCTGGATGCCCGATAAGATCACTCGGGCATGACGAACCGATTTTTGCCCTTCCCCCTGCCCCTTCGCCCCTGTCCTAACCCCCGCTCCCCGCCTCAACCCCGGATGATCACCGGGGTTTCGGCACCCCTCTCCCCAACCCCTCTCCCCGTTCCCCTTTCCCGATCCTGTCCTAACCCCCTCGCCCCCGACCCCTCTCCCCGTTCCCCTTTCCCGATCCTGTCCTAACCCCCTCTCCCCAACCCCTCTCCCCCTTCCCCTTACGGGGAAGGGGGAGAGGGGGGCCGAACCCTCGGTGTGTTTTCGAGAGTTCGGCCGGGAGAGGGGGTTAGGACAGTCGCATGGTAAAGTTATTCCCCTATGAACCCCGAAACGATCTCCCGCATCCTGCCCCGCATCCTGCCGCACGTGGAGCGGCCCGGCCGCTACACCGGCGGCGAGCTGAACCAGTCGGTCAAGGATTGGGATTCCACGCCGGTCCGCGTCGCGCTTCTCTTCCCGGACATCTACGACATCGGGATGTCGAACCTCGGGCTGGCGGTCCTGTACGAGATCATCAACGCGCGGCCGGACGCGCTCGCCGAGCGGGTCTTTCTGCCGTGGAGCGATATGGAGTCGGCGATGCGGCGGGAAGAGATCCCGCTGTTCTCACTGGAAAGCCGCCGCCCGGCCGCGGAGTTCGACCTGTTGGGCATTACGCTGCCCTACGAATCGCTCTACACCAATGCCCTGCACGCGATGGATCTGGCGGGCATCCCGCTGCGGGCTTCGGAGCGCGGGGAAAACCATCCGCTGGTCGTGGGCGGCGGACATGGCGCGTTCAACCCCGAGCCGGTCGCGGATTTTTTCGACGCGTTCGCCGTCGGCGAAGGCGAGGAACTGATCCTTGAGCTGGTGGACATCCTGCGCTGGCGCAAGCGCAGCGGCGCATCGCGGTTCTCCACGCTGTACCGGATGGCAGGCGTATGGGGAATGTACGTGCCGGAGATGTGCCGGCCGGAATATCACGCCGATGGGACTCTTTCCCGGATCGTTCCGCCGACCGGGACCGGGGAGCCGGACAAGCGGCCGCGGTTCCCGATCGTCAAACGGATCGTCCCGAGCCTGCCGCCGCCCCCGCTGCGGCCGGTCGTCCCGTACCTGGAAACCGTCCACAACCGGTATGCGATCGAGATCATGCGCGGCTGCACGCGCGGCTGCCGCTTTTGCCAAGCCGGGCACGTCACCCGCCCGATCCGCGAGCGGAGCGTTTCGGATATCGTCGCTTCGATCGAGGCCGCGCTCGGCAACACCGGCTACGAGGAGGTGGCGCTGCTGTCGCTTTCCTCGTCGGACCACTCGCACATCACCGAACTGGTGCGCGCGCTCGCCGAGACGTTCCGCGGCGCGCACCTGCGCATCTCGCTGCCTTCGCTGCGGATCGAGACCGTCTCGGTCGGCCTGGTCGAGGCGCTGCGCGGCAGCCGCGGCGGCAACTTCACCCTCGCGCCGGAAGCCGCGACCGAGAGCATGCGCGCGATCCTCAACAAGCCGATCGCCGCGCAGCAGCTGATCGATACCGTGCGCGAGATCTACAGCCGCAAGTGGACGACGGTCAAACTGTATTTCATGATCGGCCACCCGCGCGAGACGGCCGACGACGTGCGCGCGATCGCGGAACTCTCGCGCGCGGTGCTGGCCGAAGGACGGCGGAGCTTGGGCCGGCGGGCGGAAGTACACGCCGGCGTGGGCACGCTCATCCCCAAGGCGCACACGCCCTTTCAGTGGATGGCGATGGACAGCCGCGAACAGATCCAGGCCAAGCAGGATCTGCTGCGGCGGGAGATGCGCGGCCCCGGGCTCAAGCTCGACCTGACCCCGCCCGAGGCGACTCTGTTCGAGGCGCGCCTGGCGCGCGGCGACCGGCGGATGGGCGAGGTGATCGAGCGCGCCTGGAAAAACGGGGCGCGGTTCGACGCCTGGACCGAACGCTTCCAGAGCGCCGCGTGGAACGCGGCCTTCGAGGAGGCCCGGCTCGACCCGGCTTTCTACACACACCGCGAGCGCGCGGCGGACGAAATTTTCCCGTGGGATCACATCAACGTGGGCGTGCGCAAGGATTATCTGCGCCGCGAATACGAGGCGAGCCTGGCGGGCCGCACCCGCGGCGACTGCCGCGAGGAGTGTTTTGGGTGCGGGATCCTCACCACCTTCCGCGAGCTGCGCGACGCGCTTCCGGTGGAAGCGCAATTCTGCCCGACGGCGCGCCCGAAATGACCCGGACCTTCTACCGGATCCTCTTCGCCAAGACCGAGGCGATGCGTTACACCGGCCACTTGGACCTGCAGCGCGCCTGGGAGCGGCTGCTGCGCCGGGCGGAAATCCCGATCGCGTATTCCGCCGGCTTCCACCCGCATCCGAAAATCCAGATCGGCGCGGCGCTGCCGCTCGGCGCGCTCGGCGTGAATGAGCTGGTGGATATTGAGACCAGCCAGGCGTGCTACCCGGAAGAGGCCGCGCGCGCCTTGAACGCGCATACGCCGCCGGGGATGCGGATCGTGCAGGTGGAGGCGCTTGCGGAAGGAGCGCCCGGATTGGAAAAAATCATCCGGGCGGGCGATTATTCGGCCGAGCCGGTGGAAGGCGCGTGGCCGGAGGATCTGCCGCAGCGGATCGAGCGCTTGATGGGCAGTGCAACGCTTACGCGCGAGCGGCGCGGGAAAACGTACGACCTGCGGCCGCGGATCCTTTCGCTGGCGCTCGAGGACGGCATCCTGCGCATGCGGCTCAGCCTCACGGCGGAAGCCACGGGAAGGCCGGACGAGGCGCTGGCGGCGCTGGGGCTGGAAGACATGACGGTGGATGTGAAGCGGGAGCGGTTGATCCTGCGCGAAGGCTGACCATGGACGATCCGCTATCGAGAGCAGATCATTCATAATTGTGAAGACGCAGATGACCAAAGGATTAATCCACCGCCTCTTTCGCGTGTTCACATGCGCGCTGGTGGGATATATGTGGGGATGGATCTGGGGCTGGTCGGTGTTCGATCCGAACAGCGACCTTTGGGCTTTGGCCGCCGGCCTCGGCGCCATCGCGGGTCTGCTGCTCGGTCTCTT
>DAOUDU010000097.1:0-4368 GCA_034430775.1 Anaerolineales bacterium | reverse complement strand
AACTCGCTGACGGTTGCGCGCCTTTCCAATAAAAAAACAGACCGGTCAGCAAGAGGGGGTAATGCGCCAGGTAGAAAACATCCGCGACGGACGGGAAGGGGTCGACCTTCAGGATCACTTCCAGGACAAACCATATGATCCCTCCCAGGGCCGACATCAACATCGATAAGGCGAAGAGAATCCAGGCGACAGCTAAATCCCTATAGTATGCGGCGGTTTTCCGGGCAGCCCAGAAGAGAATCAGGCATGCGCCGAAGTCGATCAACGGGCCGGCTGCGTCCGAAACGATAATCCGCAGCTGCGGATTATCCGTCAGGAGAATGACGACAAGGTTTACCACGGCGAGCAGAAGCGCGAGGGCGAAGACGATACGGGGGAAAACGGCCGGCAGACGTAGGGCTCCCTTCCCGAAGCCGAGGTCTGAGAAGAGGCCGGGGCGCGGTCCGGGTTGTCGATTGACTACCAGGGAAGCGGTCTTGTTCAGGCGCCCAACAGGCACCTCCGGCCGCTGGCAAGAAACGGGCGGATGATCATGAATTAACGATACACCCGGAAACCCAACAGAGAGTTCCGTTTATAATTATTTGCGCAATATTAATGGCTGTAAAAAACGGGGGATGGAAATACAACGTAAACCGGGGGCTTCCGGGCGCAGATATCCACCCTTACAAGATGTCTATCCGTGTTACCACTGAGTTTTTCCACCAAGAGCGGGATTCGGGCGGGCGGGAAAAATTCTCCTCCGCGGCGATACACGTTGCCGCCCGCAGGACATGGCATGCCATTTTGCTGACGGAGAACCCTTCTCGGAAAAGGAATTATGCGGAAAGACGCAGAAAATACTCTATCCCCGCCGCCCGCAATCCCGCGCGGAAAAGCACGGGAAACGCCTCCAGCGCGGTTTCCCTACCAACAAATTCCGGATTTCGGAGTGGGTAATCGGCATTCTTCCATTTCAACGAGCAACCGCCTTTGGCTAGCACGTTGGCGGCCCAATCCACTTTCTTCCCGTACGTCAACGCGATGACGAAGCCGTTTTTCACCGGCTCGGCGATGATGGGGATACGATACGGTTTTCCGGATTTTCTTCCGGTATGCGTCAAGACGGCAAAGTGTCCGAATCGCGTTCCGGCGATATGGATCAGGATCCTATTCGTGACAAGTTTGTTCATCATCCGGACACGATCGAGGACAGCCTGTTTGACGGTCATTTTCCATCTCCATGTTTGGGCGCAACGGCGCCCCCGTGCAATCCGGCCGCCGGGCAATAGATTTCCCCGGCGCTGGCCGGCAATTCCCGCACATGCCGCAGGTGGGCGCTGACCCGTTCATCATCGCCGAGCGGGTATTGAAACCCGAAATGCTTTGCCACCTTCCCGGCGGCGATCCGGAAGAGCGCGCCCATCGCCTCCAGCGCACCCCAGGTGTTCTCGATTCCGGCATCATCGTATCCTTTTAGCAGCATCTTCCATAATTCCGGTTCAAGCACGGTTTCGAGGTGCTTTCCATACTTGCCCGCTCCGGACACAAAACCGTTCTTCACACCCGCATACCACTCGAGCATTCTCAATAACTGCCCGCGGACAGCCGTGTCGAGCATGTACCGGGCGTATGGAAATTCCCTCCGCCACAATCCCTTGGCCACATACGGGCAACACCACCAGAATTCATTGCAGCAATCGGCGAACTGCTTGGGCGTCGGCGGTTTGGGCGCATAGCCGGCGGCGCTGGGAGGCGGGAACGGCTCAACGATCCCGTCTTTATCCAGAAGCAGCACGCTCAGGCTGTCGCGCTCCCGTTCGCCGATTTTTTCCACCGGAACCAGTGTCAGATCGATCCGGTTGCCGTCCGCGAATTGCATCAGGTAAGCATACCCGCCGTCGGCGCGAGGCGGCGAATCCCCCATAGCATCCGGCGTCTGGAGGATCATGCGTTCCCCGAAGCAATCGATCCATTCCGGATTCCGCCGGAAGGACGCCACCTCCGTGACGAGAAAGACAATATCGTAATCCTGAAAGATATCCCGCTTGGCCTCGGGATCGGCGCGCGAGCCGTTCAGGATGACCGCCCGGATGCGTTCATCCGCGCGGGCGGTGTTCAGAATGAGCTCCATCATTTCGCGTTCGCTACGCATCAACCGCCCACCCTTTGAATCAATTGAAAAAGACGGATGCAAGAATACACTGGGAGCTCATCCTCAGCGGGAGGGGATGCTTCGCTTCCCACGCTGCGCGAGAGCAGCCCGTCCCGGCTCCGCCTTGCGGGCCGGGGCCGCTCAGCATGGCAACGCATATCCGTGAAACCTCTTTAAATTATCCGGCATCCGGCTGCGCCAAACGCCTGGATCACGGCGCCGGCGGCCGGGCTGGCGGGATAGTCCGCCTTGAAAAGAGTCCAGATCATCGTATCCCGGAGGTTCCCGTCGCCGGCGGGCAACCGCCGGCGGAGGGTCGCTTCCAGGGTAAAACCGAGTTTGCGGGGAACCGCCGCGGAGCGCGCGTTTTTCGGGTCGCAATGGATTTCCACGCGGTCGACACCATCCACCTCAAACGCCACCTTCGCCAGCGCGGCCGTTACTTCGGTGGCCAATCCCTGATTAAGATGACCGCGGTGGATCCAGTATCCGATTTCCCGCGCCCCTTCGCCGAGCCGCTTATGCAATCCGGCGGCGCCGAGGACGGCGGACTCATCGGGAGCAAAGACACCGTATCCGTAATCCTGGTCGAGATCAAACTTACCGCGGGATAGCCGCAGACGTTCGATTTTGGCCTGCAAGGTTTCGGGTTCCTGCTGCGCCCAGGTCATCCAGGGCAGGAGATGCCCGATGTTGTCATCGACGGCCTGCTTTAGGAGCGGCGCGTCCTTCGGGTCCCAGCAGCGGACGACGAGACGGGCTGTCTGGATGCGATAGGCGGGGCCGGGTAGGGATGGTTTCATATCCGGGTCGTCCTTGGCGATGCGTGATGATGATAAAGGAAATTTCCGTGGAAGTCCAACAATGGCACCCTCATCCCCGCCCTTCCTCTGTCCTATCCCCCCTCCCCTGCCCTCCCTTCTTCCCGTGACACGGGAAGAAGGGAGGGGTCATCACTTCCTTCTATGTGTTCCAGCCCGATGGAGGTGGGAGGTCGGGATAGGCAAGAGGATTATCCGGCGATTAATATTCACGCGCCGGTCTCAGGAGGCAGCATATCTCTTCATCACTGCCCGCGTACCCTCCGAGGCCAGCGCGTGGTGGTTATCGCCGCCGATCCGCCGGGCGGCGTGCATCCAACCCGCGCTGCGCGAGACCGCCGCGAGAATGGGAATGATTTCTCCGCCCGCCGGGATGTATTTTGTGTAGAAATACTTCAACACCAGCAATGGAGTCCAAAACAAGATTGGGTTTAAATCGCTATAGCCGAGGAACCGTCCAAATCCCCGGAATTCCACCCGGCATTCAGGGAATGCCGCCCGTATGAATTTCGGCGATTCTTTTTCACACGTTCGATCCAGAATCACCGGTTTCCGGATTATTCCGGAATTAATTTCGCCGATTACCTTCCGATCGTCGCGGGCTTCCTTTATTAATTCCAATTCCATTTCCGCCTCCCGCATCCCCGCGTACGGAGTGATCCGGCAATCCTTTTGCAGAATGCGGAACCCCACAAGCCGCTCCGAAAGATCACTCAACACCGCGTCGTCCGAGGACAGGAACCGGGTGAGGAATTCCCGGTCAATATACACCGCCGCTAGGGAATCCGGGAGCAACAGGGGCGATTCGTAAAACTCGGACAGCACCCGGATCAGGTACCAGTGGACGAATTCCATCTCCGTCCAGAAGGCAGTGCCCTCACCGCCGGATTGGCGGATACCGGCATGATACCGGTCGGCCAGGTAAATCGTGAAGTGCATTACCCCTCTTTGTAAAGTTTTATACTGCCGCAAATCGAAAACCATTGTACGCGGATTTCACGGAATCAGCGGATTGCGCGGATGCCCCCGCCCTGCATTTCCAATGCTCGCCGCAAAGCCCGCCCTGGTTGGAACGGGCCGGGGACGCGAAGGATACAACATCTCGCACCCTATGCGGGGAACCGGAAGGCATCTTCATCCGCCGCTTAGGCTGCTTTTTTCCCAACGTAGAGGACCGATAAGTAAGGCTTATGGATAAATCCGCCATTTTTATTTATTACTTCCGCTACACCTTCAGTCAGATTTTCACGTATCCGATCCGGAAGACGCATATGGTCGGAGTACGTATTAAGTAACCCGATGTACCGCTTGGTTTCATACCTCTCCGACCAGATAAAACGCCTGACCATTACATTGGAAAAACATCCGCTGGAGGAAAGTGCTTCTTCGCGTTGTTGTATCACTGCTTCCGTC